>JBDRAN010000043.1:0-23796 GCA_043823745.1 Candidatus Omnitrophota bacterium | reverse complement strand
CGCGCACGGGCTGCCGCCGAAATTTCTAAGCCGAAGGCTACCCAGCAGGGTGTCCTGTCCCATTTCCTAAATAGCAAACATCAAGGTGTGGGACGCCCCGAACCTTAATATCGTTATTTAGGTAACGGGGCTGTTGGACTATGGAAATTTCGGGAAACGGCAGGGTATGCCGGAAAAATGCGGTACCCTTTGGTACAATACGTTTTTAGCATAACTATAACACTGTTTTGGATTATAAAATTTTGTTTTTCCAATCGCATTTTTCCGGTTAACGCAGCAAGAAATCACCTTCTTCTTTCAACCGTAGCCGCATGATCCCAAAATAGATGAGAGCAAACATGATGACTGTAACCACAAGGTGGCTTACGAGGTAGGTAAAAACAAAAGGGTTATCCAGAATGCGACGCGGGAGCACCAGGAGCACGAAAACGCCAAAAATAACAACGATTCCTTGGCTCCACATAATCAAGGTGCGTGGCCAGGAACATTGCTGCAGAAAAGAGACTCCCAGATATATAAAAAAGAGCCCCCCAAGCGCTAGACCCAGACGCACAAAGCTCGGCAGCACATGTCTGACGGAACATAACAAAAACACCCCCGCGAAAGCATAAGATAAACCGCTTGCAATCAGCATACCGGCGATGCCTTTTTCTGTAAGCGCAATACGCTTCTTTGTACCATACAACCACACGAAAACTGCCGCAGCGGCAGAAAGAAAACCATACACAAAAAAATCATATCCCCGAAAAGGCAAAAGGTGCACAAACCGTTCCTTTTGGCGTTGATACACAAAAGCGCGTGCGCGACCAGGCCCTTGAGCCGGATCGCCACGACCATCAATGTCTCGAATAAATCCCTCCAGCTCACCAGATGCGGCACCATCCCCGGCTTGAGCATATAATCCTTTCGCCCTGACGTATTCAGACCGTGCTTGCGCCCAGCGGCGCGCGTTAAAGAGGGCAGCGGCATAGCCATGGTGCGCATAGACATTACGCTCATCAAGCGCAATCACCTTCTCATAGACCGCACATGCGTTCTGATATTGACCCAGTTTATTATACGAAGAACCAAGACCAAGGTATGCGATTACATAAGAAGGGCTCTGCGCGATAACCTGTTCGTAACAAGTTGCCGCCTCGCGGTAGCTCCCGAGGTGATAATAGCTGCTCCCTAAAAGATAAAGACTTTCAAAGTCTCCCGGCGCCACACGATGAAGCTCCTTGAGAGTATCAATCGCAAAACGATACTGTTCTCCCAAAAAGTAGTCGTTCGCCTGCTTGCGCAATAACGCCTGCCCCGCGCCATCACTGCCTTCCCGAGAAAAAACCGCGTGAGGACACCATACCGAGAGACATATCGAGATACATACAAGTAAAAAAAGATTTACGCGCATAGCGCCCGCGGGTGGGAAAAAATTACTATTCGTTATGGAATTTTTTTCAGAAAATCATCTATTTCCTGTATCATTTGAAGCGCATCTTTATTGTTGCTTTTCTCTTTTAAAATTGTCCGCGCCTGCTGCAAATTAACCTTGGCTTCACTGAAACGATTGAGCTGCGCGTATGTCAAACCGAGACCATAGTACGCGCCGGCGTTGTCTTCATCCTCAGCAATAGCTTTTTTGAATGCCGTCACCGCTTTCTCCAAACGCCCGGTATTACGGTATGCGCTGCCCAAACTCGAATACGCGACCGAACCGGAAGGCATCTTTGGAGCCACCTTCTCAAGCAATATAATAGCTTCTTCGTATCGCTCAAGTTGGGCATACACAGAGGCAAGTAAGAATTGGGTCTCGGTAAGCTCAGGATTTAATTGGAGCGCTTTCTGCAAAATAGCCAATGCCTCAGGATATTGCCCCATCGCTATATACAAGTACCCCAGGCCAACATACGCATTCGCGTAGTTTGGCGCAATCGAAATACACTTCTTATATGCTACCGCTGATTCTTCATATCGACCGACCGACATATAGATCTCGCCAAAAAGACGATACGCTTCAGTTAATTGCGAGTCTATCTCGATCGCTTTCGTAAGCTGCGCCAAGGCATCTTCATACTTTTCTTGCGTCGTGTAATCGTACGCTTTTCGCAGAAAATCCTGCGCTTCCTTCATCTTTCCCAGGGGCAACGAATTGGGCACGGGTATCTCGCCAACATCAGAAAGGTCAGGCGTAACACTGATCGCGCTGTAATGAAGCGAGAGAACAATATCGGTAAGCTGGAGCGATAAATCATCGATAATACGGTTAAATGCTTCATAGGAATTTTTATATTTTTCTAAAATCTGCCCAGAGACCGCAGCATTAGCGCTCTCTGAAAGCGGGGCATATTGGACATATTGAGAAAAAAACACAAAAAGACGTTTGTCGGCCCCATCGGAAGAGAACGCCGGTGAACAATAATAATAATCATAGTAGGCTATTGTTTCGCCGGAAAGGCTCGCATTACTCCCTTCAATGTTCGCCATCGTATACGGAATGGTATGCGCGTAGCGCGCATGATATGCCGGTTCGCTATTGACCGTGAACGTTTCTTCCTTGATAAGACGCAATTCCGAAGGCGGGGGAAATAACTTCGCGAGAGCCCGGATATCTTTCGCTTTATCAAGCTCATCCGAACGCAGAGATCTTCGATGCACAATCAAGGTAGCGAATTTCTGATGCTCACCCGTGGGACGAAATCCTACGGCAAATTGATTTTTGCGTTCGGAGTCAGGTATGATTTCCCAATCAGAAGGATATTCCAGCGAATACCCCCAGGCAGAATCTTTAAAAATCTTCTTACCCGTAGCACCCTTTTTTTGTCCTTCCGTGACGGGGGCCGAAGAGACATCAATCCGCTTACCATCGATACTGTCGATTTCATCAAGATAGTACGTAAGCGCGATACCGCTGGTATCAACCTTAATCGACGTTGCATCGCGCTCGGTAATATCCCCCTCGACCGTTTTACCGTTTTTAAATTTGATAACTTCGGCGTGAACGCTCAATGAGATTCCTAAACCAACAACGATAAGAAATATTTTTTTCAGGGACATCTTTTAGGAACTCCTCGAAATAAAGGACCTGTCACAAAGAATAGTGATACCCTACCGGGAAATTTATCGCATGGTTATCTTGGAATCTTTGAGAAGCTTATATTCAATTGAATCTGCGAGCGCATCGTAAGAGGCTTCGATAATATTTTCTGAAACACCTACCGTCGTCCAGCTTTCTTTCTCATCCTGGGACTCGATAAGAACGCGCACTTTGGCGGCAGTGCCCTCTTTCGCATCAAGTACCCGCACCTTGAAATCACTTAAATGCATCTTGGAAAGTGTGGGATAAAACGATTGCAGAGCGCTCCGCAAGGCGTTATCGAGCGCATTCACCGGGCCGTCTCCCTCGGCTGCCGCATGACGCAATGCCCCCTTAACCCGAACTTTAATGGTTGCTTCCGAAACAAGCTTCTTATCGTCACGTTTCTCGACCATAACCCGAAACCCGAGGAGCTCAAAAAACTTTTTGTACTTCCTGAATTCACGCTCAAGCAGGAGCTTAAACGACGCCTCCGCCGCTTCAAACTGATATCCCTGATGCTCAAGAGCCTGAATTAAAGTATGAATTTTTTTAGCTCGTGCTGATTTCTTATCCAGTTCAAACTCAAGCTCTCTTGCTTTGACCACCAGCGATGACTTACCCGCCAACTCCGAAACCACAAAACGCCGATGATTCCCCACCAAAGCCGGGTCGCAATGTTCGTAAGCCAGAGGGTTTTTAAGCATCGCGTCGATATGGATGCCTCCTTTATGAGCAAACGCGCTCCTGCCGACAAAAGGGTGGCTATCGTGATGCACCATATTGCTGACTTCACTAATATAATGCGAAAGTTCTGTTAATTGAGCGAGATTTTTGTCGAAACAAAATCGACGCCCCATCTTAAGCTTCAGTACCCCCAGAAGCGAAATTAAATCCGCGTTGCCGCAGCGTTCGCCATATCCATTCATGGTACCCTGGATATGAACGCAACCCTCATTGATCACGACAAGCGAATTAGCGACCGCAAGGCCGAGATCGTTATGGCAATGTATACCAAAACTATTCAATACTCCCAAGGATACAAATTCTCGCGCGGCGTGCGCTACATCCCAGGGCAAACTACCCCCTGTGGTATCGCAGAAAATAACAAGGTGCGCTCCGGCGTCACGTGCCGCAACGATTGTTTGTATGGCGTACTCGGGGTTTGCTTTATAACCGTCAAAAAAGTGCTCAGCATCATAAAATACTTTCCTGCCGCTTTTTCGTAAGAAAGCAATACTGTCCGTAATAATTTTTAAATTATCATCGAGGCTGATTCTTAAAATCTCTTTTACCTGCAAATCCCAGGTTTTACCGAAGATCGTAACATACTCAGTTCCGCTTGCAACCAGGCTTTTCAGATTTTTATCATGGTGGGCCGGGCCGGACGGATGCGCAGTCGAGCCAAAAGGCACAAGCTGCGTTTTTTTTAAGCGGTGCTTCCGAAAATAATCGAAAAAGTCCCTGTCTTTAGGGTTTGAATACGGCCATCCCCCCTCGATAAAATCAATGCCAAAAGAATCAAGACGCCGCGCAATGTTGATCTTGTCCTGCAGAGAATACGATATACCCTCGGTCTGCGAACCGTCCCGTAAGGTGGTATCATAAATCGAAATTTTATTCATAGTTGCCCCCTTCAATGAGCGCGTGACTTATGAAGCGTTCACACGTGAGCGCTCATACGTCACCTGCGCGAAGTGACCCCCTTTTTGCATCCGATATGTTTCTTTCGCAATTTCCTGCCGCTTTTAGAGGCAGGAAATTGAGAAAATATCAATAGAGGCAAAAATGGGACTCATTCGCACTATTCTTTTTTCTGCTCCTTCGGATTGAAAAAGAATGTGCTCATTATTCTTTCATTTTATCTAAGCCAAACTCCCGGTGGAGCACTCGTAACGCTTCCTTACCAAAATCCTTGCGCACAATACAAGAAATACTAATTTCTGATGTCGAAATCATTTCGATATTAATTTTGTTCTTGGCGAGCGCCGAAAAACAGCGGGCGGCGACACCGGTCTGGGATTTCATGCCGACACCTACTACCGAGACTTTCGCAACATTCTCATCAAAAATAATATCGCCGGCATCGACATTCACGGAAATTTTCTTTGAAACTTTCAGCGCCTTCGCAAGATCATCTTTAGTCACCGTAAAAGAGATATCGGTCATTTTTTTATGGCTGATATTCTGCACAATCATATCGATATTAACATTTTCTCTGGCAAGCTCATTAAATACTTTGGCCGCGATACCCGGCTTATCGGGAACATCGCGCACGGTAACTTTCGCTTCATTCTCTGTGAGTGCCACACCGCGCACGACTGACTGTTCGATGATCGGTGTTTTGTCCATAATTATCGTGCCCTCCTTCTGATTAAAACTCGAACGAACATATATCGGCATATTAAACTTCTTTCCAACCTCAACCGCCCGTGTATGCATTACTTGTGCGCCTCGCGCGGCCAATTCCAGCATCTCATCGAACGTAATATATTTAAGCTTGCGCGCATCCGGAACCAAGCGCGGATCAGCAGTATAAATCCCCTCAACATCAGTATATATTTCGCACACATCAGCATCCAGCGCAACCGCTAATGCCACCGCGCTTAGATCAGAACCGCCGCGACCAAGTGTCGTAATCTCAGACTTAGCGCTTCGGCCCTGAAATCCCGTTACAATAACAACCTTACCGCTTTCTATCTCTTTGCGAATACGCGTCGTCTCGATCTTCAAGATTTTTGCCCTGGTATGAGACGCGTCGGTGATTATTCCTGCCTGTGGCCCCGTGAAAGAAATTGCTTCATAGCCTTTTTTGTGAATCGCCATAGCAAGCAATGCTGACGAAATCTGTTCGCCGGTCGAAATAAGCATATCCATTTCCCGCTCGGAAGGGTTTGGATTAATGGTACGTGAAAGTTTAATTAAGTCGTCGGTAGTATCCCCCATGGCCGAAACCACGACTGCGATTTTATGTCCTGCCTTAACAGAAGAAGTTATACGGGACGCAACACTTTCAATCCGCTCCACGTTCCCAACCGAGGTCCCTCCGTATTTTTGCACCACTAATTTTTTATGCATCAGGCCTCCAGCAAGACTTAGGTTTTTTTCGTATCGACAGAAACTACATCCTGTTTCCGGCGACATACGCGTAGTAGTATCTCGACTGCCATAATCAGCGCAAGCACCATCAAGACGACAGTCACCACCAAAAGAATTATATCATTTCCGGCCGCATATTTCATCGCCTGAAAGATCAATGCCGCGACAGTCGTAATAAACATAAAGAGGGCCGGCAGGAGCGTAACAAAATTGGGTCTTTTTTTTGCTGCAAGCCAACAACTGATCACAAAAAGCGCCAGCGCTGCCACCAACTGATTGGCCGCCCCAAATACGGGCCATATCTTATTCCACTGACCACTGTACGCAAGGGCTGCGGCGAACCCGACAATGAGAAACGTCGATACAAAACGATTCTTAATTTTAAAGAGCTCCTCCGTCAAATAGCGCGATACCCGCGTTGCCGTATCAAGTGTCGTTAGGATAAATGTGTTAAGTATCGCGATGGCAATAATCGTTCCGTAGCCGGCAAGCATGGGCCGCGCGAGAAAACCGTATCCGCGCGCAAAAATCCCTATAGGGCCGGTGTGCTTAAGCGCGTCGGCAAAATCATCGTTCGGTCCAAACATAATCGCCACGGTGATAACCGCAAGCACCGCCACCAAACCTTCGACAAGCATCGCACCGTAACCGATTCGCCGCGCATGACGCTGACTGGCAATTTGCTTGGAACTCGTACCGCTTGCAATAAGAGAGTGGAATCCCGAAATCGCACCGCACGCGACGATGACAAAAAGCGACGGCCACATCGGCCCCACCGATGAGCCTCCTCGGATATACGCGGGCATGGTCACCGTGGGACGAATCAAAAATAATCCAATCAGTCCGACGCCCACGCCAAAGAAAAGAAGAAAACTGGAAAGATAATCGCGCGGCTGAAGTAAGACGTTAACCGGCAGTATTGAGGCAAAGAAGCAATAAATAAAAAGGGCAAGCATCCAAAAATTAAAGCTCGCGTGGATCGGATGCGTATTGCCAATAACCATAAGCACCACAAGACACACTAAACCAAAGAATGTCACCAGGATTGTGTTTGCGCGCTTGGCATACAAAAGATACCCGGCGATCATCGCAATAGGAATAAGACCCAACGAAGGCAATACGATTTTCGGCTGCTTAATAAACGTCTCGGCTGATAAATATGCAAAAACCGCGATGATTAAAATAAGAGCCAGCCACACAAACAAAGAAAAAATGATTTTCGCCCGTTTCGAAATAACCTTGCCGGTCAGGTCCACGACCGAAGAGCCCCCCTCTTTAACGGAAACGATAAGCGAGCCAAAATCATGAACTCCGCCGAAGAGAACCGAACCAATGACTATCCAGAGAAGCGCCGGAAACCAACCCCATACCATCGCGGCAAACACAGGCCCGATAATAGGGCCTGCGCCGGAAATAGACGCGAAATGATGCCCATACAGCATAAACCAATTTTTTGCCGGCACATAATCCACGCCGTCATAGTTCGCAAATGCCGGAGTATCTTTCTCTTTCTCCACTTCAAAAAGGCGCACCAGGAATTTTCCGTACAGAAAATACCCCAATAAAAAAATAAGCAGACTTGCCAGAAGAATAATCATCGCTTAATACCAAAAAAATAATCGAGAAGCTCTGTGCCGTTGTCAAAATAAAGATCGGAGCGAGCGGCATCAGGCTCAGAGTAGGCGTTAAAACCACCACTCTCGATACCGGTGCCCGCGATAAGAAACGGCACCGGCTCGTCGGTATGCGTGCGTAAGGCTATCGGCGTAGGATGATCCGGGGTAATAAGAATTCTGTAGTCCTGCCCTTTAAGGTGCTTAACGATAGTGCCGACCACCAGAGTATCGATACGTTCCAGGCAGGTAATTTTCATGCGTAAATCCTGGTTGTGCCCCGCCTCGTCGGTTGCCTCAATATGAACAAAAACAAAATCAACTTCCTCGAGCGCCGTAAGGGCCGCTTCAGCTTTGCCTTGATAATTTGTATCATAATAGCCTGTGGCCCCTTCGACTTCGAGAACGCGAAGCCCGATAATCCTACCGATTCCTTCAATCAAGTCAACCGCTGAGATTACTGCTCCCGTGAGGCCAAATTTTTCACGAAAGGCCGGCATAGAAGGCTTTGCGCCGCAACCCCAAAGCCAGATCATGTTCGCAGGATTTTCTTTTAAATCGAGACGCACCTTGTTGATTTCATGCTCGCGTAAAAAGCCCTGTGAACGCCGCATGATCTCGATGATGCGTTCGCTATTATTTCCGCGTGGTAAATTCTCTTCAATCAATCTCCCCATAATATCATGAGGAGCCAGGTATTTGAGTGCCTCTAACCCGAGAGCCTGACCGCCGCGCCACACCATCAAGTTCCGATAGCTTGTTCCGGAATAAAACTCAATATCGGCGGCTCCGAGATGCTCGCGAATGTCGGCCATCAAGATCTTTGCTTCGCGATTAGAAATATGGCCGGCGCTGTAATCGGAAAGCTTTCCCTCTGCCTCAGTCACAAGGTTACATCGAAACGCTAAATCACCCGGACGAAGCTCGATACCTAAATTAGCCGCCTCAAGGGGCCCTCTTCCGCAATAATATTTCTGTGGCTCATAACCGAGCAGGGAAAGATTAGCGACATCACTTGACGACACAAACCCTTTAGGAATCGTTTTAACTCTTCCTAAAATCCCCTGTTTGGCAAGGCTCTTTGTAAACGGCATCTCGGCGGCTTCCAGAGGGGTTTTCCCTCCCAGTATCTCGATAGGATAATCCGCCGCACCATCGGGAACAATAACAATGTATTTCATAAATCACTGATTACGCTGATTATATAATGATTACGCAGATTTTGTTTACCTTTAAAAAATATTTCTTCATCAGTGTAATCCCTGCCCGCCGAAGCCTCGGCGCAGGCGGGATTCTCCTAATCAGTGCAATCTGTGTTAAAAGTTTATTACAAACCCCTTGTTTTTGCAAGGGTTTTTTGGCTGATTGCCCGGGAAAACGTAAAAAGAACAATCCTATTTTCCTGTTGCAAATCTACCTAGAAACTGTATTATTGTAGCTACTATGATTGCCCAGGGAGATCTGGTTTTTGTCTACAAGGACGAGCGACGCAATTATCTCATCAAGGTGCAGGGCGGCCAAATGCATACTGATCTTGGTTATGTTGACCTTACGCAACTGGTGGGAAAAGAATATGGCCAGGCAGTCGCCACCAATTTAGGGCATAGGTTTTACCTGCTTCGCCCCTATCTCTATGAAATGGTGATGAAGATAAAACGAAAAACCCAGATCATATACCCCAAGGATATCGGTACTATCATAACACGGGCGAACATCTCACCCGGAGCCCGCGTTATTGAATGCGGCTCGGGATCAGGCGCCCTTACCACAGCGCTTGCTAATTTCGTGCGCCCCGCCGGCAAGGTATACAGTTACGATCGGAATCAAGAATTCTCCGAAAACGCTAAAAAAAATATTGAACGCTACGGCCTTTCTGAATATGTTGATTTTAAGGTACGGGAAGTAATAGATATATTTGATGAAAAAGAAGTAGACTTCGTAATGATCGATATCGGCAGTCAATGGGATTTGATTGACGCTGCCTATGGCTCCCTTAAGGGTGGCTGCCGGCTCGCCTCGATTTGCCCCACCTATGAACAACTCACCCGTTTTGTTTTTACCTTAGAAGAAAAAGGCTTTACCAATATTGAAAGTATGGAGGTCTTACTGCGCAGGATTTTAGTGCGTCGGGGGAAAACCCGGCCCGAACAGCAAATGCCTTCGCATACCGGATGGTTGGTCTTTGCTTCAAAGATCGAACGCGACCCATCCGCCTCGACAATCACCCAGGAACCGACCAGGCGCACTCAAGAAGAAGAACCAACCGAAGAATCACCGCACGAGTAACCCCGCACCTTACTTGTATCATCTCGTCATGCGTAGAGCGGTTACGCCGCCCCTCGCGGGACGCGCTGAGGCGCAGCCGATAGACGTGGGCCGATATACTTGCCGCTAAGACTATACCTTTCACCCTCTACTTTTTTGAAATTCTTTACTCTCTACTCGCTCCTTCTTTTAGGGAGCATTCCATAGGTAGGAATTTTGGTGCGGATAAAATACGGGTAATCGAGGAATATTTTTTCCCAGAACGTGCTTTTATGGGGACCGCTGATGCCGCGTTTTGAAAACGCGATAAATGAGGCGATTTCTGCAACCGGAACGCTTTCAATTTCTTTCAGTTGTTCTGCCGCGCTTGCAAGCGATAAATTTTTGCGATACAGGATGTTAAACGCTTTTTTTATTTCGCTAATTTCACGTGTTTTAAAACCCTGGCGCTTAAGACCCACAAGATTAAGCCCCCAGACCCGTGAATCACCCACCACCATCATAAACGGCGGAATGTCCTGGTTCACCCGCGAAAGTCCTCCGATCATGGCAAGCCTTCCGATGCGCACAAATTGATGCACCACAACGTTACCGGAGACAAACGCATTGTCCTGTATTTCCACGTGCCCGGCGATCAAAGAACCATTACAAACCACGACCCCGCTATGCAGATGGCAATCATGGGCGATATGCGAAAAACCCATCAGATAATTATTATCACCCAGTGTCGTTATCTTGTCGGGAGCGCTTGCGGCATGAATCGTCACATATTCGCGTATAGTATTGTTCTTGCCGATACGTACCGGGCCGCACGTATCTTTGAAACCCACAATTTGCGGAGCTTCACCGATAACCGCTCCGGTTCCGATTAAAGTACGCTCACCGATGACCGTATCATTCTTAATGTGCGCGTAAGGAAGCACTGTAACATAATCGCTCAAGTGTACACCTGCTTCAATAATGGCGTATGCGCCGATGCTAACGTTTGCTCCAAGGACCGCCTTTGCGTCAATGATCGCCGTCTTATGAATCATTCCCACACTCCTTCAATACCATGCCCACAATAACCGCAGGCACTCGCATTCATCTTTTTCTTCTCAACGAAAAATCCTTTGCGCTCCACAATGAGCTTGCCGCAACCAGGACAATATGTATTTTCTCCGGTCGCCGTAGGCATATTTCCCCTATACACAAACGAGAGACCTTTTTCTTTGCCAATGTGGTAAGCTTTTTCAAGAACATCCGCTGAGATATGCACTCTTTCGGTAAGCCGATAATCCGGATGAAACGCGCTCACGTGCCAGGGGATATTCTTATCCACGGAGACAAGAAAAGATGCAATCTCCGCAAGTTCTTGCTCACTATCATTCATTCCCGGAATCACGAGGGTCGTTGCCTCCACCCAGATATCAAGCTCCCTCATACGCTTTATCGTATCAAGCACCGGCGCGAGTCGACCCTTGCAAATTTTCTGATAGAAATCATCGCGAAACGACTTAATATCAACGTTTGCCGCGTCAAGATACGGCGCGATATCCGTAAGAGCCTGCGTGCTCATGAAACCATTTGTTACGAACACGTTGTAGATCCCCTTGGCGGCGGCGATCTTGGCGCAGTCATACGCAAACTCGAAATAAATAGTCGGCTCAGTGTAGGTATACGAAATACTGGGGCACTCATGCACGCGCGCCTGCTCGATGACGGCTATCGGGCTCGATGCACTGGTGCGCGCACCAAGCGATTGAGCCTCAGCTACTTGTGAAATTTCCCAATTCTGACAAAAATCACACTTAAAATTACACCCTACACAGGCGATAGAGTATGACAAAGTCCCGGGAAGGAAATGAAACAGGGGTTTTTTTTCAATAGGATCAATATTCGCTGCGACAATATTACCATAATTAAGCGCGAAAAGCTTTCCCCGCTGGTTCACACGCACCCCGCAGATCCCTTTTTGACCCTGAGGAATATGACAATAATGGTTGCACAGGCAGCACTCAACCTCGTCTGATTCTTTGGTGTGGTAGAGTAAAGCTTCTTTCATGGGAGACCCATTATCCCTCGCGCCCACATTTTGCTCATTACCCCCTCGCCTCTTATATCGGTAAATTTTCTTGGCAAGCCGGCGAAACTTTACCGAAAGGCTTCGCCAACTAGCTAGGGTGATTCGTACTGTTACCGCAAATCTCATTACCCCTTGCCTCTCCATATCGGTAAACTTGCTTGGCAGAAGCCGGCGAAACTTTACCGAAAGGCTTCTTGTCCCCTACGGGGATAATTCAACTAGGCCACAATTGCATTGTGGCAAGTTTCATTAGGTAATTCGGCTACGCACCTTTTCTGCACTCCCTTTCGGTCGCTTGAAAAGGTTGCTGCCTCATTAAATTATATAGTTGATTTTTATAAATTCAATGCTAATATAAATAGTAGTGAACAAGAAAACCGATACATTATTCCCATATTCCTACATCGACTCAGAACGATTACGAGAGACCTTTTTTTCTCCTCAAAAAAAACGTGCACCTCTTAAAAAGAAAAAAGCATATTCCAAAAGAATTATTGCCGCCGCGATCATCGCAGGCCTTGCTCTGATTGCGACCATCGGTACGCTTGCCATAAAATATGAATTCGTCGTTATTCCGCGTTATAATAACGTTCCGGACAATACGCGTCATTCATTGTTGCGTAATCGCATGAAAGCACAGGCGACGCTAGTCAAGGCCGGGCAGCGCACGACAATATCCGGCGGACCGGTATACTTTGAGATTCCCACACAAGAACCGACTCGAATCGTTATAAACCTTGAAAAGGCGGTGAATTTAAGCACGGCCCCGCTTCTTATGTATTTTAAGAAAGCGGATGCTCCGATACGTATCGGCGTTGTTGCGCGTGACACTCAATTTTTCTCAAATTCTCTTACGCCCCTCTCGATTGAGCTCACCAATCAGGGGTCAAACGCATTTGTAAAAATTCCAATTGTGTTTTCCAACGCGCACCTACAGAACACCAACCTCTCCAGCATCAATCAAATCAGCCTTTATTTTTACCCGCCACAAAACAATGAATCTACGGCGGTCAAGAACTGGGTTATTATTAAAGATTTGGTGTTAGCGAAAAAGGAGGCCAAATGAAAGTAATCTCGATCGTTAACCAAAAGGGTGGGTGCGGAAAAACAACAACGGCAGTCAACCTGGCCGCGGCGATGGCCCGGGCTGCCCATAAAGTGGTTCTTATTGATCTTGACCCTCAAGCCCATACAACGTTCTCGTTGCAAAAGGAATCCTCGGTCTATATCACCGATATTCTCGAAGCAATTATTTCCGGCACGCAACTGCCCCTAGAGAATCTGGTCACTCCCGTTGGCGAGAATTTCTATTATATCCCCTCGCGCATCGGCCTGGCGAGCCTTGAACATAAACTTATCGCGCGCGAAGACAAGCTCCAGACTCTCTCTCGCTTTCTTAAAATGATTTCTGCAAACTTTGACTATTGCCTCATTGATTGCCCGCCCAATCTGGGAGTGCTGACGCTTAATGCGCTCGAAGCAAGCGATTATTCGCTCGTTCCGTTAAATACCTGTAACTATTCCCTCCACGGCATTGAGATCTTAAAGAATATCATGATCATGCTGAAAGAATTTAAAGGAAGTCACCCCATTCCCTTCTATCTTCTTTCGCAAGTCGACCGGCGGTACCGCTTCAGCGAGGATTTTATCGTCAAGGCAAAGAAACAGTTAGGGGGATTGCTCCTTTCTTCCATGATACGCTCAAACATCAGCCTGCGTGAAGCAGCGGGAGCAGGAAAAACTATTTTTGAGTATAAACCTAACGCTCGGGGAGCCGAAGATTTTACGGCACTGGCAACAGAGTTTCACACTCTGACGTCACAGCGTACATGGGCATCACTGTTTCTTAAAGGAAACAAATTCTCTGACGTATACCTGGTAGGAGACTTCAATAACTGGCAGCGCGACGAACAATATAAGCTGCACCGGGTCAGCGATGATATATGGAGCATCAACGTTCCGCTGGATAAAGGTAAATACCGTTACAAATTTGTGGCTGATGAAAACTGGTTTTCCGACCCGCACAATAATCTCTGTGAGGACGATGCCTTCGGCGGAAAAAATTCGCTGTTGGTAATCGAGTAGCCTAATCGCTACGAAATATTTTCGCTGACGATCACAATCTTTCCTGCTAAACCTACAAATTCAAGACGCAACGGGATTTTTTCCTGCCGATCAACCGGAAAAATGCCTGCGAAGCGTGGATACATGCTTGATACATAGCTTATTGTTGTTGCAATGGTTATACAAAAACGCAAACGCACCAAAAGGTAAGATGCATTTTTCCGGATACCTCGTAAACACTCTTGAATTTCTTGCGAAATTCAAGGAACGACCCTTAGTCCAACAGCCCCGTTACCCTAAATAACGATATTAAGGTTCGGGGCGTCCCACACCTTGATGTTTGCTATTTAGGAAATGGGGCAGGACATCCTGTTGGATAGTGCAACAGCACATCCTGTTGGATAGGGCAATTGGGTCAAGCCACAGGTTAAATCTGCGAGCGCGTCCGGCCGACAAGAGAATAAGCATCTTTCTTAAAAGAAGGGTCCTTGCGAAATGAAATAAATTTGATAGTTGTTTTGTTGGTGGGAAGATTAAAAACGTATGAGCCGCCCGGGACAAAGTCAGTGTTTATAGGAGAATTGCATACTCCCTGTTTTCACTAAACGCTAACCGGTGCGAAGCCTCCCCGAAGGAGAAAGGGACTATGTGCTAAACACTTTCTCCATACTCTCCCTATCCGCTCCACGCTCTACGCTAATTCTCTTACTGAGTAAGTCTCTTAATATCCTCGATCTTCTCTATGGCCGCGCGTTCCCCGCGCGCGATAAATTCTGCGGCTTTTTCAAACTCCATCCAACCAAGACCCTCAAAGTGAGGATGCACCACAACGTCGGCAATGCTTGTTGCCTGCTGTACGAACTGCCGCTGCATCGTTTCGATACTTCCGAAAATAAAGTCAAAAATATGGAGTTTGTTTCGCCTTTTATACTCCTCGCGAATCTCCTCTTGAGTCGGCATAATATCAACCGCAATAATTCGGTTGACTCCATAGTTAAGGAGTACTTTAGTAGGGAGCGGGTTTAAGATCCCTCCGTCAAAAAGAATATCTTCCTTGAGGCGTACCGGTTCAAAAATTCCCGGCATAGCGCAGCTTGCGGCTACTGCTGTGTACAGAAGGCCTTCCTCAAGCACGGCAATCTCCTTTTTTGCGAAATCAAAAGCTACGATCTTAAGGGCGTGGCGAAGATCATAAAAGGTTTTGGTTCCGAAAATCCTTTTACAAATGCTCTCAAGCCTGCGCGAGCGCACCAGGCCCATAAAAGGGAATGAGAACCCCGAGAATGAGCCGATTCGGCGGGAAAACTCCCGCGCGCGCGTAATTATTTCCTCAGTATCAAGACCTAAAGCCCATAATGCCGCGATAACCGAACCCATGCTTGACCCACAAATAACATCGATCGTAATGTCGCTCTCTGACAATACGCTCAGTACCCCAATATGCGCGAAACCAAAAGCTGCTCCGCTTCCAAGCGCTAAACCGGTTACAACCTCAGCGGTATGCCGCGCTACCCTGCGTAATACCTTGGAATATCCGGGTATATCCGCGGCGGGTAATGTCGCGTAAATCGTCTGGCCAAGAAGATTGTGCTTTTCCGCATATGACAGCGTATCTTTGCTGCCAAATTCATTAATAACAACCTTACATTTTTCCCGGTTTAAGGGATTCTTTGCTTTTAAAGCATCAAGCAGAATTCCGGCGCGGCGCAATTCTTCGATCTGCGGAAAAAGCAAAAAATGGATATGATCGGCAAGTGAAGTAAAATCGTCGAAGTAACTATCCCAGAAAGAAAAGGGTATCTCATAAAGAATAAAATGATACTGTTCAGACAAAAAGTTAATGAGTGCGGAAAAATTCCCCGGTGAAAGCACCTTAAGAAGAAGGCAATCAACCAGACCCGTAGCGACAAAACGCCCGGCATCCTCTTCGCGAAATTCGCTCAACGCTAAAGGGGAAGCCTCGAATTTTCCTAAATAGGGCAATATGAAATTGTCGCTTGATGAAACTTCAATGCAGATAACGTTCTTATTTGTCTCCTCGGCAAGCTGACGGCCTAAATTATACAAATATGTGGTTTTTCCCGCTGATGGAAAACCGATGACCCCGATGCGCTTAACTTGAAAAATCCGCTTAGGAACGAGTGCAGTCTTTGCGCGCACGCGCTGCGAAAGCATTCGCGAGAAATCAAGCGAAATAGGGGGGTGAGTATTTATAAAGTCTTTAAATCGGCCTTTGGGAATACGCAGGATGTATGAAGATTCAATTGAACGCGTCGTAACCGAATGCGGCTCATCCGTAAAAATTGAAATAATCCCAAAAGAAGTACCCCGCTTCAGAAGATCTATTTCCGACTCCCGACCGGCCGCGGTAGTAAGGGCAATGATCCGGCCTTTGAGCAAAAAATAGAAATAATCGCCCGGAGCGCCCTCACGATAAACAATCTCTCCGTTTTTATATTCTTTCAATTCAGAAAGCGCGATAAACTCCTCGATATCAGCAGATGAAAGCTTATTGAAGGTCGGGGTATTACTCACAATAAGTGTGATCTCGCTTTTATCCATAATTACCACGTAACCCTATTTTCTTTAGCAATGCCGGCAAAGTCAAGCGCAAAGGGCCGCACGGTGCGCGTCATAGCCGCATAGTCAACATGTATCAGGCCAAAACGATACTCAAATCCCTTATCCCATTCAAAATTATCAAGGAGCGCCCACCAGAGATACCCGCGCACGTCAACGCCTGCGCGTAACGCGCGCGCAACAGCCTCTATATGCGCTTGCATATAATCCCGGTACGCATCGTTATCGGTCTCAGCCGACCCATTCTCGGTAACGATAACCGGAAGCCTAAAACGCCGCAAGCGCAGGAGCAACGCATATAAGCCTTCAGGATACATCCACCAGCCGATATGATTTTTTCGCTCGCGATGAAATTGATGGGCGCACTCTCGACCTGCCGGGAAACCGAAATGCACATATTCTTTACAATAGTAATTAACGGCGATAAAATCAAGCACCCCGCGCGTAGCGAGGCGTTCGATGAACTGTATGTTAAAGATTGCGTCGCGGACACGCGCAGCAAGGCTGCTCAAGCCCAAGCTAAAGACCGGGCACGGGGCAAAGAAACGCATATGTTTGCTAAAGGAAACATGCGAAATGCGTGCACCGTATATCGCCTTTATTTCCTGGTATGCGCTTATGTACGCGCTTGCAATATTTTCAATAACCCGACGGGCTTGAGCATACGATCGTGCACCCGGCGGCCATATACCGCGGACAAACCCATTATATGCATATACGAACGGTTCATTAAAAACAAGCCAGTACGCTACATGTTCCTTAAATACCTGTGCGATGCGCTTGGTGTAGCATAGAAACGAATCGATATTGGCTGCATTAAGCCACCCCCCACGCTCGGCAAACCAGACGGGGTTAGTAAAATGATGTAGATTCACCAGCGGCGTCAGGCCTCGCGCGGCCAGAGCGCAAATAACTCGTTGATAATGCTCCAGCACCTCTTCATCAAAAGCATCGGGGCTAGGACAGAGCCGCGCCCACTCAAATGAAACACGCAGCGCGTTTAAGCCCAGACTGTGTGCAATATCAAAATCACTCTCAAAACGCTCATAATGTCCACAGGCTTTCCCACATGGCGTTATATTTCTGGTTTTCTCCCAAAGAAACCAATCCGAATTGAAATTTCCACCTTCTGCCTGATAGCTGGAGAGGGCCGCACCCCAGAGAAAAGATTGAGGAAAATTAGTTTGCATTGCGCTTAGACCTTCACGCCTCGCTTAAGAGAATACTGAGAGCCTTATCGTTATCGTTGGATGAAAAAACAATAATTGCCGATACTTGCGGTTGCGACGCAGTTCCATAAATATGCGTAATATCAATGCCTGCGCCCTTAAGCCTCTCAGTAAGGATTTTGAGCTGGCCGATTTGGTCAGCCACCTCGACAATCACCGCCTCCCGAGACATTACTTCTCCGAGTGACCGAAGAACGTCCTTGGTGCGCGCAGTATCGGAAGTCACCACGCGCACTTGCGCACTTACGGCGGCGCTGTAAGCGTTAAGCGCTCGAATATTGATCCCGGCCCCAGCCAGCGCCGCGGAAACATCAAAAAGCACACCGATTCTATTAGTCGTAACCAAGACAATCTCCTCACCCTTTACCGCTTTCATAGACACCTCCTTCAATGAGCGCGCGACTTATGGAGCGAACGCATGTGAGCGCTCATAAGTCACTTGCGCGAATTGATCCCGTTTTTGCACCCGATAGGTTCTCTCGCAATTTCCTCACCGCATGAGACGGCGAGAAATTGCGAAAATATCAATAGAGGCAAAAACGGGACTAATTCGACTACCCCACAGGATGCCCTGTTGGGCTATCCACCAGGATGCCCTGTTGGGCTATCCACCAGGATGCCCTGTTGGGCTATCCACCAGGATGCCCTGTTGGGCTACACACTTTTTCGCGCTTAAAGCTTGAAAAAGCGTAAGTCTCATTAGACCTCCTTGCGCAGCAAGCGCACACCGGCGCAATACTCGCCCAGAAGGGCGATACTGGCGCCATTCCATTGAGCGCCAGGTACTTTAAGCGCCGGGTGTTGTTCAAAAAGTGCACACCGACCACTCAGATATGGCCAGGTGTTGCACAGAAAGTGCACACCGGCTTATCCGATAAAGCCGGGTGTCGCATAGGGATGCATACTGGCCAATCCACTTATGGCCAGGTGTTACGTAGAAACGTACACTGGCCAATCCACTTATGGCCAGGTGTTCAATGAGCACATGATTTTTGAAACGCCCGTGCACAAAAATCACTGTGCGAATTGACCCCGCAATTCCCTTCATTCGTGATTTGCTCAATTTCGCAGAAATTGAGCAGGGTCATTTATGGGTTGAAATTATGGGACTAAGGAATCAGGTACACAATGATGACAATCTATCAGAAAGAATGTCCCCCTTCTTGTGCGCGGACGCGCAATGATCGCAGGAACATACACGCGGATTCAACTACTCAAAAAATGAGGGCAAACACAACACACTCCGCGCACGCGCTCGAACCGAGCGCGCAGGCGGAGCGTAAAAAACATATCTCTAAAAAAATTATTTCGATTTCGCGCGAATTTCTTTTTCGGCCTGGATCCAAATAGGTAAATCCTGGCCCTTAGGCTTTCCCTTGCTCTCCCAGATATAGTAGGCCCGATCACGGATCATCTGACTGATCTTACCCTCAACACTCCTGGGAGCGCTTTTGCCGGTTGTATTTTTTGTGCTTTTTCCAAACGCCATGACACACCTCCTTTATTCGCCGCAGGCGCACAGCGCCCGCGGAATAAACCTTTCGTCACCCTTCCTCCTCACTGGACTCGACAAAAAAGGAAAGCGTAAACGAATCTTTCTTTTTAACAATGAAAAGAACGGAAATCTCCTGATAAACCCGCTCAAAACCCGACTCTGATGAAGATACCGAATACACCGGCATCGTCATGACGCGGGCCTGGCTACAAGAAAATACCAGCTTTATCTTCTTGTGATAGTCGACAATGACAAAAGAACTATGCTCCCCGTGCTCCCTTGGTTCTTTTAACGAAACAGCATGACCGACGTACTGCGCATAGATATCGTTCAATGAAGGGAGCGATAAGTTAAATTCTACACCAAAGAAACGGTTATTCAAGGCATTTTTTTTGCTGAAGGTATATGTGGCACTAAACCCCGGCACAGCGGTAAATTTGATATTCTTTGAAAAATCAAGACCTTCGGCTTTATGGCGGAACCGGACACCGCTTGAGGTTTTTGCCTGCTTGGCGATTACGTCATAGAGATCATGGCTTAAGGTACGCATATTGCGCTGATAATTGAAATCATCGAGGCTGAAGTTTTTATCAATGACATGGTCAACGAGACTATGGCGCTCGTAGGCATCATAGACAAGAAACTTATCGAGGTCTTTTTCTTTCTGCACAATGACCTCGTGAATCGAAGCGCGCTCTCCGCTCTCATTCACGTGCTCACGAATTTTCGCGTGATACGACTCTTCCTGCCGAGTAATAGTGTTGCAAAGATTAAAGGCCTGGTCGCGCAGGCTCAACTCGAGAATCGTCCCGCCGGTTGAAGATAGACAGCAGATAAGATGCTTGTTCTTAACGATAATTTCATCGTTGCCGTCTAAATCAATATCCTCCGTATGGATAGGTGCGGCAAAACCACCAAGTTTGTCAACGCAATTCTGAGCGCGAATAAGGTTAGCGTATACGGCTTCCCTGATATGGCTTAAATAAAAACCGCCAAAAATGCCGTGCCAGTAACCACAGTTGGTCTGCGCCTTCCAAAGGCTTTTTTTCGCCTCAAGAGGCGCTTTGTCCGCGTGAAGCTGGCGGCTCACTGAAAGCATACGCTTATGCATGTAGTTAAGCCGGCTATACTTATGGTAGAAATTTCTAAAGTATCCTCCCCGGACAAAAGGATTATAGATATCGTAGGTATTGTTCGTTTTGAGCATTGTTGTAAGGGCGTTGTAGTCGCGCCAGGGTTTGGGGCCAAGCACCCATTCACCCATCTCCTCATAGGAAGCGGTAGGAAGATACACCAGGCCCTTTGATGCGAATCTCTCAAGGGCTTGACGCGGAGTAATCATTTCGATAATTTGCGATGAGGAAAGCATCGAGAAAAATTGCGTAAGCCACTCTTTCTGGTAAACCCACTCATAGGTATTAGGCCAAAGGCCGAACTTCTCTCCGTCGTCAAAGATAGTTACGAGAACATCAGCCTCGGATGCAAAGCTATGCAGGAGCTCTATTGCTTCCTCCGCCTTGGAAAAAGGAATTTTATAGCGTAAAGATCTGCTGATGGGAAAGACTGAAATCGATTGGCCGTCATCCTCGGTGGTATAGCGGCCAAAAAACTCACGTTGCTCAAGACCCGCGTAGCGAAAGTGCGTATCATCAAGAAAAGTATAGGAAAGCCCTGCCCCGCGTATCGTACGCGCCAGATACTGCTCCCAGACCCGTTCCGCAACCCAGATGCCGGCGGCTTTTTGCTTAAATTCCTTGACGATAAACTCATTCATGAGCTTAATCTGGCTCTGTTTATCTTCGTCTGAAATAAGCGGTAAGATCGGCTCATAATAGCCGCCGCTTATTATCTCAACCTGGCCGCGTTTAGCTAATTTCTTGAGAATCTCAAGATACTCCGGAGCGCTTTTTAAAAACCAGTCATAGAGCGGCCCGGAATTATGGATCGCGCACGTAACGGCGGGGAACTGTTCTAGAGTACGCAGAAACGGCGAGTAGCAACGCTGGTAGGCTTCCTGGAATACATGGTCAAAATTCCCTACCGGCTGATGATTGTGAACGCCGAAGATAAAATAAACTTTCCCCATCTTCTCTATAAATTTATGAACTTTCCCGCGTCCTAAGACACGAATTACCACGAATCGGGACACAAATTCACACGAATCTTTAATTCGTGGTTATTCGATCTTTATTCGTGACCATTCGTGTTTATCCACGTTCCACATCCTACTTCATTGACGCCGGTGGATTCTTTCCTAAAAGCCGATATATTTTTTCTACGTATAAAAAAAAGATGCGCTTGAATTCTCCGCTAAAATCCTCAAACGTATTCCACCAGAACCAATCGCTACCCTCAATTACATAGAAATAGTCCTTGGCCTGCGCCAAAGACTCCTTATCACATCGGGCGCGCTCTATGTGCGCCCTGATGTTACGCAAAAGTACCCAGTACGCATTATTCTTTTTATTGCCGACCCAGACGCCAAAATCATTATTAATCCAGGAACCTGAAGCGAGACGCTGCAGGGGACGGGGCTTGTTGTGTTGTAAGAATTCCGAAGGCGTTGTGGTGGTTAGTTGCGTGTTCTTCTCAAGCGCTCCATATACCGTTTCCAGAAAGTCGGTACCACTATTTTTATAATATTCCCAGGCATTCTCGCCATCCATAATAATCGTAATGATGCGCTCGGGATATAAATTTTTCGCGTAGGCGTGCGCGCGCTTGAAATGCTCGATAAGATCATGGGCGGCAAATTTTGAATCTTCCCATCCCGGATAAGTAAAACTGATGATATCGGAAAGATTGCGATCACGAAAAAAAATCACTACATCTTTAAATTGGTAAGGTTGGTGAATAATGTGTCGTTGGTTACGAATCATGTCATAAGGCACCTGCTCAGTCATAAGACTCTTAAAAAGAATACCCTCATCAGTACCTATCCATGAAAACCCGGCTTGCCGGTAGGCCGAAAGCACATCTTCGGAAACGCTTCCTTCTGACGGCCAGCTGCCGCGGGGACGTTCTCCGAAAGCCTGGTGGAAGACTTCTTGCGCACGCGCAAGGTGCCAGAGGCAATCCGCCGGCGCGGAAAAACGGGCGAGCGGTTTTTTCATATAGGGAAACTCTTTTAAAACATCGGTGTCATAAATAAGCGGCATAATTGGATGATGATGCGGAGTCACGGTAATCTCGATCCGCCGGGCACCTAAGAGTTTATTATACAGCGGGATGATACGCGAGAGGATCTCGTAATGTTTTTTTATAATACGTTGCCGATCAGCGTGCGAATAATTTTTTTCCTTAGCAACAAGCGCGCGAACTTCCTTATCTTCCTTGATCGTGTAGGGGTGCAGCCAGGCAAGATTAAAGAGTGCCGTAAGGTCACCTATATCGTGCGCGCTAAAACGACCGCGCGCCAATTTTTTGTTGTACAGTTGGAGATATCTGGGGTGCACCCTGACGTGACGGTCAAAATTTATGGAAAAAAAACGTTCGATAATGAAATCTTTTTCTTCGTGCTTTAAATGGGCCGGATTTTTAAGCGTGAGAATAGAAAAGTAATCCTGGGCGTGATTGTTGGCATAATCAAGAAGCTGCTCAAGGAGAATCCCGCTAAAATTAAAACTAACCTTGACCTTATCGAACTTCTCCACGGTACGCGCCATACCGTAATAATCTTTGATGCCGTGGAGCCTGACCCAAGGGAGGATATAGTAGTTCTTGTCGGGAGACCGGTAACAGGGCTGATGCATATGCCAGAGAAAAATAACTTTCGTGGGTGATTTTTTCATACCGTTATATATATTAGCCGGAAAAATGCTTTTGGATATGCGCTTGATATATAACTTATTGCTGTTGCAATGGTTATACAAAAACGCAAACGCACCAAAAGGTTAAGGTGCATTTTTCCGGATACCTCGTAAACACTCTTGAATTTCTTGCGAAATTCAAGGAACGACCCTCCGGGCAAATAATGCTATCGCATTATTTGGGTGAACCTATTTGTGCGGCTCTTTACCGGAAGTTTTAGGTTTAATCCCTCGCAGCCCCCACGAGGGGCGTCCCTGGGGGGCAGCCCACCAGGGGCGTCCTTGGGGGACAGCCCAACAGGGCGGCCTGTGGGCCAGAAATCACCAGGCTTTAGTCCAACAGGACACCCTCTGGGGTAGCCTTAAGGGATGAATGCTCTATGGCGCTGTCGCATAATAGCACCAGCGCCTGATTCCATAGATTAAGAAAAGATTACAGCGATTAAAACACTAATATTTTCAATCATTGTAATCACGAATTAATCGTTGTAATCGGGGACTGACGCGTTTCGCGACAGTCCC
>JBDRAN010000042.1:0-55995 GCA_043823745.1 Candidatus Omnitrophota bacterium | reverse complement strand
GATCCGGTGGTGCCGGAGCCAGCGTTTCTTTCTTTTCTCGGTTTAGCGCTGTTAGGAATAGCTCGTAAGCTCATAAGGTCATAAGCTCCTAGGGAAAGCGTAATGCGTATTGAGTATTGCGTATAGCGCATAAAAGAGGGTAGTGAATAGAAAAAGGAGGTAGGAGTAGGATGAAGAAAGTTTCAATTTTATGCTGCATGGTCGTTTTAATTTTAATGTCAGCTTCGTCAGCGTTCGCTTTCCCAGTTGCGGATTGGTCCATCAGCCATAGTTTTATGGCAGATAATGTTTTATGGATCGGCGCGGGCGATCCAGGCGCCCCCCTATGGGAAACTTTAGTCCAAAGCCATCAATGGACTTCAAGCGCGACAACCGATATTTCTGGTGGAAGCGCATATTTATGGGGTAACACATGGTATCTAAAGGTTCATGATCAATGGGGAATAGATTCAGGTTCGATCGTTAATTTTCAAATTCGTCCCGGTGACGGCAATACGTATGTTTCCCCTGATCATCCCGGAATATGGGATTACCATGTTTCTTATGCCTATATCCAAATGCCGGGTGGAGTTTCAACGATACCCGAACCAGCGACTTTAGGCTTGCTTGGGTTGGGTGTTTTAGGTTTAGCGAGAAGGAAGTTCTTTCGTAGGGCATAAACGTATCGAGTATAGAGTATTGAGTATCGAGTGGGGGAAAATAAGTATTTAAAAACTCAATACACAATACTCACGACTCAATACATACTGTTTCATTGAGAATGCAATTATTTTAGCGGGTAGGATTAGCGGTGTTTCTCGAAAAATGCTTATGACTAATTGTAAGACATTTTTCGAGACGCCTCGACAAGCTTCGATAAAATCTAGCGATTTTATCGAGTCGACCCCAAGGGCAAAAACGCTTAGAAGGTGCGTTTTTGGGCAGTTATACCTTACACGCTGTTAAAATAAAATCTTAGAAAAAGGAGGAGAAAAAAGGATGAAGAAACTATTTACGATGGTTTTGGTGAGTTTAATGTTGCTGGGGTTCTCTTCAGCAGCACACGCGGTCGTGCTTGTGCCAAGCGGTTCGGTTGTGCCTACGGGCGCTGGATTGCCATTTGGTGGCGGTACCCTGTTAGCGACAATAGTCTCTGCGCCATGGGCAGTTACCGGTGCGAGTGGAACATTTAGCCAATGGGTGTATAGCAATCCAACCGGTATGCTTTTCGCGTATCAGTTCACTAACAGTGTAGGCTCAGGTGTTGACGTTACTTCGATGGCTGCTAATTACTTTGGCGGGTTTACTACTGATGTGGATGCCTTTCCGAGCATATTTTCGCCCGCTGTTGCTAATGTTAACAGGAGTATACTTCTGGGTGACGCAGTAACATATACCTATGCAACTGGTGATAGGTTCTTGCCAGGAAAGACAAGTCAAACTCTTTGGGTTCAAACAAACGCGCAGTATTATGGTACAGGAGCAGTAGGTATTTTAGCTGGTACAACAGCTAACATATTTGCTTATGGCCCGGCAGTTCCTGAACCAATGAGTATGGGTTTGCTAGGGTTAGGGTTGTTAGGATTTGTTGGAACAAGTTTCAGAAAGAGGTTCGTAGCATAAGCTCTTTGAAGGAAGATAAACACAGATAAAGAAAAGATGAACACAGATATCTGTGTAAACGGATTTTGCATCTGTGTGTATCGCTTCTCGTATCTGAGTTAATCTTTCTTTCAAGGGGGTGTGCTTGAACCAGTAAGCATGCTTATGTGGCGAGAGCACAAGCCTGTATGGTTGTGCTCCCCACCGTCTTTATTAGCACTGATTCTGAAGAATAGATTACACTGATATTTCTTGGCACGCGTCCTGCGGTTGCGCAGCTCGTTACGTAGTACGTAAATAAGAGGTTGCGTCAAAAGAATTTGAATGAATAAAGCCGATTAACGTTTAACGCAACCGATACGAGCCTCGCAACCCCAATCCCCTTCGGGACGCGCTGGTGCGTAGCCGATAGACGTAGCGCAATACAACACGGTATGCTGGCGCAACACCAGGGAGAGTGTGGATTTTTTTTGAGGTTTTGTTGAATTAGGTCAACACATTCCGACCTTCCTTGATATTAATTCGTATGCCTAGTAAGGTTATTTTAGCTTTTAGCTAGTCGAAAGGTATGTGTTGAAAAAATACATACCTTTTTTTGCTTTTTGGCGATTTATGTGGTATACTCACGTTTCATAGTGTCGTGGAAGCGGTTTCAATGTAGCTGAGAATAGAGAGGTGTAGGCTCCAGGGTGAAGGGTGTAGGATGAAAAAGTTCAAGGGTCTAGGGTCAAGGGTGCAGGCTTTAAGACCTAGGGCCGAGAACTTACAGCCTAGAACATATAATTAAAATAAACCCTAGAGCCTAGAACCTACAGCCTAGAACTTGTAGTTGAAAGCTTAATATGAAATATAGCATTAAAAAAAACTGGGGAGCATCCCTTAAGGTGATTGCCGAGAAGCCGGCGATCATCTTACCTTTTATTATAATCGCGTTCCTGCAGGTTTTAGCCCTCGAAATTCTTTATTTTTTCCCGCGCTGGCCGCTGTCGGCGGTTGCTCAGCCCATCGTACGCAAATTTTTTGGCGAGATGTACCTGCATTATCCGGGCAGTATCTTTATCCTGCCGAACCTCTATTATTATTTCGAGGTAGGGATTTTTATTATCTTTGGTGTTGTGCTTTCCGCTGTTTCGATCAATATCTTTAAGAATGTTAAAACCAAGGTGCCGCTGACGCCGGCAGCATTGGTTAAGAACGCTTTGAAAAAATATGTTTCGTTTGTGTTGTACGGCATTCTGCTTATCGGTTTAACCGTTCTCATGGAACGGGGCGACCGGTTTCTGTACGCGAAAGTGATGCGTTTTGCCGCCCAGCATTTTCCTAATGCAGTTCCAAAATTCTATACGTTGGGCCTCTCCTTATTTTTATTCGTATCCAGTGTTATCATGCAGGTTTTTCTGGTGCTTACGGTTCCGCTTATCGTACTTGAGAAGAAATCGTTCTTTACGGCTTTAGGGCGCAGCATCTTTCTGGGGTTTCGTCATTTCTTCCGCATCTTAGCGCTGATCAGCCTGCCCTTCCTTGTGTATCTACCCATCATTTTAATTAGAACAGGCTTACCGGTGCTGGCCAATAAGACGTTTCCTGAGATCGTCGTTGTGGTTTCGGTGGTCAGTATTTTGATTGCGATGCTTTTAGATTGTTTTCTTGTTTTATGCGCTTCTCAGTTCTTATGGGATACCGAAAAGGAATCGTTATTGAAATAAGATGAAAAAGACCATTCAGACACTCCTTGCGATATTGGCGATCGTTGGTATCGCGCTTACCTTTTTGACCCGTCCGGGTGAATACGCGGCAGAAAAATCCTTATACCAAGCGCTGCGCGGAGCCAACAAGATCGTTCAAAACCCTGATGTGGTGCCGCCGGTGATGTTTGCCGCTACCGAAAACGACCTTAAAAATGTTGTTACCAAATATCCTGCGACCAATACGGCAAAAGTTGCCCAGATGGCCCTGGCAAAGTTTTATGTCGTTACCAAAAAGTTCGATAAAGCATTCGAAACTCTTGACGCTATCATAAATGTGCCTGATCAGAACGCGATGCTGTCAAGCGAGGCGCGTTTTATCACGGGAAATATTTATGAAAGCAGGAGCCAATGGCCACAGGCGCTCGCGGAATATATCGTAGTGCGCGATAGTGACACGATCACACCCGTCGGGCTGCAGATGCCGTTATATATCGCTAATTATTACCGAAAAAATGGAGACCTCACCCAGGCAAACAGCGCATTCAATGAAGCGGTTACCTATTATCGCGCGCTTAGCCGCAAGCACGCCAAGACCGAAATAGGCTATGTTTCCTCTAATTTCTTGTCGCAATCCTATGTGAACTTAAAAAAATACGAGGAAGCCGGCGTTGTTATCGAAGACACGATTGATACCTACCCTTCAATGTATACCTATCGTCAGCAATTGCCCGCCATGGAGCTGATTTACGCGCAAGTCTTAAAGAATCCGCGTAAAGCGATCGCCGTGTATAAGAAAGTTCTTGAAAAAACAAAAGACGCGCGGTTGGCGAAGCTTATGCAGGCGAGAATTGATCTATTGCAGAAAGCTCTTGGCTCATAGCTCATTGCTCATTGTTCATAGCTCATTGCTCATAGTAACGAGGAGCGAGGGAAGAGGGATGAGGGACGATCGTTTCGCTAGGACGTGGGACGAAGGACGATAGAGTAGTGTTTTTGTATTCGCGGAAATTCGCGTCCTTTGAAGTAGCGGCAATTAGCGTCTTCTCACGATTAGCGGAGATTGGCGTTTCAAATTAGCGGTAATTAGCGTTTTTAATTCGCGGAAATTAGCGCATAACAATACGCAGAAAGAAAGTAGTGGAAGAAAGTCAACATAAAGTTGATTCAAGTCCTAGACGAGTGTAGCATTTTTTATACAATGTACTCCCCCCGTAAAATAGTCAAACGCTATTTTTTTCTCGACGCAAGAACCAACCGGGATAATAAGGGTGGAAAAGGAGAGAAACAATGAGTAATCATTTTGAAGAAGCAAGCGCGACAGAAATACAAACTCCACTTTATACCGAAAATATCCCCCTTAAGTTTACCCATCCGATACGCAAAAATATCGACACCGAAATCAAACCACAACAACAAAAGTCTTTTTACGGCCTCCTGGGCATGAGTTCCCAGATGAGAACAATTTATTCGCTCGTCGAGCGCGTTGCGAGCACCACCGCGACGGTTATCCTGCGCGGAGAAAGCGGAACCGGAAAGCGAATGATCGCGCACGCTATCCATAAGACAGATAAGAACAGGAATCAGAAGTCATTTGTGGAAGTTCCCTGCGGAGCGCTGCCCCGCGAAATTATCGAGAGTGAATTGTTCGGCCACACCAAAGGAGCGTTTACCGGCGCTATCGCCGAGCGTAAGGGCCGCTTTGAGCTCGCGCACGGCGGCACGATCCTGCTTGATGATATCGACACCTTTTCCTTAGAAATCCAGGTTAAGCTTTTGCGCGTTCTGCAGCAGAAAGAATTTGAGCAGGTGGGAGGTCACAAAACGATTAAGGTCGACGCCCGTGTCATCGTGACAACAAACCAGGACCTTGAGAAATTGGTGCGCGAAGGAAAATTCAGGGAGGATTTATACTATCGCCTCAATGTTATCTCAATTTTTGCACCGCCCTTACGCGAGCGAAAAGAGGATATGGTTTTATTGACCGAACATCTGGTCAATTTTTACTCAAAAGAGAATCACAAAAAAATTAAGTCAATTACCGGTCAGGTGAGGCATACCATGATGCAGTATCATTGGCCCGGTAATATACGGGAGCTTGAAAACATCATCGAGCGGGCAGTTATTCTTGATACCGACGGTATCATCGACATTGACGATTTGCCGGAGATTATTCTTCATAAGGCAAGCATTATTGTAAAAAGCAATACCGTTTGTGGCGGGGCGCAGCAATTTTCATCGCTTCGGGACGCCATGAAGGAGCCGGAGAAGATTTATATTTTACGGGTCCTTAAAGAAGTAGGGTGGAACAAGAAAAAGGCTGCAAAAAAGCTTGGCGTGAACAGGACAACGCTGTACAACAAATTAAAGCGTTATAATCTTCCGCTTGTGGCCACGGAATAGGCAGTATAGGGTTTTTATATTTTTTATCCTGCGGCGTTCGATGATGCATTTATTGTGCGTTGCAGTAACTCTTTTGGGGCGAATATAACCATGAGTCCCGAGGGGGTACCATGCGAGAGTTTACACTGGAATGCTTTCAAATAACTTTAAACTTACGGATCTCGTAAACCTTCAAGAATGGCAAAAGATACAGGATTCATTTTCGGAAGTTACCGGCGTGACGTTGCGTACGTTTTCTCCGGAAGGTTACGTACTGACTCGCGCCAGCCTGCCAAACCCTTTATGCGATGAGTTTCTTGCCAAAATGTCCAGCAATTCTTTTTGTACCCGTTGTTTATCCAGCGCCAAGATAGAAAATATTTCCGACGTGAAAGCGCAGCTTAAGCTGGGATGTTCCTTTGGTTTCAACCTTTTTGTAATCCCCATACAGGCTGTCGGAGAAAATATTATCGCATATCTTATTTTGGGGCCGACATTGCTTGAACCGCGAACGGATGTGCTGGGGTATACCGATGAGGCAAAAAAGCTTGGCGTTCCCATGAAGATCCTCGCTGAGTCAATCGCCATGACGACAGTTTTGTCTCGCGAGAAGACTGATTCATTGATCAAGCTGATCGAAAAGGTTTTTTCGTATATCGCGCAAACCGGATACCATAAAAAGAGATTAGGCGAGATCGTTCCCGAAGTGGTCGAGCTTAACCCTTCATTTTCGATCTACTATGAAAAAAAGATTTTACGGGCGCTTCTGAATACCTGTATTTCGGCGCTCAATGCCGATTCCGGTTCCGTGATGATCGTTGACCACGCGACCAATACACTGCATATTAAAGTCGCCTCCAAACTCAGTGAAAGCGTCATCAATAACACCTCACTAGAGATGGGCCAGGGAATTGCCGGTATGGCTGCGGCTAACTCTGAATCGATTCTTCTGCCCAACGATAAAGATAAGAACCATCTTTTCGAGAAAATGAAGCGAGGCGACATTCAATCGTCGTTGATCGTTCCGTTTAACAAGGGTAATACTGAGAATGTATATGGCGTTATCAACTTAAACGTTACCCGCAAAGATACCAAGTTTACCGATCGAGACATCAAGCTTGTCAAATCACTGGTCAATATGACCAGCGTCGCACTCATTCCTTTACGTTCCGACGCGGAAGTCTCCGCCGGCCACGATACCTTCAGCGAAAACTAGTCAAATTTATAGCGTATTGCGTATTGCGCTGTGCGTATCGCGTACTTTTATAATGTATCGCGCGTGTGTGTTGCGCAGAGGTACGGTGAGCGTTTAGTCTCCTTCCTCCGCGAGGACGCTTCGCAGTCGGGGAGGCTGTACTGCGTTCCGCATCGTATAGCGTATAGTAGGGGAAACGTTGCGCTATAACGTATTGCAAATAGCGGTCAGCGTATCGCTTAGCGATAAAACCAATGGCTGATGGCTGGATGGGAAAATCCTCTTGATATTTGGCGCAATCGTACTATAATAACGTTGCTCAAAACCCATTAAAATATAGATAGTTTTTTTACGTTTTCCTATATTTTATTGGTAAAAAGCAATCAACGCAGTATGGTTTTGTATGAGGAATTAGCCTGGGAATTCCAGAAACAAAAAGTAAAATACGTTATTGTCGGAGGAATTGCCGTTAATTTACTTGGATATATGCGTAGCACCGCTGATATGGATATTCTGGTTGAAATGAGCAATGAAAATCTTGCGAAAATTGTAACTATCTTAAAAAATGAAGGGTATCGAGTAAAACAGCCGGTTGAACCTATGGATGTAGCAGTTAAGGAAATACGGGAAGATTGGATAAAGAATAAGAACATGAAGGCATTTAATTTTTATAAAGAAGATGAATTAAAAGAGGTTGATATAATTATTAAATCTCCCGTTTCTTTTGAAAAAGCCTCTAAGACCGCTATCCCCATGAAGATCAATGATACAATCTTTCCTGTTATATCAATCGATAACCTCATCAAGATGAAGAAAGCCGCGGGACGCGACGTGGATGATGTGGATCTTAAGCGGCTTACAAAAATTAAGAAACTTCGGGAGCGTCATGGACTTTCGAGAGGAAACTGAAGACGAGAGATTGCTGCGCTCGATGAGGATTTCTCCAAAAAAGAAAATGGAGTGGCTTTACGCGATGCACCGGATGATGCTTAAGGTTTGGACCAAGAAGCAACGCGAGATATATTTTCGTTTGCGTGAAGACAAAAACTTTTAAATCGATATGGGTAGCAAAAAGTTATGATTGAATTTAGCGCGATAATCTTGGCTGCAGGACGTGGGGTGAGGATGAAATCGTCTCTTGCGAAGGTGTTGCATACGCTTGCCGGAAGGCCGCTTATTTCCCATGTCATTCGCGAGGCTGCATCGGTCAAAAAATATGTCAAAGAAATTGTTGTCGTCGTCGGCTATCAGGGCGCCCAGGTAAAAAAAGAAGTTAAAAAATTTTGCGCGACTACCGGATGCTTTGATGAGCGCGCGATAACATTCGTGCAGCAGAAAGAGCTCTTGGGCACCGCGGACGCGGTCAAGTGCGGCTTGAGCCAGGCGCATCATGCAAATATTTTGGTTCTATGCGGGGACGCCCCGCTTCTAACCCGGCAGACCCTTGTCTCGTTTATCGATGCGTTTATAAAAAGTAAAGCTGTTTGCTCTCTTATGAGCGCGCACATGTATCAACCCAATGAGCTCGGCAGGATCGTTCGCGACAATGACGGAGCGATAAGAGCGATTCTCGAGAAGGGCGATTTGCCTGATGGTGAGCTTGGGGCTCACACTGAGATTAACAGCGGGATGTACGCGTTTGATACTGAGACGCTGCGGCGCCTGATCGAGCGAATCGGACTTAATGCCCGAAAGAAAGAATATTTTCTTACCGATACCATCAAGATCCTTTATGGCGACGGAGGGAAGGCCAGCTCTTATGTGCTTACCGATAATGAGGAAATTTTAGGGATCAATAATCGTGTCGAACTGGCCGCGGCGGAAAAAATCGTTCAGAAACGCGTCTGCAATGCTTTTATCGAGGATGGCGTGCAGATCCTTGATCCCGGCTCGACCTTTATCGCCGAGGGGGTAAAGATAGGAAAAAATACTTTAATTTACCCCTTTACCTTTATAGAAAGAAATGTTATAATCGGCAGCACTTGTGTCCTTGGTCCTTTTATCCGTTTACGGGAAGGAACCAGTATTTCTGATAATACCAGCCTTGGTAATTTCTTAGAAATATGTCGTTCTAAAATCGGAAAAGGCGTAAAAATAAAGCATTTCAGCTATGTGGGCGATGCCCGTGTGCATGATGACGTTAACATCGGCGCCGGGACGGTTATTGCTAATTACGACGGTAAGAACAAAAATCATACCGTTATTGAAAAAGGGGCGTTTATTGGCTCTGATAGCATCCTTGTGGCACCGGTAACGATAGGAAAGTATGCTGTTACCGGCGCAGGCAGCGTGGTAACAAAAAGTGTAAAAGCAAAGACCGTTGTGGTTGGTGTGCCGGCGCGTCCGATTAAAAAGAAGAAGTAGGCCACCAGGCCATCCAGGAGGATAGGCCACCAGGCCATCCAGGCGGATAGGCCACCAGGCCATCCAGATCGACGGCCGGCGGCAACATTGTGTCATTGGCCTCGTCCCAATTGTTATAATCTATGGATAAACTTGTTGTCTTAAGCGCGAATTCGAATCCGAAACTTGCCGAAGGCATCGCCGGCAATTTAAAAATCAAGCTCGGCGAAATTCAAGTTACCCGATTTAGCGATACTGAAGTATGGACTAAGATCGAGGAGAATGTCAGAGGCAAAGACGTTTTTATTGTCCAGTCAACCTGTCCACCGGTCAATGAGAACCTAATGGAGCTCTTGGTAATACTAGACGCGCTCAAACGAGCCTCGCCCGCCCGCATTACGGCGGTGATACCTTATTTCGGCTACGCGCGCCAGGACAGAAAAGATCAGCCGCGTGTTCCAATCACGGCTAAGCTTGTTGCTAACCTTTTAACGGTTGCCGGAGCCAACCGCGTGTTAACGCTCGACCTGCATGCCGGTCAGCTGCAAGGGTTTTTTGATATTCCGCTTGATCATCTTTACGCGATCGATGTTTTCTACGAGTATTTCACGGAAATACAGATGCGAAACCTGGTTATCGTATCTCCGGATGTCGGAGGAATTAAGATGGCCCGGGGGTATGCCAAAAAGTTTGACGCTGACCTTGCGATCGTCGATAAGCGCCGGAACACCCCGGATTCAACCGAAGTGATGCACATTCTCGGTGAAGTTAAGGGGAAGGATGTTCTGCTGGTTGATGACATTATTGCGACCGGAAGTTCGCTGGTTGAGGCGGCAAAAGCCTTAAAAGAAGCCGGGGCAAAAAAGATCTGCGCCGCGATAACGCACGGTATTCTTTCTAAAAACGCGGTTGAGAAGCTGGATGCTTCACATATTGATTTTCTAGCCATTACCGATTCAATACCGCTGCCGAAAGAAAAGGAAAGTAAAAAGATAAAAGTTGTTTCAGTGGGGAAGCTTTTTGCCGAAGCAATAAAGAGAATACATTTCGAGCAATCGATAAGCGTGCTTTTCGATTCAATAAGAAGGTAGGTAAACAACCATGGAAAAAGTGAAAATTCAGGCAATCATCAGAGAGAAAGTAGGAAAAGAGCGGGCGAAAAAAGAGCGCCGCGCCGGAAATATGCCGGCGATCGTGTATGGTAAAACGGGACCGAATATTGCCATCGGTGTGCCGGTGCCAAGCCTCAAGATTCTTAAGGGCATGAATTTTTCGCGCAGCACGATCATCGAGCTTGAGCTTGTAGGTGCCGCCGCGGCAGAAAACCTTTCAGTGCTTATTAAGGACATTCAGTACCATCCGTTAACCGAAGAGGCTATCCATTTCGATTTTATGAAGGTTTCGCTTACCGATAAAATCAGGGTTTCGGTTCCCATTGTTTTGAAAGGCGAGGCCAAGGGCGTGAAGGAAGAAGGTATCGTTGAGCAAATTCTATGGGGCCTTGAAGTTGAAGGCTTTCCGATGGATATTCCGGAAAAAATCGAAGTTGATATTACACCGCTGGGGATCGGGGATTCTATCCATGTCGGAGCGGTTAAGCTTGTGGATAATTTACGAATCATGACCCATGCGGATGGAACCATTGTTACCGTTGTTGAAAAGAAAGAGGAAGAGGTTGTTGAACCGAGCGCGGCAGATGCGGCGGCGACCGGACCTGAAGTAATCAAAGAGAAGAAGGAAACCGAAGAAGGCGGGACAGCTGAAGAAGGTAAAGCGGCTCCGGCGGCAAAAGAACCGGCAGCCGGCGATAAAGGTAAAGAGAAAGCTCCCGAAAAAGGTAAAGCCCCCGAAAAAGGAAAAGGTAAATAGTTTTACGGCTCGTGGTGCCCGTGTGTTCGGAGTGCTGACTCAGTGAAAATAATTTTTGGTTTAGGAAACCCCGGCGCAGGATACGCGCACAATAGGCATAATGTGGGGTTTATGGTTCTTGATAGAATTGCGCATGATGCCGGCGCGCGGTTTAGACGCGCGTTGAGGTTTAAAGGGCACGCGGTCCGTTGCGCAGCCGGGCGCACCAGCGTTATACTGGTTAAGCCCGCAACGTTCATGAATAATTCGGGTATCTGCGTCAGAAGGGCGATTAAAGCGTATAACGTTACGCTTGATGACATTCTGATCGTTTATGATGATATGAGCCTGCCCCTGGGTACCATGCGGCTTCGCATCAAGGGGCGAAGCGGCGGTCATAACGGTATGGCATCGGTTATTGCCGAAACGGGTGAGGAACGCATCAGCCGTTTGCGTATCGGAATTGATGTGCCGGCAGGATGTGATGCGACTGAGCATGTTCTTTCAGATTTTTCAAGTCAAGAAAACACCATTGTAAAAGCGTGCATCGATAAAGCTGTCTTGGCATGTCGCGATTGGGCGGCGTGCGGTAGTATGTACGCGATGAATAAGTATAATACGTAAAGGCGTTGGTGTTGTTCTTCTGAACTACACCCGGCGCTCAATGGTAAAGGCGCGGGTATTGTTCTTGTGAACTACACCTGGCGCTTGGCACCCGGCACTTAAAGGAATAGTGCCGGTGTTGTCCTTCTGGACAAGTATTACGTCGGTATTGTCCTTCTGGGCTGTATACCCCGCGCTTAACGGTATTGCGCGGGTATTGTTCCTCTGAACAAGGAGAATAAACTATGGATAGAAACTATGAAACAATGGTGATTGTACGCTCTGATATCAGCGAGCAGGAACAGGGAGAAGTTTTTGCCAAGGTTACCAAAAAGATTGAGGCGTTAGGCGGTAAAATAGAAGCGGCGCGCGTGTGGGCAAAAGAGCGCACGTTTACGTACTTCTTGAAAAGTTCTGCCGCGGGAAAGAAAAAATTTGATAAGGGGTGCTACTGGCTCTTGAATTATCTTATCGATACCGATAAACTGGGAGATTTAAAAGAGACCATACGGCTTGAGGAACGAATACTGCGGTATCTAATTTTAAGGCAGGAAGAGAAGAAGGCCGTTGGCGAAGCCCCGGAGCAGGTGGCCGCGGCAAAAACGGTTCCGGTACCCGGCGCTTAATACCCGATGTTCAATGGTATTACGTCGGTACCTTGCCTAAATGGATAAGCAAGTACAGCCTTCTGGCTAGTATGCGCTTACTGCGCAAGGTATTGCGCGGGTATGCGTGTTTGGCTTATTCCCCGCACTTAACGGTATTGTGCGGGTAATGTTCTTCTGAGCTACACCCGGCGCTCAATGGTAAAGGCGCCGGTGTTGCCCTTCTGGGCAAGGAGGAGGCATGGCAAATTTTAATAAGGTAATTTTAATCGGGAATTTAACTCGAGACCCAGAGTTGCGCTATACTCCGCAAGGAACTGCAGTTACCAACCTTGGACTTGCGGTCAATAGAACGTTTAAAGATAAGAGCGGGCAGAATCAACAGGATGTTTGTTTTTTAACGGTTGTCGTCTGGGGAAAGATGGCCGAAGTGTGCAATCAATATTTGCAAAAAGGCAGGCAGGTATGCATTGAGGGAAGACTTCAGTCGCGTTCCTGGCAGGACAATGAAGGAAAGAAACGCACGACGATAGAGGTGTGCGCAGAGAATGTTCAGTTTATGCCGCGTCCCGTTAAAGAGGAAACGCGGGAGATCGATTTAGGGGAAGAGCCTAAAGACGCTCCGGAACCCGAAGGTAGCGAGAATAGTGTTTCTGAGCTGGGTGAAACGGTATAACGAGTACGGTTTGCAAAAGCCGAAAGCTAAAAAGGAAAGGGAACTATGTTTGGAGAAAAAAAAGAGCGGGGAGAACGGCGGGAACGGCGCGATAAAAAAACAGCATTTGCGCGATTAAAAAAAGTTTGCGTATTTTGCAAAAAGAATCTTGCCGCGGAGATCGATTATAAAAATATCGAGCTCCTGGGACGATATGTTTCCATAAAGGGAAAAATTACCTCGCGCCGTATCAGCGGAAATTGCGCCAAGCATCAACGCGCAGTGTGCCGTGAAATTAAGCGGGCGCGGTTTTTGAGTTTACTTCCGTATTTGCCGAGGTAATGGTTCTTGCCCCTCGCGCTTATATACCGGTTAAATCTCAGGACTTGAGGTCAGGATATTTAACCGGAGCGCTTCGGGCCATGGTCCCGACATATTCTCAAGAAATATCGAAGAGATTTTTTGAGTATTTAGATATGTCGGGATAATTCGCACAGTGATTTTTGTTACACGTGACAAATATTTGAAAGTTATCGATAACCCCGACTCATATGCGCTTCTAAAATTTATTAAATTTTAGAAGCATTCGTCGGGATAATTCACACTATTACTTTTTTTGCGTGCAGGTGCACTTAAAAAAGTAATGTGTTCATTAGGAGGTTATTCCTGTGAAAGTGCTTATCATTAAAAAAGTTGGAAAATTTAACGAGGAAGGGAGCACCGTCGAAGTTAAAAACGGATATGCGCGTAATTTTCTTATACCGCGCGGATTTGCGCTTCCGGCGACTCAGGATAACTTCAAACGGCTTTCCGAAATAAAAAAAGGAAAGGAAAAAATCAAAGAGCGCGAGAAGAAGACCATCGAAGAGCTAAAGGATAAAATTGAAAAATTATCATCACTGACCGTTACTGCTAAAGTTAAAGACGAGGAAGAAATCTTCGGCTCGATCGGTGAGGTACAAATACTGAAAGCGCTCGCTGATGAAGGAATTACGCTGGAGAAGGGCTCGATTATTATTGAAGAACCCTTGAAGAAAATAGGCGTGTATAATCTTAAAGTCAATTTGCATTCACAGATTCAGGCAAAGCTTCGTTTGTGGATAGTAAAGAAATGAGCCTGTCAGGTACTTCTCAGTACTTAGATAAAATCCCTCCCCAAAATCTCGAAGCGGAGATGGCAGTCTTGGGCGCGATGCTTCTTGATGTTGAAGTCATCCCCGAAATCATCGAAGTGATCGGCGAAGACGATTTTTACAGGGAAGAGCATAAACTTGTGTTCGCCAGCCTCCTTTCGCTTTTTGACTCGCGTACAAAGGCGGATATTCTTACCGTATCGGAAGATTTAAATAAAAAGAAAGTATTAGAACGTATCGGCGGCACGGCATATTTGACCTCGCTGTCAGATTATGTTCCTTCAAGCGCTAACGCTCCCCAGTATGCGCTTATTATCAAAGAAAAAAGTATCATGCGCTCGTTGATCGCGAGCGCTACTCACATTATTTCTTCGGTGTACAAGGAAGACGAAGACATCAAGTCGATTCTCGATAAAGCTGAAAAACTAATATTCGCGATCAGCGACAAACGAGTCGAAGGCGGGTATGTTCATATTCGCGATATTATCAAGGATGGCATAGAGCTGATTGAATCGCTCTATCATAAAAAATCTCACATAACCGGAATTCCTACCGGATTTCGCGATTTTGATATTAGGACCGCGGGCCTGCAGCGCGGCGATCTGATCATTCTTGCCGGCAGACCATCGATGGGAAAAAGCGCGTTGGCTACTTCGATTGCCGAGTACGCGTCGGTAGTGGAAAAAATACCGGTTGCGATTTTTAGTATTGAAATGTCAAAGGAACAGGTTATGCAGCGCTTTTTGTGCTCACAGGCGAAAGTTGATATGCATAAGCTCCGTACCGGTTTTTTAGCGCCGAGCGAATGGCCGATCCTGACATCCGCCGCAGGAAGGCTTTCAGAGGCGCCTCTGTATATTGATGATAGCGCTGCGATCACGGTGTTTGATTTACGCGCAAAAGCACGCAGGCTGAAAGCGCACCATGACATACAACTTATTATCGTAGATTATTTGCAGATGATGAGCGGGATGCAGAAAAGCGATAGCCGTCAGCAGGAAATATCTGAAATTTCCCGGGCGCTTAAGGCGCTCGCGAAAGAATTGAGTGTTCCGATCATCGCGGTCAGTCAGCTCTCAAGGGCTGTCGAGTCGCGAACCGATCATAGGCCGCAACTATCCGATCTTCGCGAGTCAGGAGCACTTGAACAGGATGCCGATGTGGTCGTGCTCCTATTGCGTGAAGAGTATTATAATATGACTCCGGAGAATAAGGGGATAGCAGAGGCGATCATCGCCAAACAACGAAATGGACCGGTTGGCAGTGTGCATCTTGGTTTTATTAAAGAGTACGCTAAGTTCGTTAATCTCGCGAAGGGAATGGTGCAGGGGAACGAATAGAGGTTCCGTCCGTGGAATTTAACCTGAGCACTTCGGGATAATTCTCCCCATTTTGCACCCGATAGATTCTCTCGTAATTTCCTTGCCGTTCCCCGACAGGAAATTGCGAAAATATCAATAGAGGCAAAATGGGGATCATTAATTCGACGACGCACTTTTTTGCACTACCTTTGGTAGCTTCAAAAGTGCTGTCTCATTAAGTCGATTGACTTTAATGCGTAAACCATTTATAATACCGCCTATGCATAAAAAAATTATTACCCTTATTTTTTGTTTTTGCGCCGTCTTTTCCTTTATTGCCCGCGCTGACGATAGCAGTTCGGTGTCAAGAATCGCTATTTCTGGAAATAAAATTGTCAGCGACGCTTCTATCGTTACAAAAATAAAGATGCGTGCCGGGACCGCGTATAGCGCAGACATTGTTAACGAGGACATCAAAAATCTGTATGCGACCGGGTTTTTTGAATTTGTTGACGTCTCGAAAGAGGAAACCTCCGACGGGGTCGTGGTAACGTTTACGGTAAAAGAAAAACCGGTCCTTAAAAAGGTTACGGTTGAGGGGGCGCGTTTTATACGAAAAAATAAGATTGAGGAAACGGTCGCGCTTAAAGAAGGAACCTTTGTTGATGAATTTACACTTCAGGAAGCCGTTACCAAGGTTAAAGACCTGTACGTAAAAAAAGGATATTCCCAGGCGACGGTTACCTACGATATCAGTACCGATCAGGCGAAGAACGAGTCCCAGGTAAAATTTATCATTGATGAGAAACGCGTCGTTAAAGTGCTTAAGGCTACGATTAACGGCAACAAGGCACTTTCCACCCGAAAGGTCATGTCGGTTGTGAAAACCCGCAAGAGCGGAATTTTTAACTGGTGGGCGGCGTTTAAGGATGATGTTGTAAGCGACGATGTTAAGCGTATTGTAGATTTTTATAAATCGAAGGGCTACAGTGACGCTACCGCGACCAGTGACGTTACTTTTGATGACCAGGGTGCGTATGTTACATTCACCATAACCGAGGGCAGACGGTATAACGTAGGCACCATAACGATCCAGGGCAATAAAGAAGTTGCTCTTGCGGATATTACGAAAGTGCTCAAGCTTAAAGAGGGAGGAATTTTTAGCAATCAGGCGGTATACGATGAGTCTTCCGTTATTCGCGAAATTTACCTCAATAAAGGTTACATTTTTTCGCAAATCGACCCCGTCAGTGCTTTGAATCCTGCGACCGGTAATGTTGATGTGACCTATAAAATTACTGAAAATAATATCGCGTATATCGAACGCATCGATATCACGGGCAACATAAAGACTAAAGACAAAGTTATCCGCCGGCAGCTGCGGATTTATCCGGAGGATAAGTTTGACGGTAAGAAGGTGAAGAAGAGCAAAGAGCGTCTTGAAAATCTAGGGTATTTCGAAGAGATACGTTTTGGCACCGAGCCGGGAGCCAAGGCAGACTTGGTCGATCTTATTGTTGACGTGAAAGAAGCAAAAACCGGCTACTTGAGTTTTGGCGGCGGGTATAGCTCAATCAATGAGGTTATGGGCTTTGTGGAATTGCGCCAGCGTAACTTCGACTATAAAAATTTCCAGACTTTTACCGGCGCCGGACAGGATTTAAGTTTATACGCGAGTTTAGGAAGCTTATCCGACTATTATCAACTGAGTTTTACGAACCCCTATATTTACGATAGCCCGTATTCATTCGGATTTGACGGATATCGAAAGGGTCATAAACGTGATTCGGGCGTCGGCTACGGTTATAACGAGCGTGTTACCGGTGGCGATTTACGGCTTGGACGCAACTTCGGAGACATACTAAGGGCCGAAACAGCGTACCGTTTTGAAAAGGTTGATATAAGCGACGTTGAAAATACGGCAGGCCAAGACCTTAAAGACGAAGAGGGGACCGCTAATTTAAGCAGCGGTGAAGTGTCGTTGACGTATGATACGCGAGACAATGTTTTCAGCACCTTACGCGGTATTTATTTCCCTAATAGTTTTGCGGTTACCGGCGGCCCCTTCGGAGGTAACCGTGATTTTTTTAAATACTCCACACGTTTTAGCCTTTATATTCCGATGGTCAATAAATCGGTGACTGAAATTCGACTGCGTGCAGGATTTGGCGATACCTTCTCCGATACCAAGAAGATCCCGATTTACGAACGGTTCTTCGCCGGCGGCGCCAATACGATCAGAGGGTATTCCGAGCGTAAAGTCGGCCCGGTTGACCCAAAGACTGACGATCCGATAGGTGGTGAAGCGATGTTTGTCGCCAACCTCGAGTATACCTACCCGTTGATCGATTTTCTAAAACTTGCCGCATTTTATGATACCGGCAATGTGTGGCAGTATAATGAAGATTTCTTCAGCACCGATTTAAAGTCGAGCGTGGGTTTAGGGTTACGTGTGAAAACTCCCATAGGCCCGGTTAATGTTGATTACGGCTGGCCTCTGGATGAGGAGCCCGGTAAGACAAAGAAAGAAGGCAAGTTTCATTTCAACGTCAGCAGGACATTTTAAGTATGCCGGTGCGGTAACAAACGTGAGTACCGTCGGTTTTAGTACATTGTCGAAAATAATATACATCGATGGTTAAAGGAGGGAAGATGAAAAAGATAATCGTTGTGTTGCTTGTGTGGGGCCTTGTGGGAATTTTTTCAACAGGTGCCTATGCCAAAGATCTTAAGTTCGGTTCTGTAGACTTTATGAAGGTTTACAATGATTACGATAAGACCAAGGAATACGATAAGAAGCTTGAAGTAAAAAAAGATGCTAAAGAAAAAGAATTGGAACAGAAAGCGGGAGAGATAAAAAAGATGCAGAGCGCAGCGAGCGTGCTTAAGGAAAACGAGAAGGAGAAAGAGAGGGAAAAGATCGTCAAGGCCGCCGAAGACTTCAGAAACCTTGAGCGTCAGTCTATCATTGACCTGCGTAAAGAAAGGGATGAGAAAGCGATCGAGATATTTAGGGATATCGAAAATGTGGTTAAAGATTATGCGAAGAAGAATAATTTCGACTTAATTTTAAGTGCCAGTGCTGTGTTGTATTCGGCGGATAAATCAATGGATATCAGCGCTGACATATTAAAGATTATCAACGAAAATTACAAAAAATAACCTTGCCGTTTCATGAGCACGGCAGCGCGCAGTAACGGTGCGTGGTAACGCAAAGAAAAACGGCAGGATATGAAACTTACCTTACAAGAAATCGCTCATCTCGTTGGTGGTGAGGTCTCCGGCGACCCCTCGATCGTTATCCGCGGTATCAGCGGTATCAAAGAGGCAGCCGAGGGTGACATAACGTTCCTCGCCAATTCTAAGTATGCCACACTTCTTGACTCGACCAAAGCATCCGCAGTCATCGCCCATCGGGACGTTTCTGCGCCCGGAAAAGCGTTTGTCCATGCCGAAAATCCATCGTTAGCGTTCGCGAAAGTTGCGAGCGTTTTTTTTCCTCAGGAGGCAGTGTATCCTCGAGGGGTAAGCCCCCAGGCAATCATTTCCCCAAAAGCAAAAATCGGCGCGCATGTTTCGATTGGCCCTTTTTCAATCATTGAGGCTGACGCGTCAGTAGCCGATGGGACAATTATTTATGGCCATTGCTATATCGGCGCCCACGCTATTATAGGCGCAGCGTGTCTTATCTATCCTCATGTTTGTATTCGCGAACGTGTCGTTGTGGGCAAAAAAGTTATTATTCATTCCGGCGCGGTTATCGGGAGCGATGGGTTCGGGTTTGCGATGGTTAAGGGGGTTCAGGAAAAAATTCCGCAAATCGGCACTGTCGTTATCGAGGATGATGTTGAAATCGGGGCCAATGTTACGATTGATCGCGCCCGGTTTGATAAAACCGTTATCGGAAAAGGAACGAAGATAGACAATCTTGTCCAGATCGCCCATAACGTGATTATTGGAGAGAATTGCACCATTGTCGCTCAGGCAGGCATATCGGGTAGCACGGTGCTCGGGAAAAATGTAATTCTGGCGGGCCAGGCAGGTCTTGTCGGGCATATCCATATCGGTGACGGCGCGGTTGTAGGGGCACAGGGCGGCGTTACGAAGTCAGTACCTGCTAAGACGTTTGTTTCCGGCTATCCTGCGCGGCCGCACGATGAAGCGATGAGGGTGATCGCGTTGACGCAGAAACTCCCTGAATTATATCAGAAGATAAAAGAGCTCGAAGAAAAAGTCGCGGCCCTCGAGGACCGGCTTAAAGAATAAAGAGGATGTATGGATAATCAAAGAACCATTAAGGGAAAAGTCAGCTTTGAGGGTATCGGGCTTCATACGGGAGCGAACACTCGCATGGATATCCTTCCGGCGTCAGCGAATACCGGCATTATATTTATCAGAAAGGACATACCGGACGCCCCGGCCATAAAGGCCGATTTTTATTCGGTGCTTGATCCGGAGAAATTCCCTCGGCGCACCTCGATAGGCACCAGCGTCATTCAAATTCATACCGTTGAGCATTTTATGGCAGCACTGCATCTCTTACATATTGATAATGTGCAGATTAACCTCTGGGGCGAAGAGATCCCGGGCCTCGATGGAAGCGCGAAAGTTTTCGTTGAAAAGATACAAACAACAGGAATCGAAGAGCAACCCGTTGCTCGCCAGTATCTTCGTATTAAGGAACCGATATTAATTGAAGAGGGAGATTCCAGTATTGCTGTTTTTCCCTACCCGAAATTACGTATTTCATATGCCCTAAAGTATAATAATCCGCTGATTGGTTCCGGGTTTATTGATCTGGTTATTGACGGGGAGACTATACCGGATGATCATCCCTATGCGGCGCGGACATTTTGTCTTGAGCAGGAGGTTGGGCCGCTTCTTGATACGGGCCTTGGCAAGGGCGCTAATTACGAAAATACACTTGTCGTTTCCAAGGATGGAGCGTTGCTGAAAAATAAGCTTCGCTTTGCCGATGAGTTTGTAAAGCATAAAGTGCTTGATTTAATCGGTGACCTGTATACTGCCGGCCCTTTTAAGGGTTACGTGATCGCCATACGCAGCGGCCATTCGCTTAATGTTAAATTGTTGCAGAAGTTGCGCCGGCACAAAGAACGGATGACGGTAAGCGGCGTGGCTTCAACAACGTCATTCATTCCGCAATCCGGGGCAGAGGTAAGCGCTGAAGAGATACTAAAGATTTTACCGCACCGGTATCCGTTCCTTTTGGTTGATAAAATCATCGAGCTTGAAAAAGGAAAACGGGCCGTAGGTATAAAAAATGCCACGATAAACGAGCACTTTTTCCAGGGGCATTTTCCCGGACGCCCGGTAATGCCGGGTGTACTCATTGTCGAGGCAATGGCGCAGGTGGGAGGGGTGTTAATGCTCGCCTGTGAAGAAAATAAAGGAAAACTTGCTTTCTTTATGGCGGCGAACGAAGTCAAATTTCGTAAAACCGTGTTGCCGGGAGACCAGCTCGTGATGGAAGTTATCGCCGGTAAAATCAGGACAAAAACCGGCACGGTCATCGCCAAAGCGTTTGTAGATAATACGCTTGTTGCTGAAGCTGAGTTGATGTTCTCGCTGGTCACATCATAGAGAAGCGTATAGCGTTTAGTCCCCTATGGGGATCCCCTAACGGGGAGGCATTGCGCGGCTGCGCACCGTATAGCGTTTAGAAAAGAAGTATTGAGCATTGAGTATTGCGTATTGCGTATTGCGTATTGAGTGGGTAGCGTTAAACGCAATACGTAATACATACAACGCAATACGTTTATTTTTTGAAAAAGCTTCAAAGCTTGCCCGCCGTATAATTTCTGATATAATAAAAAAATATAGGAGACTTGCTATACGCTCCAGGCTGCAGGCTCACTGATTTTTGAGAAGCCTGAAGCTTGAAGTCTGTGGCTTGAAGTATGCGATATGTCTACTAAGATCGATTCACGAGCTCTGGTTAGCCCGAAGGCAGTTCTTGGCCGAGGTGTTGTTGTGGGGCCCTATGCGGTCATTGGTGATAACGTCACCATCGGCTCTGGGACCGTTATTGATTCATTTGCCCAGGTGTTGGGAAATACTCACGTCGGAGAGGATTGTCGTATATTTTCTTACGCGGTGCTCGGCAGCATCACGCAGGACCTGAAATATAAGGGGGAACGAAGCTATCTGGCAATCGGTAGCAGGAATATTATCAGGGAGTTTGTGACCATGAATTCCGGCACCGAGAAAGACTCAAAAACTGTCGTTGGTGACGATAATCTTTTTATGGTCTATTCTCATGTTGCCCATGATTGCGTTGTCGGTAACGGCAATGTGTTCGCCAATAACGCGACACTCGCCGGGCATGTTGCCATCGAAAACAAATCAATAATCGGCGGATTGTCCGCAATACATCAATTTTGCCGTGTAGGGAGCCATGCGATCATCGGTGGTTGCTCGAAAGTCGTTCAGGATATTCCGCCGTATTCGATGTGCGATGGGCATCCGGCTCTCGTGCGCGGGCTTAATATCGTAGGCTTACGCAGAGCTAAATTTTCGCTTGCAAGCATAACAAAGCTTAAAAAAGCATTTAAGATACTCTTTTTCGATAATCATCCGTTTGCACACGCAAAGGAATTAGTAAAGAAAGAACTTTCTTCTTCGGCCGAAATAACGTACCTCCTTGAATTTATTTCATCGTCAAAGAGGGGAATCGGTAAGTAATTTTATTGTCAAGCTTCACGCTGCAGGCCGCAAACTTTAAAGGCAGGTAGCGAGAAGCCTGCAGCTAAACAGGGAATCGTTATGAAGCTTGGAATTATTGCCGGCAATCGCAACTTCCCTCTAGTGCTTGCTCAGAATATCAAAACTCACCACAAAGATATTCACGTGACCGCTTTTTGTTTCAAGGGTGAAACGAGCCGGAGTATTTCCCGGTATGTCGATACAACCCTTTGGCTTGGTGTTGGCAAACTCGGCGACTTACGTGACGCGATCCTCGCGCAGGGCGTGACGCAGTGTATTATGGCCGGACAAATTAGCCCTTGGCGCATATTTGATAAGAGACATTGGGATCGAGAACTTTTATCACTCGTCGATACGGTTAAAGATTTTCGGCCGCACGCGATCTTTGGAGAAATCATACATTATCTTGAGGCGCGCGGCATCACCTTTCTCGATTCAACCACGTATCTTGCCGAATATCTTGCCACCGGCGAGTTTATGAACGCGTGTGCTCTTTCTCGTGAGTGTCAGGACGATGTCAATTATGGCGTTGGCGCCATATCTCGTTTTGTCGAACTTGATGTCGGGCAAACAATTGTTGTTAAAAAGACAAGCGTTGTAGCTCTAGAGGCGCTGGAGGGAACCGACAATACAATTAAACGCGGCGCGTCTATTGCCGGAGGAGGCTGTGTTGTCTTAAAATTCAGTAAAAAAAATCAGGATGTGCGGTTTGATGTACCGGTTGTGGGGCCCTCAACGGTGCGGCTGCTTGGGCGTATACGAGCTGCAGCGTTGGTTCTTGAATGCGGCCGCGTTCTTATCCTGGAGAAGGAGCAATTCCTGCGCCACGCGCAACATCACCGGATTGCTGTAATTGGAGCTGAAAGAAAAGGCTCATAGCTCATAATTGATAATTTATGGCTTATAGATAAGATGATAGGTCACAGTAGAGAAGGTCTCAGATAATTAGAAAGATGACAGAATTTTGATTGAGTTTAAAAAAATCCATCGGTAATCTGCAATCGGGCACCTCGATTGGCCTGCAGCGCTCATAGTGCAATGAAAAAAAATATTTTTATCCTGTTACTGATTTTATCCATCATTTTTCCTACGGCGGCGCAGGAGACCGCGGCGCAGCCGAGCGCCAAGGTCGCCCTGAGCCAGGCAGCGGTATTTAAAGAAAACGGTGAGTATGAAAAAGCAATCGCCGCGCTTGAAGGTTTCCTTGCCACGAGCGAAGATGGTGCGGTCAGAAAATATTTGGGCTCTCTTTACTATCTTTCCGGAAAGCCGCTTCTTGCCTACAAGAACTACAAAAAAGTAAAAGAAAAAGACTGGGAGAGCGCGGTGTATATGGGCCTTATTTTTGAGGCTCTTGACAAAAAAGAGGCTGCTATCGAGTGGTATCGGCGTTCGCTTGCGCTTAAGAAAAACGGTATTGCGCTTACGCGTCTGGGAAAAATTTATTATCAAAATCGGGAATACGAAGAGGCCGCTACAGTTTTTTCCGAACTTATTCAATTTGACCCCAGTATACGTCTGGCAAATTACTATCTAGGCGATTGTCTTTTTAAGATTAATGATTACAAGCAGGCATATTCGTATGCGGCCCGGGGCATTAATTTTTATCCCGATAACGAGAAAATGAAAGAGCAGCTCCTGCAAGTTAAAAGCAAACTCGACGATACGTTCTTTACTGAGCTGAGGCGCATGATCGATAAAACTCGGCGTACGGTAAAATTGATGTTTTACAAGCGCACCGAAAGCGCTCCCTTGATAACCGTCGGTATCGGCAAAGATTTGAGTAAATTTAGCTTTCGCGGGGGAGATGATTACAGTATTACCGATGGCACCCGGACAATGAAGGCGCGTAAAGATAAGCTTTATACATTGGTATATAAGAAAAAGAATGCGTTTGTGCTTGATTATGATACCGGCGCGGTTCTTCGCAAATTCACCTTGCCGCTGCGCATCAAGAGCAATCTGTATTCTTTTTATGTGCTCGATGTTGTGTATGGGCGCGGTAATTTCTGGCATAAAGAGATTGATCGGATGTACCGCGGAGACTTGCGCGTTATACCTTCTGACCGAGGTATGACGTTGACGAATGTGATAAATGTTCAAGAGTATTTATATGGGGTCCTTCCTTCTGAGATTCCGGCTACCGCGGCGCCGGAGGTTTTGCGGGCGCAGGCGATCGCTGCGCGGACCATCGCCTTAAAGGGTATGGGCCGGCATAAAAAAGAAGGCTTTGATGTTTGTTCTCAGGTGCATTGCCAAGCGTATCAAGGTTTATCTGCGGAAACGCCGGCAACAAATAGGGCGGTTGACGATACGCGCGGTGAAATCATTGTTGAAACGGATCAGCCGATTGAAACATTTTATCACGCAAATTGCGGTGGGTGTTCGCGCTCCGATCTGTTCGGTAAGGCTCATTATTTGGTGAATAAACTTGATGCGCCCCAAGGAATTACCCAGGAAGTCAATAGCGATTTTACTTCCGCGTACGGCCAGGAGCGTTGGATGCGGCAAGAACCGCTCGTTTTTTGCGCTTATCCTAAAAGTAGTTTTCGCTGGCAACGCGCGTACGATGCGGAGGATTTTGCCCTTGCGTTTGGTTTTCCTCTCTCTCGGTTAAAAAATATTGTCCCGGCAAAGAAAGGGGAAGCCGCCCACTATGACGCGCTTACCGTCGCGTTCAATACGGAAAAAGTAACGCTTAGCGGGGACTTGAAAATTCGGGAATATTTCGATAAATTGCGCAGCAGCGCATTTCGGGTCGAGATTGTTTTTTCTCCTCAAAAAAAGCCGGTTATGCTTCTTTTCTGGGGCGCTGGATTTGGCCACGCGGTTGGTTTATGCCAGGAGGGCGCGATGGCTATGGCTTCCCAGGGCTATACGTACGAGGAGATCCTGCGGCATTATTACCCAAATACTAAGATTAAAACAACGTACTAAGCGGTATGTTTTGCAATCAGCAATCATTAACGGATAAGGATAGAATCGGTTGGGCTTTTTTCGATATCGGCGTTCATTTGCTCATCACCGCTATATTCGCGTCGTTTGTGTATCTAAAGTTTAACAATCTTTGGTATGTTGCGGGCGTTGCGGCGGCAGGGATTCTAATCGACATAGATCATTGCGTTGATTATTTCCTGGTATTGCGTACCTTTACCTTTCGAGATTTTTTTGGCTCAACATACGTGCGGTCCGGTAGAATTTATCTCATCCTACATTCATGGGAGCTGATCGCAGGGTTTGTGGCGTTTGCGCTGCTTTCGCAGAATACACCGTTTCTTTTGGTGTCGGTGAGCTTGGCATTTCATCTTTTTATCGATAACATCCAGCGGCGCAACCCCTTCTGCTACCTGCTTAGTTATCGCATCGTTAAACGTTTTGATGCTCGCGTGCTCATCCCGGAAGATTTTCTGTAAAACACGAATTCACACGAATCTTTAACTCGTGGCCATTCGTATTCACTTACCGGAAAAATGCCTGCGAAGCGTGGATATGCGCTTGATATATAACTTATTGCTGTTGCAATGGTTATACAAAAACGCAAACGCACCAAAAGGTTAAGGTGCATTTTTCCGGATACCTCGTAAACACTCTTGAATTTCCTGCGAAATTCAAGGAACGACCCTCCGGGCAAATAATGCTAACGCATTATTGGGCTTACGTTCAACGTCCGACTGAATAACCTTCAACTGCCTTGTTCGAAGTAAAGTTCTCGCCCAGCACTCGCCACATTTCGTTATCCTCCATGCATAAATAAACCGGAGATTTAGTATCGCAGACCCGTATCCATGTGGTCATCTTTTCGTAAATTTCCTTACGTAGGTGATGGGGGTAGCGCAATTTTTTGTCTGTGCCCAGAAGTAGCTCCCCATAAAAAATAGTGCTTTCCGGAAAGCGTGTTTCCGAGCGATTTTTAAGCTCCCGGTGGCAGCGCAACGTTCCTAAGCTAATCCAGGCAAAGGGAGGTTTTAGTTTTGCGTAGAGCAGGCGAACGGTTTCCTGATAGAGTCCTTCCCAATCGGGTGAATGAATGATGGGGTCAAAGTGAAAGCCGATGCGCCAGCCGCGCTCCTGTATTGTCGCGGCAGCGTGGAGACGTTGCGCGAGCGTCGCGGCGCCTCTTTCGTCGCGTTCGGCGATCGATGCGGGATTTAACGACCAGGAAATAACTATATTCGAGGGTGCCGGCATGGTCAGTAGATTAGCAATCGCATTGCTCTTTGTCTTGAGTTCAAAAAGAACATTTTTTGTAGAAAAAAATGGTATAAGGTTTTTAGAGTAATGGGTTATCGAATCAAGGGCAAGCGAATCGCAAAATTCACCGGTTCCGATGCGGATAGGTTTTTTGAGTGAGGCAAGGCCGGAGGCGTTAAATTTTTCAAAAAAATTATCTATATTGGCGGGAAGGATTACTCCAGGAAAGTTGGCGTACTGCTGCAGGAAGCAATAGGAACAGTCAAAAGGGCAGCCGAATCCGATATTAAATATCCAGTAGCCGCATGACCGGTGCCCCTTGGTGCAGGGGCAGGGTTTAATAAAATCCCACTTTTCTTTTACGATGAAAACAAGAGGTTCCTTTAAGCCTGACAGGTGAAACGGGGCTTGTTCCAGATAGTCGGCGTATCGTGCAACCTGTTGGACCGTCGTATCCGGGAATGCGCATCGAAAGCGTTTTAAAAGGTCAGAATCACGCACATCGCGCTCGACGAATATTTTTTTAGGCACAAACGGAATGGTCGCCGGCTGGTTGTGGGTAAGCGGCTGGCGGACCTGGCTCAAGAATACTTCCCCAGGGGCGATCGCGTGATGCTTGTGTGTGATTGGGAAGCGCCGACTGATGAGCGCATCTTTAAGAATTGAAAAACGGCTTCCCGCGGGAGCGCGTCTTGCGCCGGTGGTGTCTGCAATTTTTTTTATGATTTCCGTTATCGTAGTTTGCTCGCGCCGCATTATTTCAAAAAAGAGGCGTTCGACGTCGCGCAACTGGTTTTTGTTAAGGCGCAATGAAAATGCAGCGTTGATGATTGTCGCAAGATCAATAGGCTCGTTCATTGTTCGATGCTTGTAATGTTTCAATAATCGCGCGGTAGCGAACAACGTCAGCGTCTAGCCCGCGTTTATGCGCGCCATTGATAAGAATTTCGCATTTAGTTTTTAGTTCATTGAGCGCAATCGCCCGGTTTTTTTTATCCAGTGTCCCGCCGGTCAGTATTTTTTTTAGCGCCTCTACCCGGAACCCGTCCATGAGCGGGTACTTTTTTGATTGCTGGTCGTTACGACCACCTTCCTTAATGGTTAAATATTCCGGAATGAGCAATACCGGGTATACGGCGGTTGCCCTGAGCCAGAAATCATAGTCTTCGCAGGCAGGAAGGCGTTCGTCAAACGTCCCAATATCGCTAAAAATATCTTTATGCACAACCGCGGTCGATATGCTTATTGAGCAAAGGCGGGTGGAATTTTTAAACACAAAGCTTGACGGTTTGGCGTGGTACGCTTTTTGAGGAAGATATTCGCCGTTACGATACCAAATTTCTTCGGTGTGAAAGATTTTGCAGTGAGGATTTTTTCCGATATAGTCGGTTGTTCTTTGTAGCTTGCTGTGAAGGAAACGATCGTCAGAATCAAGAAAGCAGATGAATGTTCCCTGCGCCAGCGCAAGGCCTCTGTTGCGCGCCGCGGCAGGCCCTCTATTTTCCTGATACAGATACCAGATACATTGGTTACTGTTTTTCCGGTATTCGTCGACCACATCAGCCGTTGTATCGGTTGAGCCATCGTCAATAATAATAATTTCGAAATCAGAATAGGTTTGCCGGAGGACGGATTGCAGAGCAATGCGCAGGAACGCGCTGCGGTTATACGTAGGAATAAGTACGCTGTAAAACGGTTTTTTCATAGGGTTTGATAGTAGCAATCTTTCCCGGCTCGCGCAAGTAGTTTTTACGAAGTTATCACACCTAAACAGGTATGTTTCAAAGAGGAGTTTCGTAGTCGGCGCCAGGGCCGTAAAACGCATTGTACGCGGGGACGATATAGTAAAAACGTATCTTTTTGTTCCGAATTCCCTTTATTTGGTTTTTGAGCTGTTCGGCAAACTGCATATAATTTTCTTCGCACGCATACACTCCTGCAAGATCATTACTCGCCTGGGCACCAAGGACCTGCTCGATGCGTGAACGGAGTTCGCCGAAGTTGCCCATGCTGTGGTGGTAAAGTTCTATATCGATCTCGCGCACGTTTTCCGGCAGCAGCATAAGAATATCTTCTAATGAGGAATAATGGGGGATAAAGGGGCCCACATGTATGCGTAAGTCAATGGTATGGTTAAGAATAGCCCCTATTGCATTGAGGCGTTGTGTGATGGTTGATGAATTCTTTTCAATTGCCTCGATAAGGGTATCGCGCGCGCAGTTAAACGTAAAATATATTTTGTTTGCGCTGTTATGAGCAATAAGGGGGAGGTATTCCTTGATGAGGTATGATTTTGTAAGAATGGTGTAGGGAATTTCATACGTGTTAAGAATAGCTAAAATTTGTTCGGTGACGTTATATTTTAGTTCATGATATTGGAAACATTCGGTTGTTGAGCCAAGTAAAACGCGCTTGGGGCGCGTATACTGCAGTTGTTGCCGCAGAACGGCAGGAGCGTTTATCTTAACCCCGATATACGTACCCATCGTTCGGTCTTTAAGATTTTTATTCTTGTGCGCATAGCAGTAGAGGCAGCCGAATTCGCATCCCTGGTAGGGATTAATGCAATAATCTGCGATGGCTATCTGGGTAGGCGAGAGCACTTTTTGGGTGGCAATAAGCTCTATTTTCATGGTACACTATAGGTGCGGTTTGTAACCGGAAAACGCATTATACCATAAAAATATTGAATTTTTGCGATGTGGTGGGATAATGAACGCGGTGGCAGTTATGACGCGTGTTAATAAAAGGAGGTCGTATGCGTAAGCTTGTTGTTTTTCTCGTCGCGGGCGCTCTCGTACTTTCCGCAGGAGTTACTTGTTTTGCGGCTGAAGGAAACCTTAATTCGCTGGTGTTAAGGTTGGATATTGCCGTCAAAAATCTGACCGTTAAGGTTGAGAGGCTTCAATCAACATTAGAGAAGGTTGAGAACAGGATAACTTCTCTTGAGTCACGAATTGACAATGTCGACACCAGCGTTTCAACCGCTAAGTCAAAAATAGATAGTACCGACAGTAAAATTAGCCGCGTTGAAACAACGGTTTCTAGTCGCGATTTTAAGATTATCGATTTGGAAAACAAAATAAGAAATTTTGAATTAAAGATAGCATCGCTTGAATCGAAAGTGAACGAGCTGAGATAACGCAGGATCCTACGTACCCATCGTTTGAGGGTTTTATCGCGCGCCTTTTGCGCAGTGCGGATACATCAGGTTACCGATATACCTTCGTGTGTAACTTATTTTTTCTTCCGCGAGCATTGCGCAAAATCGTTGGATTTTTTTTTGCGCGTCTTCGGCGGGAAGAGACACATCCCCGCATTCATTATTATAATCCACAAATTGGTTTGCCTGCGCTATTTTTGGGATGCTTCTTTTATTCTTTTTGATAAACTCGATCGTTTCCTCGAAGTCTTGATGGGTTTCTCCCGGATACCCAAGAATCAGGCTTATTTCAAATTGTAAGCCGGCGTCCGCAAGCGTTATAAAAAAATCCAAGGCGTTTTTTACCGTAAAGCCTTTTTGCATCGAACGCAGCGTTTTATCGCACGCGCTTTCGAGCCCTACAAACAGGTTGTAGCATCCGCTTTTTTTCATCAACCTGCCTAGTTCCAGAGGAAAAGCCCCGTCGACCCGCATTTGAGCCTCCCACTGTATGGCCAGTTCTTCTTTAAGTAGTAATTCGCAGAATTCGCTCAGCCATCCGTTGCTATAATTGATAAGCGAGTCGCAAAAAATAAAGGTGTGTACGTTATGCTTTTTTACGAGATGCTTTATGTGCCCGGTTACATAGGCAGGGGAGTGGTGCCTGAATTTTTTATACAAATTTTTTTCCGAACAAAAATTACAACTCCAGATACATCCGCGAGAGCTTACGATGGGAAGGGCGCGCGCATCATGTCCACGATCGAAAACATCGAAATCAACAAACGGTATCGTGTCAAGCTCTTCGATCTCCCGAAAGCGTTGGACCTTTATGGCGTCGTCTTGAAGCATTGCATAGAGAGGTATTTCTCCCTCCCCGATTACCCAGCGGTAGCGCTGATCAAGCCGGCCAGAACGGTCAAGAACCAGAGTTTCCGGCCCGCCCAAAATAATTTTTTTTGACGGAAAACGTTCGTGAATTTTTTCTGCCAGGCTCAGTGCGAAGGAGAGGTTGCGTTTAAAAAGGGAAAGACCGATGAAAGATGCGGGCTCAATCGTCCGGTACAGGTGCTCTAATACATGCGGATAGCGTTCTTGGGTCGCGGCGAATAAATTTTCTTCGAAGGAGCGGCTGAGCGTAAGCCAGTTCGCGGTTGAACTCTTTGAAACAAGAAAAAGTTCTTTATTTAAATCGATGATGCCGCAGGGGATACCCTTCTGGGTACTATACTTCGCAAGATAGAGCGGCCCTAAGGGCGGGGTTTTAAGCCAACACGGAGGAGAGTGGATTAGGTAGACAGTTGGGTTCATTGTACTATAATCATTTATGCTGCAGGCTACAGGCTTCAGGTCACAGGCTTTGCACCCAAAAGCTTGCAGCCTGCGGCTTGCAGCTTGGAGCATTATAACACATGAATACTTCTCTTTATATCCACATTCCTTTTTGCAGAAAAAAGTGCGGCTATTGTGATTTTTATAGCAAACCCTACCGGGCAACCCTTGCGGCAGGTTATATCGACGCGTTATGTCGGCAAATACGATTATGCGGCGATAATTTTTCGAGCGTGTATATCGGTGGGGGCACACCCACGGTATTGCCGGTGTTGTTGTTGCAGAAATTACTCGCATCATTGACAAACGCGCGCCGGCGGGCGCATGAGTTTACGGTTGAGGCCAATCCGGAGAGCCTTGATAGGCAGCGCCTTAGGATGCTGCGTGAATACGGGGTTAACCGTATCAGTGTTGGTGTGCAGTCTTTTTGCGACGTAAAACTGCATATGCTCGGCAGGCTCCATTCCGCCCGGGTTGCCCGGGAAGCCGTGTTCGCCTGCGCGCAGCATGGATTTGGCAATATTGGTATTGATTTGATGTACGGGGTTTGGAACGAGACTCTCGCCCAATGGCAAGAGGAACTTCGCCAGGCCCTGACGTTACCGGTTGCGCATATTTCTATATATTCACTTACCTATGAAAAAGGAACACCCCTGACGAAACGGCTTCAGAAGAAAAAGATCGCGCACATCGACGACGCGGTAAGCGCGCGTATGTATGAGTGCGCGCATGAGATTCTGGCACGCCACGGGTTTATTCGGTATGAGGTTTCTAACTTTGCAAAACGCGGCTTTTACTCGCGACACAATATGCATTATTGGCGCAACGAACCTTCCCTGGGACTTGGACCATCCGCCGCGTCCTATCGGGACGGCGAGAGGCGGAAAAATATTTCCGATATCAGAAAATATATCGAACGTGTTGGGCGCGGAGTTTCGGTCGCGGTGTCAGCCGAACGCCTTAGGGTCCAGGAGGCCGCCAAAGAAACTGCCGCGGTCAAGATACGCACCACCGAGGGTGTGAGCCACGCGTGGTTTAAGCAGAAGACCGGTTTTGATTTTCTTGATTTAGAGAAAAAAGAGCTACCCGCGTTAGCGCGTGAGGGGTTCGTACGCCTCGGGCGGTCTGATACCAGGCTCACCGCGAAAGGATTCCTTTTTTCTGACACGGTTTCCGCGGCCCTGCTTTAATTCTTTTGAATTTTCTTGTGGTTTTTTCTTACTGAATGTATAATTTATAAAGGTGTATAATGGATTTTGAAAAGGTTTTACCGCTTATTATCAAGGATTTCGAGGAAGCCCGGGTGCAGTACGCGGTTATCGGCGGGTTTGCCCTTGGCGCTCTTGGCATTATGCGTTCGACGATGGATCTGGATTTTTTGATCAATGCCGACGATGTCGGGAAAGTAGCGAAGGTAATGAAGAGGTATGATTATACCTGTGTTCACAAGACTGAAAATGTTTCTCAGTATCTTGCCGGATCTAAACTTTTTGGAGAAATTGACTTTATCCACGCCTTCAGGGCTATATCGCTTTCGATGCTTGCCCGCGCGCGCCAGGTTTCCTTTTTTAGCGGAGCGCTTAGTCTAGCCGTCGTGTGCCCCGAGGATATTATCGGTCTTAAGGTCCAGGCGCTGGCCAATGACGAAGGCCGCATCGTGCATGAATATGCCGACATTGAGGAGATAGCGGCGCATTGCAGGGGTAATCTTGACTGGAAGTTGATAAAGGAATATTTTTATCTTTTCAAGAAAGAAAAAGAATTTAAACGATTACAGAAAAAGTATGGCAAAACTCACTAACGAAGAAAAACAGGAATTACTATCGGTTGCCGCGAGTTCACGCGTGCGTCAGGATTTTCGCGCTCTGCGGCAGAACCGCACGGTGCTTAGCAAAAAAAATCGGACCGGTAATCTTGAGGAGTATTTGCATTTTCTTACGGTTTCAAACGCATTCGCTAACCACGCGTTAAAACCGCTCGATAAGATGGTTGGCAGTAATTTTAGGATGTAGGTGAGTGTATGAATGTTACGCGACCCTGGGGGTATTATAAAGTTTTAAGCGAAGAGAAAGGCTTGTATAGGGTTAAGCTTGTTGTGGTCTCGCCGCGACATCGTTTGAGTTTGCAGAAGCATAAAAATCGTAGCGAGCACTGGGTGGTTGTTTCCGGTCGAGCAAAAATAACGAAAGAGAAGCACGTTTACTATTTAAAGAGGAACGAGAGCAGTTATATTCCCAAGAATTGTGTTCACCGCCTGGAAAATCCTACTTCCAAGCCCCTTAAGATTATAGAGGTGCAATGCGGAAAAGTGCTCCGCGAGACCGATATTGTTAGGCTCAGCGATGACTACCGTAGGGTTCGCCGCCCGTTGCGGGCTTAGTCCGATTATGAGCATTTGCGATTGTCAAAGGAGGACCGTTGGGATCCTCCTTTGTTGTTGAGAGTGCAGCATAAAGCGCAGGGATGCGCGATTGTTCGGTACACGAATATGAATATCTATCTCCTTTTTATTTTGACAATCATTATCGGGGAATATCTTCTGAATGTTTTTGTCGAATCGCTTAACGTCCGGAGCGCTTCGCCGCGCTTGCCGGAAGAATTTTCTGGTTTTTATGATTCAGAAAAATACAGGCGTTCCCAGGAATACCTTACAGTAAATACGCATTTTTCGCTTTTCAAAAGTACTTTTTTTACGATCGTGACCGTTAGTTTTATTCTTGCCGGCGGGTTCAACGTTTTTGATACACTCGCCCGCGCGGTTTCTTCCAATCAAATTATTGCAGGCATTGTGTTTGCGGGGCTTCTTTTCTCGGGAAGCCTTATACTATCAACGCCATTCTCGGCCTACCATACATTCGTAATCGAGGAGCGATTTGGCTTTAATAAAACAACCGTTAAAACTTTTATTGCCGATATGGTCAAGACCGTTATCCTTGGCGCGTGTATCGGAGGAGTGGTGCTGGCGGTTATTATCTGGTTTTTCGTGCAAACGGGAGAGTGGGCCTGGCTTTGGTGTTGGGTGGTGGTAACGTTGTTTCAGCTTTTTCTTCTTTTTATCGCCCCGGTTCTGATTATGCCGTTCTTCAATAAGTTTATTCCTCTGGAGGGCGGAGAATTAAAGGAAACCCTTACGCGATACGCGCAGACTCAAAAGTTTGCCCTTGCGGGAATTTTTAAAATGGATGCGTCACGGAGATCCTCGAAATCCAATGCATTTTTTACGGGTTTCGGTAAGTTTCGGCGCATTGCGCTTTTTGATACCTTAATTGAGCGTCACACGACCGATGAGCTTGTGTCAGTACTTGCGCACGAGATAGGCCATTATAAACAGGGTCATGTTACGAAAGGAATTATCATGTCGATCGTAACGAGCGGACTTATGTTTTATATCTTATCTTTTTTTATTAATAACCGCGATCTTTTCGCGGCATTCCGGATGCACGATATTTCTATATATGCGAGTCTCGTTTTTTTTGGCTTTCTCTACCAGCCCCTTAATTTTCTTGTTGGTGTGATCGAGAGTGTCGTTTCGCGAAAGCATGAGTATGCTGCTGACCGTTTTGCCGTGTCCACCTACCGCAAGCCCGACGAGTTTGTTGTCGCGCTTAAAAAGTTAAGTGTTGATAATCTTTCGAATCTTACCCCGCACCCTCTCAAGGTTTTTTTGAGCTATAGTCATCCGCCGGTTCTTGAGCGCATACGCGCAATACGGCATCTGGGCATTGTGCAGCCTACTCGTTAAAAAGAGCCCTTCGTTTGTCCGCACGTAAACGCCGAAACGTATGGCCTTTTTTAAGTAGATTTTTCTTATTACGATGGTATAATTACACAGTTCACGAGGGATGTCGTTTGTGCAGGGAGTAACGTGTACTATCATGAAAACACCTATCCAGCGTTTCAAAAAAATAATCTCAAGGTTTAAAAAAGTAAATATTTTAGTCGTTGGTGACCTTATCTTGGACCATTATATTTTTGGTAAGGTTGAACGCATATCTCCCGAGGCCCCGGTGCCCGTGCTTTGGGCGAACCTGGAGAACTTCGTATGTGGTGGCGCGGCGAACGTGGGTTTAAATATTGTTTCACTCGGCGCGAACGTAAGCCTCTGCGGAGTGCTCGGCGGGGACCATTTTGGCGGCGTGTTGACATCCCTCGTTAAAAAAGGAAATATCGATACAAGCCTTATTATTAAGGATACGTTACGCCCTACAACTATCAAGACGCGAGTTGTTGCCCAGCATCAGCAGATGTTACGTATTGACTGGGAATCGGTTGAATTTCTTTCGCTTGAAACGAACGAGAGAATATTTAATACCGTTCGTAAAAAAATTAATCGTTTTGACGCGGTGATCATTGAGGACTATGGCAAGGGAGTGATCAATCCGACGCTGGTCGGAGAATTGGTCGGGCTTTGCAAGTCTAAGAATAAAATTGTGACGGTTGATCCGAAAGAAGAGCATTTTGATTATTATATGAATGTAACGGCATTGACCCCGAATTTAAAAGAAGCGCAAGCTATGGCGAATATGAAAATCAAGCGTAAAGAAGAAATACCCATCCTGGCTGATATTATCATGGATAAATTAAAGCCTCAGGCGTTATTGTTGACGCTCGGGGAAGACGGCATGATGCTTTTTTCCGCAGGCAAGCAATACCACATACCAACGGCAGCCCAAGAGGTCTTTGATGTTACCGGCGCCGGAGATACCGTGATTGCTACGTTTACGGTTGCGGCCGCGGCCGGCGCGACATTACCTGAGGCGGCGACAATTTCTAATTATGCGGCAGGTATTGTCGTAGGAAAACTGGGCGCGGCAACGACAAATCCGCATGAGCTCGTACAGCGGATTGAAACGAGCAAAGTATAGCGTATTTCGTCAACCGTCAGGAAAGTAGTTTGTAATTTTGTAGTTTGTAGTTTGACCGGGGCAATGGCACAATGATGTAACAAGCAACCAACTACAAACTACATTTCGTACGGGATGAGAAAGGCCAGTTGTTGTTTCGGTGTATAAATATTATTTGAGGAGATCATGAACGTTCTCGGAATAATTCCCGCACGATACGCTTCGACACGCCTCCCTGTTAAGCTTTTGCGCACACTTTTAGATAAGACAATCCTGCAGTGGGCATGGGAAAATGCCTCAAAGGCGCGTCTTCTGGATTCGCTTATTATTGCCTGCGACGATCCCAGGATCGAAGAAGTTGCTACGTCTTTTGGAGCGAACGTTGTCATGACCTCGCCTCAACATTCGTCAGGAACTGATCGTATTGCAGAGGCTGCGCGCGACATCGATGTGCGTATTGTTGTCAATATACAGGCGGATGAGCCCCTGATGCATCCTTCGACAATCGACAGCCTTGCGCAAACGATGCTTGATGATTCAACTTTAGTAATGTCAACAGTGCGAAAAAAAATTGACGAGGAAACAGAGATTCATAATCCAAATATGGTTAAAGTGGTTTGTGACCAGAATGACTATGCCTTATATTTTTCAAGGTTTCCGATTCCGTATCACCGGGAGAAAAACTCGCCGAAGCGTTACTATAAACATCTTGGTATTTACGCGTACACTAAGGATTTTCTTTATACGTTCAAGAACCTGCCTCCTTCAAGCCTGGAGCAGGCAGAAAAGTTAGAGCAGCTGCGCGCGCTTCAGGCTGGTTATAGAATTAAAGTTATCGACACGCTCTTTGATTCCTGGGGGATTGATACTGAAGATGATTTACAAAAAGTAGAGCGGATCTTGAGCGAGAAGGGTGTCGCGTAAGAAGTAAAAAAGCTCATAGCTCATACGCTCTTGGAGAAAATAGCAGATCGCAGGATAAGGAACGGATACAGTTTTAATTATTTTTTTCTTTTACGATACGCTCAACACTACACGCTCTGCACTCGATTGAAAAATACGGACAACGTTTTATAACAACCATCGCGGGAGAGCATAATGGGAAAAAAGATTCAAGACATCCAGGATAGGGACCAGAGCGCTCCCTCAAACATCCCCGGCATAGAAATCGGTTTTGATAACGATAAATATCTTAAAGAGCAGTCGCACGCGATCCTGGAGCGCGTAAAAAAGTTTGATAATAAGCTCTATTTGGAGTTTGGCGGTAAGCTTATTTTTGACTATCACGCCGCGCGGGTTTTACCCGGTTTTGATCCTAACGTAAAGATGCGGCTCCTGCAGCAGCTTAAAGATAAGGCAGATATTATTTTATGCATTTACGCCGGAGATATCGAACGTCGTAAAGTGCGCGCTGATTTTGGCATCACCTACGACGTTGACGCGCTTAAGCTTATTGATGATCTGCGTGATCGGGGACTTGACATTGTCGCGGTCGTTATTACCCGTTTTGATAATCAGCCGGCCGCGACAATATTTAAGAATAAGCTCGAACGGCAGAATATAAAAGTCTATACGCACCGCTTTACAAAGGGTTATCCTACCGACATTGAGATGATTGTCAGCGATGAGGGTTATGGGGCAAATCCGCTTATTAAAACTACAAAACCCCTGGTGGTGGTGACCGGTCCCGGGCCAGGTAGCGGAAAACTGGCGACATGCCTTTCGCAACTGTATCATGACCATAAGCGAGGCGTTAATTCCGGTTATGCGAAATTCGAAACGTTCCCTATCTGGAACATACCATTAAAGCACCCTGTTAACGTCGCCTATGAAGCCGCAACAGCGGATATTAGTGATTTTAATTTAATTGATCCGTTTCACCTTGAAGCATACGGAATAGGCGCGATTAATTATAACCGTGACGTTGAAGTTTTTCCAGTATTGCGCAGGATTTTAGAAAAGATTACCGGTTCAGACTCTATCTATAAATCGCCAACCGACATGGGTGTTAATCGGGCAGGATTCGGTATTGTTAACGATATGGTCGTCCGGGAAGCTGCGCGTCAGGAGGCTATACGCAGATATTTTCGATGCGCGTGCGAATATCTTCTTGGTTTTGTCGATAAAGAAACCGTGCAGCGCGTTGAGCTTTTAATGGAGGAGCTCGACATCAAGCCTGAGGATAGAAGCGTTGTGAATCCTGCGCGTCTTGCGGCCCAGGAAGCCGAGCAGACAAGAAAAGGAAATGAAGGCATTTATTGTGGCGCGGCACTCGCGTTGCATGAGGGCACGATTATCACCGGTAAAAATTCGCCTTTGATGCATTCGGCGTCAAGTCTTGTTTGCAATGCGATAAAGAAGCTTGCGGGGATTCCCGACAAGATTCATCTTCTGCCGCCGGCGATTATCGATTCGATTAGGAATCTTAAAAAAGATATTTTGGCGGCTCGAACCGTAAGCCTTGATTTAGAAGAAACAATGATCGCACTTTCTATCAGCGCGGGGACCAACCCCGCTGCTCAGTTGGCAATGGAAAAATTAAAAGAGTTACAAGGGTGTGAAGTGCACATGACGCATATTCCCACTCCCGGCGATGAAGCCGGATTACGCAGGCTCGGCGTCAACCTGACCACAGAGCCTATCTTTTCAACGAAGACGTTGTTTGTGGCGTAACGAGCTACCAGCTTTCAGCTATCAGCTGCCAGCTGGAGAATATTTTTTAAAAGACTGAAAGCTGAAGGCTGTCCCGTTTCCTATAATATTATATTAAGGTGCGGGACGCCCCGAACCTTGATAAACAAATAAAGAAAACGGGTGCTGTCCCGTTTCCAATATTATTATAATAAGGTGCGGGACGCCCCGAACCTTATTGAATAATTAAAGGAAACGGGGCTGTTGGCTGACAGCTTAAGAATAAGGAAACACTATGGCTAAATATATTTTTGTTACCGGCGGAGTAGTTTCAAGTTTAGGAAAGGGGATTGCTGCGGCTTCTCTTGGGAAGCTTCTTGAGTCAAAAGGTCTCAAAGTTACCCTTATTAAATGTGATCCCTATCTTAATGTTGACGCGGGAACGATGAACCCGTTTCAGCATGGTGAAGTTTATGTAACTGATGACGGAGCCGAGACTGACCTGGATCTTGGTCACTACGAACGTTTTACACGCGCAAAATTAAGTAACGCTAATAATATTACAACCGGAAAAATTTATTTTTCAGTTATCACAAAGGAGCGTAAAGGAGACTATCTTGGTAAATGCGTACAGATAATTCCGCATATAACCGATGAGATAAAAAATAGGATAAAAAAGGTGGCGCACGAACAGAATGTTGATGTGGTGATCGTTGAAATCGGCGGTACAGTCGGTGATATCGAGAGTTTACCGTTCCTGGAGGCCATACGGCAGCTAAAATTAGAAGTCGGTAAGGACTATGCGATCAATATCCACGTGACCCTCGTTCCGTTCATCAAGGCAGCCGGGGAAATTAAAACCAAACCAACTCAGCATAGCGTGGGGACGCTGCGTGAAATCGGCATTATCCCCGATATCATCATTTGTCGCACCGAAAAAGCCCTAAATAAGGAAACTCGTGAAAAAATCGCGCTTTTCTGTAATGTTGATCGCGAAGCGGTGATTCCCGCATTGGACGTAAAAAGTATTTACGAAGTTCCGTTGATGTTGCGTAAAGAGGGGCTTGATCGCCTGGTGGCGCGGTTGCTTAACGTAAAATGCGAGGACAAGGAATTGACCGAGTGGGAAAACGTAGTCGTAAAAGTGGTTCGTGCGCCGCGCCACGAGATTCCGATAGCGGTCGTCGGAAAATACATCATGCATCAAGACGCCTATAAATCTATTTATGAGGCGCTTGCGCATGGCGGTATCGCGAATGATGCGCGCCTGGTAATTAGAAGGGTTGATTCAGAAGATATTGAGGAGTATGGCGCGCAAAAATATCTGCGCGAAGCGAAGGGCATTCTGGTACCCGGTGGATTTGGCCATCGCGGTATTGAGGGCAAGATTGCGGCGATCCGGTATGCGCGAGAAGAGAAGGTCCCGTTTTTCGGGATCTGCCTTGGTATGCAAGCCGCCGTTATTGAATTCGCGCGGAACGTCTGCTCGCTTGTAAAAGCTAACTCAACTGAGTTCGATAAAGATACTAAATATCCGGTCATAAGCCTACTTGAAGAGCAGAAAAGAGTGAAGGTGCTCGGTGGCTCAATGCGGCTTGGCGGATATGATTGCCTGCTTACGAAGGGGACCAAAGCCTCCGGCGCGTACCGGAAAGATAAAATCGTAGAGCGGCATCGTCATCGCTATGAGTTTAATGATAAGTTTAAAGAAGCGCTAACAAAGGCAGGCATGGTTTTTTCAGGGGTATATCCGCGCGGGGGGCTGGTTGAGATCGTGGAGGTCAAGGATCATCCTTGGTTTGTAGGCTGTCAATTCCACCCGGAGTTTAAATCAAAGCCGGATAGCGCTCATCCGTTGTTCAGAGATTTTATTAAGGCTTCGCTTGCGCTCGCGCGCGCCGGAAAATAAACGGTTTGACGCGCTCAGTCGAGTACGGAGCGATCCGCAGAAGCCGGATCGCGGAAGGTGATAGTGTGGATAAGAAAAAATTTATTTTCATCGCCGGCCCCTGTATTATTGAGAATAAACAGAAAACTCTTGCTATTGCATCGCAACTGTGCGATATCGCAGCCAAACTTGAGGTAGCATTTGTTTTTAAAGCAAGTTTCGATAAGGCCAATCGTACCTCTGTAAAATCGTTTAGAGGGCCGGGGCTTTCAGCCGGTATTAAAATCTTAGAGGAAGTTAAGCGTAAATTCAAAGTACCGGTGTTAAGCGACGTGCATTGCCGGCATCAGGTAAAAGTTTTAAGCGATGTGCTCGATGTTATTCAGATCCCGGCGTTTCTTTGTCGTCAGACCGATTTAATCGTCGCGGTGGCTAAAACAAAAAAGACGGTTAACATAAAAAAAGGGCAATTTCTCGCGCCGCAGGATATTAAATATATTATCGAGAAGGTTGAGTCAGCCGGTAATAAAAATATTTTGATAACTGAACGAGGCGCATCTTTTGGTTACAACAATCTTGTTGTTGATTTCCGCTCGTTCTTGATCATGAAAGAGTTCGGATATCCGATAATGTATGATGCGACCCATTCGCTCCAGCGGCCTTCGGCCGGCAAAGGGGTTTCCGGAGGAGACAGGGCGTTTATTGGCCCTATAGCTTCTGCCGCGGTTGCCTGCGGCGTTGACGGCGTTTTTATGGAAGTGCATCCGGATCCGGCGCGCGCGCTTTCTGACGCGAGCACCTCGTATCCATTGACGCAGGTGCACACGCTTCTTGAGAAGCTTTTGGCGATACGGCAGGTAGCAGTCTAGAAAAGTGTCAATGTGTCAGAGCGTCAAAGTGTCAACGTGTTGTTTGCATCCCGTATTCAGTGATACGATTATGTATAGAAAACTATAAGGAAAAGCGATGTATAAATTTAAACCACAGGAAATTTTAGGCTGGGCAAAAGAAGTCTTGGAAATTGAGGCGGATGGGATTTTAAATCTTAAGAAAAGTTTAAATAGCGATTTCCTCAAAGCCGCGACTATTATGGCGGCCTGTAAGGGCAAGATTGTCGTTATCGGTATGGGTAAGACCGGGATTATCGGTCAAAAATTTTCTGCCACGCTTTCTTCAACCGGTACCTCTAGTTTCTGGCTACACGCGGCAGAGGCGGTTCATGGTGACTTAGGACGCGTAGAAGAGAAAGATGTCGTGGTCGTGCTTTCCTACAGCGGTGAGACTGAAGAAGTGAAGAATCTTATCCCGTTTATCCGTCATATCGGCGCAAAAATGATTGCGATCACGGGAAATCCTAAATCAAACCTTGCTCGTTATGCCGATAGCGTGGTAAGCGTCAAGATCGATAAAGAAGCGTGCCCGCTTGGGCTTGCGCCGACCACCTCAACAACTGCGACACTTGCGATTTGTGATGCGTTAAGTGTTGTGCTTCAAAAAGCAAAGGGTTTTAAGGAAAAGGATTTCGCGTTTTTTCATCCGCGTGGCTCTTTAGGCAGGAAGCTGTTGCTTAAAGTAAGCGATATTATGCGAAAAGGGAAATTTAGCCCCTTGGTTAGCGCCGAGGCGCTCGTAAAGGATGTTTTAGTAAAAATTACTTCCGCGCACGCCGGCGCTGCTTCGGTGGTAGATGATCAGGGACGGTTGGTAGGGATATTCACTGATGGTGACCTGCGACGTAACTTAGAGCGTCATCGAAATCTCCTGAAGAAAGAAGTCAAAGCGGTTATGACCAAGAATCCTGTTGTTGTACACGATGAAGACCTTGCTTCAGGGGCGCTTAAGATCCTTGAAACACGTAAAATCGATGAAGTCCCTGTCGTCGATCGCAATTATAAACCTGTAGGGATGCTTGACGTGCAGGACTTGATTGCGGCGGGGATTGTTTAGGAAAGCGATTAGCGGTTAGTCCCATTGCAGGGAGGCTTCGCGCCGTGTAGTGTTTAGTAGAGAAAAGAAAAAACAATAAAATTTGAGGATCATTCATCATCGTATAGATAAAAATAAATAGTTTAATTGGTTTTTCTAATCGCTATCCGCTAAACGCTCAACAAAAATTACAAAACGTACATGAATAAATATATTAAGAAATTATTTAAGAAAGTTAAATTACTTATCCTTGACGTTGACGGAGTGTTGACCCGAGGCGAGATTATTTATGACGATAAAGGCCGTGAGCTAAAGATTTTTAATGTCAAGGATGGCCTGGGGATTTTTCTTTTAGGGAAAGCGGGAATCAAAACTATTTTTCTTACCGCCAAGGATTCTCCGGTAGTAAGACGCAGGGCACGCGATATGAGGGTTGAGGAAGTTATCGGCGGGATTTTGCCTAAAGAAAGCGTTCTTCACGATATCAAGAAAAGATACGGCGTTAGCGCCGGCGAGATATGCTTTATTGGGGATGATTTAATCGATTTAGGTCTCATGGAGCGTGTTGGGTTGGGTGTTGCCGTGGGCGACGCGCCTGTGGTCGTTAAGAGAGCAGCCGGCTATGTAACGTGCGCTCGCGGCGGAGAGGGTGCGGTCAGAGAGATTGTTGATCTTATTTTAGCCAGTCAACACCTTAACGAGAAAGTCTATCGTTGGCTTCGCAACCCCCGGCAAATTTAAGACGGTATCAGGGTGTCAAAGCGTCAAAGTGTCAGGGTATTATGGAAAGTTTTGACGCATTGACACGTGACACGCTGGCTCTGTTTTTTCATACCCCTTTCTCGTTGACTTTAAGCCTTTCTCTGGTATAGTAATATACTTTTCTTAGCTTTATGCGAACCTGCATATAGGGAGACTTGATGAGAGCAATCAAAATAGCCTTTTTATTATCCGCCATGATTATCCCTCTTGGCTTGTCCGCTGAGTCTCAAGCGCCGCAGAATCAAACCATTAAAGATTTTTATCTTTCTAACTATAAAGAGAACGGCTCACGGGACTGGGAAATCAAGGGAACAGAAGCGATAGTCCAGGATAAGTTTGTCAATATCGACAACATGGAGGCGAAGTATTATTCCAAAGATGATGTGATGTCGATAAAATCAGACAAAGCGAAACTTAATAAAGACAACATGAACGCGTCCTTAAAGGACAATATCGAGGTTACGATCCCCACCGAAGGCGGCAAGGAATATACTACGATTACCTGCGATGGCCCGCTTGAGATGGAATATAACGAAGGTAATGCCGTTTTTAATAATAGAGTTGTCGTTACCAATCAAGGAGGAAAGCTCTATTGCGATAAGGCGTATGTTTTCTTTGACACCACGGCTAAAAAAATGAATCGAATTGTTGCTGAGGGTAACGTGCAAATTGTGCGTGAGGATAACATTACTTATGCGCAAAAAGCAACCTATTACGTGGATACCAAAAAGGTTGTTCTTGAAGGCAGCCCCCGTTTGATTTACTATCCAAAAGAAAAAAAAGAATCGAGTACGTAACGAACCGGTAACTATAAAAACTCAATGTGCTTTCATGATGAAAATCCTTGAAGTCAACAATTTGTCAAAGTCGTATGGCGGCAGGGCCGTGGTGCGCGGCGTTTCTCTTGCGGTAAGGCGGGGGGAAATTGTCGGTTTGCTTGGGCCCAATGGTGCCGGTAAGACCACGACGTTTTATATGGTAGTCGGCGTGATTTCTCCCGACCAAGGAGAGATCCTGTTTGATAATCAGGATATTACCAATTTGCCGGTTCATATTCGCGCACGGTACGGGATCGGATATCTTTCCCAGGAACCATCGGTATTCAGAAAATTAACGGTCGAAGAAAATATACTGGCGATCCTTGAAACATTACCACTCACGCGCATTGAGCGTTTCAATCGTCTCGAGGAGCACTTGGGCGAGCTTAACATCGCACATTTGCGTAAAAGCAAGGCATACACGCTTTCAGGCGGTGAGATGAGAAGGCTTGAAATCACGCGCGCGCTGGTGACAAATCCGTCTTTTTTATTGTTAGATGAACCATTTTCAGGTATTGATCCGATCGTGGTTGGCGAGGCCAAAGAGATCATTACCGAGCTTAAACGACGCGGCATAGGCATTTTGCTTACCGACCATAATGTGCGCGAAACGCTTTCAATAACGGATCGAGCGTATTTGATCGCAGAAGGAAAAATATTGATTTCCGGAACATCCCACGAACTTATCAACGACTCGAAAACAAAGGAAATCTATCTAGGGAAAGATTTTAAAATGTAGTCTCCGGGGAGGTTAACGCAATGAAGGTTGAAGTTAAGAAATTGGATAAAGTTCGAAGGGTGCTTACGATAGAAGTAGGCGGAGAAAATTTTATTAAAGAACGGAACGATGCGTTTGTTGAAATCGGAAAATCATTAAAAGTTTCGGGATTCCGTCCGGGAAGCGCGCCGCTTGAAGTGCTCCGGAAGCAGCACGGTCCGCGTCTGAAGGATGAGTTCCTCCGGAACCAGCTTCCGGAGTATTACAATAAAGCAATTGCCGAGCAAAAAATCATCCCCGCGGGCATGCCGCGCATCTACGATGTTACCTTTACCGATGAGGCGCTTGTGTTTTGCGCTGAGCTTGAGGTGAGGCCGGAGCTTGATATCTCCAAGGATACCTACACCGGCATTAAAGTCAAAGATATGCGTCCGGACGTAAAACCTGAAGAAGTAGAAAAGGTTTTGACGAATCTTAAAGAAAGCGTAAAAAAAATTATTGCTAAGGATCTTGACGATGAAGCGCTCGCTAAATGGGCTGCGTATCCGGATTGCGCGCGTCTTAGGGAGGCGGTTACGAGCGAATTGTTTGTAGAAAAGAATCGCGAGCGCCGTAAGAAGCTTAATGAGCAGGTTGTAAAAAGCCTCCTCAAGGACGTTACCGTGGAGTTGCCCAAGGGCGATGTAGAGCGTCATCATAAAGAACTGGTTGAGCGCGAGCTTTATAATTTACAGGCGCGCGGGGCGAGCGAAACCGATATCGAAAAGCATAAGAAGGATATAGACGAAAAGCTTAGGCCGATTGCCGAAGACGAGGTCCGCCTTTTTTACATTCTTGACGCGATTGCGCGCAATGAACATATAACTGCGGAAAACAATCTCATTGAAGTTGTTCTCGGTTACATATTGAGCCTTGCTCATTACGAACATCAGTAAGCAGTCAGCTTCCAGTCCTCTTACCTACGTAAGTAAGGTACAGGACAGCTTTCAGTTATCGGCTAGCAGGGGTCGGTGAACGCAAGCGCAACGCTGAATGCTCAAAAAAAAGGAGTGGTATGAAAAACCAAATGTACGTACCCATGGTTATCGAGCAAAGCGGTCATGTTGAACGAGCGTACGACATCTATTCCCGTCTCCTTAAGGATAGAATTGTTTTTATCGGAACCGCAATTGACGATATGGTTGCTAATGTTGTCGTCGCGCAGATGCTTTTTTTGCAAATGGAGGATGTCAACAAAGACATTAACCTCTATATTAATACTCCGGGCGGCGTGATCACTGCGGGCCTTGCAATCTATGATACGATGCAGTTTGTTAAATGCGATGTAGCAACCTATTGTGTGGGTCAGGCTGCTTCCATGGGGGCGGTGCTCCTTGCTGCCGGCGCCAAGAATAAGCGGTTTGTGTTGCCGAATTCGCGTATCATGATTCATCAGCCCTGGGGCGGCGTGCAGGGAACCGCAGAAGATATTTCCCGTCAGACGAACGAGATCTTACGGTTACGCGAGAAAGTGAATGAAATTCTTTCAAAGCATACAAGTAAATCTATCGAAAAATTACGCACGGATACCGACCGTGATTATTTCATGAGTGCATTTGAGGCGCAGGACTATGGAATTGTCGATGAAGTCATTATGCCCACGAATCATGAGAAAAAATAAAACTAACAATGCGATCAAATGGCACGTGCGATTTCTCAAGCTACCAATGCAGAAAGATCGTGAAGTGCAACAGCACATCCTGGGGGATTATGGGATCAATTCGCAGACGCTTGTATGTATAAAAAACAATTTATGCTATGACTTACGCTTGTCCGCCTCGGCAAGCCGAAGGCGAGACGGGAAAGTATTCTCGCGTAAGTCATCTGCTTATTGAAGGAGGTTCTCATGAAGCGTAGATATTTGATGACTCCAGGTCCCTCACCGGTGCCCGCATCGATTCGAGAAGCTCTTGCGCAAGAGATTATGCATCATAGGACCGATGAATTTATCGAAATACTGAAAGAGACCAATGAAGGATTAAAATATCTTTTTTGCACACAAAATCCCGTCATCACCTTCGCTTCTTCGGGAACCGGGGCGATGGAGGCGGCAGTCTGTAATTTCTTTTCCGGGGGAGACACCGTCATTGCGGTAGTCGCCGGAAAATTCGGCGAACGCTGGGTTGAAATCGGGAAAGCGTACGGTCTTAACGTGGTGGTCCATACCGTTCCTTCGGGTTCGATCCCGCAGACGGCTGACCTGATGAAACTTATTGACACTCACAAAAATGTTAAGGGTATTTTAACGACTCTTTCGGAGACTTCAACCGCAACAACGCTGGATATCAAGGCAATGGGGTCTTTAACGCGCGATAAAAATATTCTTCTTATTGTTGACGCGATTAGCGGTCTGGGGCAAGATGAGTTGCGTACCGATGAATGGGGCATCGATGTGGTGGTCAGCGGCTCCCAGAAAGGTTGCATGCTTCCGCCGGGACTCGGATTTATCAGCGTTAGCGAGAAAGCCAAAGGCTTTTTAAAAAGCGCTACGCTTCCGAAATATTATTTTGACCTTACCAGAGCCCTGAAGGCTTATGAAAAAAATGATACGCCTTTTACCCCGGCAGTGACCCTCATTATCGGGCTTCGGGAGAGTCTGGCGTTGATAAGAAAAGACGGTATTGAAAAGATGTGGGAGCGTTTCAAGAAAATGTCGTACGCGACACAGGAAGCTGCGCGCGCGATCGGCCTTGAGATTTTTTCCAAGTCGCCTTCATCGTCGGTGACGGCGATTGTCTCTCCGGCCGGCATGAACGCGAAAGATATCGTAAAGAAGCTGCGAAAAGAATATGGTGTCAGTATTGCCGCCGGGCAAGGTGAGCTCGAACAAAAAATCATACGGATTGCTCATATGGGCTGGATCAACGAGCAGGATCTAATGATGTGTTTTTCACTTCTTGAGAAAGTGTTGAAAGATCTGGGTTATACGTTTACCGTCGGCGCTTCGCTTGCGCGCCTGCAGGAGGTGTTCTATGCATAAGGTAATTATTTGCGATAAGCTTTCTGAAGAAGGCATTAAAATTTTGCAGGATGCCGGGTTCACCGTTGACTGTAAATATAAGACGCCTCCCGAGGAATTAAAGAAGATCATCGGCAATTATCATGCCGCGATTGTCCGAAGCGACACCAAGTTTACCAAAGATATCATCGAACACGCGCATAACCTGAAAGTAATCGGGCGCGCCGGTGTTGGCCTGGACAACGTCGATATTGACGCCGCTACCAAAAAAGGTATTATCGCGATGAATTCGCCCGGAGGGAATACCATTTCAACCTGCGAGCATTCTTTTGCCATGATGCTTGCGGTAGCCCGCAGCATCCCGCCTGCCTATGTTACGTTGAAAGCCAAGCAGTGGGAGCGCTCTAAATTTAAGGGGGTTGAGCTCTATTCTAAGACGATCGGTATCATCGGTATGGGAAGAATCGGAAAAGAGATGGCTAAGCGTGCGATCGCGTTCGGTATGAACGTTATGGCATATGATCCGTTTATTTCGCAAGAGGTGGCGGGAAAGATAGGCGTTACGCTCGCGGAGCTTGACGAGCTGTTAAAACGCGCCGATTTTATTACGATACATACGCCCCTGACCGAAGAAACAAGGCATTTAATCTCTACTAAGCAGTTTGCCCTTATGAAGCCAAAAGCGTTCCTGATCAATTGCGCGCGCGGAGAAATCGTTGATGAAGAGGCACTCTACGTCGCCTTACAGGAGAAAAAGATAGCCGGCGCGGCGCTCGATGTTTTCTCCAAGGAGCCACCGGTAGATTTTAAGCTCATGGAGCTTGACAATGTTGTGGTAACGCCGCACTTGGCTGCATCGACCGAAGAGGCGCAGCTTAACGTTGCGATTGAAATTGCCCACTGCGTGCGCGACGCGTTACTGGGTAAAGCAATCAGGAATGCCGCTAACTACGTGCAGCTTGATCCCGAAACCTACAAGATTATTGAGCCGTATTTCGGCCTGGCAGAAAAAATGGGGAAATTCATTTCTCAGCTTACCGAAGGCGGCGTGAAAACCGTAAAAATATTCTATCTGGGCGAGATCTCTTCGTATAAAACCGATGTTCTTGGTTCGGCATTCATGAAAGGGGTTTTATCGACGAGCATGGAACAGGACGTTAACTATATTAACGCGTTAGAAATTTCTAAAGAACGGGGTATTAAAGTTGAACAGATTAGCCGCCGCGAAGAAGAAGAGTACGTGAGTTCGTTGCGCGTTGTGGTAACAACCGACAAGGAGGAACGAACACTTGAGGGGACGTTGTTCGCCAACAAAGAAGCGCGCTTTGTCATGTTTGACGATATTCATGTTGAGGTCGTTCCATCGGATTATCTGTTGGTCATTCGCAACTGGGATAAGCCGGGGGTGATCGGATTTTTAGGTACAACGCTCGGTTCTAATAATATTAATATAGCCGGTATGAGTCTGGGCAGAAAGACACCCAAAGACATCGCTTTAACGATTCTTAATCTCGATAATCCAATGACTCAAAAAGTGCTGGGTGAGATTGCCGCTAATTCTGACATTGTGTCGGTAAAAAGTGTAAAACTTTAATCGCAGTTTGCATTTGTTGTGGTCATGGTATTATGTAGGAAAATTCCGATACAAAAAGGAGAAACGTAATTATGAAAGCGAAAAAAAGACCCCTTACCCGGCGTATATTCCTCGTACTTATTGTTCTTTTTATTATGCCGATGGTCGTCCGAGCCGAGAAGATTACCGTGGTATATACCGGTAACTCCTACGCGTCGTTATATCCGTGCGGACATTGCCCGTCATCGGTTGGCGGCGGAGTAAGTAGGCGTGCCGCAGTAATTGACGATATCAGGAAAAATACACCGAATGCTATCGTGTTGGATGCCGGCGATTTCACGGCAGGGGGGCCCCTTGATGAGGCCAGTCAGAACCCGACATTGGATAAAACAAGAAGCCTTTTTTATTATCAGGCACTCGCAAAAATCGGATATGATGCGTTAGGCGTTGGCGAGGCGGAGTTTAATTTTGGTTCGCAGTTCCTGGAGGAGGGAGCCAAAAAAAATAATCTACGGCTTGTTTCATCAAACCTTAAGCTTGGAAGGGTGCTTCCGCACTATATTCATGAGTTTAAAAGCGCCGGGAGCAAGTTTAAAGTAGCGGTGATCGGTTTGACCCCCCTCGATGCTCACAAAAAAGCCGGAGTAGCGGTTGATGAATACGAGCCGGCCCTCACTACTACCCTTGCTGATCTTAAGGGTAAGGCGTCGTTTGTTATACTTTTGTCTTCATTGGGTGATGAACAAAATGCGCTCCTTGCCGGAGAATTTCCCGGGATAAACGTGATTATTTCAAGCGGCCCGATGATGGCAGCTGCCCCGGCAATTAAGGTTAACGATACCCTCGTGCTTGCCACTGCATTTCGCGGAAGAGAGGTCGGCGTCATTGAGATCGATGCCGCTGGCGGCACGATAAAAGATTGGGCGCTTAAGTCGCGCAAACTCTCGTTGGATGTCGCTGAAGATATCGCGGTTAAGAAAATGATTCCGGCGTGTTTTCAGGATGCTGATTGTCCGCGCAAAGAAGGTTTAATGAGCCGTTGCCAGCAGCCGGCGGAGCAGAACAGTATGTGCGGCTATTTTGAGGCGACGAAGATCGATGCGACCGTCATTACCGACACACAGTGTCCGACGTGCATCACGGCGTCAACCGAGCAGGCGCTTAAGAATATTTTCCTTGGGATTAATTTTACAAAACTTGACTACCGGACTCCCGAGGCCGCGGCGCTTATCAAGCAGCATAACGTAAAGTTTTTACCATACTTTATTATCCCTGAAGCAATAAAGGCCGAAAAGAGTTTCGAACAGGTTTCTAAGTTTTTTGAGGAAAAACAGGGCAGCCTTACGGTCCGGCGAGAGCTGGGCGGACTTTTTCTTTTTCTTGAGCGCAAAGAAGTAAAGGGAGCTCTTGATTATTTCGTGAGCATACAGGATAAATCCGCGGGTGCGGTCCTAAAACCGCTGCTTGAATTTGCCCGGAAGAATAATATACCTGTGGCCATTCACTTTGTTGTTTCTAAGGCTCCTGAAGCAGAAAGCTTGCGTTCAGAGACCAAGCTTGCGCTCGCAATTAAGAAGTTATATCCGACTAAGTTTAATGAGTATTTGACGCAGCGGCTTGAGAATATTGATAACCTGTATTGGGTAGAGATTCTGGATAATTTAGGAATCGATTATAAGAAAGTGAAAGAACTCTCTCGTTCGCGCGATGCGGATATCCTGATGCGTGAAAATACCAAACTTGCCGAGGAATTGGGGGTTACCGATAGTAATGTTTTCTTGATCAATAACCAGAAGATATTTAAGATCTTTAAGATCGATGCGGATGAGCTTCTCAAGCTCCTATCGTAGTGCTTCGCATGTGGCTTATATTCGTGGGTAGAAAGCCTGTATTTTATTAGGTAGAACACTTGATGCGTCTGTCGCATATTAAAAAGGGGGAATAATTATGGCAAAAATTTATCTAGTCGACGTGACAAACCGGGACGGAGTGCAAACTTCGCGGATTTGCCTTTCGAAACTGCAGAAAACGATGATTAACCTCTATCTTGACCAGATGGGTGTTTTTCAGAGCGAGTTCGGATTTCCGACGACCAATCATGAAATTAATTATCTAAATGCGAATTTAGAGCTTGCTGATACCAACGTTATTAAAAGCCTGCGTCTTTCGGGGTGGTTGCGGGCTATTACCGCGGACGTCGAGCTTGCGATAAAAAATGTGCCGACGCTTAAGTATGTTAATCTTTCCATTTCTACTTCCGATCAGATGATCAAGCATAAATTCCAGGGAAAGCTTAATTGTAAGGAAATTATTAAGAGCGCATGCGATTCAATTATACTTGCTAGAAAGATGGGCATGAAAGCGGTGGGCATCAATGCTGAAGATGCTTCACGTTCGCGCATAGAATATCTGATCGATTTTATCAAGGCTACGAAAGCCGCCGGCGCCGATCGATTCAGGTATTGCGATACGTTGGGTTATGACACCCCATTTTCAATTTATGAGCGTATCGATAAAATTTTAAAGAAGGTCAAGATGCCGATTGAAATTCATTGCCACAATGATTTGGGTCTTGTAGTCGCTTCGTCAATCGCGGGAGCACGGGCCGCGCTCGATAACGGTGTTGATGCCTATATTAATACGTGCTTAAACGGAGTAGGTGAGCGTGCGGGTAACGCTGATTTAGTGAGCGTGATACTTGCCATTACCTACGGAAGCGGGATGAAGAAGTATAAGCTCGACGAAAAAATAAATTTAAAAAAGGCATGGAAGGCCTGTAAGTATGCATCCTACGCTTTTGATATCCCTATACCGATCAATCAGCCCGGTATTGGCGCCAACGCCTTCGCTCATGAATCGGGAATCCACGCCGATGGAGCGCTTAAGGATCGGCGTAATTATGAACTTTATGATTATGAGGAACTGGGTAGGGGGGAGCCTGAAGTAGTTGATACCGGACGAAAGATCACGGTGGGTGAATATTCAGGGATAAAGGGCTTTGGCAATGTATATGATCGGATGGCGATACGTTTTAAGGATGACAATGAAGCAAAACAAATCCTTGAGCTTGTCCGCTACGCCAATGTACACAATCAAAAACCGCTCGTTGAGGAGGAGCTGAAGTTTGTCGCCGAGCATTTTGTTGTCGCCAAGAAGATTTTTACGATGCAGCCGAGAGGATAGAGGAGCTCATGGCTTGTGAGCTGGTAAGCTCATAGGAACCATTGCGGATCCCAGACTGCAGGTGAAAGATAATAAACTTTTCGTCCCTCGTTCAGGAATACGAATAAGAATGAGGGACGAAGGACGAATGACTCTAATGAGCGTTTTGAAGCTTTGAACTAAAGGATATTATGAATACGGTTGTTGTTGGCTTACAGTGGGGAGATGAAGGCAAAGGCAAGATCATTGATTATTTATGCCGCGACAAGGATATTATTGTGCGTTTCCAGGGGGGTAACAATGCGGGACATACGGTTGTTATCGACGGCAAAAAGTTCGTTTTTCACCTGATCCCTTCAGGGATCCTGCGCGACGGAAAAATTTGTGCGATCGGAAACGGTACGGTTATCGATCCCCAGGTTTTGATTGAAGAAATTAAAACTCTTACAAGCGGCGGTATCCTGGTATCGCCGGAGAACTTAAAAATCTCCTTCCTTGCGCACGTAATTATGCCGTACCATCGGCAGATGGATGCGCTTCGCGAGAAGAACGAAATACGTAAAATCGGTACCACCAAACGTGGTATCGGTCCCTGTTATATGGATAAAGTTTCACGTTTTGGAATTCGTATCGTTGATTTTATCGATCAGGATATTTTCGCGCAGAAGCTCAAGGAGAATTTAAAAGAGAAAAACCCGCTTTTTGAGAAGGTGTACGGTGATCGTGGATTTACGTTTGATGAGATTTACGACCAATATCGTGAATTTGCCAAGGTTCTTGCGCCCTACGCGTGCGATTTGATTGACTTCTTTTATGCTAGGCGGAAAAAAAGTTTTCTTTTCGAGGGAGCGCAAGGAGCATTCCTCGACGTTGATTTTGGGACCTATCCGTATGTAACAAGCTCGACAACTCTTTCAACGAATGCCGCAAGCGGCTCGGGATTGTCCTTTATCGCCATTGGTGAAGTTATCGGGGTAACAAAAGCGTATACGACACGCGTGGGCGAGGGGCCTTTCCCTACGGAACTTGGCGATGTGACGGGTGAGTATTTTCGCAGCAAGGGAAAAGAATTCGGCGCAACGACCGGTAGGCCTCGGCGTTGCGGGTGGCTTGATTTAGCATTGCTTCACCGGTCGGTTATCCTTAATAATGTAACAAGTATTATTTTGACGAAGCTGGATATTCTTGACGGGCTGGATGAGATAAAAGTTGCGACCGGGTACACTTCAACCGGAAACCCAGAGCATGGTTTTCCGGTTGATTTATCCCGAGTTACACCGGTTTACGAGGCGTCAGGAGGCTGGAAGACCAATACCGAAGCGATCAGGGAATACGCGAAGCTTCCGCCGCAGGCGCGGTCGTACGTGGAAAAAATCGAAACGTATTTGGGTTGCCCCGTCAGTTATGTCTCCGTAGGAGAAATGCGGGAAGCAATAATCAAAAAACAATAGTTTTGTTTAACTAAAGGAGGATGTAGCATGGCAGGGTTTGATCTTCTTGTGTTGGCACCGGTGGGTTCGATCACGGCGCTTCTTTTTGCGGCGTATCTGGCGTTTTCTATTATGAAAAAAGATGAAGGGACCGACCGCATGAAAGAGATCGCCCTGGCGGTTCGTACCGGAGCTCAGGCCTACTTGAAACGACAATATATCGGCGTATCTATCTTTTTTGCCGTAGTTTTTGTGATCCTCATGGTGCTTGTGCTTCGCGGGTTCCTCGTGATTTTTGTTCCGTTTGCATTCCTTACCGGAGGGCTTTTTTCGGGCCTGTCCGGATTTATCGGTATGACGATCGCCACGCGCGCGTCAAACCGTACAGCCGCGGGCGCGATGAAGAGTTTAAATTCAGGGCTTCGCGTCGCCTTTTCAAGCGGTGCGGTTATGGGGCTTACCGTCGTGGGCCTGGGGCTTCTTGACTTAAGTATCTGGTATTATTTTCTTGATTGGTATTATACCGGGCATGTGGTCTCGATAGGAACCGATAAGATTACCGCGATAACCTCAACGATGCTTTGTTTTGGTATGGGCGCCAGCTTCCAGGCGCTCTTTGCGCGCGTCGGCGGAGGAATTTTCACCAAAGCAGCTGACGTGGGGGCTGATCTTGTGGGAAAGGTTGAGGCAGGTATCCCTGAGGATGATCCTCGAAATCCCGCTGTTATTGCCGATAATGTCGGCGATAATGTCGGCGATGTCGCGGGTATGGGCGCTGATCTTTATGAATCGTATGTGGGCTCTATTGTTGCGACCAGCGCGCTTGGTGTTGCCGCGGGACTCGGAGTTCGTGGTGTTACCGTCCCGATGGTCATGGCTGCCGTCGGCGTTTTTGCTTCGATCGTCGGAACTTTTTTTGTGCGCAGCAAGGAAGAAGCGAGCCAGAAAGTGCTTCTTGCCGCGTTACGTAAAGGTATCTTTGTAAGCTCTTTTATCGTTGCGGTTGTGTCCTATTTTTTGGTGAAATATACGCTCGGCGTCGAGCATATCGGCGTTTACTGGTCAGTGCTCGCCGGCCTTACGGCGGGTGTGCTGATTGGTCTGGTTACGGAGTATTATACGTCAAGCAGTTTTAAACCTACTCGTTCAATTGCCGACTCAACACTTACGGGTCCGGCGACGGTTATTATTAGCGGGATGGCGGTTGGCATGATGTCAACGGGGTTGCCGGTGATTATCGTCGGTGCTGCCATTATGGCAAGTTATTTCTTAAGCGGCGGCGGGGTGAGTCCTGCAGCCGGCCTTTATGGCGTGGCAATATCAGCGGTTGGAATGCTTTCAACACTTGGTATCACCCTTGCGACTGACGCCTATGGCCCTGTTGCCGATAATGCCGGTGGCAACGCGGAAATGTCACATCTTCCCCCTGAAGTGCGTAAGAGAACCGACGCGCTTGACGCGTTGGGTAACACCACGGCGGCAACCGGCAAAGGTTTTGCTATTGGTTCAGCTGCATTGACCGCGCTTGCGCTTATCGCCGCCTACCGTGATCAGGTTGCGCTGTACGGTAAAGAATTAACCCTCAACCTTATGAATCCTACCGTGCTGGTTGGTTTGTTTCTGGGTGGAATGCTTCCTTTTTTATTTTGTTCGATGACCATGCGCGCGGTAGGGCGCGCCGCAGGTAAAATTGTTGTTGAAGTGCGCCGCCAGTTTAAAGAAATTAAGGGGCTCATGGAAGGAAAAACAAAGCCTGATTATGCGCGTTGCGTTACGATTGCGACTGCCGCGGCCCAGGCTGAAATGATTGCTCCTTCGCTTTTGGCGATTACCGCGCCGATAATTGTTGGCTTACTTGTCGGTATTGAAGCTGTCGCGGGCCTGCTTATGGGCGCAACCGTAACCGGCTTTGTGCTTGCCGTTATGATGGCAAATTCCGGCGGTGCCTGGGATAACGCCAAAAAATACATCGAGGAAGGTCACCATGGTGGCAAGGGTTCCCTGGCGCATAAGGCTGCGGTTGTCGGTGATACGGTGGGGGACCCTTTTAAAGATACGTCCGGGCCATCACTTAATATTTTAATAAAACTTATGTCCATGGTTTCTATCGTGTTTGCTTCATTTATAATTTCGAAAACGTTAATTAAGTAAATAACGGAATTTGAATCAAAAAGGCAGGGCGCGCGAATGCATCCTGCCTTTTTTATATTGAGATGCCGGTGTGATTTTAGATTAACCGGAAAAATGCGATTGGAAAAACAAAATTTTATAATCCAAAACAGTGTTATAGTTATGCTAAAAACGTATTGTACCAAAGGGTACCGCATTTTTCCGGGTACCTCGTAAACACTCTTGAATTTCTTGCGAAATTCAAGGAACGACCCTTAGTCCAACAGCCCCGTTACCTAAATAACGATATTAAGGTTCGGGGCGTCCCACACCTTGATGTTTGCTATTTAGGAAATGGGACAGGACACCCTGCTGGGTAGCCTTCGGCTTAGAAATTTCGGCGGCAGCCCGTGCGCG
>JBDRAN010000041.1:0-5608 GCA_043823745.1 Candidatus Omnitrophota bacterium | reverse complement strand
GGTTGCGTATATAGCCGCTTGCGGGCGGGAGACGCCGCGGCAGATTCGCGCTTTTGCTTTGGGACGGAAAGAGCTTTTTACCGAAAAGAAAGCTATGGCAGAAAATGAAGAAGAAAATACAGATGGAGGTGAAGAATGATTCGGGACGCAAAGGACAGGTTGTTGAAATTTCTGCGGGAATGCGGGGAGCGCGATGACCGAGCGACGCTTGCAAATCTGCGTTGCGCGCTCAGGGACAATCTTAAACACCGGGCATGGCCAATTCTGGCGAGATTCGGGGGGATCGATGATTCGATGAAAGGCTACGATCATTACGCGAAGGTCGTTCAGACCATTGCCGGATTATTTGCTGCGCATCCCAAGGAAATTTCAAATGTTGATTTTGGGTCGAAATGCAGATCTCTTATGCGGGATGACGAAAAGATAGACGACGCTAAAGATGTCGGGCCGGTGGGCAAGCGACTTCAATGCTTGCTTTCATCGGGACGGGAAGAAATTTGTGATCGCGTCGTCCGGATCGTTTTACGCATGAAGGCGCAGGATATTCCGGTGAATTATGATGAGCTTTTCGACGATTTATTATTTTGGGGTGATAAGGTCAAAGCGAAATGGGCGGGCAGTTTCTGGAGTGCGCCTCAGTTAGAGGAGGTGGCTGAATGAAGTATGTTACTCAACTCGTGGTGGATAAAGCGGTTGCGGCCAGGCGGAGATTATTCGGTCTTTATGAATGGCATAAAGAGGCCTGGAAATTATTCCCGGACAGGCCGCTCGATAAACGCGAGTTTCTGACGCGGCTTGACGCAGATGAACGTGAATTCAGGCTTACCATACTATCTACGATTAAACCGCAAAAACCGGACTGGTGCACTCAAGGGTGGTGGCGCGAAAAGGAGATGCCGCAAGCATTTTTTGAGCAAAAACGGTATTTGTTCAAGGTTACGGCAAATCCGACGCGTACTCTTTCGCGGCGCGATCCGGCGGGTAACAAGAAAAAACACGGTAGTCATTACGCGATAACTAAATTTGATGAATTAAAAGAATGGATTACAAGAAGAGGCGAGCAGGGAGGGTTTACTATTTGCGATGAGCCGCGGCTTGAAATATCTTCGCCGGTATTTCATCGGTTATATAAGGAGGATAAAAAAAATCTAAAGGAATATGCGGGCGGGATAGTTGGCGTAGAGTTTAAGGGGGCTCTTGAGGTAAAAAACCGTGAGTATTTTTTGCAAACAGTACGAAATGGCATAGGCCGTGCCAGGGGTTTTGGGTTTGGCCTTTTTGTTCTTAAACCAATTGAATAATAAAAAACAGGAGGATCTTACTATGAGACATTTGGAACTTCATATTTTGCAGTCGTTTCCGGTAACATGCCTTAACCGGGATGATCTTAATTCGCCTAAGACCGCAATTTTCGGAGGCGTACAGCGTGCCAGGGTTTCAAGTCAATGCTGGAAGCGCGCGGTGCGGGAATTAGCACAAGAAGCGCTTCCCGAATTTTTCAAAGGTCAGCGGGGAAGGTTGATTGTGGAGCCGCTTAAGGCCGCTCTCTTAAAAGAAGGTTTTGATGAGGCCAAAGCATTTGCGGCAGCAAAGGAAATCGCGGAATATTTAGCTAAATACGATAAAGATGCTGAAAAAAAGAATGGGGTGTTACGCGTAAAAACGGCATATTTTACAACTCAAGCTGAAATAGGTAAAATTGCAAAAGCCTATAAAAAAGAAGAGAATGTTAAAAAGGCAGTTAAAGAAATTAAATCGGAAGACCTTAAGGATGCGGCGGATATTTCTTTGTTCGGCCGTATGGTGGCTAATGACCATACGCTTACTATTGAAGGCGCCGCTATGTTCAACCACGCGCTTTCCGTTCATAAGGTAGATAACGAGATTGATTATTTTTCGACAAAGGAAGATTTTCCAAATATCGATGCCGGCGCCGCAATGACCGGCACACTGGAGTTTAATTCTGCGACCTATTACCGTTTTGCCGCGCTTAATATGGATATGCTTTTTGATAAGGATCATTTGGCGTGTCTTAACGAGAAAGAGCGTAAAGAAGTTGTGAAAACTTTTGTTAAATCTGTAATTGAGGCTGTGCCTGTCGCCAGAAGAAATTCTCAGAACGGAGATGTTAGACCGAAGCATGTATTGTGTGTTATTCGCGAGAAGGGGCATCCTGTTCAATTGATTAACGCTTTCGAAGAGCCTATTTTTGGTAAAAACGGAATAGCGAAGAGATCCGTTGAAGAACTTGAAAAAGAATATGCTAACTTGAAAGAAAAGTGGGAGGTTTCAGCTATAGCGGAAATCAGACTACCGGAAAAGAAGATGTCTGAACTTTTGGCGGAGGTTGAAAAACATGTCAAATAATCAAGCGGTTCTTGCTTTGCGGCTTGAGGGGCCAATGCAATCATGGGGCCATGACAGCCAGTTTAATCGGCGTAACACCGCTCTTTTTCCGACCAAAAGCGCGCTTGTCGGTCTCTGCTGCGCGGCTATGGGGCTTTCTCGCGGATCGCCGATAGAAAAAATAACGTTGGAAAAATTTACAGCCTTAAAGCTTTTATGTATTGCGGTTCCGAGATGTGTTAAAAACAAAGAAATAATGGTTAAGCGCATGCAGGATTATCATACGGTTCAAGGTACGCGTGACGCTGAAGGAAAAATGAAACCGGATACTGTATTAACGTACCGGCAATATTTAAATGACGCCGGTTTTATCGCACTATTTGAGGGTGAACAAAAATTTCTTGAAAAAATAAGCGCGGCTTTGCGAAATCCGGCATGGGGTATTTGGCTTGGTAGAAAATCTTGTATTCCTTCTATCCCGGTATTTGCCGGATTGTACATATCAAACGATGAAGCCGTAAAAAAACTTTTTTCCGGAAAATCGCTTGCGTCCTTTACGCGCGTTCAGGAAGTTGATTCGTTTGGTGACGGCATTGATTCGTATATGGACCAACCTGTATCCTTTGAGCTTTACGCGCGTAAATTTGTGCCGCGAAGAGTAGTACTGCATGAAGCGGGAGAATAGAGAAGGTAATTCTTTTTGATAAGGGATGCGCGCTAATGCCAAAAATCGAGGTTCGCGGTACAGAAGTGACTGTATTGTCTGTTACTCAAAAAGAGGATTATATTTGTCTTACTGATATAGCGCGGCATAAAAATTCAGACAGAACGGATGATCTGATACGAAATTGGCTGCGAAACAGAAATACCGTAGAATTTTTGGGCGTGTGGGAAGAAATATATAATCCGAATTTTAAACCCGTCGAATTCGACGGGTTTAAAAAACAGGCCGGATTAAACAGTTTTACGTTAACACCAAAGCAATGGATCGAGAAAACAAACGCGATCGGGATTATTTCGAAATCGGGTCGATATGGAGGAACATACGCACATAAAGATATCGCGTTTGAGTTTGCGGCATGGATTTCGGTTGAGTTCAAGCTGTATCTGATCAAGGAGTTTCAACGTCTGAAGGAATCGGAGCGGAAACAGCTTGGCTGGAACATTAAGCGTAATCTATCAAAAATCAATTATGCGATCCATACGGATGCGATCAAAGAGCACTTGATCCCCGCTGAATTGACAAGGGAACAACAGAATATTATTTATGCCAACGAGGCCGATGTTTTAAACGTGGCGTTGTTTGGAATGACTGCTAAACAATGGAGGGAGAAAAATCCGGCAGAAAAAGGGAATATACGCGATTATGCGAATATTTCTCAACTTATTTGCTTGTCAAATTTGGAGAATCTGAACGCGTTGTTTATTTCAGAGGGGAGAAAACAGCCGGCGAGATTAAAGAAACTCAATGATATTGCGATCGCTCAAATGAAATTATTGGTCGCAAACAGAAACATTGCGACAATTGAAAAAAATAGGCTTGGTAACCAATGAGAACGGAAAACAATCACTTATTTCCAAGACTGTCGCCAATCACCATCAAGGAACGTATGTCGCTGGCGTATGTTGAAAAGGGAAATCTTGATGTATTGGATGGCGCGTTTGTGGTGGTTGATATTAATGGCGTGCGCACGCATATTCCGATCGGCGGGGTTTCTTGTTTAATGCTTGAGCCGGGAACAAGGATATCGCATGCCGCGGTTGCTTTAGCCGCGCGCGTAGGGTGTTTAATTTGTTGGATAGGGGAGGCCGGGGTACGGTTGTATTCGGCAGGCCAGCCTGGCAGCGCGCGATCAGATCGGCTGCTATATCAAGCAAGGCTTGCGCTTGATGAAAACGCGCGATTGAAAGTGGTGAAACAAATGTATAGGTTTCGATTTGGCGATGAGCCTCCGGCAAAACGCAGTGTTAATCAATTACGAGGCATAGAGGGCGCGCGCGTACGAAAAATGTATAAGCTCTTTGCCGGGAGGTTTGGAGTTGCCTGGAAGTATCGCGATTATGACCCGGAGGATTGGAACGCGGGTGATTTGCCGAATAAGTGTTTGAGCGCGGCCACAGCGGCTCTATATGGCATTACCGAGGCGGCAGTGCTTGCCGCCGGCTATGCCCCTGCGATTGGTTTTGTTCATACCGGAAAACCTCTTTCATTCGTATACGACATCGCGGATTTATTTAAATTTGAGACTGTGGTACCGATTGCTTTTCAAACTGCGGCAAAGAAGCCGGCTAATCCGGAAAGTGAAGTACGTCACGCTTGCCGCGAAGCTTTTCGCAGCACTCGTTTATTGGAGCGGATTATTCCAACTATAGAGGACGTGCTATCCGCGGGAGGTTTGTTAATACCGGAAAAACCCAACTATGCCATAGGGCCGGCGATTCCGAATAAGAAGGGGCTTGCTGATGATGGTCATCGTGCTTGAAAATGCTTCGCCCCGATTACGCGGAAGATTGGCGGTGTGGCTTTTGGAGGTGAGAAGCGGCGTTTACGTAGGCTCATATTCTGTAAAAGTGCGTGATATGATTTGGGAGCACGTGAAAACTATGCTTGAGAACGGTAATGCTGTTATGGCATGGAATGCTCCCACAGAATCGGGGTTTGATTTTTGGACATTAGGTAAAAACAGGCGAATACCGGTTGAGATGGATGGACTTAAACTGGTATCTTTTTACCCGGAAGATGGAAAAAGCGCCGATAATGACTTTAAAAACGCGAAACAGCCGGCTGAATCATGAAATAAACACCGAAAAGCTATGATGATAACATTATGGGATTACGTGGAGAGACGTGGCGAAGAAACTCAAGTTCGCAGATCGCTTAAACACCACAGCGCGACGTCTGATGCTATGGCATGTGCGAAAATTGTGCTTGAAGCTCTGAAAAAAGGATTCCGGCAAGAGCATTTTTGAGTAGTAAGGCGGATACCGGCGGGCTAAAACCGGTGTTTAAGTAATAATAGTAATAGCGGGAATAAATCCGGTGAGGCGAAAAGTAAGTTACCACGTTAAATTTAATCGCAAAATTGATTTTACGACCATTTAAATCAAAATTAGAAGTATGTTCCCCACGCACGTGGGGATGAACCGGAGGGTAGCATGAGAGCAGAGTCAATACCAATATGTTCCCCACGCACGTGGGGATGAACCGGAAAGAGCCAGGTTGAGGGAGGCTCTTGAGAAATGTTCCCCACGCACGTGGGGA
>JBDRAN010000040.1:0-2430 GCA_043823745.1 Candidatus Omnitrophota bacterium | reverse complement strand
CACCTTGAGCCGGAAATCTTACTTGTTGATGAAGTGCTTGCAGTGGGGGATGCTGCATTTCAGAAGAAATGCCTCGGAAAAATGGATGAAGTTGCCAAAGGGGGAAGGACCGTTCTCTTTGTGAGTCATAATATGGATGCGGTTCAAAGGCTTTGCCCAACTTCTATCTTCTTGGAGAATGGGCACGTACAACTTTTTGGACAGAGCGCCGAAGTCGTTAATACTTATTTGAAGACAAATCTTGCGGCGAAGACACGGAGAAAATGGGAGAATAAAGAAAACGCTCCTGGTGATGGTATCGTGCGTCTTCAAGAAGTAAACATCCATACCCAGGGAGGTACTTTTCCCGATACTTTTGATATAACACAACCGATCGGCATTACCATGGATTATGAAGTATTAGAAGCGGGGCATGTCTTTACGCATGGATGTAATTTGTTCAACGAAAAAGGGGCTCATATCTTTAGTTCACACGATGTAACGTCTGCATTGAGAAGTGTATCTAGGGAAAAGGGGTGTTATGCGGCGACCGTTTGGATACCAGCCAATCTCCTTGCAGAGGGTATTATAACCGTAAGCGTTGCGATCTTTAAGCCGGGAGTTGTGGTTCACGTCCACGAGTTTGATGCCGTCACTTTTAAGGTCGTTGATAACTTAAAGGAAAAATCAGCGCGCGGGGAATTTTCCGGTGATTTTCCCGGAATAATCAGGCCGCTGCTTACCTGGGAAGCTGTAAAGATACATTCGTAAGCACTTATGTACTGAGCCGTCAATGGAATAAATATCGAGGAATCCCATGGAAGAAACAAAACATATGTATTTAGATTTAATGAAACGCAGCTTGGTCAATTGGCTTTACATGGATAGAGAAATAATGCAGGCACGCCCGCGCAATATATTAGAGAAGAACGCAATACTTTTCTTACGTAGGCGAGGGTTTCAGGTCATAAGCCCTCGCCCGGTCAATCCGGACCTGAGAATGATAGGCCGGGATCATGCCGATGGCATGGGTCTTCCCGCCGCGCATACGATGATCGGCCTTCGGCGGCTTGATAATATACAATTTTGCATCGAGTCCATAGTGCGCGATAATGTTCAGGGTGATTTGATAGAAACAGGGACCTGGGAAGGGGGCGCGACTATTTTTATGCGCGCCGTTTTAAAGGCGTATGCAGTTACCGACAGAACGGTGTGGGTTGCTGATTCTTTTGAAGGTTGTCCAAAACCAAACCCCCAGACCTATCCGGATGATAAGGGGGTAGACCTGTACCAATGGAAGGAGTTGGCTATACCCCTTGAAAAAGTCAAAGCTAATTTTGAACGCTATGGTTTGCTCGATGAGCACGTGCATTTTCTGAAAGGATGGTTTAAGGATACTTTGCCGCACGCTCCCATACGCGCGTTATCGCTCCTTCGTCTCGATGGTGATTTATATGAATCGACCATGGACATTCTCGTTAATCTCTATCCTAAGGTTTCACCTAAAGGATATATCATTATTGATGATTTTCTTGAGATTCCTGCGTGTCGGCAGGCGGTACTCGATTTTAGAAAATCAAGGAATATCACCGATACCATTATCGAAATCGATAAAGACAGTATTTACTGGCAACGTTCTTAGCGAACATATTTCTTGGTTCCATAGTAAGGGAAAAATAAAAAATCATGTCTTTCAAGGATAGTATTTTTAAAAAAAATGTTCCGGCTGACGGCGGCAGGCGTATGTCACCAGCCGCTACGCGGCTTTTGACAAAGAAGCGATATCTTGAGCAAAACCTAGATACCCCCATCAAGGTGCTGCTTGAGCTTTTACAAAAGGAATCGTATAGCTCAACATATTTCGGTATCCCGGCGATTAAATCACCGCTTGATTTTTGGATTTACTTAGAGATCGTTTTCGCTGTCAAGCCCGACGTTATTATCGAGATAGGCAATCTCAATGGAGGAAGCCTTCTTGCGTTTGGGCACATGCTTGATAATATCGGGAACGGTAAAGCCATCGGCGTTGATATCAATCATGATATAGTGTCGGCGCAGACGAGGAACCACCCAAGAATTTCATTGATAACCGGCGATGCCTGCCAGGTATTCCCGTCAGTCAAAACGCTTGTCAAAGAAAACGATCGTGTCCTGATTGTCGAAGATAGCTCCCATATGTATCAGAACACACTTGATGTATTAAGGACGTATAGCCCTTTGGTAACGAAAGGGAGTTATTTCATTGTCGAGGATAGCATATGTCATCACGGTTTAGAGGTTGGGCCGCGGCCTGGCGCGTATGCGGCTATTGAAACATTCATCTCAGAAAATAAAGAATTTGTGATCGATAGCTCGCGCGAAAGATTTCTAGTTACGTGGAATCCAAAAGGGTATTTAAAAAGGGTTTAGAGTGATTGTAGGAGATTTTTTCACGCCAAGAACGAGGTGAGT
>JBDRAN010000039.1:0-16788 GCA_043823745.1 Candidatus Omnitrophota bacterium | reverse complement strand
CAATGGTTATACAAAAACGCAAACGCACCAAAAGGTTAAGGTGCATTTTTCCGGATACCTCGTAAACACTCTTGAATTTCTTGCGAAATTCAAGGAACGACCCTCCGGGCAAATAATGCTAACGCATTATTTGGGTTAAACGCGCTGGGAGCGCGCGGGAGCCGGGTACGGCGGTAGAAAAAATACTAAAAATTAAAGCCGGTAAGGGGTTTCGATATCACGCCAGGTAATATTCATACTGCGACCAATCAACACCCTCATTGCCTGATAGTAGGTGGCGTTGAAGACAAGGTCAACGCTTCCGTTAAGTGTTGCGTTTCCTCCGGCCCAGATGGTCCCGATAACATCGAGGTTTGAGCCTCCTCCTTTATCGTAAAAATCTCCTTGCGTGTAGATACAGCCGTCGACCTGAGAAGTACCTACAATCGAAGCATCGTAGGTGGCATCGCCGCCGACAATAAAAAACCCGTGGATCTGGTCGTTGCCTTTTAAATTTAAATTCAGGCCTTCCAGGTAAACAACATTCGGCGTTGTTGTATTATTGTAGAAAAAGGTTGTGGGGCTATCGTCATCAGGATCAAAGGTGTGAGTCGTATTATAGTAGTTCCCTTGGCTTTGGCTTAATGCCTTCAGATACGTAAAATTAAGTAACTCGAAATCAAAATTCTGGTCCTGCACGACTTGGGTTCCGGGCGCCGCAATGTTTAAGGTTCCGGTTAGATTACCGCCATACAAAACATCCCCACTGATATTATTGGAGGTTCCGGAGACAGTTATATTATCGTCAGCAATGAGGGAATAGTTACCATTGGGAAACATAGGGATTATTAATTCAATTGAGCGTGTGGCGCGGGACGCGGTTGCGTTTGGAACATAACCGAAAGCAACATAGGCTGTACGATTAGCTGTAGAGTTAACATACGTAATATTAACAACACTAAACTTATACTCCCCAGTACCTAGGTTCGTCAGCGCAATATTGGTTATGCTCCCGGTAGTGGCAGAATCAGGATCGCGAAAGGCTTGCACAGCCCGATTAAACCCTGCCTCAGCAAGCCAAAATGCGTGCGTGTTTTCAAGATTCCTCTGCAACGACTTCTGATCATGCACCACGCGAACAAAAAAAGCAGTGCCGAATATTAAAAGAATCGCAATAATAAGCAACCCGAGAGCCATAATAGTCGCTTTTCTATTCATTTCTTACCCTCACTTGTTCAACCGTATTAAAGATTAAATCCCCTCCCCTTATCGTTCGGTTACCCCGCATCTCAATACGTACCACCTTTGAGCTTAAATCATTACAACCAGATACACAGGGACAAGCACTGCTGCTGGTCGAGCCGCAGAACACAAGCCCATCGGTGTCAATGTCAGTCGCCACAATTACATCGGGACCGCTGGGAACTATCGCGCGCCGGATGGCATGGTCAGAGTTTGATAGATAATAGCGCACTGTTTCATTATTAAATTTTACTTCGCTACCGATACGCGTCACGTTTTTTGGAATATCAAACTGTATGCTGGATACCGATCCAGAAAGATCAGAAAAATTACTGCCCTTACGTATTTCACGAGTCATCCCATCCATGACCCGGCGTGCTTGTGTATGTAAATCAATCAAGCCCATATTGCGCTTATAGGTTTGATCCCCTACCCACAATACCATGGCAAGGAACGTTAAAACAACACTCATAATAAAAGCAGTGACAAGAACTTCAGCGAGTGTATAAGCTTGTTTTCTCATGGCGCCGGATTCCCGATTAATGTTTCCAGCGTAATATTGCTAGGCACAGTTGTAGCGCCTACGCGGCGCTCATCCCAATTAACGGTTACGGTAACATTCGCTATATTGTTAGGATCCGGAATACCATACACCGGATGATTGTGTCGAGTTTCTATCGTTTCATTACTCAAAGCAGTTAGGCCTTGGCTGGCAAGTTCAGCACTATCAAAATCCCAACGGTAGTCACGAATGCCATTGTGGGCGGCAGTATAACTTTCGCTGGCAGCGGCATTACGTATTGCTTCTAAAACATACTGTGCATGGGTAATTGCCAGGGTGCGATCGCTGACAATCCTGTTTAAAATGCTCGACTGCACCAAGCTCACCAGGAGCACGGCAAGGCTGATAACCAACATCGCCGTGGTCACCATCATTTCCACCATGGTAAATGCGCGCGTACGATCTGAATATCTCATATAAGGATAATTATAACACTCCTTACTCAGGAACAACAGAGCTTTATATACTCGGGTTTAAATATAGCGCCTTAGGGCTGGGTTTTACGGGGATATATCAATTACAATGTACCATTAAATCAGCCCAAAAACAACCCAATACCATATGATCGCTGTTGCTACGTTCCGGCTTGAAGGAATCGGGGATACCCTTTAATACATTACAATACCTTGTGCATTCATTTCCTTATTTTCTTCAACAGAAGGATATTTACCTATTTTTGTTATGCCGGCAGAAACTCCGGAGGCTTGCGGCGACGATTCCTGTTCGGCTTCAGAAACCCCTTGCGCACCCAACGCGCCGGCGCCGCCGGAAGATCCCGAATGTATTTTCCTGCGAGTTTCTAAGCGCTGTTTCTCTTTTTTTGCTTCTGCCTGACTTTCCTCTAAGCCAACCGTAGCTTTTTTACGCGCCGGGACTTTGATAACGGTAATACCGGCTTTGGCCATGGAAAGATCGCGTACCGTTTCTTTGCGGTCCGCGGAGAACGCCTTCTCCTCAGAGGCTGCCTGCTCTGACTCTTCAGCGCCTTGAACAGGAACAGTGGTGGCTTTCTTATGCGTCAATACCGTGATGATGACGATTATCGCTGCAAGAACAAGGATCCCGGATAATATTTTTAATTTCATAATTTAATTTTCCTCCCACGAGAGTGTAATATAATCCCCTGTCGTCGGCATATAGGGCGGCGGGTTAGCTAATAAGCGCGGATCATACCTGTAATCCTTAGAATATCCGGAAATTTTTTGACCGGTTTGCCCGTTAAAAGTTCCCACGGGTCCGCGTTCATCCTGAATGATGCCTCCGTACACGGTCAAGATTCCTTTGGCTGCGACGGCCCACCAATTCTCGAGCATAAAAGAAGTATCCATAGCCATAGCGCAACCCTTGATCACAAGATCGTAAGGCGCGGCATCATCGATCACCACATCCCCTTCGGCAATAATACCCAGGATATCATCTGAATTCGGGTTTATTTCCGGATCATCGGCGTAGGTAATATTGCCGGGGATCTTAATATCCCTGCTTGTACCAACCGTGAGCCTGCCATCAAGGGTTCCTGAAATCGTAAGGCTGCCTCTATCCACAAATAAAGCGCCGTTTGCAGGCAGAGCCATGTTGCGGTTATTCCATCCTTGTCTAGAATTAGTCACGTTCATGGTACCATTCGAGAGAAACGTAACTATTGTGTCCCCTCGTAACGAGAGCCCGCCGCTTGCGGCGCCGGCGCGCAGGTTCAGCGCTTGCGTCGGCATCGTGGTCTGTTCTGCGCCAAAATCAAGACCTTGCTGAAAATCAGGGTTATCGTAGGGGGGGTTGGTGGATTGCGCTAAATTAATGTTGTTACCGTTATTATAGAACCGAACATAATTATCCACCGATTGCACTTGGCTCTCAAAGACGGGATTACCCATAATATTATAGTGCGCGTTGGTATGTGTCGGCCCGTTCAAACGATCCTGCGACCAAAACCACACATTCGTTCCGGAAAAAACCTCTTGATCGGTAAACCAAAGGTATCGTGCATAATTATCAACCTGCACATAATTCGTCAGGATCCTGGTCCTATTGCCAAAGGAACCCATAGAAGTTACCTTGTACCTTCGCACCGTGACCGAGCTACCGACCACGCCAAGGTCTTCGATCGCAACATCATAGCTGCCTCCGCCAAGCGTCTGGATACCGCCCCAGGGATTGGTATAGTTACCCACCGGCGGAGAGCTCTGAGCCCGGAGCCACACGATAGCATTATCAAGCCCTGCTTCCGCAAGACCAAGCGCCTCGGTGCGGCGTTTGAATATCTCTGCGGTATAGTGTTGATTAACGCTTATCGTAAAAAACGCTGCGGAGAAAATAAGTAGGACCATCGCCACCAGCAGGACCGGAACAAGCGCCATGGCCCGACGATTCTTCGAAGATAATAATTCTTTATTCATGTCAATTCCTCATCTTGATGACAATCTGCCCTGTATCGTTCTGTTGTCGTTGCAACAGGGAACTCTTCCCCACGCTCAAGTCAACCTGTATAATGCTCGGCGAGGATGTAGGCCTGCTAAATTGCAATGCGGTAACATTGCGCGCAAGGATAGCCGTTACGCCGCTTGCAGTCCTTGTTATTTGATCACCGCTTAAGGTATAGGTGATATTCTGCGACCATTCCATGTTTCCTAAAGTATCCAGTACGGTTCCGTCTCCGTTGATATCCTGCGGCACCTTAAACGTAAGATTGGTGCTGTTGCTGCCGCCCATCAGGCTTACTTGCGAGGGCCTGGTCTCCCGTAGTTCTCTTTCCATTTTCATAAACGCCTGCATTATTTCCCGGCGGAGCTCAACCGTTGTTTCGCTGGTAAAAAAAGACCTTCTGCCGATATCCATGAGCCCGAACGAGGCAGCGATCAGTATCCCCAATATACCAACACTAACAACAATCTCAGCGAGCGTAAAAGCCTTCATGGTTTAGCGATTAGCGATCCGTGTTACGATTTGTACCGGTGAATCGATTTTCCCGTTACCGTTCTGATCTTCACCGCCGTCAAGTGCCCCGTTTAAATTTGCATCTTCGCCGATGATCCTATTACCCTGGCGCCAGCATACGCTTACCGTCACCTCAAGAAGCTCCGGGTTTGTATCATCGACATACACGACCCCCCTGCTCTCGGGAACAGCATTTAAAACAAACTGCAAGCCATTGTAATCCTCGATATCCGCAAAGGAGCTTGTGCGTATCTCCTCCATTAAGCCCAAAACAGCATTAGTGGCAATATTGATGCTCTTGGATGTGGAGACAAGAATGGTGCAGGCGCTATACACCCCCAATAAAACACAGAGCGTGGTCGCTAAAATCCCTATCGCCACCACCACTTCGACTAAGGTAAAACCGTGCCGGAACCTCATATTTGCTTACCGTTCAATATAAAACGCTCCCTATACGCTTTAGCTCAAACTTCCTGCGCGTGGTTAGACGCCCAAACGCACGTGTCTGTTTAACGAAAATCATTATAGCACCTACTATTTTTCAATTCTATACCTTTATGTATGGCGGGTTGACTCTATCAGGTGTTGTACGGGCGGGCACGATGCCCTTTATGGTAATTAAAGTATACCATTAAATCAATACGAAAACAGCTGATGAGTGAAGTCTGACCATCAGAAAACGTAATAAATGTGGGCCTTTGGCCACTATCGAGATAAAAGAAGATTATACCCAGAGATTTTTATCCAGGCTGCGGTATTGGATAGCCTCGGAGATATCTTCGGCACTGATGGCAGCTCGTCCGGCAAGGTCAGCAATGGTGCGGCTTACTTTAAGGATCTTATCATACGCCCGGGCGCTAAAACCAAAATGTTTCATTGCGCGGCGGATGATGTCTTTTGCCTGCTCATTGAGAGCGCAATAGGAATGAAGTTTGCGATGCGTGATGTGTGAATTAAAAAATATCTTGTCTTCCCGGAAACGCTCCGCCTGTATGCGTCGCGCTCCTTCAACGCGGTCGGCGATGGCGCTTGATGGCTCGGCTGATGAATTTTGTGCGAATAGGTCATCCGCTTTTATATCGGAAAGCTCCACATGGATATCGATCCTATCGATAAGCGGCCCCGAGATTTTGTTGCGGTATTTCTGAATTTGAGGGCTCGAACAATGACAGCTTTTTTCTTTTGAACCGTAATACCCGCAGGGACAAGGGTTCATAATCTGGCTTAGACACCTTTCCTAAGAAATTCTTTGATTGGACAGATAACGGTAAGTATGGAATGTGCTTGATTTACAAAATGTTTACTTTCGAAATGGAGACGGTATAATTTGAGTTAGATGAATAAAAAATTAATTTTTTTATTGGTGTTTGATGTCTTTTTACTAACACTAGTTGTTATAGCATATATACGATCGCCTAAGTTAGGACAACAAATAAAAGTAAGTAAGCCAATTATCCAAGAAAGCATAGACAAGGTTATCTTCGATATAGAGACAGAACATATAGTCGCAGATAAAGAACCTGAATCCAATATGACATGGCTAATAAATAGCGGCACACGTTATGGAAAGAACAGATATATGTTTGTGGTCTTTTCCATGGATCGAGTTGATATGTTGAATAAAAAATATAATGGCTACAGAAATTGGGCAACTTGTAATTCTGCGGGGGCGAACGAAGGACAGAATAGCATTTCTACGGTAATATTAATCACTAAGGAACCCGCCGTCAAAGATAAACTCAAACAGGTATTTAAAATATCTTTAAATTCTCCGGTCATTAAAATTACTGGTTCAAAATTAAAAATAGTTGACTATACCGACAAGGGTAGAAAAGTTTATTTTGCTACACCGATGGTATATTATCTGGTTAGGGATATTGAGATTATTACGGACAAATATTCTTAATGCGATTCATAACATAGATAACCCTTCCTTACTAAAGATGATATTCTTGAGGAGATGAAGAGGGTGAAGAAGAAGACTGAGAACAAAGGATTTGAGATAAATGAGAATTAGCGATGTGAATGGAAGAAAATCAAAACAGACTGGAGAATGATTTTCAGAGATATTCTTCAATAAGGAGAGCTTGTTAAGGTTGGACATATACTTACCTTAATTTGACCTTGCCTCGCACTCGAGATTTCCATTCCACGTTTCACGACAAGTTTTTTTAAGGTAGCTACTTTGTGCTCTTTCATGGTCTTGCAGAGCTTGTTGTTGCGCTTGTAATGGTTGCTGTTGTGATTGTGGTTGTACTACCCATTCCCTAAATCTATTATATGCCATTTTCAAATTCTGAACCTTCTTACAATACGGGCATGCAACATTATCTAAGGTGTCCAGCTGTTGTGAACTAAATTTAAAATCTCTGTTACATTTTTCACACAAACCGCCCCACACTTGTTGAGTATAACCAGGACTACTTGGGTCAGTATAAAAAGTAGAATCTGCAGTTTCGGCAGCGGTAGAAGTAGCATAACCGTTTAATAGAATTACCAAAAGCAATAATGGGAAGATTATTTTCTTCATAATAGGGATTATACCACTCCTCCGGCAGAAGGGAAGATTTGTAAAAGATGGTATAGAAATTTCTGAGTGGATTTATGAATAAAGGAAGATGTGTCTGAGGGGTATGGAAAAGTCTCGCTGTCTGATAACCACGTTTGTAACTATTCTACTTAAGTAAGCAGTTACTTCTTTTTGGGCAGCTCTAAACGTCCCCAGGTTCCATCTTGTTTGCGAAAGAGGACAAAATCTTCAAATGTAAATGAGAAACCCCACTCATCCGTTACAGGAGAAATTGCTTCCGAAACTGGATATACTAACGATGGAACTTTGAGCTCGGTAACATTTTGCCGATGCGAGATACTCGGCTTGGGAGAATTAATTAATACTACCCCTGAAGCGTTAGAAATATCAATCAATCCTGGGGCAGAAACTACCGTGTTTGTCGCATGCGAAATATTAATACGATAACCACTCACCACTACGCTAGTAGGAATTGATTCCAAAGGTTTACTTTGCTGAAACTGCACAGGTGAACCTTCGTGACTTATATGCACAAACTGACCTGTCAGAATAACGTTGTTAGAACCATGAGCAATCTCAACTCCACCCGTAGCAACAATCACGGAATTATTAGCATAACCTATCGTAGCGCTCCCATCGAGCAAAAGGACTGAAGAATCGATGCTGTCAATTTTTCCGCCTTTAGTAATTATTAAGGCTTTGGAAACAGTTCGTAAATCTAAAGAGTCAGACATTTGGATTAAGAGTCCCGAGAGAGTAACGGGGAGAGATAAATTCTTATTGCTTGCTTTGCTAAATAGGTTAAGATACGTTTCGATTTTTCTGAATAAATCGGCAACCTCGGTTTGTGTCGTAAGGGAATCTTGTTTTTTAACTATTTGCGTCGATTGATTAAGAATTTCATAGAATCCGACTGATTCATTTGTTACCTGGCTATTTTTTTCCTCTGCCATTACTGGAAGAGCAGCATACAAGAAAATACCCAGTACAAGAATAAAGACTTGTTTTTTATTTTTCATAGACTTCTCCTCCTAATTTGGCTGAACTATTTACTACTTTTATATTGTTAATAATGCCCCCTAGACCCGGAACGATAAATCTTAACACCAGGGTAAACATAATAATTCCGATCACCGTTCCAAACATTCTGCCATCAGACAATCGAGTCTTCCTTGCCACATAACAACCAGAAAACCTATCATGTAAAGCTCTTTTTTCTTGCGTCCAACCAGCCATACCGTAAAAAATAAAAAATAGAATGGGAAACAATAGCAATGACACTCCAAATAATATACCGAGCAGCGTTAAAGACTCGCTTCTGGGAACAACGCTAAGAGTTATGCCTAACATAACAAATAATAACAAAGCCGGAAAAAAAGCTGCTGATTTTAGAATATGTCGGAGAGTAGATCGCCAAAATGATATTGATTCGCTATTACCGCCAACTACTTTAAGGGAAAGCAGAAGTTTTCCCGGCGTAGCTTGCAAGCCACGAGATTCAAAAAATGCATAGTAGAGCCATCCGATAATTTGACATAAAAGCCAAGCAACAAAGATCGATCCTAACCAACTTACCAAGAATGCACCGAGAGCAAAAATTCCACCCAAGCTACCTGTAAGGTTTCGCTCAACAAGTGAAAGGATAAAAGAAACAAGGGCAACACCGAAGGCGAGCTGAATAAAAAACTCAACAACCCCTAAGATCAATCCAAGTATGACGAAATCGGCTAGCCAAGCCCAAAAACGTAACCAAAAACCAGCAGGAATCGAACTAAGCTTACTCCGATCTTTTTCTTCGCCCATTTTCTAAATCTCCTTTCTCATTTTTTATGCCTAACACAACCATCGGCCACCTTGATTCTATTGATTAATTATACCACTCCCCCACCCGTAAGAAAATTAAAAAATACCATAGAGATACCCGAGTGGATTTTAAAAGAAGGTGGCATAGAAAGACTTGACTGTACTGCTGCCTGTCATAGTAATCAGGCTATACCCAGAGATTCTTATCAAGACTGCGGTATTGAATGGCCTCGGAGATATCTTCGGCGTTAATAGCCGCTCTCCCGGCGAGATCAGCGATGGTGCGGCTTACTTTTAAGATCTTATCGTAGGCCCGGGCGCTAAAACCAAAATGTTTCATCGCACGGCGTATGATATCTTTTGCCTGCTCATCGAGAACGCAATGGGCATGTAGTTTCCGGTGGCTGATGTGGGAATTAAAAAATACCTTCTCCCCCCGGAAACGCTCCTCTTGTATGCGCCGCGCGCCTTCAACGCGGCTGGCGATCGCGCTTGAGGGCTCGGCGGATGAATTTTCTGCGAATAAATCATCCGCTTTTATATCGGAAAGCTCCACGTGAATATCGATCCTGTCAAGAAGCGGCCCTGAGATCTTGTTACGGTATTTCTGAATTTGAGGGCTGGAGCAATGGCAGCTCTTTTCTGTTGAACCGTAATACCCACAGGGGCAGGGGTTCATTGCCGCGGCAAAAAGAAAACGCGAAGGAAACTTAAGATGCTTGGTGGCGCGCGAGATAGAAACAAAACCATCTTCAATCGGCTGGCGCAGAGCCTCAAGCGCACTTCGGCTAAACTCGGGCAATTCATCCAGGAATAAAACTCCCTGATGTGACAGCGTGATTTCTCCGGGTTTAATGTTCGTTCCTCCGCCAACCAGCGCCACGCTGGATGATGTATGATGCGGCGAGCGAAAGGGGCGCTCACGCAAAAGCGGTGCTTCGCTTGAAAGAAGGCCGGCAATACTGTATATTTTTGTTACTTCTAAGATCTCCTCGAATGCCATCACAGGTAAAATGGTGGGAATGCGCCGCGCCAGCATCGTTTTACCAACGCCAGGCGGACCTATAAGCAGAAGATTATGCATACCCGCAACCGCAACTTCGAGGGCACGCTTGGCGAAAAGCTGACCGCGCACTTCAGAAAAATCAACCGGGTATTCCGGCCGCGTGACGGTTGTTGTTTCGGGATTTTGCTCGCAAGCCCTAAGGTCACTTAAACCTGAAAGGAACGCAACTGCTTCTGCGAGGCTCGCAACGGGATAAATCTCAAGGCCGCGCACCAGGCTTGCTTCCTTGGCATTCTCGCGCGAAAGGATAATTTTTTTGCCAAGCGCGCACGCGGCGAGGGCCATGGGGAAAATTCCGGTCACCGGCCTTACCGCGCCCTCAAGCGAAAGCTCACCGATAATGCTGTAGGGCTCGCAATCAAGATTCGCCTGGCCTGAAGAAGCGATAATTCCCAACGCGATCGCAAGATCAAAATGCGTGCCTTCTTTTTTTATGTTAGCAGGGGCAAGATTGATCGTAATACGGCTTGCAGGAAAATCAAAACCGCTGTTTTTAAGGCTTGCGCGGACTCGGTCGCGGCTTTCTTTAACAGCCGTATCGACAAGCCCGACGATAGTAGTGGCGGGAAGGCCCCGGGATGTATCAACCTCAATATGAACAGGATAGACTTCCAATCCTACATACCCGAGGGATAAAATGTTTGCAACCACAAGGTTTAATGGTTATCGTCGAATAACTTCGTGAAATCTGCTGATTGCGGAATTATGAATGATGATTTCGCGGGCAATGCCGGAGGCACCCCCGAGCGTCCCGCTAAAATAAATATAGTCGCCTGCCCTGTATTTCAACGCCTCGGTGATATACGTTTTTTTGACATACACGGTGACACTGATCATCCCTTCGGCAAACCGGTCGCGCGTTGTTGAAAGGCGCAGGATGACATCGCCAAAGCCATCCTTTTCTACGCTGCGCACATACCCGTGCCCCTGGATGCTTTTGGCCCGAAATTGATGATCAAGCGTATAGGTTTGCGAAGATAGCTGATTATTATTGATAAGCTGACAAAGGTCGTCAAAGGCATTATTAGCGTATGCGGCGATACTTACGAACCATACAATCAGAAATATACTAATATTTTTCTTTACCATGCTCCCTGCAAAAAGACAATAAAGAAACGGTACCGGATAATATGTAAATTATGATACTACGGGTGGGGGAAAGAGTCAACTGTGGTGTGGAGAAAGAAACAGGCTCCAAGCCACATGATGCAAGATATCAACGGTGTGTTTCTCCTGTGACTTAGAGCCTGACGTGTGTAGCGTAAATCAGCTCTTATATTCCGAAATCATCGGGCGATGCTCGTTCCCGTCCAGGAGCGACAGCGGCACCCATCCCGAAAACCCTTTATGTAAACCGGTTAACACTAACACTTTCGCCCTGCCTTCAGAAACCTGGAGCTCAAGAATCGTAGCTTTTGTGTTTTTGGTAACGCGCAAGATCCTAAAAGAGTTAAGAATATTAAAGTACTCGCGTTTATCATGGCGGGCCAACACGCGCATCATCGCATCGCAGGCGGCCTCGTCACGCGCCACGCCAAGATAATCCCAACAGAACGGTCCGTGCAGCTCAACATACTTACCATCAAGCGTGGCGTATTCACTAAAAGCGTAGGGCGTAAAACTAACAAGGCCTGCGCAGAACAATAACACCGCAATTATTTTCATCTTCATAACGCCTCCCGGTATAGAGCAAAAATCCTAATAGCCTAAAGCCTGTTCCATTAACACCCAGCAGGTCTGGCCTTTAAACGTTCCCTCTCTGATTTCGACCTTTGCTGCCTGCGCCCAAAAATCAACATCGAGAACTACGGCATGAGTGCCGGGTCTGATCTCAAACACCGCATTTGAGAGTCGGTTGATAAGATACTTTTCTTTATCTTTGCCCATCAGGTTTCCGGTGGCTGCCTGGAAACTCTGTTTGTCAACGCCGGCGTAGATAATACCGCTATCCTCAAAGGGCTTAAGCGTTACCTCTCTACCGACATATTCTTCATCAAGGGCAAAACTAGACGCGGGAACACAGAGAAAAATTGTTGCGGCAAGGAAAAAAGCTAATGTTTTCAATGTAATCTTCATATCCACCTCCCTTTTAACAACCCAAAGTAGAGGTTACCATATTGCCTCAGTGAAAATCCATGTCAAAAGGGGTTTTTTTAGCTTTTTCTGAAACCGCTTACAGAAGGCGCGTCGCGGGCAGGCGAAAAAAGCAGGTTAACGATTATCGTCTCATTATCCCTTGCGCCTTTATACCGGTTGCATTTCAGAGAAATGCAACCGGAGCGCTTCGGGATTAATTCGGTTACGCATTTTTCCTGCACTCCCTTCGGTCGCTTGGAAAAAAGCTACCTGTTAACGGTTATCGTCTCATTATCCCTTGCGCCTTTATACCGGTTGCATTTCAGAGAAATGCAACCGGAGCGCTTCGGGATTAATTCGGTTACGCATTTTTCCTGCACTCCCTTCGGTCGCTTGGAAAAAAGCTACCTCATTAAAGAAAAACCCCCGCCGACAAGAGTGTCAGCGGGGATTTTGCATAAAGACCGGTATATTATTTCTGTGAAACGGTGCGGGTAAAAAACGAGGGGCGCATGCGGGCGATGACGATTAACACGACCCAGAAAAGAAAGGTCAGACCGGTAATGGTAAAACCTAACAGCATATCCGCGGCTAAGTCCTTAACCAGGAAAAACTCGCCATTCCAAAGATGATCAACCACTCCAAAAAGGGCAGCACCCCAGAATAATAAACTTAACCACAATGTTTTAGTGTTTCTCGTTTTACTCCATATAAGCGACGTGACAACGGCACTTGCTCCAGGAACTGCGTGGCACATAAAAACCTCCTTACTAATAATTTCTTTTAAATACCTACAGAACAGTACCCTTTATTGTTACAACGATAACACTAAATTTTATATCGTCAAGTGATTTTTGCTCTACTAGTTTTCCCGCTCCTCTCCCAAGAAAACTTCTTATCGGTCCACGAAGACTTATGAGATAGTAGGGTACCTTTCTTTCACGATTAGCGGAAATTAGCGTTTTCGATCCACGGTAATGAGCGTCCTGAAAGATATTGCCAATGCCGAACTTCTGTGATATAACTAGTCCTGTTTTGACACCCGGCGCTTAATATACCTGGCGCTAAACGGTATGGCGCCAGTATTGCCCTTCTGGGCTATGTACCTGGCGCTCAATGGAATGGCGCCAGTATTGCCCTTCTGGGCTATGTACCTGGCGCTCAATGGAATGGCGCCAGTATCGCCCTTCTGGGCTATGTACCTGGCGCTCAATGGAATGGCGCCAGTATCGCCCTTCTGGGCGAGTATTGCGTCGGTATTGCCTTTCTATGTTATACCCGACGCTAAAAGGTATTGCGTCGGTATTGCCCCTCTGGGCAAGGAGGATTTTATGGGTAAATACAAGAAAGAATTAAAGCGGATACACGGCAAAAAGGTTCGCAAAGCGAAAGCGCAAGTGCGCTCTTTTGCTAAGGGAGAGCTTGCGTACGAGAAATTATCACAACGGGCAAAGAAATTCCTGGCAAAGAAAAAACGTACAGAGAAAAAGCCCGCGTAACAAGTCGTCCCCTCACCCAAAACGATAGTGTTTTTTCACTTTCTTCTTCACGTGCCAGGTACACGACAGGCCGGCAGGAAACGTAACAAAGTCGCCGGCGCCGATGGCAACAACCTCTCCGGAAGGTAATTCCACCGTCACCTCGCCTTCAAGAAAATAACACATTTCCTGTTCGTCGTAGTGCCAGGAGAAATCACTCGTTTCTTTCTCCCAGATCGGCCACCCCATAACTCCTAACGTCTTCTGTTTCTCACTCGTTAGCTTCTCTACATGAATCTTCATTTACTCCTCCCCTACACCAATATATTCAAGCCATTGTTCCTCTAATTCCTGCACCGACAAACTCTCGGCGCTCGCTTCCGCATACGCCTACTCGAAAGACTCCTACTTTGCGGATGTACACTATATGAACAATGTTAGAACTTTTAGTACGACGAATCACCATAAGAGTGAAGTTAATAAAAAATGCCTCTCACGTTGTACGTTAATCGCGAAACGGGTCTCTTCGTCCATTAGCGTCTTCCAGCAGATCATGATTTTCTTGTAAATAATCTTTGAGAAATTTCGACATTTTATTTCTCCCGCGTGAATTCAAATGCGTGAAATCTATAAATTCCTCTTCTGTAAATAGCGGTAATTGGCTTTCGGATAAATAAATAAAACCTATTTTTTTAGCTTGATTCAATAAAAAATCATTATACGCAGAATCTATTTCGCCCTTATAACATTTTTTTATTAAAGGGTGCGTAGGCCCGCTTATGACTATTAATTTAACTCCCTTTGAAATTAGATCTCTTGCGGATAGTATAAAGAGGTGCTCAGTCAACCTTGTATAGGGAGTAACGCTGTATTTGTTACCCTTGGCTTCCTTAATTGCCTTCATAAAATGTGATTTACGCATATTTTTTTTATATACATATTTTTTTGGCTTTAATTTTTCCCCTCCATTAATATGGTAGTCAACATAAGAATCAATAATTCTCTTTATTGATTCTCGATATTTATAAAAGATAGAGAGTTTTCCCAGAAATGAATCGATAAAATCAATTTTATGGCTTTTTACAACTTTCACGCCTAAATATTTTGATACATACGGTAACGTTGCTAGATTAAAAACACGTGGATGTCTCTTAGAAGAGTAATTACTATAAAAACTTCCTACGAACGGCATAAAAATAATAATTTCAGGTCTTTTTTTTAACAGTCTATCTTTTATCGTGAATAAGATCATCACCGATGCGCTTCCTCCCGTCCCTAAGTTAAAAAATGTTGTATTAGTTTTGTTAAATTCTCTATTTAAATATTCAATATCAAAACCTTCTCTCGCTTGGCTTGAACCACTGATGAAAATTCTCTTCTGACCAGCGATTTCCGAAATTGTTCTCAGTTGCGCTTCCACGCGGATATCATCGTCCAGCCTAGGGTTCGAGTAAAAGTAGCAAAAATTCCAAAAAGCATCCGTTTTTATTATGAACAATTGGATGATAAAAAATAATAAGACGCTACTTAAAAAAACAAGGGGTAGTTTCTTAAAATTGGAAATAAATAAATTCCTGGCCATTGGATACTCCATATATAACCACAAGGTAAAAACAGATAATATAGAATAGTAACCTCATTATGGGGGTTGACTTAAGGATGAATAACTGATCTTTTTTACAAAACTGTATAACTTGCATTAGTATCAAAATGAAGGTAAAGAAAATTATATTAAGGACGATCTTCTGTATGCCGATGGCGTTGGTCATATTAAAATTAAAACATAAACTGCGTAGCATATGATATATCTGCGTCATAGAGGATGCCCTAAACATTAACATCCCTAAACATATAAGATGAAAGAAAAATACGACTTTTAAAAGAAACCATGCTTTTTCTATTAATGCGTTTTTCGAAAACGAATTTTTTTTGAATAAAGGTTCAAAGAGTTTATATAGTATAAGAAGTGTCCCTTGATATACTCCCCATATTACATATGTCCAGGCAGCACCATGCCACAGCCCTCCGAGAAACATCGTGATTGCCAAGTTTCTATACGTCATAAACGTACCTTTTCTGTTACCTCCAAGGGGTATATAAAGATAATCCCTGAGCCAACTGGATAAACTTATATGCCATCGGCGCCAAAATTCTCTGGGATTTGTAGCAAAATATGGAAGGTTAAAATTAACCATGATATCAAAACCCATGCACTTACCGAGGCCTCTTGCGATATTCGAATATCCTGAAAAGTCACAAAGGGCTTGGAAGGCAAACGCATATGATGCCCACAGGACGATCACCCCGTTATATGGTTGTTTTCCAGCAAAGATGGAATCGACTATCTTCGCCAGATTATCTGCAACGAATACTTTTTGAAATAATCCCCAAAATATAAGATAACTGCCTTCGTAAAATTTGCCTATCGTTAATTTCCGGGGCGATAGTATCTGTGGTAATAAATTACGTGCCCTTTCAATAGGGCCTGCGACTAATTGGGGAAAATATGCCACAAAAAGGGCAAAGCCTAAAAAGTTCTTGGTGGGTTTTAGCTTTTCTTTATAAATATCGATAGTATAGCTCATTGTCTGAAACGTATAAAATGAGATACCGACCGGGAGGATTATATGTAAAAAGTGTGGCTGAACGGCTATACCGAAATAATTCAGCAATGCTTGCAGGTTATGGGCAAAAAAATTGAAATATTTAAAAACTCCTAGAATAGTTAGATTGCCTGCAATACTGAGTATGAGAAAAAATTTCCTAATTTTTTTATTATTCGATGCATAGATGGTGAGTCCGCATATATAATCAAGAAAGGTGGAAATAAGTAGCAGAAACAAAAATCTCCAGTCCCACGCACCATAAAATATGTAGCTTGCCACAAGTAACATCTTATTCTGCCACTTATGGCTGAGGATCAAATATAAACTATAAACGATTAGAAAAAATACTGCGAACTGTAACGTATTAAATAACATCACTGCTGTCCGGATGTTTTAAATTAAACTATAAATAACAATTGATTCTATTATGTTAACACAACAAAACATTTTAATCGATTTCAATTCATTTCGGTGCTATGTTGACGCTCCAACCAAAGGAGCGTGCTATGAACACC
>JBDRAN010000038.1:0-3495 GCA_043823745.1 Candidatus Omnitrophota bacterium | reverse complement strand
CTGCTTTATTTCTCATCCTAGAACTGTCCCCGCACCCGATTTCCCAACTATTTTGTATGTAACTGAAGGTCTATGGGGGACACCTCTGGGATGGGTTTTGGGACACATCTAGGATGAGTTTTGAAAACGTCCCTTGCTTTTTGCTTCTTTATACCAAACTATTACACAATGAGATTCATGTAAAAAATAGCTTGACAATTTGTCGCAAAAAGTATATACTTTTTGCGACAAATGAGAGGTTAATATTATGACACAAAGCATTGATAGTAAAGTAGTTAGCAGAATATATGGCATGAAGAGGGGTTGTGTATTCACCACGACTCATTTTCTTGATCTCGGAAGTCGCGCGGCCGTGGCTAAAACCGTAGAGCGTTTAGCAGGCTCCGGTACCATTCGCCGACTCGCGCGCGGCTTATATGATTATCCGGAGAAACACCCTGTTTTGGGAGAGTTGCCCGCGAATTATGAGCGTATCGCTCAAGCATTAGCAGGAAGGGATAGTTTGAAAATTCAACCTTCCGGGGCATATGCCGCCAATCTGCTTGGTTTAACTGATCAGGTGCCAGCGAGAATTGTTTTTCTGACAGATGGCGACAATAGAACAGTGCAGATCAAAAAGCAACAGATTGTTTTAAAAAGAACAACACCCAAAAATATGGCAACTGCCGGGAATGTTAGTGGTTTGGTCATTCAGGCTTTGCGGTACTTAGGAAAAAATCATGTAGTTGATAAGACAATAGGAATGCTTAAAAAGAGATTAACCGGGGATGACAAGCGCCAGCTTATGCGCGATCTTCGCTATGCCCCTGCGTGGATAGGATCGATATTCAGACAACTGCAGGGATAAAAGGATTATGGATAAATTTGTATTGTTGACGCATAAAGATAAACGCGCCTACTTTGAGGTGGCCGCGGCTAACTTGAGCATAATGCCGCAACTGGTTGAAAAGGATTTTTGGGTATGTTGGATATTAAAAACACTTTTTTCACTATCGGAGATCGGCACGCATTTAACCTTTAAAGGGGGAACATCACTCTCAAAATGTTATAACATCATTAAGCGTTTTTCGGAAGATATTGACATTTCAATAGAGAGGCCTTTTTTATCAAAGACTCATGCTATCGAACCGGATAAAGAAAAAAGCAACAAGGAAAATCAGAAAAGACTTAAAGAATTGCAGCTGGTTTGCAGAACGAAAATTGATGAAATGATCCTTCCCGATTTAAAGCAAGCAATTGCAACGGTTCTTTCCGATAATGGAGAATGGAAAATCGAGTTAGATCCAGAAGATGTGGACGGACAGACTGTTTTATTTACTTTTCCTCATGCCATGATGAATCACGCGGAAAGCTACATAAGATCCTCGGCCAAAATTGAATTTGGCGCTCGAGCCGATCATTGGCCGATTGAAACCATAACGATTGTACCATATATCGCGAACGTTCCCGGTGAGCGAGCCATTGAAGGGGCTTCTGTGCGGGTTTTAGCCGCCCAGCGGACTTTTTGGGAGAAGGCGACGATCTTGCATATGATATACCATTATCCGCCTGAAAAGAACGTGCCATTGCGAATGTCGCGGCATTATTACGATATATGCGCGATGGCGGATTCGTCGATATATAAAAAAGCCTTAGAGAGCATTTCGCTACTAAAAAATGTGTCTGACCATAAATCTCTATTTTTTAAAGCTAAATGGGCGCATTACGATACGGCCAAGCCGGGTACCTTACGGTTGGTGCCTCGTGATGATCAGGTTAGCCGGCTGAAAAACGATTACCGTCAGATGCAACAAATGTTTTTTGAGGAGCCCCCATCATTTGAGAGTATTATAGAAAAACTGCGGGTTATTGAGGGCCAAATTAATAAAGTACGCAGCTCATAATAACCGATTCTAACCAAGAATGTCGTTATCGGGGGACACATCTAGAATGAGTTTTGAAAACGTCCCTTGCTTTTTTGCCCCGGGATTAGAACTTGCTCAAGGCAGTTTACATATTGGTAATTGTATTGACAAAGTGTAAATCATGGTGTATACTTTCACCATGATAAAGCGAACTATCTCAGAGAAGATACTTCACTACGCGCGCCATTATCCGGTGGTCACCCTTACGGGCCCCCGTCAATCCGGGAAGACCACTTTATGCAAAGCCCTATTCCCGAAAAAGAAATACTTCTCGCTTGAAAATATCGATGTGCGTGATTACGCAAAAACCGATCCGAGGTCTTTTTTAAGCGATTGCCTTAAGGAAGGAGCCGTGATCGATGAAATACAGCGTGCCCCTGAGCTGGTATCTTATATTCAGGAGATAGTGGATACAAAAGATAAACCGGGCCTTTTTGTATTGACGGGAAGCCAGAATTTCCATCTCCTGGATACGATCAGCCAGAGCCTTGCCGGCAGGACCGCCCTGGCCGTTCTTCTGCCGTTTTCATACGATGAGGTCTATTTTAACAAGGCAATACCCGTAGATAAAGTCCTTTTTACGGGCTTTTACCCGCGGATCCACGATAAAAAGCTTAATCCTACCGAAGCGCTCTCTTTTTATGTCAGCACATACCTGGAGCGTGATATTCGCGCGCTTATCAATGTCAAGGACCTGTCTAAGTTTGGGAAATTCCTCAAACTGTGCGCCGGAAGGGTGGCCCAGATCATAAATCTGTCAAATCTCGCGAATGACTGCGGTATCAATCATAATACTGCCAAAAGCTGGCTGGGCGTGCTAGAGGCAAGCTATGTTATATTTTTTGCGCGTCCGCATCATGCCAATTTCGGAAAGAGGCTAATTAAAGCCCCTAAACTATATTTTACCGATTGTGGTTTGGCCGCGTATCTCCTGGACATACAGAACGTAAAACACATCGTTAATCATCCGTTAAAAGGTTCGATTTTTGAGAACTTTGTTGTTGCCGAGCTCCTGAAGGCCCGAATGAACCACGGCAAAAACAGTAATCTTTATTTTTTCCGGGACAATGTAGGGAATGAGGTTGATATCCTCCTTGAAAATGGAGCCTCGGTTAAGCCGGTTGAGATAAAACTCGGAAAGACGATAAATGACGATTATTTTAGAGGTTTACGATATTATCAGAAGATAAATAAGAAAAACACCGTCAGGCCGTCACTGATATATGGCGGCACTGAAGATCAGCGCCGCGGAGTGTTTGATATAGTCAGTTACAGGAATGTGGAAAAGATCAACGCGTAGAGAATGCCTGCGCTTGGTACCACAATCGTCACCCGGCAGGGGGATGTGATGCTGATTATTTGTAACAGTTCAGTTTCAGAAGTAACTCGACGGAAACGTCGTCATTGCGAGGAAGCTGTGGATGGCCGGTATGCTGACGAAGCAATCTCTGATGGTGATAGAGATTGTGCTCCCAGCCGCAAAGTAGAAAATGTTTGACACCAATTTATACTTTGGTATAATATTCTGGATATAGCAAAGGGGGATTGAAGTGATCGAGAGGTATCTGGAGCAGTATATATTGAAAGACGT
>JBDRAN010000037.1:0-9373 GCA_043823745.1 Candidatus Omnitrophota bacterium | reverse complement strand
ATCGTTTCTCTCCGTTTAATGTTACTGTTTAATTTTTCTGATTCAGGCCAAAACTATTTTAGAAAATCCATGTAAACGGCCAATACCAGAGCCGCAGCCGATAACCCAAAAATAAAAAAATAGTTTATTCTTTCTTTTTTTGAACCCAAGCTGCACAAGACAGAACCAAGCAATGCGTAATCCTGCTTATCGAGCGAGCCGCCTTTGTTGACTTTAGTAACAAGCCCGCTTTCCTGAACGCTTTTTGCCTGGATGACGCTTAGTCTAAATTTATAGATAAAAAATAGGAAAAATCCTATCACCCCGACATACCAGGAAATCTTTGCGTAAACCGGGTCAAGATGGGCAAGGACAGTCACCACTCGAATCGCTACGGTCGCGATAATCCCTATAATAAAGAAAATCCACGATGTAAAAGAATCTTTACAATTCTTATATTCCGCGCAGCCGATACATCTGTTGGTATTTTTAGTCATAACCATATTCTCCAGTTATTTTGTAAGCCTGGCGACGATAAAACCTATAGCTAAGCCGATCACTAACACAATAGGCAATAAAACGACCTGTGACATACTTATCTTCCAGAACAAAAGATTAATAACCACCACCTGTGTATTTTGAAGCAAGATCACTAGAAATAAAATCCCCAGAACAAACACAGTAACATTCTTCGATTTCATTATACCCTCCCCGCTGACATCACCGCTTACGCCAACAACGTGTTAACAAATTCCCAATTAATGAGATGGTTAATATACGCATCCAGATAGTCTCCCCTTCTGTTCTGATAATCAAGATAGTAGGCGTGCTCCCAAACATCAACGGTAAGAAGTGGTTTCATTCCATACGCTATGGGCGTATCCGCGTTGGCTGTTTTTGTTATTGTCAGCGCCCCTTCTTTGATGAGAAGCCACACCCAACCGCTGCCGAATTGGGAGAGACCGGCGCTTTTGAACTCTTCCACGAATTTCCCATAATTGCCGAAATCTTTTTGAATCTTGTCCGCGATCGCACCGGCAGGAACGCCGCCACCCTTTGATTTCATAGACTGCCAGTAAAAAGCATGGTTCCACGCTTGAGCCGCGTTATTAAACAGTAATGACTTTGACGTATCGCGCGAAGTTTTTTGAATAATTCTTTCAAGGCTTTCATTCTCCAGTTCTGTTCCTTTAATGAGGCTGTTTAATTTCTCCACATATGCGTTATGGTGCTTGCCGTAATGAAAATTCAACGTGTTTTCGCTGATGTGCGGCATAAGCGCATCTTTTGCGTATGGTAATGCTTCCAGGAGAATAGGCATGTTTCCCTCCTTTTGTTGTGCGACGTTAAACCCATAACGGATATTTATAGAAAACCCTTTGTTGTCCGCTCGCTTGTACCCGTATTGCGCTACAAAAATAATTGTAATACCAACGGCACGGGCCGTAAAACATCGTCAAAACTCTTTTTTAAATTTCACCACGACGCTATCGTCCGTTTGCTGCTTATCAGAAGTCTGTAGCGCCGTGCCATTTTGTATCAATTCCTTCTTTGCGCCTACCGATATATTCTCGGTAATTTTATATTCTGCGCCTATTTTGTGTGCAGCCGTCATATTGTCGTTTTTTTGCTGTGGTTGTTCGATTGAATAACTGATTGCCGCCTTATCGGTAATATCTTTTGTGGCCCCGAGGCCAGTAGATGACTTATCATACTTGACTGAAATATCCCGTATTCCATACTTTTCGGCAATCGCGTTGCCGGACCCGGAAAAAATAAAATAGTCCAAGAAGTCTCTGGCGATATCCGGTGACAATTCCTGCTTGTTCGCTGCCGCCTCAACACTTCGCCATGTTTTGTTCGTTATAAGCATAAGCAGGAGCCTATCGCGGCTCATCGGGGGAACAGACATTACATTTAATTCCGGTTGGGCAAAAGTGCCGCGCAGCGCAATAGTGATTTTAATTTTCTCAACCGTGGCTACCCCCTTAAAATCGAGCACCGGCCTTTGAGGATCATCTACAAACAGGATTTTACTCTCTTCCAGGTATATATCCGCAGTCTTGGGCCCTGATATGGTCCCGCTTTTTAACACAACCTGGCCGGTTATCTTAAGATTGTCTTTTATATCCTTAAGTTGTAGTTTCACCTCCCCCGGACACGCTGTTACAAAAAAACCCTCTCGCGATAGTTTCTCGATAACAAAAGTACCATATATCTCAGGCTCAAATAAAGAACCGGTGACAGTAATATCGGTGTCGGCGAGGGTGCCTGATATTTTTTTTAATGCCGCATTATCGGAAAATAAATCCAGTACCGGTCGAACGCGTATTGTCTTAGCGTACACAGTAATATTCAATATGCCATCGCGATAATCGCCATAGAATAGAACCGTCCCTGCGCCGGGACATCGAAGTTGCCCATTGTGTATTGCAATACTAACACCTTCTATTCCGAAAGAATTCAACGTTATTTCAAGCCTTTGGATTATAAGCGCGCTCCCTTTGGGAAGCCCTTTTATTTCGCGAAACTCGATGCCCTGATATACTAACGCTTCCGAAAGGTTACCGGTTGTTTTTTTAATGTTTATATTTCCCGTTTCGACATATTTTGAAAGAAAAGACAGGGTGACAGCATTCGATCCTGTAGTAGTGTAAATAATATAGTAGATCACCCCTCCCGCCACCACGATGGCGGTTGCAACCACTATAATAAAAAAAATTATTGTTCTCTTTGAAACCATTACCAATGGCCCACCCCTTTACTTCGATACATATTCAGCGCTCATGCACCGAGCTCTACTCTATGGCTCTCTCCAGATTCATTTTTTCGGCAATGCGTAATGGCACAGTCTCTTCCGCCGCGCCTCTTATGTGTGTAGAGCGATGTTTTTACCAACCTCTGAGTTAGCCCGCGAGGCCGAATGAACTGCGTTATCAAAGCTTCTTTTTTTGCTCGCGATAATTTCTTTATATTGAGTTCTGCCTTAAACGCTACTTTAAAATATCTATACTGCTTCCACCATATTAACGCAACCGGCAATCGTATTTTTGTATATTTTGCTCCCTTACCGGCGTTGTGTAACGTAACCCGCCGCTTGAGATCGGGCGTGTAACCGGTATAATAGGTGCCGTCACTACATACCAAGATATAAACAAAATACCTCCCTGTCCTTTTGAATACTTTTTTCTTCACGTCAATATATTCTAGCAGAGCGGCTTGCGGTGATGAGAATTATAACGGGCCGGACATTCCTGTAAGCAGCAAAGCATTATTTTACAAAACACACTATAGTTTTTCTATGACCCTATTTTCTCCATAGGCTGTCCGCAACAAACAAGCTCACCACCACCGGCTTTTGTTACCGATACTTCATTCCCACAAACATTACATCGATACTTTTCTCCGACTTTTTCTACTGCCATAGCAAACCTCCTTGAATGCGCTCAAACTCCAACGCCCGAGTTACGTTCCTTCGACCGGGGCTTCTTTAAAGGGTACGTTGAATATTATGTTGGCGCCTTCGCCCTCCCTGCACTCCAGCCATATAGACCCACCCAATCGTTGTACCGCCATCCTGCAAAAAGTCAAACCTATACCGCTACCCACAAAAAAGCCTCCTTTTCTAGCTTTTAATTGCGCAAACTTATCAAATATTTTATCTTTCATGTTTTCCGGAATACCCGGTCCCTCATCATGCACGCTTATGCCTATATGTGTCTCATCATAATCGAACAAACGAACCTTTATGATCGACTCCGGCGGGCTCGCTTTAATCGCATTACTTAACAGGTTAACCATAATACGCAACAATAAACCCTTATCAGTGTAAACACTTTTATGTTGGGAATGATACGATGCTTGCACCGATACTCTATTTCTTTTCGCCCAGGCAGAAACTTCCACCAACGATAGATCGACTATCTCCTTGATGGGTTCAATGTTCATTTCCAATTCCATTTTTCCTGCTTCAAACCGCGATATATCTAAGATAGAACTAACCAGCGTATTGGCGCGATCGCACGACACCAAAGAAGCAGCGAGTACATCTCTCTGCTCACTATCCAATCGCTCAGTAGCATAGTCCCTTAACAGGTGGAGGCCACCGGATACGTTAGTCAAAGGCGCGCGCAGATCGTGAATGATAAAATCGACCAGCTCCTTTTGTCTACGTCGTCCGACGCTAATCAACCAGATTGTGTACGCAATCATAATAAAGATAATTAACCGTATGCCGGAATTCCAAATAATTATGAAATGATTAGCAATATTGACTTGCGCGAGCCTTTCTGCCAGATACCACATAAGGGCGCTCAAGATACCCGCAAAAATCCCATACAATAAACGCATATTCCACGCCACAAGAGCGATTGGAAGAAAGTACAGCGGGGAAAGACCCAGCTCATAACCGGTCACATAATCAAACCAGCCAATAAAAAAAATCATTATAAGACTTACCACCGCTATGTAACGAGGCTTTTGCGATACGTAGACATACAAAGATTTTAAACTCTTCATGTTTTCACCTTATAAATTTCGTAACCCTTTTAAGAAATGGAAACCGTAAAAATATTATAATATTTTCGTGCTTTTAGCAAGGCTCGATCTTGTCTGCCTTCGTAACACTTTATTTTACCAATACTCATCTCTGATGACACTGCTTATATAACGAACAAAAAACTAAGTGCAACTATTATGGCACTCTCTACAGTTTTATATTGCGCAACCGAAGAGAATTGCCAATCACGGAGACTGAACTAAAACTCATTGCCGCACCGGCAATCATGGGGCTCAACAATACTCCCAAGAAAGGATACAGCGCTCCCGCGGCAACAGGAACGCCCAAGGCATTATAAATAAAAGCAAAAAATAGGTTTTGACGAATATTTCGCATGACTGCCCGGCCAAGCCGCAGCGCCTTAACAATGCCGGTAAGGTCCCCCTTAACCAACGTGATTCCTGCGCTCTCGATGGCCACATCCGTTCCGGTGCCCATCGCGACACCGACATCGGCGCACGCTAAGGCCGGCGCATCATTAATGCCGTCTCCTGCCATCATTACCTTTGCGCCTTCGCTCTTTAGCTTTCTTACAATCTCCTGCTTATCTTTTTGCTCAAGGCCTGCATACACAAAAGTTATGCCTAGTTCTTTTGCAATGGCCTTCGCGGTTTTTTCATTATCGCCGGTCAGCATAACAACTTTCAAGCCCATTGTATGCAAAGCACGGATAGCATCAGGGGTAGTTTTCTTTATTGGATCCGAGACTCCGAGTATCCCTACTACCTGTCCATCAACGGCTACCCAGATAACCGTCTGGGCCTTCTCTTGAAGCTCATCAGACTTCTTCTTTAATTCTTCGAATAAACTTATTCCATTATCTTCGATAAACTTTTGTTTTCCCAGCATTACTACTTTACCATTAACATTGCCTTTAACCCCTGCGCCTGTTATGGATTGAAAACCATCGACTGGCGCCAATTCATAATTTTTTTCTTTTGCATAATCAACGACGCAGCGTGCTAACGGATGCTCGCTACTCTGCTCGATAGACGCCGTGACACTCAATAAAGATTTCTCATCCCAGCCGCCTGCCGCAATAGTGGCGGTTACCTGTGGTCTTCCGGCTGTTAAAGTCCCTGTTTTGTCCGTAAGAATATGGGTTACCTTCTCACATTTTTCAATCGATTCGGCATTTTTAATTAATATGCCTGATTGCGCGCCAATTCCGACGCCAACCATGATGGACATCGGTGTTGCAAGGCCCAAAGCACAAGGACAAGCAATAATCAAAACCGAAATAGCGCTAATCAGGGCATACGCCAAGGCCGGAGCCGGACCAAATATAGACCAGACAATAAAGGCAACTGTCGCGCATACAAGCACCGCGGGAACAAAATACCCGGATACCTGATCAGCAAGCTTTTGAATTGGTGCACGGCTGCGTTGCGCCTCGACTACCATTCTCACGATTTGCGAAAGAAGCGTTTCAGAGCCTATCTTTTCAGTCCTCATCAGGAAAGTTCCTGTCTGATTAACAGTAGCGCCAATAACCTGATCTCCTTTTATCTTCGTAACTGGGACAGGTTCACCTGAAATCATTGACTCATCAATGGTGCTCTTGCCTTCGGTAATAATACCATCCAGGGGTACTTTCTCTCCCGGACGAACCCGTAACAGATCACCTTTTTGAATTTGATCGATGGCAGTATCCTCTTCTTTACCCTCTCGAATGCGATGAGCAACCTTTGCGGCAAGACCAAGCAATGCTTTAATCGCCTGACCTGTTCGACTACGGGCTCCTGCCTCAAGAAGCTGCCCCATAAGCACCAGAACCGTAATAACAGCAGCTGCTTCAAAATACAACCCGATTTCACCGTGCTGCTTTAATGATTCTGGGAAAATATTAGGAAAGATCAAGGCAATCGCGCTAAAACCATACGCCGCCCCCACGCCCATCGCGATCAAGGTGAACATATTGAGGCTTTTATTCAAAACCGATTTCCAGGCTTTTACAAAGAAGATATTTCCTGCCCACAACACAACTGGCGTTGTGAAAATAAACTGCAGCCAACGGGAAAAATTGAAAGGAACAAATGCTTTTAGATTAAGAGCCGGGATCATTTCACCAAGTGCCAGGAAGAAAACGGGAAGAGTAAAAAGCAATCCAATCCAGAATTTACGCGCGAGGATGCGTGCTTCTTTATTGTCTTCTTCTCCGCCAGGGGCAGCTTTTTGTTCAAGTTGCATACCGCACGTGGGGCAGTCACCGGGCAAATCCCGTTCAATTTCAGGGTGCATGGGGCAGGTATAGGTGGTTTTTCTATTACCCTTATGCTTTTTATCGCTATCGGTGACACGTTTGTTGTTTAAAAATTTATCCTGGCAGGTTTTGCTGCAAAAAAAATACGCTTCGTCGTCTTTCTCAATTTTTATGGCTCGACGCGGTTCCACTTCCATACCACAAATCGGATCACGCGGCATTTCAAACTCCTTTTTAGCATAGATTCGGTTCTGCGCCGAATCTTTTCCCTGACATCCTTTAGACTATCGCGTTTTCCTGTTTTGAATCTCTTAAGAAAAGTACGGAGCTATTGACTTTATCCGACATTTTCTTAAGCCATAAAACATCGCAATCCTGCGGCATACCAAAAATATTCATATCAGCGGCCGGCGCCTGAGGCGTGATTTCCTCAAAAGAGCCCACGAGCACGGTTAACTCCGTGTCACCGGGAAATCTCATGGTTCTTTTAAGCTTACGTAAATATTCCTGCGCTTCTCTTTTTTCATTTTCGCCCGGGACTATCTGTAAAACGCGTAAATTCGCCCCCCAATTTTTATCCAGCTGCAGCGCGACTAATATCGCCAGATGGATATTCGGGCTGCCTGCCCGTATCCAAAGATTAATCGTGTGTTTCTGCCCAAGACCGAGCTTTGGGTGGAACTTAAAAGCCATCAAACCATAATCGAATAGCTTAATGCGCCGAGACAGCTCATTTACCGCCATATCGTGTTCTGACGAGGTGCCGAGCTTAATAAATAAAACATTCGGGGGCAAAAAAGAACCTTTTCTGGTTTGGGCGACGATATCCGCGCCTTCTACGAAATCTTTGGCGTTGACGACTAACGACGACGCTATGACACCCTCCTCTTCGAGCGGTTCGCGTAATATCGCGAGATCCTTGAGGTGTTGGGTTCTGAGCGCCGACAACGCGTCCGCGTTCTCATTATGTTTTTTTTCGATAACCGTCAGGAATTCCACTCTGCCGCGCGGATACGTAATTGCTTTTATTACATCAATGATGCCTATCCATTCCTTTGGTTGTTCGACAGGGACCAATAAATTTGGCTTCCATATTTTAGGATGATACGGCAGACGAGAAGCAATCCGTACCGCCTGTTCAGCGATAAAGATAAAAAGGCCTCTGCGCACGTCGGGCCAATCTTTCGGTGCGTTTTTTTGCAAAAGCAATACATAGATCAGGATCGTCACACTAATGGCGACGATACTAAAAAATGCATTCACCAGAAACATGGCGTAAAGACAACCAGCGCCTCCCACAAAAGAAACAAGAAGGGGCACCTTGAAGGCGGGCCCGAAACTTACGATACCGATACTATTTTCGATGAATAAGGCTATATTAAGCATACCGTAAGTTATAAGAAAGAACATGGTCAGGATACTGGCAATACCATTAAGCGTTCCTACCGCAATAACGAACAGAGAAATAAACGCGGTAAAAAGTATCGCTGCATGAGGCTCTCCGCGCGCGTTGATGCGAGAAAAAGAGTACGATAAAGGGACAATCCTGTGTTTTGCCAGCGCAAGCAGGGTTCGGGGAGAGGCAACAAACATACTGAGCGCCGACGAAAGCGTTGCGCCCATAATGCCCGCAATAACCACGGCGCGCCACCGGGAAACATCAATGATAATCGATGTATTCTTGACCAAACCTTCCGGGGAAGCGATATGCGCAAACCAGACCGCTACGAAAACATACACAATAAAAGAAACGATAATCGCAGAGATCGTGCCTATCGGAATGTTACGCTCAGGATTTTTTAACTCACCCGACATGCTGATTCCGGCCAGGATGCCTGTTACCGCGGGAAAAAATATCGCAAATACCTGCCAGAACGGTACGGCGCCGATTCCTGAAGTAAAAATAGCGCTTTGCGTTGGCCCACTCCTTCCTAAAAAAGCGGACACCAGCGAAAAGGCAATAATTACCATAATGCCGTATTGCAGCCGAAAGGCAAACTTTGCGCTGACATACGAAATAAGTAAGAGCACCATCCACGTAAGCGCAGAGACAAAAACAAAATTATGCTGGGGAAAAATTGAGATCCAACATTCGCTAAAGCCGGCGATATAAAATGCAACCGAGATGGCCTGAGAAAAATATAACGGTATACCTATCGCACCTCCAATTTCATACCCCAATGATTTAGAAATTATCGAATAGGCGCCGCCTGCTCCGATCCTTATGTTGGTAGTCATGCTGGCCGCTGAAAGACCGGTAAACAGCGTAATCAGATTACCGATAACAATAATCGCCAATGCGCTCCTAAGGCCTACCTGCCCCACAACCCAGCCTAAGCGCAAATACATAATAACGCCAAGAATGCTCAAGAAGGTCGGGGTAAATACGCCCTCAAAAGTGCCGAAACGTTTAGAACTCATAAAGTGAAATACCTCCCAACGTATTCTTACGTTTGCTCTGTCGCCTCTCTGTCTTTTCGCAAAAGAATCTTACTTCCTTCTAGGCGAGAATAACAGATTAAAACATCTCTGCCCCGAATAACAATGTCCCCGGCGGGCGCTCCGATAAAAGTTTCCTTTTTATCAGCCTTTCGATAAATAGCCAAAACAAGCACAGAGTTGCGGTCCAGCCG
>JBDRAN010000036.1:0-24516 GCA_043823745.1 Candidatus Omnitrophota bacterium | reverse complement strand
GACCGCAAGGGAGTTGAGCAGAAATTCGGCCTTCTGTCTGTTTCCATCGGCGTTGTGACCAACGAAAAGCGAGAGCTCACCCACGTGGCGCAGATCGGCGCAATCGGCGCCGAACTTAAAGAAGCAGCCAAACACATCGAGCGCTCGAGTTTCGTGAAAGACAAACGCACCAACATCCAATAGACAACAATCGAGATCAATCTGGTGCCGGGTAACGGGATTTTAGGTATTTTTCTTTGCCGTCCCCGGCCGGTTGCTGGAACACTGCGAACAACAAGGGCTGCTTCCTTAACAGAAGCAGCCCTGCTTTGATATAGTGCCGGGAAACGAAGCAATTCCTGGGTTTTTTTCCTTTCTTAGTCCCCGGCCCTCACTTAGATATAGTGCCGGGGAGGGGGTCACCCTCGCTTCGCTCGGGACTTCCTCGCTCTTCCTACGGACTCGCTCGGTCGGAACCCAAAACCTAGATGGCGTAAGGGTTCGACATCGCCCAATCAAAAAAAGAGCCACCAACTTAGCGTTGTGACTCTAATTAAACTTAGTGCCGGGAAAGGGGGTCGAACCCTTACGCCTTACGGCATACGCCCCTCAAACGTATGTGTCTGCCAATTCCACCACTCGCGCTTTATTAAATACAAAGGTTTTTAGAGGAAGATAGTTATATCACAGAAGGGCTTTCTTAGCAATACGCTTTCATGGTGTGTGCGCGCGCGTGTGGTTTCCGCGCGCTATGCCGTGCGCTTGTCAAAGATATATTTACTTTCGGGAAACTTCTTAGCAAAACTTTTTATTTCAGCGCCAAGAGAACTTATCTGAGCGGTATGGGTAAATTCGTGATAGAGATTAGTGATGATACCGACGGAGATCGTTAAGAAGCCGAATTTGCGGATTTCTTTATCGCGCCCAGCCGTTTCAATGTAACCTTTGATTCGATCTGGTTCATCAAAGAATTTAGGCGTTATATTATCGAAGTCGGCAATAATCATTTTGGCTATATCTTCGGCGTTTTCAATCGACGTGATCATCACGAAGTCATCACCGCCGATATGTCCGATGAAGTCGCTGGGCGTTCCTTTTGTCTGGATGACGTTAATAAGAATCCGTGCAGTTTCTTTAATAACCTGGTCTCCGCGCTCAAAGCCGTAATAATCGTTCAGGGCTTTGAAATTATCAATATCGATATAGAAAACCGCAAATTGTACCTTACTTCTTATTTTTTCCTCGAGCTCCTTGTAGATGGTGACATTTCCGGGAAGTCGGGTTAGAGGGTTGGCGTCTAGATTTGAATTTGAACGCCGTATAAGCATATGGATACGAGCAATAAGCTCTTGAGGCGAGAAGGGTTTTACCATATAGTCGTCGGCCCCCGCATCTAGTCCGTGAACCTTATCATCCGTTTCGCCTTTTCCGGTGAGCATGAGTATGGGCAGATGCATGAAAAGAGGGTCTTTACGCACAAGCTTGCAAACCTCTGTTCCCTGTAGGTCGGGTAACATATAATCAAGCACTACCAGGTTCGGCGGTGTCTGGCGAATTTTCTCAAGCGCTTCATTGCCCCGTGCAGCCCGGATTACGTCAAATTCTTCCTCAAGGGTCGAGCCAAGAAGTTCCAAGATATCCGGGTCATCGTCAACAACAAGAACTTTGAGTTTATGCATATGTGTACGGTTTTAGCCGTGGGATGGTGCGCGCGGTGAGTGCGGTGAGTGCGTGACAGTAAAACCCGCGCGCAGAAGTACGGTTGTTATTTTACATTGTTTCACATAACTTTAAAGTAAAATAAAATGTTGATCCCTTATCCTGAGTTGACTCAACACCGATATGCTCTTTATGCGTTTCGATGATTCTTCGTACGAGCGATAGCCCCAGGCCCGTGCCGCGCACTTCCCGGTTTATAACGTTATCGACCCTAAAGAATTCTTGAAATACGCGATCCAGGCTTTCTTTTTCGATGCCCATGCCGGTATCGGAAACAGAGATCAAGGCGCGTGTCGCTTCCTGTCGGCACGTAATCTTGATTTCACCATTTTTTGGTGTAAATTTTATTGCGTTGTTAAGGAGATTGATGAGTACCCGGTCAATAAGATTTTTATCCATATATACCATAAGACTTTCCGGGACAACGGTAGTAAAGCGGATTTCTTTTGCCTGCATCTGAGGCATAAGGAAATCGCCCACGTCCGCGATAACCCTGACGATATCAGACGGAGCAATCTTAATTTCCATCTTTCCGGATTCGATGCGGGCTATATCAAGGAGCATATTAACCATATCAACAAGCTTATTAACATTTTCATCTATTTTTTTTAGACGTTCTTTTGCCTCCGGCGGGAGCTTGCCGAATTTTTCATCAACCAGCAGCGCGGAAAATCCTTTTACGGAAGTAAGCGGCGTGCGTAATTCGTGAGAGACGCTTGAGATAAAATCTGTTTTCGTCTTGCTGACAATTTCAATTTCCCGAAGGCTTTTTACCAGCTCCGCGGTGCGTTCTTTAATTTTTGTTTCAAGGTCTTCTTTGCTGCGGTAGAGTTCCTCAAAAAGTTTGATATTATCCAGACACTGACCAAGGTACGTGCAGATGATCGTAATAATCTCTTTTTCCGCGGTTTTAACCTCTGATGTCGTGATGTGGTCGGCTAACAAAAAGAGCGCGTGAATATTTTCGCGCGCCTTAATGGGAGCGACGAGAAATCCCTTTGTCCCGCAGAGAGGGAGCAAATCTTTACATATCTCTGATTTTTCCGTCAAGAGAAATGATATTTTAAAGGCGGTTTTTTTATGGAAGAGGAGATTTTTAATTGTTTCCATTTCCGGCTCGTTGAAGCCAATATTCGTCTTAATCAAAAGGTCCTCCAGGCCCAGCACGAGACATTTTTTGAACCCGAGGTCATTAACTATTTTTTCGTCGATTTGCGCAAAAAGCTGTTCTTTGTCGAGCATGTGGAGTGAGGAGATGATGAGATTTTTAAGAAGGGTCAACTTGCTTAGTTTATCTTCGACCTCTTCTTGATACAATTTCAGTTCGATATCGCTTTTAATAATGAGCTTTGCCTGGTGGTCAAGCGCGTGGATCATTCGATTGAGATCGCTTATGGTGATCCGAAGCTCGGTAATGACGCGGAGCTTATTGGCAAGATAAAACCCCAGGATAATGATGGTCAACAATAATATGAAAAGAAGCCCGTGTAACGGGGTAATCGGAAAAGGCATATATTTTTCTCTTATCGATGCGGTTTGGCCCCTGCAGTATCGCCAAAACCACTATAACAAAACTTTGCTGTTTTCGAAAGATATTCTTCCGTGTTTTAAAAAAGCTAAAGACTACTGACAGAGGGCGATATACGTGTTGCCGGTTTCGATAACCCCTTCTTTTGTTGCTGCGTCAGGGTATACCGCGTAATCAGCATACAGCCCGATTACTTTTATGTTGTTGCCCAGCTGGTTTTTGATTAAACGAATCTCTTCCGCTGCGTAATCTTTCAGTATTTTTTTTCGTACGGTAGAGTTGACAACGAATGCCACGCCGTGCTGTCGCGCAATTTCATGACCGAGCCGGCGCTTAAGAGATTGCACAAATGATGGAGGATGGAAGATCATAAGATTTGCCAGAGCATTTTCCCGCGCGGGCCCGATATACGCAAGGGAGCCGTCATCGAGGTAGTCAAGAATGTTAATGAGGCGGGTTTGTTGTCTGTCTTGTATGCCCATGGGGTATAAGGTAAAAAGACGATTCTTGGTAAAAATATCGAATTTTTCATCGAGGTAATGCTTGTAAATGTTTATTGCCGGTCGGTTATTGATTTCAAGAATAAGATTGCGCTGGGCGCGAATGCGCGTGATCGTAAACGGTTTTCCCAGCGGCAAGAATCCCTCGAGGCGCACCGGGTTCGTTTCGATGCCGCTTGAGAGAACGCTTGCGAGGCCCTCGTCGACCGTGTCACTGAGGAGTTGGTAATTTTTGGTGGCGTACGTTTTAATAAATCCGGCTCCGATGCCGTTAAAAATCTTCCCTAGAGATAACTCAAAACCCCTCAGGCAATTGGATGGATTTGCGTGTGCAGGGAAGAAAGAGAAAAGGAATTGTTTTTCTTTGTAAAAATTTTTCAAATTACGTCGCACCGTTGCTTCGATCGCTTCAGGTTCGTTCGCTCTGGTAAAAATTTCTCTAAATTCCATGTCCGGTTTATTAAAGCAGCAGCCGACAATGCCATGCTCGATGATTCTGTCCTCGAAAACGAGAAAAGGCGCCTGGATGCCGAGCGTAACATGTGGTTTTAAGGTGAGGGCGATATTCTTAAGCAACGCCGCCGGCTGGTAGTGGGGGGTGAAGAAAACGAAAAACGCCTTGACTGTTTTGGGAAAGATAGACTTAATTTTTAGAGAAACTTCCTTGATCGCTTCCTCGTCAACTCGTTCGCTTGAGGCGATAGCAAATGCTTCTTCCACGATTTTTTACCTTACCATAAAGGGCGCGTAAAGGCAATACTATTCATGAGAAGCTAGCAGATGACAGGTTGTAGAGGGGAGATAAAGAAACGTCCACCGCCACCGTCCAGTGCGCAGCCTCCCCGAAGGGGGGTGCGAAGCCCCCCTGCAGGGGAAGGGGGCGATCCAGATACTAAAAAAGCTGACAGCAACTACCCCGGGGAGCCAGATCATCTGGCACGTAAACTTACCTTAATGCAATTATCTATTTTCCTTGATTTTATTAGACTGTAAGCGTTTTCTTGACATTTGGCCCGTAATATGTTATATACTAGTAAAATTATCAAAAATAATGCATGGAATTGGGGGGGCCTGGCTTAATAGATTTTTTCCTTTTCTTTCTTTTTTTACGCATCCTTTATAGTGCGGTTTCGCGGGGCGTTGCCTGCGAACTGTTTAAGCTTTGCGGTTTAGCGGCCGGCGCACTACTCGCTTTTCATTACTACCCTCATGTTACGGAGCGGTTGCTAGGAAAAACACCCTTCTTAAGTAAAAAAAATTGTGACAGTTTCGTTTTTCTGTCAATTGTAGTAGGCGTAACGGGCGTCGTTTCTTTAGTTCGTAAAATTGTTACGCTTCTTTTTCCCCCGAAAGAATTGTCGGCACTTGAGAAATGGGTTGCGTTATTTCTGGGGACGGCGCGGTTTACGTTTCTTGCAAGTGTCATTGTATATAGCGCATGCACCCTTGGTGCCCCGGTAACCCGGAGCTATTCTTTTCGTATATTTAAAGATGTTGCCCCTGCTTTCTATGAGGCAGCAGCCGGGGTCGGTGTTCTGTTGAACGATCGTTTTCCTATCAATAAGGAGGTACGAAATTGCTATGAAGCTAAAAACGCTGTATGAGGAAATTATAAAAAAAGGTATTGACGCTGATGTCCGCGATAAGCGGGAAATAGAAAAAATCCTAAAAGAAAGGCTCCAGGCTTACGAGAAATCGTCTGTTCAGGAAAAGAAATTCTTCGATCAAGAAACATTGAACAATCCCTTTGCCGATACGCGTATCTTATGGGGGGCATCCGATGTGGATATCCGTTCAATGATGGTTGGTATTGATATTGATGGGAGCGAGCTGGTGGTCGCACAACAACTGAAAAGCAACGGCACCGGCATTGATCTTGTCATCGGGCATCATCCTGCCGGCCGCGCCTATGCTAATTTTTATAATGTAATGGATTTACAGGTAGATATGTTTATGCAGGAAGGGATTTCTGTCTCGGTTGCAGAGAATCTTCTGGCGGTACGCAAAAGCGAGGTTGCCCGGCGCGTACATGCCGCTAATCATCAACGAAGTGTTGATTGCGCGCGCCTCCTGGGAATAAATTTTTTGTGTATGCATACGCCGTGCGACAATCTGGCGCACCAATATGTGTGTGGCCTCGTTAAAAAAGAAAAGCCAGCTACCTTAGGGAGCATTCTTGATTTGTTATTAGCGTTACCCGAATATCATGATGCGGCGAGCAACAATAACGCGCCGGAAATTGTCATTGGGAATAGAAATTCGCGCGCCGCGCGTATCCATGTCGAATTTACCGGAGGCACGGAAGGCCCGCAGGGAATATATCAACGTCTCTCCGGTATTGGCGTTGACACGGTTATTGCGATGCATCAGTCGGAAGAGCACTATAAAAAATGTAAGGAAGAAAATATTAATGTCATCTTTGCCTCGCATATTGCTTCCGACGCTCTCGGTATTAACCTTATGCTTGATTACTTGGAAACGAAGGCGAAATTTAAAATATACGAATGTTCCGGCTTTAGGCGCTTTGGGCGTAAACATAAGTAGTTTCCTGGAGCGCGTACCGTGATCCGATACGCGTGCGGGATGCGCCGACGTGATACGTATGATACCACAAGCATTCATTGACGAAGTACAGACGCGCACGGACATTGCCGACATCGTTGCTTCGTATATTCCCTTGAAGAAGATGGGTAGGAATTTCAAGGGGTTGTGTCCGTTTCATGGAGAAAAGACCCCATCGTTCTTTGTAAGCCCTCAGAAACAGATTTTTCATTGTTTTGGATGCGGCGTCGGTGGCGGGGCCCTGCAATTTCTTATGCTCTATGAGAAAGTTACGTTTCCTGAAGCTGTTGAGATTCTCGCCAAGCGCCTGGGGCTCGTCATGCCGCAGCAGCGCGATGACAAGAGTCAAGCCAAGGCAAAACTGTATGATGCCGCCGAATGTGCGGCTGATTTTTTCCATAAGAATCTCTTAGAGCACGCCGCGGCCCGTCCGGTGAGAGAGTATTTGTCGGCTCGCGGGCTTGATAGCGAGGTGATTAAAAAATTTCGTATCGGCTTTGCGTCCGGGTTCACCACGCTTCTTGACTATTTACGTTCGCGGGGATTTTCTCTGGAGACATTAGAGCGCGCAACGCTGATTGCGCCGCGTAACCCCGGCTACCGGGATTTATTCATAGACCGGGTGATGTTCCCGGTGTGTGACGTCCGCGGCAGGGTTATTGCGTTTGGAGGAAGGCTCTGGCGTGATAATCCTCAAGCACCGAAGTACATTAATTCTCCCGAGGGAGTTCTTTATAGTAAACGCAATCATCTGTTCGGGCTTACATATGCCAAGGATGACATTGGTAAGCGTGATACGGTTATCGTTGTCGAAGGCTATCTTGATATGATAACACCGTTTGCTCACGGAATTACCAATATTGTCGCTTCCCTGGGAACGGCATTAACGCCTGAGCAGATACGGATGCTGAAGCGCTATACATCAAATGTTACGTTGCTTTTTGATTCAGATAAAGCCGGGCAACACGCTACCATGCGGGCGTTGGACCTGGCGCTTGAGCACGATATTAATGTAAAGATCGTAAACCTGCCGAAAGGGTACGATCCTGATTCGCTGGTGCGTGCCAAGGGCGTTGCGGCGTTAACGGAGCTCCTTGAGTCAAAAAAGGATTTTTTTGACTATAAGCTCTCCCTTCATGCGCAAACGCTCGATATCCACAGCATTGAAGGGAAGACAAAAATAGCGCAAGAGATGTTGGTGACGATCGGTAAGCTACAGAGTGAAGTCGAGCGGTACCAGTATATACGCAGGCTTGCGAGCGCGCTCGACATTAAAGAAGAAGTAATGATCGCCGAATCGAGGAAGTTTTTTCCGCGAGAGTCGATTTCTACCCGTCAACCAATGACGCTGCGCGTCTTGAGTGAGCGAGAGAACGTGTCGATTACGGAAAAAGTTCTGATCAAATTCATGCTTACCTCAAGCAAGGCGTTGGCGCTGATACGTAAAAATCTAGAAGAGAGCGATTTTGCATCGCTGCTCGCCCGCAAAACAGTCGCGTATTTTTTTAAACACTATTCCAATGTCCTGGAGTATTCAGCGGCAAAAATTGTCAATAGCATCGAAGATAAAGAGATTGCCAGTTTTGTTTCGGCAATGCTTATGGACGATGACGTTCCCTTGGATAAAGAAGTATTTAAGAGCAGCCTTACCAAGCTTATGAATCGTCACGCCAAGGTGCTCCGGGACCGGATGAGGGTGCAAATCAAAGATGCCGAAGCGCATGGCGACACCGCGTTGTTGCAATCGTTGGTGAACCAATACGTTAAAATAAATAGCGAGGGGAGAAATGAGTAAAAGAAAAATTCTTGAAAAAAGCATTGAGCAACTTGTTGATCTGGGCAGAAAGAAAGGGTATCTGACGTACGATGAGATTAATCATTTTCTCTCCGAGGAGATTGCCGGCGCCGAAGAAATGGATACCATTTTTGATCACCTCGACAAACAGAACATCAGCATTCTTGAATCAAAGGAAGTCGAGGAGTGGGAAAAGGATAAGGAGAAAAAAGAGACCCCAAGCGAAACGTCGTTGCCGGTCGATGATCCGGTGAAGATGTATTTAAAACAAATGGGTCAGATCCCGCTTCTTACCCGCGAAGAAGAGCTGCATCTTGCCAAGGATATTGAGGAGCGGGAGGAGGCCCTGCGCCAGGAGGTTTTCGCGACGACACTCTCGCGCGATGTCTTTATCGATATTTCCCAGAAACTTATTCGCGATGAGCTTAACCCCGACGATTTTGTTAAAGGTGAGATCAAAAATAAAGATAAGGAAGTTGCACGCATCCAAAAACTCTATCAAAAACTGGCACGCACCAAGGCCATCGAACATCAGAAAGAAATTCTTCGGGACTTTAACTTTACCATCGTCATTATTGAGGAAATCATCGCGAAGCTTGTTGAAATCTCTCACGAGATCGATAAGCTCGCCCGTAAGTTTACCAAGATCCATGGCCGCGGTGCCACCAAAGAAAAGAGGGCGACGAATCGCGCGCGCCGCGTGTTGATCAGGAAACTGGGGTTTGCCGAAGACCAGGTCCGCGAAAAAGTCCGGATGGTCCTTGAGAAGCAGCGGCTTTACAACAAGTCAAAAAAGATGCTGGTTGAGGCGAATTTGCGTCTTGTGGTGAGCATTGCCAAGAAATACGTGAATCGTGGCTTATCGTTTCTTGATCTTATCCAGGAAGGAAATATCGGTTTGATTAAAGCGGTTGAGAAGTTCGAGTATAAGCGCGGCTATAAGTTTTCTACCTATGCTACCTGGTGGATCCGTCAGGCGATCACCCGGGCTATCGCGGATCAAGCGCGCACCATACGGATACCTGTGCATATGACCGAAACCATCAATAAGATTATCCGTATCTCTCGCCTTTTTATCCAGGAGAAAGGACGCGAACCGACCCCGGATGAACTCTCCAAGGAACTGCACCTGCCTATTTTTAAGGTAAAAGATATCATCAAGGTTTCACAACAGCCTATCTCAATTCACACCCCCATAGGCGATGACGGCGATACCTACTTTGGAGATTTTCTGGAAGACAAAAAAGCCGTTTCTCCGGCCAACGCAACGGTTTTTTCAATGTTGAAAGAGGAACTGGGCCAGGCCATGGACAGCCTTACCGAGCGTGAGCGCAGGATCCTGCTGTTGCGGTTTGGCCTTGATGACGGCGCGGCCAAGACCCTTGAAGAGGTCGGCACGCTCTTTAAAGTTACGCGCGAGCGTATCAGGCAGATTGAGGCAAAGGCGTTAAAGAAACTGCGCCACCCCAGTCGCTCCCGCCGGCTTCAGGCATTTCTTGATTTTACATTGTTCCGCGGCAAGTATCGGCCTGCCTAATATTCGAGCTCCGCGTGCATAACACAGACTACGGACGGTGCGGCCGGAGTTTTGACTTTATAACTCTCTGTGATAATGTAATGCAGAGGGTTTTGTATTTTTCCATTTGTTGTACCAATAGATTTAAAAAACTGCATGGAAAAACTTCTATTGTTTGTTATCTTGCTTGGTTTTATCCTGCCCTGTTTCTCTGAAACCATAAAACTAAAAAGCGGTAAAACCGTAGAAACAAAGATAGTTGAAAAAACAGATAGCTACATAAAGGTGGATATAGTGGGTATACCCATAACCTATTATCTTGATGAAATTGAAAGCCTCGATGGGATTGCTCCAAGCAAGAAAATTGAAGCAACACGCTTATCTCAAACAACTGCTCTCGATGCATCCTCAAGTGGCATAGACATAGCGCATATTCATAGATTTCTCAAAGAGTTAGGCTATCCTGAACACACCTGGTCGGATATAGAACGAGAACTCACTGCCTTTTTAGTTAAAATAGACTACCCTCGGCTGAGACAGGAAGCAGCCCAGGTAAAATCAAACCCAGAGCAACTTAAACAACTTGTTTCAGAGATAGGCAGATTAATTAAACAGGAAGGATGCCTAAACATCCAATCTCTCCACCCCTTGATTAAGCTCTTGATTACCAGTCTTGGCACTGAAGATATCTTCCATGTAATTGAGACCAGCCCGATAAGTCCACAGAAAAATGAGGAGCTTAGACAGAGCCTTGTTGCCTGTAGCGCGGTTTCTCAATTAGGCTCCATTCTTTTAGAATCGTTAAGCATAGATGCGAAAGCCGTCTTTGCTCCTAACCATGTTTTTAACTGCATATCCTTAGATGACCAGCGAGTTCTCTTTGCGGATTTTCTCTGGCAGGTATTTGAGATGGTAGACTTAAGGCAATACTATAAACTTGAAGGCAAGTACCAGGTATTAAAAGAAGAATACCGCATTAGCTCTGAGAGAGTGCGCGAAATTGAAGAACAATGGCAAAGAGGAGCAAGGCCACTTATTCTAAAGGAAGTATTCAATTATCTTTATTTTTATATTTACATAACTGATGATTATGCCGTCACACCCGCTCTATACACCAACCGCGGTAATGTTTACTACATCCAAGGCAACTTCCCACAAGCCATCTCTGACCTTACTAAAGCCATTGAAATAAATCCTAACCTTACAGAGGCCTATCATAACCGTGGTTTTGCCTATGCCCACCAAGGCAATCCCTCCCAAGCTATCTCTGACTTTACCAAAGCCATTGAGATAAATCCTAACTATGCAGATGCCTATTGTTTGCGCGGTCTTACCTATGTCCAACAAGGGAACCTCCCTCAAGCCATCTCTGACTGCACCAAGGCTATTGAAATAAACCCTAAATATGCAGAGGCCTATAACAACCGTGGGCTTGCCTACTACAAACAAGATAAGTTCTCCCAAGCGCTCTTAGATTATACCAAAGCTATTGAAATCGATCCTAACTATGCAAATGCCTATTTTAACCGTGGTCTTGCCTATGCTTGGCAACAAGGGAACCTCCCTCAAGCCATCTCTGACTGCACCAAGGCTATTGAAATAAACCCTAAATATGCAGAGGCCTATAACAACCGTGGGCTTGCCTATGGCGGCCAAGGTAACTTTCCCCAAGCCATCTCTGACTGCACCAAAGCCATTGAAATAGACCCTAACCTTGCAGAGGCCTATTACAACCGTGCGGGTGCCTATTTTTATCAAAAAGACTTTACTAAAGCCTGGGAAGATGTGCGTAAAGTTGAAAGTTTAGGGTTTAAGGTTAACTCGGAGTTTCTCGAAGAACTTAAAAAAGCATCAGGAAGAGAAAAATAATCAACCGATTAAGAATCGGGGTGAGATAACGGTTTGAGTAATTATAGCTAGCTCTTTAGTTAGTTTTTCCGCTTCTTCTGACATCAAAAAGTTACATCCCGCCAAAAAGAGGCGGGATTTCGCTCAATAAAATATTAAGGTTCTCAAAATTCGTCCAACCAGGAGAGGATAATTATCATTTGCATTGGAAGCGTTTTTCACTATAATTAAATGCTATGGATGCCTTTAAAATTAATCTTCCTGAGAGGTTTATATGGTTGATATAAAGACAGTCGAATACGTCGCTCAACTTGCCCGCATCGCGGTGACTGACCGGGAGAAGGAATACCTGGCAGGCCAGCTTTCCGCGATCCTTGATTACATCGATCAGCTCAAAAGTGTCAACGTCGAGGGGGTTGAACCTCTGCGGGGCCTTAATCTTGAACAAAATATTCTGCGACCCGATGAGGTGATTTCTTCCACGACCCGTAAAGCCATTCTGGCGAATGCCCCAGGCCGCGAAGGCGACTATTTTAAAGTTCCCAAAATTATCGAATAAAACGCTCATTCTCGCTTTTTGCGCGGCGCTGGCGATAGACTAATCAAAAAATCAAGCCGCATGGATAGATTTGTTAATAAAAAAACCGGGGTATGTACGCATGAATGAATTACTTACCTTAAACGGAAGGGAAATTGCGGAAAAGATCAAAAAGGGTAATTATACTTCTGCTGCGGTCTATTCTTTTTTTAGAGAAAGGATCAGAAACTCCAACCCTTCCCTTAATAGCTTTGTTGAAGTGTATGATGAGCCGGTTTCAGGCGCCGGTACTTCGGCGCTTGCCGGAGTTCCGATTGCGATTAAAGATAACATTTGTGCTGCCGGGAAAAAAATTACCTGTGCTTCAAAGATGCTCTCGACGCATACGGCGGTTTATAACGCTACGGTCATCGAACGGCTTACCCGGGCAGGACTCGCTATTATCGGCACTGCCAATATGGATGAGTTTGCCTTCGGTTCATCAACGGAAAACTCTTGTTACGGTCTGACCAAAAATCCCTGGGACAGCCATCGTGTTGCCGGAGGCTCAAGCGGAGGTTCTTGTGCAGCGGTTGCCGCTCGGCAGGTGCCGTTGGCGCTGGGTTCAGATACTGGCGGCTCAATTCGTCAACCCGCGGCTTTTTGCGGAGTGGTGGGGATGAAGCCAACCTATGGCCGTGTTTCGCGCTATGGCCTGGTCGCGTTTGGCTCAAGCCTTGATCAGATCGGTCCTGTCACCACAAACTTTACTGATTGCGCCGAACTTCTTAATGTTATCTGCGGCCCAGACGAGTACGATGCGACCATGGCCGAGGTAGCGGTGCCTGATTTTACCAAGGCGCTCGTCGATGACGCGCGTGACGTGGTGATCGGTATCCCGGAAGAATATTTTGGCAAAGGCCTTGATCCTGCGGTTGAGGAGGCCCTACGCGCCGCGATCGATGTCTTTAAGGAAAAGGGCAGCCGCGTTGTGCCGATAAACTTGCCGCATACACAATATGCGGTCGCCACTTATTATATTGTCGCCTCAAGCGAAGCAAGCTCTAATTTGCAGCGTTTTGACGGGGTAAAATACGGCGTGCGTGCCCCCGCGGGGAGCCTACGGGCGCTCTATGAGCAATCACGCAGCCAGGGTTTCGGCGATGAGGCCAAACGCAGGATTTTTCTTGGGACTTACAGCCTTTCAAGCGGCTATTACGACGCCTATTATATGCGCGCCCTTCGTGTCAGGCGCCTAATAAAACAGGACTTTGACGCTGCCTTTGGAAACGTTGATGTTATACTCACACCGACCTCGCCGACACCGGCGTTTGCGATCGGTGAGAAAAACGCTGATCCGTTAAGTATGTATTTATCCGATGTATATACAATTTCCGCGAATTTAGCGGGTGTTCCGGCAGTTTCGTTTCCCTGCGGTTTTACTGCGCAAGGTTTACCGATCGGCGCGCAATTGATTGGCCGGGAGTTTCAGGAGGAAAATTTGATTCGTCTGGGATATACTTATCAGTGCGCGACGGATTTTCATAAACGAATACCGAAGATGGCATGTATTGACTAGTTTGAAATTTTACTTGTCGTCCGTCGTTAGCCCCCTGCGGGGAGGTTCCGTTTCACTCCGCACTCGTCCGTGACGGAATACGAACGAGTGCATAGCCTGCCGCAGGGCACGGGATGCGGTCGACGCATAATAGCTACAATATATAAAATTAATTTATATGACTCAATTCGACACCGTTATCGGCCTTGAGGTGCACGTGCAGCTTGCTACGCAGTCGAAGATTTTCTGCCGTTGTTCGACCGCAACCGATGCGCCGCCTAATACTAATATTTGTCCGGTCTGCGCAGGGTATCCGGGAGTATTGCCGCGTTTTAACCAGCACGCGTTAGCGTTGGGGGTACGTGTGGCGTTGGCACTTGGCTGCACCATTAATAGACGCATCTATTTTGAACGCAAAAACTATTTTTATCCCGATTTACCGAAGAACTACCAGATTTCCCAATACAAAATGCCGTTGGGGGAACGCGGAATACTGGCGCTTCCTTCGGGGAAAACCGTCGCGATTACACGCGTGCATTTAGAGGAGGACGCGGGAAAACTGGTCCACAAAGAATCATCATCGTTGGTAGATCTTAATCGCACCGGAACGCCGCTTTTAGAAATCGTCACCGAACCCGACATCGCCTCGGCCCAAGAGGCGTTTGACTATCTTACCTATCTTAAACTTACGCTTCAATATGTCGGTGCTTCAAGCTGCGATATGGAGAAAGGATTCTTACGCTGTGACGCCAATATTTCTTTGAAAGCCCATGGAGCCTCCGCGCTCGGGATTAAGGTCGAGCTTAAAAACATGAATACCTTTCGTGGCGTGCGCGACGCGTTGACCTATGAGGAAACCCGTCAGTGCGATGCGATTACTCGAGGTGAAACGATTATTCAGGAAACACGGTTGTGGGACGCGGCAAAGCTTAAAACAATCGTTATGCGAACCAAAGAAGAAGCGCACGATTATCGATATTTTCCCGAACCCGATTTACTCGATTTTTCCATATCTGCCGCTGACATTGACGTGCAGCGAGAGTCAATACGGGAGTTACCGCTTGCGCGCCGCATTCGGTTCCTTTCGCAGTATACGCTTTCAGAGAAAGAAACGGATGTTTTGCTTTCAGACGTTTTCCTGGCTGATTTTTTTGAAAGCGCGGTAGCATCGTATTCGAGCGCGAAAGACATTGCCAACTGGTTGCTTGGTGTATTTTTGGAGCAGGTACATAGTTTGCCTGCCAAGTTCAACTCGGTAAAAATTACACCGAGCCACTTTGCGCGCGTCGTGCAATATTTCTGCGAAAATAAGCTGAACAACCTTGCGGTGAAGAAAGTTCTTGTGGCTGCGATTGCTACCGATGATGATATTGATTTGATTATCGCGCGCGAAGGCCTCGCACAAGTATCCGGCGCCGACGCGCTTTCACGTTTTGTTGAGGAAACCGTTCGTGAGAACGAGCGGGCTGTTAAAGAGTACTTAGAAGGTAAAGATCAAGCATTAATGTTTTTAGTGGGCCAGGTAATGAAGAAGTCCAAAGGAAACGCAAACCCTAAAGTGGCTCGCGAGCTTATCGTAAAGCGTGTTCCTCGGCCATAAGGGGTGATAAGGAGGGTTTCGATGCGCAAAAGAATTGTAGCCGTCGCAATCGTGGTGATTGCTCTATGCTCCTCATACCTGACGGGATTTTCGTTAGGCAAGGAAAAAGACGCGTTTTATAAAGAGCTCGATATCTTTGCTGAAGCACTCGCCGTTATCGACAAGAAGGGCGCGGAAACAAAAGATCCTCATCAGCTTATGTATGGGGCGATGGCAGGGCTTCTTGGTTCAGTTGATTCGTACAGCGAATTTTTAACACCCGAAGAATATAAGGACTTGCTTACCGAAACGGCAGGGCATTTTGGCGGTCTGGGCTTAGATATTACTACGCGCGGCGGCCTTTTAACCGTGATTGCGCCTCTTGAAGATACCCCCGCATCGCGTGCAGGAATAAAACCCGGGGATATTATTGTCAAAATCGAAGGCAAACTTACCAAGGGCATCGGGGCAAGTGAGGCGGTCGCACAGTTGCGCGGCGAGCCAGGGACTAAGATAACCATTTCGGTCCTGCGCGATAAAACGAAAAAAGTTGAAGACATAACATTAACCCGTGCCATCATTAAGATAAAAGATATCACGCGTTCGGTGATTCTTGAGGATGGTATCGGGTATGCGAAAATCGCCGAATTTAGAGAAGCAACCGCAAAAGACCTTGCCCTGGCCCTTGCTGCATTAAAACAAGCAGGTCTTAAGGGGCTGGTGCTTGACGTGCGCAACAATCCGGGAGGGTTGCTTGATTCAGCAGTCGAGGTGACGAGCCTTTTCCTTGAAGACGGAAAAACGGTCGTTTCAACGCAATCGCGCAGCGAGAAAGAATTTGTATATAAAGCCACCTCGGGACACGATAAGTACCTGAATATCCCTATGGTTATACTTATTAATAAGGGAAGCGCATCAGGGAGTGAAATTGTTGCCGCCGCTCTGCGTGAACACGCGCGTGCAATTCTGGTGGGAGAGACTACGTTTGGTAAGGGTTCAGTGCAAAGCGTTGTGCCGCTCTCTGACGGTTCCGCGCTTCGGCTGACCACCGCAACCTACTATACTCCAAAAGGGACAAGTATTCACGAAAAAGGAGTTAATCCTGACATCGTGGTGTCTGAGGAAGACAATAAAAACGGAAAACGCGCGCAGGATGTGGTATTCGATACTGTCGAAGGAAAAAAGGATACCTTTGATTACAAGAAAGACGTCCAGATCGTCAGGGCGCTTGATCTTATTCGGGGGCTTCTCGTGCTTTCTTCGGCGGATAAGAGGTGAGCGGTTACAACGGTACGAAATGAAATGTATACGGTAGGCATTGAGACTTCCTGTGACGAAACTTCCTGCGCGATCCTTCGAGGGTATAAGGTCCTTTCAAACGTGACCATCTCGTCCCTTAAGGAGCACGCAAAGTATGGGGGTGTGGTTCCCGAGATTGCCACGCGTCTGCATTTGAAAAATATCGACACCGTTTTTTCTCACGCGTTAGCCAAAACGCGGCTGGCGCTTGCCGATATTGACCTGGTTGCCGCCACGCAGCGGCCGGGTTTAATCGGCGCATTGGTCGTCGGCCTTAATTTCGCCCAGGCGCTCGCTCTCTCGTTGCGTAAGTCCTTTATCGGCGTTAATCATCTCCACGCGCATATCTTCGCGCCTTTTCTTAACAATGCCGCGCCTATCAGGTTTCCGTTTTTAGGCCTTGTTGTTTCAGGGGGGCATACAGAAATTTATTACGTAAAGGATTTTACCGATATACAATTGGTCGGGCAGACCCGTGACGATGCCTGCGGTGAGGTATTTGATAAGGTAGCGAAGGCTTACGGTTTGGGATATCCCGGAGGGCCACGTATCGATGCGATATTTGATGAGCGCTACAAGAATGAATTCCCGTTTAAGTGCGGCAGGAACGGTACCGATGTAAGTTTTAGCGGTATTAAAACAGCGCTCATATACAAGAAGATGCAACTTGAGAAACAGCAACCGCTTACCAGGCTTCTGGTGGTCAAGCTTCTTTCTTCTTTTCAAGAAACAGCACTTTCTGCTGTTGTTGCGGCTGTTGGTGAGGCGGTACGCCGGTATAACGTGGGCCGGATTGTCTGCGGCGGCGGCGTCATCGCGAACCGTCTGTTGCGCGCGAAACTCCTCGCGCTTGCTTCGCATGATGTAGAGGTTTTGGTGCCCCCGTTTGCCTACACCACGGATAATGCCGCGATAGTTGCAGGATTGGGTTTTTACCTGTATAATACAAAGAAAATAACAAGCGCCTTTGGCCTACCGGCCTACGCGCATTGATGAACTATGATCGATCCTTTTGTAACTTTTTCACGACTCGCGGTAGCTTTTATACTCGGCAGTATTATTGGCCTTGAACGAGAACGTAAAGGCAGGAACGCCGGGCTTCGTACGCATATTTTGGTGTGCGTGGGGAGTGCGTTGATCATGCTCGTATCAATGTATATCTTTGAAGCATACCAAGGAAGGGCTCCCGTGGATCCTTCCCGTATTGCCGCAAGCGTTGTGACCGGCATCGGATTCCTAGGCGCCGGCACGATCATCCGCGGCGGCCAGGGCATCAGGGGGCTTACCACTGCGGCAAGCGTGTGGGTAAGTTCAGCCATAGGCCTTGCGGTTGGTTGTGGATATTTAAGCGCGGCACTTGCGACCACCATTATTACCTTTATGACGCTTTCTTTATTAAAATGGGTGGAGCAGAGATTGGAGCGGGAGTAACGCCGTACGTCCCAAGGGGCGATTCTGCGCGGTTCCGAAGGGCAAAGGGGGGAGTATATATGATGAAGAGAAAAGAAGAAGAGAAAATTCTTGATGTCAACGCTGCGATGCAGGGAAGCCTTGTATTTTCCGACCCGGTGAATTTACGAATTAACGGAAAATTCGAAGGAACACTTAATACAAAGGGAAGCCTTATTGTGGGAGAGAGCGCGCAGGTAAAAGCAGACATTATTGGCGAGAATGTTACGGTCGCAGGAGCAGTGCGCGGCAATATTAAAGCAACGCGTACCCTGTCGCTGGCGCACACGGCGGAGGTTTATGCTGACGTGGAGACGCCGAGTATGGCTATCGAGGCCGGCGCTGTTTTTAACGGACGCTGCACCATGCCCCACGAGAAGATGTCTATCACGGAGCTTTCCGACTTTCTTTCTATTGAGGAAGCAAAAATTGTAGAGTGGGTTAATAACGGTAAGATTCCCGTGCAACGAGAAGGGGCTAATATGTTTTTTGACCGCCGGGAAGTTGAAACCTGGATAAGCAAGAACTATTAGCGCGCGATGAAAGAAAAATTATTGACAACCAGAGAGGTTTCCCATATGCTCGGGATTCCCGAAAAAGATATCATTGATTTGGCCAACGCCGATCTCCTTCCTCATTTTAAAGTCGGCGGCGCGTTCTTGCGTTTCAGGCAGGACGATATCTTAAAGGTTAAAGAAAATATCAAAAAAAAATATAATCTACCCGAGAAGAAGATCCCTGGTGTCGAACGCATCCGGGAATTTTTTTACTTCAATGATTTTTATATCGTAAGCACCATGGCTATTTGCGCGCTCCTATGGGTGATATTTAAGGATTATCGTTCCTGAGCATGGGGAGCTTTCCGGGCCCCGTTTGCGTCTGCGTATAGAGAACCGCCAAAGCATTTTTAACCCCCAATCCATACATGAAACCTCACGGCTTTGTTGATCTTGATTTCGCCAAACTTGATATTGCGCGCGCCGCGCGCCGCGGCTTTCCTGAAATAATTTACGCTCCACGTAAGAAACCTGTATACCTTAAAAAAATAATAGCCGAGCTGAAAAAACACGGAAACATGGTTGTGGTGTCGCGCCTTGAAGGGCGCATCGCCCGTCTGCTGCAGAAAAAATTTCCTGCATTGAAATATTTTTCCGAGGCGCGCCTTGCTTTCCTGGGGGCGCAGCCAAAAGAAAAGCGCGGGTATGTGCTCGTGCTCGCCGCAGGGACTTCTGATATCTCGGTAGCAGAGGAAGCGGCGGTATTTTTAGAATTCACCGGAAACCGTGTTGAGCGTATCTATGATGTTGGTGTCGCGGGGCTCCATCGCCTCGAACCGTTTAAGGAAAAGATTAAAAAGGCGCAGGTTATTGTAGTCGTTGCCGGTATGGAAGCAGCGCTTTTGAGCGTTGTTGCGGGTCTCGTTCGGTCTCCGGTCATTGGCGTGCCCACCAGTGTTGGATATGGAGCTTCTTTTGAGGGTCTCGCCGCGCTTTTAGGCATGCTTAATGCATGCCCGTTGGGCACAACGGTTGTTAATATTGATAATGGGTTAGGCGCGGGGTATTTTGCGAATTTAATAAATAAATAGTGATTGTAACAAGTAACATGTTTTTAAAGGCGTGGTACGTGATACGTGTGACGTGAGACATATGAATTGTATCTACTTTCATCTGGTTGGTGGCGCCAGCGGAGACATGCTCGTTTCGGCGCTGGTTGATCTTGGCGTGCCGCTTGCGCATCTTAAAAAAGAATACGGCAAGCTCGGGGTGCCGTTTATGGTGGAGGAGAAAAAGATTGTTCATCCGCACCATGTAGCCCGCGCGATACGCTTTAGGGATAAAAAAGATCGCACTGTTAATTTTAGCTATCGGGAGATAATTCAGCTTGTTGCGAAATCGCGCTTGAGCCTGGCTGTTAAGGAGCGTACGCAAGCGGTATACAAAAAGCTCTTTGAGGTCGAGCGGGAAATCCATCATGTGGGCGGCAACGATTTTCGCTTTCATCATCTTGGAGAGCTTGACGCAATCCTGGAAATTTGCGGATTTTTTATCAGCCTTGAATATCTCGGAGTTGAAAAGGTTGGTGTTTCAGCATTTCCTTTGGATAAACCCTCTCCCGCGGTACGCGCGCTTGTTCGTGATAAAATCATTCAGCCGGTGAGCCTGGGCTATGAAACGGTAACGCCTACCGCCGCGGCTCTTCTGTGCGATGCGTCGCAGGGTTACGAACCGTTTCCTTGCGGGAAGACAGGGGTTGGTTTTGGGGACGCGGGTGCCGATGACTACCTGCTTGCATACCTGGTCCAGGATGAGTACCTGCACGATGCAATCATTAAAATTGAAACGAATATCGATGATATGAACCCTCAGATTTTTGAGCCGGTTTTTGAGGCGCTTTATGAAGCCGGAGCAAAAGAAGTGTACGTCCAACAGGTTGTGACTAAAAAAAGCAGGCCGGCGTTTCTGCTGAACGTACTTTGCGATCAGTGTGATTTTTCAAAAATTCGGAACATAATTTTTTCATGCACCTCGACGTTTGGTATCCGGTACCGCGAATACAAGCGGGATAAACTGCCATGTATATTCATTAAGAAGAAAACTAAACTAGGGAATATACGGTTTCGTGTAGCGCGCGGAGGGCTTAGGAAGGCCTCCCCCGAATACCAGGATTGTCTTGCGGCAGCCAAAAAGCATAACATACCGCTCATTGAGGTTTATCGGAGGATATAATAATAGCTGTGAGCTTTTGTCGTCCGTAGACCGTCGTTCGTATTCCGTCCCCTTCGGGGAGGCTGTGCACTCGGACGAATGCGTAGCCGGCGTGGTACGCGCCAGATGGAGCCTCCTTGTAGGGGGCGGACAATGAGATATGGCCTGCCATAGATAAGAAGTTTGTAGCTTTTCAGTGGCTTTTTACTTCAATAATGATATAATTTTTCAGCGTTGGCGGGAAGCTTGAGTTTGGCAGAGCCCCGACAGAAACTTCGTTTCTGCGGGATTAATTCGTCTAAGTAATTTTTCCTCGCGTGTTCGCTTGAAAAATTACAGTCTCATTAACAAACGGTTCCCTTAGTGTTAGCGCCTGTACGTTTGTTTTTATTCGTGATTGCTACTTTGGCGGGATAGCTCAGTTTGGCAGAGCAAACGGCTCATACCCGTTGTGTCGGTGGTTCAAATCCACTTCCCGCCATAATGACAACAATACTTACGGAAGGCGAAGCTTTCCGTAAGTATTATGTTGGAATTATCCTGACTCGTAAGATGTCGCAAAAATTTGTTCCATATTTTTGCGACACTCGTCAGGATAGGATATAACCTTCCCATTTGATCTTTTCCCCTAAAAATGACTGGCGCGCGCATAAGACTTCATAAAGGGGCAGAGCCCCTTTATGAAGCTTCGCTGTAAGTCCACCCACAGAAGACATTCACGCTACGCTTGTCAATCCCCGAAGAGATTTAAGGAAGAGCTTTTATTCGTAAGGTTTTAGGTGCGTTCGTTTGGGGCCCGATGACACGCTGCTAAAACAGGCGGTAGATAGACGTCCATAGAATAATAGTTTGAAGCCGCCTGATTATCGATTGCCGAAATCACCGCAAATCATCTTTAGTTTCGCGATCGGTAGTCTTAAAGCCCGCAGTCCGCAGCTGCTTTTTTAGGCCTTGACCAATTTTTATCCCAGAGTTACCATTATGGTGGCTGTATAGAGCAAAGAGAGGAGATTCAACAATGAAACAACATTCCTGTTTGCATTACACTACCGAGGAAGATTATTTAAATCTTGTAATCCCTTTTTTTAGACAAGGGTTTCTGGGTAATAACTTTTGCATGTGGATTGTGTTGTTGCAATGGGGGGTTGAGAATGCGCGCGCCGCATTGAGAGAAAAAATGCCTAATGCGGATACCTATATCGAGAAAGGCCGGCTTGAAATCATAAGCTGCGACGAATGGTACAGTGGATTCGGCATCTTCGATACCGACGAAATGTTGGTTAAATGGAGCACGAAAGAAAAAGATGTTTTAGAGCGAGGCTTTAACGGTTTATGGGTATGCGGAGATGGGTCGTGGGTTAAGGCCGAAGATTGGGAGAAGTTAACCGCATATGAGGAGTCTATAAACAAAACTATTCATGCGACAACAATAACGGCGATGTGTACGTATTCCTCCAAGGCGGTCGATATAAACCATGCTTTCCTTTTGAGTTTTTTCCACGACAGTACTATTCGTAGCGATAATGGTCAATTAAGTGTTTTGGGAAAAACTTGATTTCTGTTTCTGTTGGGCCACGAGATTTATTGCCGTCACATATCCTCAGGAGTTTATAGGATAGCTGATTTTGTTTCCCTACAGTCCAGCATGTTTATCGGCGGCCAGGGATGATCGATAATTAAAAGCCCCTATGAAAAAATGCCCCTATTGCGCCGAGAGCATTCAGGATGAGGCGATTAAATGCCGCTTCTGCGGTGAATTTCTGTCCCCAAAAATAACCCTGCCGTCAACAACTCGCGAAACGTGGTATGTGCGTAATTCTTTCATCGTTTTTGCGTTTTTATGCGTTGGGCCTCTTGCGCTTCCGTTAGTCTGGCTTAAGCCGACGCTCAGCAAAAACGTTAAGATACTTGTCAGCATCGTTGTTTGTGTGGTAAGCTATATCGTGTGGGTCGCGTTGGCCCATTCGCTCAAGGTGATTGGAACATACTACCAGACGCTCTCCGTGCAGCTTAATCAGCTTTCGTGAGAGAATTATGCGTGTATATGTAATAGCTGGCCACAATTGAATCGGCCAGTATGTATCTCTGTGCAACACCCGGCGCTTAAAGGAATTGCGCCGGTATGCGCTTACTGCGCAAGGAGGATGTATGGCTGAAAAGAGAAAAATGATTTCTACGCTACAACCACCGGTTCGATTTAAGTTCCTGCGTATCGTAATGTTGTTCCTGATCGTCTCGTTTATCATCAACGCGTATGTTTCGATTAAAACAATTCAATCAGGAAACTTCGAACTTTCCTACCTGGCCTATCAGCTTAATTTTGGCGCAATCGTGATTATTCTTTTGATTTCCCTGACGTTTATTATGCATCGCGGGTTTGGAGCGCTCTCGCGCATCGAGAACGTTCTTGAGGAGGTTTCAAAGGGCGACTGTTCTTTACGAATTACGTTGCGAAAGGGAGATGTCTTGATACCATTGGTGGAGAGGATCAACAAGATTATTGAACAACTCGAGAAAAGCTCAAGAAGGTGAGCCGTGATAGCGGCTCGTCATAATCCCGTACCCGTTATGCGCGCGGTACGGGATTTTTTTATGCATCCCCGAACGAGGATACCGTTTGCCTGGGTGTCCGCGATAACTTTTTTTTACGCCACCTATCTTATCGGCGCTTCAGTCTGCGCGCAACCGTCTGACTTTAAAGAATGCGGTTTAAACGGTAAATTTTATGACGGTAGATTCTCTGTGTACGCTTCGGATTATGCGCTTGCCGAGGAGGTCGGCGCCAAGGCGCAATTTATATATCAGCGCGTTATCGATGATATCGGGTACTCCGGCGCGCATACAAGGAAATATGCACTATTAGTATGGGCCGATAAGGAAGGCTTTAAGAGTTTTCTTGCATCCATAGGCGCAAACGTCCCCCCGCAGAGCACTGCGGTTGCCCTGCACGGATTTTTTAGCACGCCCACCATCGCCGGCTACCGCGACGCAAACCTTCTCGGCCGCAGCCTCCCTCATGAATTTACGCATCTTATTATCGCCGATATTCTGGAGGTCAAGCCGCAGAATATTCCCTTGTGGCTTTCTGAGGGTATTGCGACGCATGAGGCGCGTCAGTCGTCTGATGAGGTTAATACTTTCTTGTGTTTTGCCGCCGCCGAGAAAAAATACATAGCTCTTACGGAGCTGGTTAGCTTACGGGAATACCCGACGGCTGAGGAGCGTCTTAATCTTTTTTATCTTCAATCCCAGAGTTTTGTAGAGTTTTTGTTAGAGAAGAAAAAGAGAAAAGACGTTTTCTTTTTGTTTATGAAGCGTATGGCCAAAAAACAAGAATCTCTCGAACAAGCTTACCAAGAAGCTTATGGGGAGGGCCTGACCGTGCAGGAATTAGAGGAACAATGGCTTGAATATATTGGGATCAAAGAGGAATGAATAAAAGCGTGCGCTGGCTTCATCGATATGGAAGAAGAAGGGAGTAATTGCGCAGGGTAGCATATAAAAACAGTTCGGCAGGATACCCTCTGCAATTTTCCCGCACAAGAAGCAGCCCGTTTTTTTACGCACTTCATCAGTCATATCATGCATGAATACGGCATGGTTGTGCCTATCGTGCGGCTCTCCGTTCATGGTGAGATGGTTTGTTGCGCTGATATTCTGACCGCTCAAGGGAAAAATTTGATATGTTATTTCACTACTGTCCGGTTATAAGTTAAACAATGTCAACTGGTTATGACTTTCGTTCTGTAGTTCAATAGTTTCAGCTTCCAAAAGTGCTTGTAAAATCGACGTTTTTTCGAATATCGTGACACTGAAAGTCTGTAAAATTGTGTAAAGCGACGGTTTTAGATTCAAACATTTTTTGATAATTGCAACTAAAATATATACGGATATGGCGATCCAGATTTGTGTTTTGACGGCATTTTCCGAGGTACCAAGGAATGCCTTGATACGCAGGT
>JBDRAN010000035.1:0-107409 GCA_043823745.1 Candidatus Omnitrophota bacterium | reverse complement strand
TATGCAGTATAACCAATGGGAGATGCGCCTGCCGCTTGATGCAACCATCGAAGCCCTGCTTGCGGCAGCTCAAGGGAAGGAAACCAACCCGACAGCCCAGAAGGCCGTTGAGATGTTACGGTATGTTCAGAGCCTGCGTCCGAAACGCACCTTTGACGGGAAAACGACGGAAATCCTCAGCGTTGACCCGGCAGTGGGCGGCACCATCATGCAAATTCGCGAGATGCATAAACCCTTCCTGGTGGATGCGTATATTCATGGCCCGGTACGCGAGGTCAGGCTTGTGGTGCTTATTGAGGGCCGCGAAGTCACCGTACCTATGCATGTAATTCCTGTCGCCGCAGGTTTACCTCAAGCGATAACAAAATATACCGCCGGCCAGTGGTCTGCAGATAAACCGGGTATATATGAATTTTATGTAACGGTTACTACCCAAGACGGCAAAACTCTTATGTCGGAGAAAGGAAAGTTTTTTGCGGTACCCGACGATGCTGATCTTAATCCGTTAGCTCAGGAATATATTGGTTATCAATACGGCCTGGGGAACGCTCCTGAACGGGCGCAGGTGACATCGCGGTATGGTTCTATCAATAAAGATTTTCCTCAAGCAGCGAAGCCCGCCGATTACGAACGTGCTCCCGTGACTGCTCCTCGTTACCAAAGTGCTTCGAGTACGGTCACTCATCCTTCATCGGATGAGTTATACCGAGAGTTTCAGAAATTAAAAGTTCTACCACACCGGGACAGAGCGCTAGAAGAATTCTGGCAACGTGTCAGAAACGTAGGCACACCTCTTATGGATGAAAATCAAAGAAACGGGAAGAATGAAATCCCGGTCGTATTCCTTTATCGGCAAGGCGAAGAATACAAAGACCCGATAGAGTCGGTGGCTTTAGCCGGTGACATGACCGGTTGGTGGAAGAAGGATAACCGTCCCTTTGTGAAACTCCAAGGCACTGATCTCTGGTATTTAGAGGAATCGTTTGACGCGCGTACGCGCCTCGACTACCGGCTTGTCCTCAACAATCATAACTTAATACTTGATCCGCTTAATCCGCGCACATCAGCGACAAAGCACCGAAAATATTATATAGATAATTCTGAATTAGCCATGCCGGATTTCAAAGAGGCACAAGAGTTGAAAAGTAAGCTGAAGCGTAAGCCAAGAGTTGAAAAAATCAGTGTATTTAGTGAATATTTAAAATATCCCCATAATGTCTTAGTCTATCTTCCTCCTAACTACAATAAAGCTGATAGCTCCAAGAAATACCCCACCGTTTATTTCCAAGATGGTAAAGATTATCTCCGATTGACTAACGCTGCAAGAGTTCTTGATAATTTGATTACGAGTAAAAAAATTGAACCGGTGATTGGCGTATTTGTCGTTCCACCAAAAGAGACTAATAAAAACCGTGTCACTGAGTATATGATGAATAATAAGTACGTTCGTTTCTTTGCACGTGAGTTGGTTACATTCATAGATATGCATTATCATACTCGCAAGGATTCTTCTTCAAGGCTTGTGGTGGGATATTGCTATGGTGGTTTGATATCCCTTTATATTGCATTACGTTTTGCCAGGCTGTTTGGCAAAGTAGCCAGCCAGTCCGGATACGTGTCGTATAAACATGGTCAGATTTTTCATAAACTTAAACCGTACTTTACTCGCTCTCAACCACCCGCGCCTATTTCTTTTTATTTAAGCGCTGGTAAGTACTCTACGAATATCAGAGTAAATGGTGATAAATTAGAATATAATTTTTTAGATGACAATTGTAATCTCCAAATGGCGCTTGCTGCCGCGGAATTTAAGGATGTGGAGTACAGAGAATTATATGATGGCCACTCCTGGGGTTGCTGGCGCAATGAACTCCCCGATATTCTTCGTCATTTCTTTCCGAACAAAAACGCAGCAGGGGTTTCTCGTAGAACAGGGAAAAAATCTTCCTCTGCGCTCAGTTTTCGTAATAGAATAAATTCGTTAGGACATAATCGGTTGCGGCAGCTTAACGGCCAAGGTACCTCTTCCGTGGCTGGTGGAAGCCTTGGCTCTGCCGCAGCCGAACTTGAAAGTTCGTGGTTTAGCAATTCCTCTTGGCTAAAGCCGCGATTAGATAAATCGTGGTTTCGCAATACCTTGTTGCGAAAGCCACGGAGTTTAGATAAATCGTGGCCTGGGTCTACGTTAGCCCGAGGGTCATGGTTTGGCGTCCAATCAGCCAAAGCCACTCAGTCAGTACCAAGGCATTCGTTATACACCTCTCGTCAACCCCATATATTTTTTACCCCAATTGTAAGCGTTTACAGACAAAAACCGTTACAGGTTACTTTATTGCCTTCATTGGCGAGTCACCACAATGGAAAACCTAGATTTGTAAAACCTGCCAGCTCAAGCGTCAGGAGTACCATTCAGGAAATTCGTACTTTGGATGATGTATACGCAACGATGCAAGGCCCTGATCGCGCCGCCGCGGCAGTTGAGATGATTGTTCATAGCGAGGGATATCTTGTAGGACAGCGCCAGAGGATTCATCTAGGTAATCCCTGGAGTAATAAAAAGGTAAGGATTTCCGGTGGTTGGAAGAATCACGGTAAAAATGTTACGGTGATAGAAGAATATAGAGATGAACGACGGATGCGTCGTTACAGGGGACCTCATCAGTTGAATCGCTACATTTTTCTATATCTCTATGATCGCGTGCATCATCGCTTGTATAGGCCTCAAAGAGTGAGTGGTTCCGGCAATGTCCGTTGGTTCAAAAAAACCACACGAGAGAAGAGTTATATCCAGGGCAATGTTTATATCGGCAGGAAACACAAAGGTAAAGAGGTTGAGTGTATTCCTCTTGATCGGGATAATCCGCTTAACTTTGAGGTGCGTTCCCTGAGCAACGATATATTATTCTCTCGTAACCGCCAGGCCAGTTCTGTTGTGGATTTTAGATTAAGCCGGATTGACCGAGTGCTACGACAACGGTTGGTCGAGGCTTTAAAACAAGTCGGTATGCCAACAGAAACTCTAATGCAACAGGCACTTCCGGCGGCAGTTACCGCGATGCGTATGGTTGCTCCGCCGCAAACCACAAAGTTTAACGCAAGCTCATCTATTGCTGTTGCAGCAAGAACCGAAGCTAATCCCAACCGTCCAGAACGTAATGATGATGTTTATATCTCTCGAGTACTACGCACGAATGAACTGGTGTTGGCCGGGGTTGTTGATGGTTTTGATGGTAGGGGCAGATGGGGTACAACAGCCGGGAAAGTTGTAGCGCGGGAGTTAGAGCGGTTTATCAGCCGCAAAATAAAATCGCACGGCGCTGGAGCGCTTTCTCAAAAATGGCTTATCAGGGAGGCATTAGTCCCTGCTGCGTACAGCGCACAGAATAGATTAGTGAAAACATTGCGGATCTATAAACGTAAAGGTCTGCTTGCAGCTGAAAAAACACAAGATACTCGTGATATAGGAGCAGCGTTTACTGTCGCCTTGCTGTGGAAACAGCCAGAGACTCACAAGATAATGTTTATCGGTTTGCAGGCCGGAGATACACAGGCATTAGCGTATGATCAGGCGAAAGATACGCTTTCAGTTTTGACCATAGCTAATGTAAATAATTATTACGGTGCACGAGATATCAAAAAACATAAAGGGTATAGCTGGCAGGTTATCAATTCTATGGAAGAGCCTTTCGGACTTAAGTCTACACGCAATATCAGCCAGGTAGCCGCCCGTAAAAAAACCATGTTAGATCTTTATAATATAAAAGAATACGCAAGGGTGGCTAAAGGCAGAGGCAATGAAGCAGCGAATAAGCTTTTTAAGCAGCGCAATGCAGCCGGGAATACTATCAGTTGTTACGTATCGCCTACGGTAGTGATTGGCCGTTATCCGTACTTTCCGGTCGTGTTCACCCATGCCTTTGATGCCAACGTGCCACTTGGTATCTATTTCCTCACCGATGGTTTTATCGATTCGTTTGTCTTGGATGATATTTTAGAAATTACGCGAACCAAGCAATCCGCAGAAATCCAGATACAAAATTTATTCGCCAGGCTTAATGGGCAAAAAAGATTAATTAGTGATGGATTACGCAGGGCGTTTGTAGATATTTTTAATTATTTATGTAACGTTCGGGGAAGGCTGCAGCCTTCTGCCAATTTTGATTCTTTTCTTTCAAAATTAAAGGGAGTTCTTAAAAAAGTTGAGCAAGAGCTTGGGGACTATCATGCCGGAAAGGTCTTGTATCCGGGCGGTTATGATATCGCATTGTGTGCCGCAGAACTAAAAAAAGTATTCGAAGATTTACATCAATATTTATTTCCTGCAGAAAAAACCGCAGAGCGCTACTCTCGTGTCCAGCAGGCTCTTGGATTTCTTGAGCAGTTTTCTCAAAGCTCTGGTTTCCGCTATAAACCTGATGATGCAACGGCAGTTATCGTTCAGCTTAGCAATCGACATGGAGGAGTCCAGCAGCGCGCAAGCAGCTCCGCCAATAACGGTGGTGAAAAAGTAAGGTTACGCAAGGAATTGGCAGACGTAGTTGCTAGGCGCCGTCACCTCGAAAACGAATTACGAGCGATTAGAGAGAATGAGAAGAGATTACGCATAGGCCTTGCCGGTGCTGAGCAGGCGATGGTAAGAGCCATAAGAAAAGAGGAACACGCACGTTCGGTGGAGAAAAGGTTAGGTGTGCGGGCAAAACCTGCTGATATTAAGGCGGCTATGTCGGATGTGGCAGCGTGTCGTAGAGTTACCCGGCAGGCGCGCAAGAGCGAAGCAAAGCTTCGGGCAGCTTTAGTTAAAGCAGAAAAGACAAAGCGGAGTCATGCAGAAACCTTAAGTAGGCGCATCGAAGATTTGATGGAAAGGCAAGTCCAGCTCATAAAAACTTTGGAAGCATTAGAGAATGGAGATTCTCGTTCCTCAAGCTCGTCAGTAAGCGATGATTTTTATTCCGAAGGCCTTACTCTTAAGGTGTTAGCAGATGGCAGATATAAAATCATCATGGAGGTCAGCGCTGGGACCCGTGATGTATATGATGGGATAGGTGAGCTTTATGACCTGCAGTGTGGTCCGCTTAAGCTTTTTAGATTAGCAGGACCTTGGCGGTATTGGCTTCGGGAAGGCGGAGATTTTATGCTGCAAGGGATAAAAGAAGTGACCTTGAGAGGTGGAGAACTTACGGTTAGTGAAGAGGATTATACAAAAAGAGACGCTCAATTAGATCAAGCATTTAACCTTGCGGTTGCGCAGATTGTTTTATGGCAAAGATCATTAGGTAAAGAATTTAATCTGACGGTTGAATTTTCCCCGGGCCGCGTGGAAATACATGTTGTCCGTGGTGATAATGATCAAATCGTACAGGTAAACAAGAACCTTGAAAGTTCTCTCGCGCAGCTGGCGCTTGCTTGTTATCGTTGGTTACACTCACATGAAGGCCTTGTATATCTGCCTGAGCCATTAACGGACTTTGCTCGACGTTTATCTCAGAATCCAAGGACGTTGCTTGCATCATCAGCGTCTGGTTTTGGACGATTATCTAGGTCTTGGCCAGGAGCTTCCTCCGGAGTCAAGAACAAAGCTTTTATAATTCCGGTTGTTGATGTGGGTGGCACCCATACACGTGTCGGCTATGTCCTGGCAAATATTGGGGATAGTAGCAAGATAGAACATTTGCAGCTTCTTGATGTGGAAATGATAGATAACCCTAAAACTAAAGACCAACAAGGCTTAGCTGATCTGGCAGGAATCCTTGATGAGGTAGAGAAGATGCTACGTTCCTCATACCAAAGGGTCCAGGCAGCGTACCCCCAGTACACTTTAATTAAAACCATTGGGGTTTCACTTCCCGGGGCTTGGATGGAAACCGGATATATCTATCCTGGCACAAGCCCTAACATTCCCGGCCTCGAGCAATGCAACGTTGCCAAAGTACTTGCCGACCGTCTGGGAACAGGATGGCGTGTAGCGGTCAATAATGACGGCATCATGCACCTACTCTCCATACTGCATTATTTGCTTATCCATAAGAAAAGCTTTGGCGACCACATTGAGAAGAAGTTAGACGAAAATGCCAAAGTTGTCGGTTTTATCCCTGGTACCGGCTTTGGTGCCGGTGCCTTCCAGATACATAATCATCAGGCAATTCCGCTTCCCGGACCCCAGCAATTCTCGGATATTATTCTCAGCGCAGCGGCCGATAAAGACGGATGGATGCGGCCGGATGTCTATACTGCAGAGGATCTTGCCACCAGTGGTGGCTTTGAACGCCTGGCGCAAAAGAATGAATTGTCGAAGCTCTTACCCTCTGGTCAATTGAATCGTCAGGTCATCCGTAAGCTTGCTTTAGGTACCTATAAAGGTTTTCTTCCTGTAGCGCCGATGCGCACAGCAGAAGCGGTTACCCGTAAAATGTTTGAGGATGAAGGAAAAGCAGTCGCATCACTTATGATACTTGCTCATGAAGGAGGCCGGAAAGGGGCGTCGAGAAAGTGTGTGGTCAATGATCCTCCCGCGCTTGAGGAAGATTTTTGGAAAGGGGTAAAAGGAACGGATGTCTTTATCTTAGGTGGCCGCCTGATCAAAAAAGTCGCAAAGAAACTCACGATCCCCGCCCTCGATGAGGCGCTTAAAGCACAAGGATACCACGAGAAATTTAAACGGATCATGGTTGATGATATCCCTGAAATCGCTGAGCTTATCAAGAAGGATGCCACTGCCCTGGTCGGAGCATCCCTGTTTGTGCTTGGTCAGGATGCGTCGATGCGAGCATCTTCCGTGGTTAACTTTGAGGGGGTAAATCCTGGTGGTCAAAAAAGATTAAGGCAGGCGGGCTTCAAAGACCATAGCCGTAATTTTTTGCCAGTCTGCAAAATTCGCGCTATCTTTTGGGATATTGACGGGGTACTCCTTGCGCGCGGAGGCCCGCGCGCGGTTCGTTATGCTCCGCTTGCAGCGGAGATTGCCCGGCGCGGAGGAAAGGTCAATCCGGCGGATCTTTTTACGATAATTTTTGAGGGCAAAGAGCAAGCCGACCGCATCTTTCGCGGCGAACTACGCGAGGAAGAGTTTCTTAATCAGATCAATAAAAATTTGGCCGGCTACGGCCTTAAGAAGCCATTCAGTTCGCTTACGAAATATTATGCGCTGCAATTTGCCCTGCGCAAACCAAACAAAAAGCTCCTGAGATTTATAAAGGCAATGAAGAAAGCAGGAATGCCGCAGGGCATTATTAGTAACCGCGCCGTGGGCGATGAATCGATTATCATGAATAAGGTTAATCAAAAGTTCTCGCATATTTTCGACAACCGATCACTTATTTTTAATTCCGCGCGGGAACACCTTAACAAGAGCGAGCCGGTATTTTTCATGAGGGCCTTCCGCGCGCTTACACGAGAAGTCCCGGATATACAGCCGCATGAGGTTCTCTTTGTCGATGACGATGCCCAAAACTGCCGTGTTGCCGAACGGGTTGGTTTTAAGAGCGTTGTTTATAATGACGAGATTCCTCAAATCAAACGTTATCCATTTTTGCAAGAGCTTATGCGCCAGAAAACGCTCGAGACAGAAAGGGGGATTGGAAAAGGTATTCGGAAACTCTGGCGTGATTCTATCGGCAGGATTAAAGAGTTTTTGGATATCATGAGGATAAAACGCGGCCAATTACCGCAGGCTCAATCTTCTTCCGCAACAGGCTCTTCTGCTGTTTCTTTGCAGGAAATGCTTCCGGCATTAAAAAATTTGAAACTCGATGAAGAAGCCGGGCGCAACCTTTGGCTTAAAGACCACGCTTTGTTTTTCGGAGCGCCGGTTATTGGTGATTTTTATCTAAGGAATTTTTATGATCATAGAGCCTGGGGTAATACCGCACAAATTCTTCATGGCTGGCAGGCTGACCGTAACTTCCCCGTAAAAAAGGCGTTCTATCAATATATGCATTTGATAACAGCTCATGATCATTGGACCGCCAGGGCAGTTGAAGATTCTATCCAGGCGTATATGAAATATAAGGTTGCCGACCAACCGCTTGAATGGAAACCATTGCAGTCAGCAGCCTGGCAGTGGTTCACTGATTTAGGAAACTTAACGCGTCGTAGTAGTCCGCGCGGCCGCAGATTCGATTATTTCATTGGAAAAATTCCATCAACGCATATACCGCAACCCATTAAGGATAGAAACGTTTCTCCATCGCCTCTTGAATGGATGTTGCATGAATATGCTTCTGATCTTCGCGAGCAAGAAAAACGAGGCCGTCTTTTTGGCGCAATCGACATCACGGGCAAAACCTTGGGAGACTTACCGCTCTGGCCCATAGATGAAACGAGACGCATAAAATTTGAACTTGTGCAGTGGATGCTCGAGCCTGGAAGAGCCCCACCCTTAGAGTATTATGAAACAACCAAAGAAACCTTACGAGCTCTTTATCCGCACCTTGCTTCTGAATTCGATCGCGCAGCCATGAGTGCCGCTTCAGTAAACTTGCCTTCCCCAAAGTTCAAACAGCAAACGTTATTCGATAAAGATTCTGCATCTTCTCCTGGTTTGCGTCCGACTCCCCGCAATCATTCCGCTGCGGCACGATCGTATATGACCAGGCGCGATCGTGCAAGCAATGCGATTGTGCAGGCTAAAGCCAAAGCGTATGCGCAGGGGAACCTGAAGCCCTGGTTTACGTCCGATTCCGATATTTTTCGGTCTATAGAGCGCTTTTTTAGAGGGAAAGGAGTAATTGAGCCCCGCGCAGAATATAAAAGGATTGTTGAGGGACTTGCGCGCGTAAGGATAAAAGTCTACATTTTTGATAGGAGTTATTTTTCTTTTCGGGTTGCGTGGCGTTTTGTCGCGCAAAGAGTTACGCAAGCAAAGCCCGTGATAGAAATCGGCATACGTAACGATCAGGATCTGCCGGAAATGTTAATTATCCATGCGCTTGTAGCTGCGATAACCGCTTCCTTTCCTGTAGAAGATCCCCAGAGCAAGGCAATGGTGATACGTCCTACTTCGTATGAAACCAACAGGGCAGTGAGCCTGCATTATCTTAGTTGGGCGCCGGGTTTGCTCTTGCAAATTTATGGAATCGCCGATTTTCAAGGATTTTCTGACACACAACGCGATGAATTAACAGGTACAAAAGGAGGAGTTATTGATTATATGGCCTCTCCGGGTCGCGCCAGCTCTCCAACGCACAAATTTTTAGAGGTTAATGATTGTGTCAAGCAGGCGGTGGCCGCGGTGCGAAAAGAGGAATTAATCGTGCTGGAGAATCGCAGTGTACGGATAGAGGAAATATACCGCAACGATGCTCCCGCAGTTGCCATTGAGGCCGCGGCGTTTAAAGGCGCCATCAAAGAGATTCTTTGGAATGCTATCGAATATTCGCCGTCACCAGGAACGATAACCGTGCAAACTTATCGTCGCAATCAGGGCGGCAGGAAGAACGCAATGATCGTTATCAGCGATCAGGGCCAAGGGGTTGATAGTGCGCGCATCGGGCGATCTGCGCTTCTTAAGAGGGTAATTTCGCCCCGCGCGTTTGAGGCTCTATCAGAGCAGGAGAGGCTCGATTTAGCATTTAAGAAAGGCGTTGCCCCGCGCGGAGTTGTTCACGGTGGGGATGGATTGGCTTTCGTGCGAGAAGAGGTTGAGCGTGCCGGAGGCACAGTTGAGATATATTCAACCCCGGGGGCCGGCACAACGGTATTTATTATTTTGCCCGCAGGAGGCCTGGCCAGGCGTGCCTCTGTTTCTATGCCGCTCGCTGAGTACCTGAAGCGTTACGGAGGAGAAAGATTAACTATTGCAGGTAAAGAATTTGTCTTCTCAAAAGTTGATAAACTTAAAAGCCCTCATACGCGTGCACGTCGCGTTATTGAGTATGTAGCGCCGGCCGCTGTGCATAATAAATTTGTTTTAGTGCACGGAACTCCTCAAAATATAGAGAAATGTTATTTCTACCAAGGGCCTGCCCTTGCCATACACGGCCGTACGCATAATGGAGAGATAGGCGCGCAAAAAGTGCCGCTTGGAAAAATAATCCGTGCAGTCCTCCAAAAGGCCAAGTCCAAACATTTATTGGCAGTTGTCTGTAACTACCATAACGGAGGCCTTAAGGGTGTTTCTATTCCTTGCATTTATCCAAAAAGCGCGGTCAAAAGATACAAGAAAGATTATTTTCGTTCAGTAACCGTGGTACCCCGCACGAAAGGCAGCAAGTCTCCCGAAAAGATAGATATCGATGAGAATATGCATGTTTGTTTTTCTGCCAAGGGCTGGGCAGCCAATAAGCGCGCAAGAGGCTTGCTGCAACCTGTTTCTTCTTATAACTTGGCAGAAAATTCTCTGGATGTGTGTAATCGAAATGACACTGCAGCATTTTCGGCACAAAGAAAGGTGCAGTCACTGGGCAGTACTTGGTTATCAAAAGAGTCGGCAAGCTCTGCTTCCAGTTCTTCGTCGGGCCAGGATGATCAGGGTAAGGATTTCCCGAGACAGCGTCTTCTTGAGGCCTGGATTGCCGTGTTGCTGTTGGCCTATATTGGGGATGACCTAAAAGTATTCTTACGGTCAAGGGGGCACCAAAATTCCGCTGCTCGGCATATCAATTTTGAAGCGATTATCGATAACCACCTTGATGAAATAATGATGATAGCAGGATACATAAGACGGAATATATTTATTGTTAATAGTGCACGAAGTGTTAGTAAAAGCACGGCAAGACGGCTTATGAATTTAAATAACACTAATTCGCAGGTACAACTAGATTTATCTGCAGCTCAGTCTATCATCTATGGGGCTATCAAGGATTTGCAAGGCTTGAGCAGAAGTTCAAGCCCTGCTTCTTCTTCCATTGCGAAAAGCAAGCATTTAGTTGTTATCCCCGTACATAATACTCGAAAAAGCGATGCGGTAAGCGCCCTTCTTACTGAAGCAGGCATTAATGTTGATGGAGTATTGGAAATACCGATTACTGAGTATCGTAAGGATATAAGCAAGAAAATAAAAAATTATATTCAAGGCGTGCAGTCTCCCCGTGTTACCGCGGTGCTGTATGGCCAGGCCTGGCGTGCATGCCTTAATGCAGCGCTTTACGGTATTGTGGCCGGAGCATTCGGGATAGAGGAGAGCGATAGCAGGAAAAAGGCCGATATACTTATTCCGTTTGATTATGTCGAAAACGTACCACCGGGCGCTTTGGATGACCCTCGTCTTGCTCATCGTGATTTTATACGTTCGCATATCCTTAGGGGCAGCCAATCAAAGGATATGTTATCAATCCTGCCGCATAGGATTTTTATCTATGGAACGCAATATCCTGATTTTGCAGGGAAAAAGTTACCAGAAAAAGATGCGGAGTTTACCGTGCGGATTTTCCGCACAACCGACGAAATGATTGTATATCTTAAGCAGACAGAATACGGTCAACGTCCCAGTGTTTCATCGTCTGCCGATTCAAAACGACAGCTTGCGCTTAGCTCTTTAGACATTTATCCGCAATATCTTGTTTTGAAGGAAAGGTTGAACACCGTGTTGAGCGAAAGCGATTTCGCCAGGGTTATGGCAGAACTGGAAGAGTTTATGGCGCATCAATCACCATTTGCTTTTAGAAGCGCAAAAGCGCTCCCGCACCTTATTGAGCTTATTTTTTCTCCTTATGTAGATAAAAGAATTGGCGATGCTCTTCTGGAGTTTCAGTCTACCTACGGCCTCGTCGGCGATAATCTCAATACCACTAAGCTTTCACAGGGCGGTAACCTGATGAGTTTCTATTTTGCCCATAAACTCTGCGGGCGCGGTTATGAGGTGCAGGCACTTTCCATTAAAGTTAAAAAAGACGGAAAAGCCGCACAACCGGATGCAGTGGTACATGACAAGGCACAAGGCGAGACATTGATTGCCGAATTTAAGAGCACAGGGCCTTCGTGGGATAATGTAATAAATAATAAGAATGCCAGCCAAATGAAAAAATATATTCGCATGGTCATGTTAGGCCGCGCTGAACCTGAAATTTACCCGCAGCACATATTTTCAGAGCCGCCGGAAGGTATTCTTTATTGTTTAGGTGATTCCCTTATACGCGTCAAAGGAAGAATGGAATGGAGCGCGAGCGGCAAGTTTCAGAACTGGTTTGAAGGTCTTGTGCGAGAGGTGCGTGAAGAATTGCAAGCTCAAGGGGTCACGATTAAGAATAGTGAGCCCCGTTTAGCGGTTGAGTTCATTGAGCAGCCTTTACTGCATGCCCACAATGAGGAGGAAGCTAAGAACATTCGACAAAAGAATGATAAGCGCGCAATCACGCCTGAGGTATGGCAGAAAGTTATGCCTATTCTTAGAGGCTTGCTCAAAGAGCCAAGCTTTATTTTTATGGGATCCAGTCATCAGGAGATTTACGCTTATTTTTTAAGGCGTGACGGTCAAGGGGCAATTGCACGGCTTAGTCAAGAGGAGCTTTATGAAGCTTATTTAAAATTAGCTGACACAATACGTGAGCGGGCCCGCATCATTCGTGGTTACTCTGCATCTAAAGATAAAGATCCGGCCAGCTCTCCTTTTCAAGATAAGTCAACAGGCGCCGGCTCTTCTTCTGTTGCTACAAAACTAGAATACAGCGGCAATACACTCGCAGTAATTAAGAACGCAGCGCGTTTATTTCCCATAGGCGATATACATTCAGACGTGAATTTTCTTATTGAGGCAATGCAGCAATGGGGTTTAATTGATACACTTTCACAAACTGCTACCGCGATAACGCTTGATGATATTTTTGCTAATCCTGAAGCTCTTATTAAGATTAGATCCGGTGATGTGATTGTTTTTGCCGGAGACACGGTTGATTCTCATTTACCCGGTAAGACTATTTTTACTACAAGGCCAGCGTGCCCTGAGGATGAGGGACTTCGCAGAATTGCGCAGGCGTTAGGCCGAAAATTCCCAAGTTTAGATACGCTTCGGTTCATAAAGATTCTGCAGGAAATTGCTCAAACGCGCGGGGCAGCTGTAGTAGTTTTATTAGGAAACCATGACGAACTTCTTTTAAATGCCTTTAAGGAAATGAATGAGATCATTAAGGATCCGGCAAAAGACCTGACCCGTCAGGAGGTGCGAAAATTGCTATTGAATAAAGCTATGGATGCGTCTTTCCATCAAGAATATTGGGAGCTTCCCGGGCTCACCATGTTAGAGTTCTTTGAAGCAGCACCTACCTACCGCGCTTTTCTTTCCGGGCCAAACCAATGGATAAGTGAATTCTTTGGAAAAATGCCCCTAGTGGCAATTGTTGATAATATTGTTGTTGTGCATGCAAATATCCCAAAGGTGGATGTAGCTGCAATTTCTGACTTTCCACAGCTTGACGCAGCTCTCGCTCAGGTTAATCTTGAGGATCTATGGTGGGGGTATGTGATTTCTAAAATAGGTACAAGACCTGAAACAAACTGGTCAACGAGTACTTCTGAAAGAAAATACCGAAATCAGTTTTATAATCTTGTGCGCCGGCTTCAGAGACTGCCCCGTGCACAAAAAATGTTTACCTGCGTCGGCCATGACCCGCGTGCAAAAAGGATAAAAAGACTTGATGGGGTTGCTGACGATATCGTTTGCATTGAGCCCGGATTTACCAAGTATTACCGCGAACAAAAAAGTGATGCAGCTGGAATTGTTGCTCTTCTAGCTGAAGGAAAAATCTTAGTCAGAGAGAAAGAAAGAAGTTCTGGGCAGTGGGGTATGTATGATTTGACGAGGCCGGCTGAGTTGCCACACGATATACTCATGAGTAGTCGCGCCAGGGCAATTCGCAGGGGCAAATTCGTATCTTCATCTTCAATTGGCGCTAAGCTTGAGGAGCATAGGCTAGAATTGATAAAACTGCAACCTTCGATGTCAGGCGCAGCCCGCATTTTAGACTGTTCACGAAAAGGACTTGGTAACTATTTTCGTGATCATCCTGAAATAATACCGCACAGTTACGGGATACAACCAGGTAAGATGCCGCATCCGCACGAAAAGAAAAATATTCGTAAAGAGCTTTTAACGCGTAGCGAAGAAGTAAGAGGCATGTCTGCCTATCAAGCAAGTAAAATACTTGGATGTTCAGAAACAGGACTTGTACGGGTTTTATTGAAAGACGGGGATGATCATAGGATTCAAAGTCTTAATATAAAAATTGGCGAAGCGCAAGACCCTATTATCAAAGAGCTTTTAGACGCCAAAAGAGAAGAAGTGCGTGGAAAAACTATTGCTGATGCTGCTAGGATAATCGGCGTGTCGCGATCGGGGTTGCACGATTATTTTAAACGCCATCCGGAGAAATTAATAGAATACGAACTTATTAACATCGGTACCGACCGTACGCAAGCTAACGGCCGTGGCCGGAATAGACAAAAGAGTTCATCGTCCAACCCTTCATGGGCAGATGCTGAAATTATGAGAGAACTTGCTTTTTTCCAATCTTCCCTTAAAGCGCTGCCTGCGCCCATTAATCCCAAACTGGCTGCTCAAAGAATAAAAGAGGCAGACCCTAGGACAACTATCACGTATGCGCGGTTGCTGCGTTTCGTGAAGCGGTATTCGCAAATGGCTGTAAGAGATTATAACATTCAATTAAATGCGCAAGAAGTGTCTTTAAGAATGTTGGATGAGTGCTTCGCCGCGGTGAGCTATCGTGCGCATGGCAGAGAATTTTGGGTAGGCGAGCCAATGGGAGAGATAAGAAATAGAATGAAGCTTCGTAAAGAGGCTCCGTTAGCTGAGCCTGAATTGCAGAAAGATTTCCCTGGAGGGAGTGAAAATCATTCTTCGTCCGCTCTTGTCAGGAAAGAGGAAAAGGTTAGGTTAGAGTATCCTTATAGAAATATTCGGTTGCGGCCAGGTATGGAGCTACCTCTACCGTGGCTGGTGGGGCGCCACCTGCCGCAGCCGCTTTCTATACCTTACGTGGCGCCGATAAATTATTTTGCATCTTCAAGCCCTGGCATATTTTCTGATATATATGACAGTGACTTTTTAAGAGAAAAGAGGGCAAGCTCGACCGCCCCCATGAAGTATGATGATTTGCGGGCCCAGATTGTTTCGGTGCTTTCGCAAATGCCCTTGAGGGTAGGGGTAGATATAAGAACGTTTTTGGCTTCGTTGGGCAATCCAGTGGAGTTGTCCACATTTGTGAATATTGTTGATTCTGATCCGGCGACCAGAGGACTCCTGCATCAGTGCGGACGTGAATTGGTTTGGTCCAAAAGACAATCCCCGCATCTGGAAGATGATGAAGCTGCCACTGCTCAATTTTTCATTGATACATGCCGGGCCGAAGGTGCAAGCTCCGCTTCCAGTTCTTCATCGGATCGCGGCGGCCCAGGGACATCTTCCCCGCGCCAGCACATGCTTAATGCCTGGTGCGCTTTGCTGTTGTTGGTCGATATCGGCGACGATCTAAAAGAATTTTTGCGGCAACACGGCCAGCACAGTCCCGCTGCCCGACATATAGACTTTATGAGTATCATCAATGAGTCACTTGAGGATATTTTGTCTCTGCTGGGGTATATGCGGCGCAATATTCTGAGGATACACAATTCGGCTGAGGTTGAATTAGGCACAGCAAGCATCTTGATGAACTTAAATAACGCACATTCACGAATTAAATTAAATGTTCACGAGGCTCAGGCTATTATTGCCAGTGCTATTAATGATTTGAGAAAATTCGAAGGTAAAAGCTCAAGCCCCATTCCTTCTTTGAGGGGAAGCAGCCCACCCCGCCCTAGACGCATAAGCCTTGCAGAAAGTGAAATGTCAGCGGTCCGTGCGGCAATCGCATCACAGAGAAATTTTAAATCAAGCGTTGGCAATCCATATCCAAACAAGCAATCGGGTGCTAGGGGTATCCATGATAATATTGCGGCGGTGCTGGCAAAAAGGAAAAGAGCCGCCGTTGTCCCTTCGGCCGGCGCGAGCAGATTGACCCGTGCCTTAGTACATGAAGCCAGGCTCCAGGGACTAGGGGTACGAAGAGCAAAAATTCTTGCGTATGGCATACAATTTCACTATATCGTAGCGCGTCATGCTTGCGATTGCGCGGCGATTGCTGCGCTTTTTAAAGAGTGGAGAAGCGGAAAAATCAGCTTGGCTGAGTACGATGCACGATTAGGCGCGTTATTAGGGTATTCAGAGGAAGCTATAAACTCTCATCTTAGGTCGATATATGGAACGACTGGTATTCGCTCCAGCTCCGTCGTCGGAGCAGCCGCCCGCTTAGAGTCGCTGTCACCGGCTGAGCTCATTCAGCGGTGCGGTGCGCTCGACGTCGACGGGCTTTTAGTGTACCTTGTTCGGGAATTACAGGGTGTATCACCCGTTATGCGGAGGCAGTATCTTAAAGCTATTGTCGCTGGCCTTTCGGATACAGAAGGGGTTACGGGAAGAGAAGATAAATTCTTCGAACTCTTATCGAAGTTGCGCACGCTCAAACGCCGCCGCATCGATATAGCCACTTATGCGCACGTACAAAAGATATTGAAACGCCTTATTTCATTGAAGACCGCCTCCGTGCTTTTAAAAATTAAACAGGGTGTTGTTGCGGCAGATAATAAGCGCCTGACAGGCGGCGATATCCTGTTATTTAGGAGCGCAGGGTTTTTCAGTATCAATAACTTAATACGCAAGGCAACAAAAAGCCCGGTTAATCATGGAGCACTGTACGTCGGCGACGGATGGATCATTCACGCGCAAGCTCACGGTGTCATAAAGCAGAAAATGACTGATTATTTGAAAAGTATCGGATATCTGAAAACCAAAAATGCCTCCGTAACCGTTGTGCGCCTGGCTCCCGATGCATTTAGCAATCAAGAAGAGTATGTTCAGGCGGTTAAAACCGCGATAGCGCGGGCGCAGCAAGCGGTAGGAAAAATTTATGATTGGGGAGCGATACTCGGGTTTGCCTGGGGTGTCTTTTGGCGTGGAATCTTGCGCATGCTGGGATTTGGTTGGGTTCCGTACGTACGCAATATTTTCAAGTGGAGGATGGCGTTCTATTGTTTTGAATTAATTGCCGAAAGCTTTAAGGGTACTTCTTCTAAAGTAACGAAGCCCTTGTTTTCCGGTGATATTTATCAAGATAATCCTACGGGAAAAGATATTTTAAAGAGTAAGCTGACAACGTATGTTGTCGGACGGTGGTATCCTTTCGTTGCCCCAGAGTTGTCCGCTCGTCTTCAGCCTCATCGTGCCGCAATCATCCCGGCAGATAAATCGATGGACGATGAACGAGGGGGAGCGCAGCGAAGCGGAGCCTCCCCGCAGGGGATGAAGGAGCCAAAAAACGCTTCTTCGCCGGATAACAAAGACAACAGGGTTGCCGCAGGGGATGGGATAACATATGAAGATCCAAAAAGGCTCCCCAGAGATCCTGAAAAATCGAAGTTACGGCACAACCCCGATAGCATTGTTGTACGCAGGGCGCTATATCTGATACAGGTGTTGGCTGGCCACGAAACATTTCGTCAGGGCACATTTACCATGGATGAGTTAGTGGACGATTTCAGGTCAAAAGATTTATTTTTACAAGAATTGTTTGGAATGCTTAAAAAAGAAGTTTCTTTAAGGTGTGCCATAAGGGCGGCTTTTAGAATCGCTGAATCTCTTGGCTTGCTGGGAGTGAATCAATTTTCTGCAGAAGTCAATAGCCACTCATATTATTTAACCGATTCAGGCCGCATCAGTCCTCTTGCGAGGTTTGGGGCCAGCTCGCCGGTCTTTCGCAATTTACGAACTACGAACTATGAGGCGAGAGCTTCTTCTTCGAGTTCGATGAAAATCATTGGCGGATACCAGGTGCTTGTTCCCGAAATTATAGAGTTAGGGTTATGGCCCAATAACTCCAGCAACCAGCATAACATTTCGCTTCAACATGTATGGTCTGTGGCGATAGATACCACAAAGACTCCCGATCAAGGATTACCGGATAACGCATTGCATTATTGGATTCGTGCCGGAACTATTATCATCGGCAGCGTTATCGTAACGCTTGTCCCTGATCAGGAGCTTTGCCCTCAGTTTTTTTCCGTCGTCGGCATTGAAAATGTTGTATTGAACGGTACATACCAGATTATAACCGTTCACCCAGCGGACACTTTTATTCACTGGCTTACCGAGGCTTTACGTGCTCACGCTATACGGTTACCGGTGCAGGCATCACAAGGTTCTATCGCCGCGCACAATAGAAGTTTTACGCTTGCAGTCGGCGCGTCGCGTTCCCTGTACGATCGAGGCCGTGAATATACGATACGCCTGGAGGGTATCGGTAATAAGACAGCGTATATCAGGGTCGATCAAGGAAGAGGCTTCTTATTTATCCTGAAATTATTTCCTGAGAACAAATTTGTTTACATAATCCCTCGCCTGAAACTAAAGCTGGAACCGTTGACTTCTTCTGACCGAGCAGTGTTTACTAATATCGCTTATTTTCCATGCCAGCCCGAGCCGGTAACCGAAACGCTTACAAAAATCGACGGTCATTATCAACGCCTTAGTGGTGTGGTGAGTATTGGTCGGGCAATTGGCAGATCGGTCCATCTAGGGACGCAACAAAAGCACTATACGGTTACGGTAAAGAGCTGGGAATTGACAGGCAAACAACGTAAGCAAACTATTGTTTTAGAAGTGATCCGGCCCGACGGGCAGCGCAGAAACTATATGCTCTATCGCGATACGCGTTATTGGTTAGACGCAGAGAAAAAGATTATTATTATCTTTTCAGAAGTAAAAGCGCAAAACGATACATATCTTGAGGCGCAGCTTCTCTTTAAAGCGCCCGGTGATGTTTCTATTAAAAGAGGAATAGAATATTTACCGCCTGGGGCAGCCGGGGTAAATGATACAGCTTCCAGTGCGACCGGAGGCCAGGATGATAATAAGCGTTGTTCTCGTCACGCGCGATTTCCTTTTACGGTCCGAAAAGGCGATCGCCTGGCCCAGCGTAAAACGCTTGCCATAAGAATAACAGGCCTCGCCGGAAGGTATCTTTCATATGAAGTAGAGAGATTACATGGAGAAACAGGGGCGATTATTAAGTCCGATCGAGGAGAAGTCAACATTGGAAAACGCCCTAAACAAATCATCCCGGGTTTAAATATGCAGGTAATAAAGATACGCGGGAATAGAGCAGATATTATTATTCACGCTCCTGTTGATTCAGAAATAACTAAAAATTTTTCCGTTGACCATGAGGTGTCAAGTTCGGTAGTCGAGCGTACAACTATATACGATACAGAATTTCTAAAAAATAAAATTGTCGTTAGAGGGCCGTCGGGACAAACGACGTTAGATGTATTTGAGGCAGGGGAGTTAGGCAGCGAATATCGTAAACATTGTATCGCAGACCTTTCGAGTTGGCTGTGGTATACTAAGCGAGATGTCCCCCATGCAATATTCATTCATCAGCTTATATCGGATTTGACGCACAAAAACTTCAGGAAAATTTTTCTTGCTCGGTCTGAACCAATGCGTATTTATTTTGCGTTTAGTACGCATACCGTTGGCGGGCGGATGAGATATGATGTGGAAAGTATGGTCACGGTTGAGGATTGTCATGATGGCACTTGGGTAACTCTCCTGCAGGCCAGGCCCGATAATGTAAGCGCGCAAGGAATATTTAAGGGCGCCTCGGAATTGCTCACCTATGTATTCCATAGAGAGCTCAAGGGTCCTAAGGGCACGTTAGGGCATTTATTGGGAGGGAGCGTCAGGCCCAAGCGTGCAGCAGAGGGACTCGCACGTGGCAGGCAGCTTCCCCGTGAAGCCATCGAAGCCTATATTCAGGCGCACAGCGAAAAAACATTACAATTTCTAGAGAGTGCGGCGCGCGGTAACGATATTGAAGCAAAATCGATTCTGGAAAACATACGCGGGACAGTTTCATCGAGCGTTTTTTCTTCAAGCCCACGTTCACCGCCTGCCAGTCTTACTGCCTCTTCAGGTGTTGCTACGGCCTCAGCTAAAGGCGTAGAGTCTGGTCTTCTTGATCCTGCCGCACCACCCTCAGCCAATATCAGCCAAATAGAGCTTTTATGCGCGCAGGTTTCCGGACAGCTTGAGAAGGGCCGAATCGACGATGCACGCTGGCTTATCAGGCAGTTTGAGCAGGAGTTTATTGCGGCGCGCGATGAAACACTCAAAGTTGTTCTTGCCCATAATTTAAAGTTATTACGTCAACGAGTAGGGATACCTGTCCAAGAGTCCCATCATACCAGCGTTACGATGGGTACCTACGATGAAATTCATTCCAGCATTGTTCCCCGCGATTGGGCGTCTTTTGAAATGCAGGCGCGTGATTCATTCCGGCAGTTATCAGAGAAGGTACAGCATGTTGGCAAACACGCACGGGTTGCGATGCTGACTATTTTTCTAAAGGCGCGCGATAGAAAAGAGTTTATTGCCCGAAAGAACGAAACTACGCGCTTGATCAAAGCGGCCCGCAACGCTGGGCCGTCTTCGCCCGATGGGTTATTCTCTCTGCCGTTTATAAAAGGGTTTCCCACACCGACGTTTGTCGCGCAAGCCCCCCTTGATTATACTGATATGTCCTTGCAGGCTGTTCTTCTTATACCGAAGGCAGAAGGAACAAAAGTTACTTATAAAAATTCCGGACGGATCACGTATACGGTGTTAACTGATAGTCAGGATACATGGGTCTGGTGGGGAGGCCTTACTGCCGGGCATTATGATACCTTTCGTGATACGGAAGAAGCGTTTAAGAAAGAAAATGCGATCCTTGCACAGGAAGGTTTGACGCAGCGCGATGTCGTACGCCACTGGAATTATATACCGAATATCGTCGGTGTATACAACAATGACTCCGGAATCGAACGTGAAATCTATCAGGATTTTAATGAAGTGCGCAAAGTGCATTATGCGGTATTTGCCAAGTCAAAAGAGTATCCGGCAGCAACAGGCATCGGCACCAATTGCGGTGCGGTTACGCTTTCAGGGATTGCGTTTAAGCCGGGTAGTGCAACACAGGCTGTTATTAAGAGTATTACCAATCTTAAGCAGGAAGACCCTGCCATCTATGCCGATAGATTTCTGTCCGGCGAGAAGCTTATCAGGAAGAAAAAGAGAGCGCGGCCTCTTTTTTCCCGCGGGAAAATTGTCATGGTTCAGAAAAAAGGGCTCTGGTACGTTATCATTTTTGTTTCCGGTACCGCGTCGATCAGAGGGCCGGAGACGTTGCATGTAGGCAATATCGCGAAACAGACCTTGACCACGCTCTCGAATATACGCTATCTTGTGTCTCGTCCCAATATTATTCATGAGCGCAATCTAGGAAACGCGCACGCCAAAACGTATCTTGAAAAAGCTTTCGGTAAACCGATAGGGAGCATTGATATTGGTTCTGACATACAGAAACGCGGCGTTTACTGGCGTACCTATGTGAAATATCCGAGGGATAATCATGCGGTTGGAGGGATTTTAAGAAAACAGCTCGGGCATGGGATCGTAGTCAGCGCCGATGTATGCCGTCGTAATCTTCTGGTAGAAACCGAGGGTGAGATGCGTTTTGCCCTTACTGCGGCCGGTCGGAAAGTGGAGATCCTCGGCGCCGCTTCATCCGCTGTTCCTTCAATCGATGGTTTTTATCGGGCGCTGGATAAAAATGGCATTAGTATCGATCCTTATGTTTCCGCACTGCTTGAGAAAATCAGAGATGCCTTAAACGTCCGTTTTCATAAAAAATCCGATGAGGCATTTTCCGAAGTTCTTGCCTGTGGTATTCGGCTCATCGAGGATAAACTTGCTCCATGTTGTGTTATACAATGGGCTCCTTTCCTGGCAGAGAGCGTTGCTCGTAACTTTGAGGAGTTCCTTAAAGCTTTAGATAGGCTCGAGACAACGGCACGGCACCTGAAAGATTACCATAGTCTTATTTACTGGCAGACGATTGATTTCGGCTGCGCATGCCTTTTTCAGAGCGCTGAGGCAGTCGATGCCAGAGAAAATCATCTGGAGGTGGATGCGCAGGATGTGCGCGAGGACCATGAGCTAAATACCGGGCACGTACAGTCATTAGAAATGCTTGACCACGGGTTAGCGGTGTTGATGGAATTGGCTGATGCGTGGTATAAGGCGTTTGGGGTAATGAAGTTACAAAAGGCAGAGATGCTCCAGTTTGAAGGTATCTATGCTCAGTATTTACGGGCAGGTGTAGACACGTACTATGCTTCTTGGCGCAGGCATCTTGATTTCGATACTATCAAAAGAAAAGCAGTTACTCTTGCCATGACTTGGTTAGCGCGGCACATAATGCTTCGTCACTCCGGTTGTCTGAGGAATGAGATGGGGGCGATAGTCGCGGATAGATATGGTGTTCGTATTGATCCGGATGACGGTTTACGTGGCACACCCCCGGCGAATGGGTCTTCTCCGGTACCGGTGATTCCGGAAAAGCAGCAGGAGCTAACACCGTCTATACCTTCTTTAAAAAAATCAACTTTTGCTACGCTGAGTTCGGAAACGGATAATGGCAGCGTGGCCGGATTCCAGCACCATGAAAATAGAGCGTCTCCGCTGGCGCTCCGGGCTGGAACGGTTGCCGTGGGTGCACCCCGTGCGCCGCCGGCACACATTAAAGAACTGTTTGCCCTGGAAGGTCGCCTGCCTCGGTCGCTATCGAATTTTTTCCTGCGGCACCGTGTTTTTCTTGCCTTTTTATCTGCGTTCGCGCCGACGGTTGCATTCTTGTTCCTTAGTTGCGTCAAACATTCCCTCTATCCGATGCAGTTGGCATTCTGGCTCTTTGTCGTTAACACATTCACTGCTCTTTTTGTTTTTTGGCTCTTATCTTCCAAGCGTGAAACGTCAAGCACCCCGGTATTTTTCTGGACGCTGTTAAAGGAGCTTAAAGGGCGTGATTGGGCGCATATTCTTATTCCCGCGTTTGTTAACGTAATTACCTCGATCGGAATATACTTCATTTTTCCTCATGTAGAGTTAAGCATTATTCTCACCTTTTTCCAACTTGGCATGTTCACGACCTTGCTTTTAGCCTGGCTTTACAATCACGAGCAGCATGGGTGGGTACGTAAGCTTATCGGAGTTTCTATTATAGTGTTGCTGGGATTGTGCCCGATGCTTTGGGGCGCGCACTTATTCAACATCTACGCAGTCATCGGGATATTGAACGGCCTTATCGTCGGCGTAAACGGGCCACTCTGGAGACGGTTGTTCCAGGATGTTTTCGGGCGCGTGGAAGCAGACGCAGACAAAGCCCAAGACTTATTTTTACATCTACCTTTTATGATTATTGTTATCAATTATTTCGTAGGGCTGCTTGTCATGACCGGGGTTGTGCTGTTCCAGAAAACCCCTTTACTTACCTTCGAGGGCGTTTCGATATTTACTCCCGCGTGTCTGGCGCCGTTTCTTATCGGCATTAGCTTTTTTATTGTCACCTGGGCGTGCGTTTTTAAATTACAACAGATGCTTACCTATGATCTTTCTAAGTTTGCCCCTTTAAGCGCTTCAGGGCCGATGATCAGCAAAATTGTCGAAGAAGGGTTTTTGAAAGGAAATATATTCAATATCGCAGCGTATCCCTCTCTTATCCCGCCGCTTGCGGTAATTCTGGGCGCTTTTGTGGCGGCGACGGGAAACCATAATAAGATAAAAGATGCGATGCAGGAAAAAGCAAATTCGCCGGCCCTTACCGGACAACGTGTTTCTTCAGCGTCATTGGGGTTGTCTATTAAAAGATTCGAAGTTCCTGCGTTTTCCATTTCTTTGCCATACAATAAAAAGTTCAACAAGGTTTGGGCAGAAAAAACGGAGCAAATAAAGAACTTTATCTTAAGTATACGAGAGATTCCTTTCGAAAAACGGGAAGGGATCGTAACGGTTTCCGAAGAACTGGCTTCTAACGTTATGGAGCATGGTATGGGCGGCCAGATAAAAATTTATGTGAGTAAAAACCATGCGGATCGGGTAACAGGGTTAACGATTGTCTCGTCTGATTCCAAACGTACAGGTTTAGTTGACAACGCGTTATACAAGAGCTTAGGCGCGCCGAGAGCTGAAGAATATCTTGATCCGCATTCATACCGGGGTTTTGGTTTTTCAAAAATCGCGCTTAAACCCGATCATGTTATCATCGAGTATGCAAATAAAGGATTTATTCGTATTACAAGAAACAAGAATTCTATAATATGGTTTGCAGAGGTCGATGGGAGTAACGTTAGCAAGGGTACGCGATTCATTCTTGAATTTTATTTTAATAATGATGTTCCTCCCGGAGAACTTCAGGTGCCGCATAGGCGCCCCGAGTCGGAAACGGCACAACAAAACGTATTATTGTTTGAGTCAGAAGCTAAAAAAGCCTCCAGTTCCGTCCACGAAAATGAAATCGCGCGTATTGCCGGAGAAGGTGAAATTAGCGGGGAAACTGCGGAGGAGGTAACGCGAAATATCAAGGCAGAAGCCCGTGAATTCGTCAGGGATATACAGAGCCGCGCCGGAAGGCGTATTTTGCGAGACTGTCCCGGCGTGCAGTGGACGATACTGGAGAGCATCCTTTTTATAGCGGTGGAAAATGCTATCCAGCATAGCAGGCAAGACAACAGATTTTCTTTTGAGATTGTTATACTGATTACAGAAGGAACAGTAGCTATCCGTATTGATAACAGGATTTTTAAAACACTTCCCCTGGCTATTCGTGATAAAAAATTTGTACCGCCCGTTCGGTTGATAGAGATAGATCGTAGCGAAAAGGATACCGAAAGAGGACAGGCCGGCAAAGCGATTCACCTTTTGTCACGCTATATAAATCAACTCATCGATACAGAAGACCCGGCTGCACAACCAAGTGTTTCCTGGCATCAGATCAAAGAGCATGGTTCTCTTGAAAAAGTGCGGTTTGAATTACGCATCCCCTTGCGTCCCCAGGCCGGTTCAGCTCCGGCAGCATCTTCTATTTTTAGCTCGAGTGCTGTATCGGATAATTTGGCTCAGGTTGTCCGGAAACTGGAAACGTTTGGTATTAAGATAGGCGCCGCGCGCCCCGGCTTCTCGGTTGTGCCGGATAATGTCGAGTGGGTAATGGATGAAGTGCGGCCTGTTGAAGGGAACACTATCATTACCGAGTTCGATAGGCTTCCTGTAGCCAAGGTAGCAGCTTCAATCGATAAATCATTGCAGATAAATTTCCTCGGGCTTAACTGCCGCGGTGTTTTTCTTGGGGTGCAGGACTTAGGCGATAGGTACCGACCGGTCGCCGTAAAAATGTTTAATTTTCCTTTAACAAGAAGGCACCAGTTTGAATACTACATGAAGGAATTCATCGCTGTCCAGGTGTATGAACGTTTAGGAATCGGGCCGCGCTTCTACGGAATCATCAAGAACCGGCAAGGAGATGTCCTTGGGTATGCCATGCAACTTGTTATCGGCGAGTACAACAAGTTAGAGTGGGTAGAAGGCTTCCAATCGTATTATAAGCGCTACTTCAATGCGGAGCTTGATACCTTGCGCTTGTGGGCCTTTGCTGCCGGCCTGAACTTGACTGATGAATGTATGGAGACACGCAAGCACCGCCTTGTGGCGATTGATGCGGTCAACCGGTGGGTGATACGGGATGAAGCAAGGTTTCGCACTTTCATGCAGGGAGGGCTTGGGGAACGAGAAGAGCTTATCAGGCGTTCCTCCGGAGAATATTATCGTCACGCTAACACCCCTTTTATTACGTGGGCGGGAAACCTGGCATCTGTAAAAAATGATGTGCTTGAGGTAGATGCCAATGGTACAGCGCCTCTTTCGTTTGAGATTGTTCTGGAAGACAAAAAGAAACCATTTCTCCCCGAAACCCTTATAGAGCAACTAAAGTTACAGGCGTTCTTGCGTTACGTCGCTAACGGCCGTCCCTGGCCGAAAAAGCCCAACGAAATACGCTTGCGCAATCTGCATGTTACTCAAACAAAGAGTCCCAATTCTTCTTATACCGTGTCCGGGACACTTTGTATCCCGCCGCGCATACATTTGTTACGGGGCAATATTCGCCTAACGACACGCGTAGGGCAGGAAAGGTGGCTTGAGAGCGGCCCGGATGAGAATAATTGGTCGTTTACGGTTCAGCGGAACGAGACGGCAAGCTCGCCGCGTGCGAGCACAGCATTAGCGCAATTGGCCGGTGCGAAGAAAGAAGAGGTGCTTGAGGCGGCAGGGAGAGCTCTTGGTTATCGAGCGAGTTCCTCTTTGTCAGCATTCCCAGCTGAACGTATGCAATCTTACCGAAACATAAAAGGTGTTGTTGCCGCGTTGGCTGTTCCATTAATCGCAATCAGCCTTTCATGGTATTTTGGCCCCTATTATATCGCGGCAGTGAATTCCTCAATTATTACGTCATTGCTTCTTATGTCGGCAGTAGGCGGCGTGGGCCGCGGGTGCGGGATGTATATCAACCAGTCTTTACGGGATGAACGGGTTGATTGGAATAAAGTAGCGCGTTGGGCAGTGTTTGGCGGCCTCTATCTGGGGTTGGTTGTTTTTGGCGCATGGTACTGGTTTCTTACTCGTTATGTGGAGAGCACATTGCTGAAAGTGGCGCTGGACGTTACCCTGTTCGCTGCCGTGATCGGTCTGCCCTCAAACTTTCTTATTCATAAATACCTGGTGAGCCGGAACCGCGAACCTATACGTTTTCGCGATACCTACCGGGATTTTTCCCGCCTATTCGTATTCAACGCGTTGTTCTGGGCAAGCGGGCTTGCCCTCGGTTGGCAGTTTTGGCCTGAATATATTGTGCTTATTGCTGCCAATATGGGTATTGTTTGGTCAGGCATATTGATCTATTTGCTCGATACCTGGCTTAAGCGCGGCAGCACGCCGGCGCAGAATACTAACGCTAATACCGTAGAAAAGATATGTGCGTTAACGGAAGAAGGCAGAGAATATTATCAGGGAAGGGACCAGCCTGGTTTCCCCGGACAGAAGAGTTCTTCTCCTTTCCATATACTCCTCGTTGAAGATGACGTTGCGCTCGCCGCGACACTCAAAGGCGTTTTTGAGTCAAAAGGCTATGAAGTATCGGTCTGCGACAGGGCAGACGCAGGGCTCGAGCTCCTTCGTCACATGCCTTCCCTTGTGATTACTGATTTGAATCTGCGCGGCGGCAAAGGAGCCGGCGTAAAAGTGCTTGCTGCGGCGCGCGCGCGAAAGATTCCATCTATTCTGTTAACTGCCGACAGCCAGGCAGTTGAGACACGCAGGGCTGAGTTCGAAAAACTTGGTGTCCGAATGATCCTTTTAAAACCGGTAAGCGTAAAAGCTGCGCTTGATGCTGTAAAACAGGCGAGTAGCTCGCCGGTAGGGCGCGCTTCATACCCTCTTCCCGCAAAATACCGACAGCTATCCGGAGTGGTAGAAGAGCTGCACAAACGCGGTATGGATGTGAAGTCTGAACGCCGTCAACCTTTACAGGATTCTATTAATATCGTGCTTGTGTGGGAAGCTGGCGTGCGGAGCTCTGAACATGCGCTACGGTTTATCTATTTGAGTGAGTTTGCGCGCAGGCTGAAAAATACGAAAATAATCTTAGCGGCACCAGAGCATCTTCAGGTAATAGCGACCGAAAGAGTTGTTCTTGTTCACCGCGGGCTCATGTTTAATGGGCTGGAGGTATTCCCTGTTCAATTTACACCACCCATTGCCGGGCACGCGTTGTTGCATCCACATGAATTCCAAACGAGGCTAAACGTATTGCGTGAGTGTATACCGCTATGGCCTTCAGGCGAATCTTATTTTCTTAACGGCTCAAAAAATTTCCAGCAGAAATTGTTAGAGAGGGAAGGCATTCTTCATCCAAGGTCTTTTGAGGTTGTTGATGGAAACGAGAGGCATATCGATGAAATAGTAAGAGGTTTTTCCAAGACAGGCACCAGCCGTGAAGCAAAGATCTTTATTAAACCTGATGCCGGGGCAGAAGGCGAGGGTGCGGCTGTGTTTTCCTATGATCCCAAAACCCCCAGAAAAGAATATGCACGTCAGATAGCGGCATTAGTAAGGGGGGCAACGAGCGCAAAACGTTTGTGCTGTCAAGAGTTTATTGAATCGATACCCGTAGATACAGAGAATTTTACTGACGCGTGGTTTGTGTCATCAACGGAAGTACCCCCTCAAGTACGCAATACGGTGCGGGCGGTAGTAGTGAAGAATGCAAATGGAACGTGGGGAGTGTATTCTAAAACCGTACGGCTGGGTTGGCCGTTCATAAGCGCACAGACGACGTTTGCGCACTTATTTTTTGACACCTTTTGTAGCAGAATTCATTTCCCTGGATTGGGAAAACTTTCATTCGACAAACAGCAACAATTGGGTCGAAAGATAGACGATATTGCCGCAAGAGTTGCCCGGGTAGTTTCAAGCCAAAGGGAATATAGCCGTGATCTTCTTTTTGCTGTTGATTTTATCGTAAGCGATGAGCCGGATAGCGACGGATTACCTAAGTGCTATGTCATCGAGTATGGAACGGCATTTCTCCACGCATGTATTATTGATCGGTTGATAGGAGCGCGAGGCAGGAAAATTCACGGGGTTGCGTATAAGGATTCAATGAATGACTACCGGTACCTGGAAGTGTTTTTGGATGCGGTGCATTCGCAGGCCAGGGAGTATGCATCGTTTCTTAAGGCGAGGCCAAATGCTGTTTTTAATGTGTGGAAGGATGCGCAGCTTCATTCGAGAGCGCCTTCCCCAAAGAGTTCTTCTGCGGCCGGCAACCCGGCTAATTTCCATTCTTTTCCTAACACCGCCTTTGGCGCGGGGGACTTGATGCGGCGTCATCACCAGGCGGATCTGATTATCGCGGCGTTTCCTAAGAAGATAATCAAACGAGGTGACGCCTATAAAAAGAAGCCGGGGGAAGAGGATCTGGCGGTTAATGAGACTTCGCCGCATGCCGAAAAGATCCGCCAGGCGATAGAGGTGTTAAAAACGCTCCGGCCCAAGAGTCAGATAAATAAGGACATCGTCGCCAGGGCCTGCCGGTTTGAGAAAGAGACTACGGTCATAGAAGTAGAGGTGCCCAGCCATTTCCTCCTTTATGGAACAGAAAACGTTAGCGTATATTACCAGGTGACACATATAGGTAAGGAGAACAAGATCATATACGTTCCGGCGATGTTCCTTGATGATGTTGAAGAGGGGCGGTACATAGCGACTATTTTGCACCACGACCAGATGGAGATAGAGGAGTATTCTCGTATCCTTGAGAGAGGGCAACCGGTTACGTATGAAGCCGTAGAAGCCGCACACGCGCGGGCGATGAAGATTGACCCATTCGGTGTGTATACAAGAATTGCACGGAGGTGTCAACGGATGATGGCAGTCAGTGATATGTTTACCGTCGCACTGGCGCGAACCCAGAGAGTGCGTCTTCGCGCGCGGATAACGGAACAAGAAGGGCAGTTGCAAAAATCACGTGCGCAGGGCCTAACCATCCAGAAAGGGGCGCCCCGGGCACGAGACATACTCTTTGACATTGCGCGACTACATATCCAGCTGGCTTGCTTGTATGATATTGAGAACAGCCATAAGAAGGCGGTGGGCAGTTATCAGGCAGCGATAGAAGCGCTCAATGTCATCAAAACAGACGCCGATGTTGATACCGGCTTTCTTCCTATCCAGATTCAGGCGCGGGTGATCTACATTCTCGCGCGGCAAAAAATGCTTACTGCGTTAAGGAAGGAATTTCGAGACTTTAGCCGGTTGCGCGTCGGAAGGGAAGTGTCCGGTCCCGAAAAACAAGCTTTTCTCATGTATATGTATGATAATTTTTCTCGTGTGAAAAGAGAAGTGATTGAGATACTCCAGCGGCACAGAGTACATGCCGCTGGCGACAGAAGGTCAGGGACTGAAGAGATCAGGTTTGCCGAGACAATACGGTTTATAGAAAGATGTATATACCAGCCTGAGGCAGCCGCTTCATCGAGCGCTGCGGTCGGTGATGAACCCGGCTTAGAGCAAAGAATAAATATACCGGATGAAGCTTGGCGGGGGTTTGATGAGGCAGCCTGGGGCCGGGCTTGGACTGAATGGGCTAGTCGCCAGCAGCAAGGGCAGAAGCGGTTTTTCGATGAGTCTTTCCAGACACCAGGCCTTCAGGCCGGTTCCGCTTCTTCTGCCGGAGGGAAAATACTTTACGAAGAAACAGAGGTGCTTAACAGGATGCTTCTCCGGGCCATTGAAGAGCGGCAGCTTAGTGCCCTTATTGCTGATGTTGGCAGAAGTATTGGAGTTCAGGCATATTTAGTGGGCGGTATGCGATATCTTCTTTACGGAACGCGTAAGGATATTGATATTGCTATTGTTGCGCGTGGCCGTGCCAAGGAATTTTTTCAAGCATTTATCGAGCGGCTAAACCAAGAGGGAATTCCTACGCGGGAATTATTTTCATATTCCATAGCAAAAGGAGAAAACCCCCCAGAACTTTCGGGACAATTTATCATGGGGGTAAAAAGGAGGCCTTTAACATGCGACATTTTTTCTTATGATACGCTTCAGACTCTTGCGCAGGGGACGTTAACCGGTATTGTTGCACGCTGTAAGCAGAAGGATAGCTCCTGGGCGCCTCTCTATGCCGATAGTATCCGTAAAGGCTACATTCATCTTGAATATTATTTTGGCGATGCATCACTTCATGCAGAAGCAGCCAGTTTTTATCGGAGGCGTCTTACCAGCCGGCTCGATGCTCTGATGCGTCAGCGCCTTGAGGCATTGTTGTCAGCCGTTGCCGCGACACCGCAGGAAAAACTTCATGAAACCATCATCACTGTTTTGGATGGCCGGGCAACGCCTCAATCTTCATCCTGCCTGGTTGGCGCAGGAACAGCTTCTTCAGCGACAGAGAATGGCAAGGGAGCACCTGATGTGGTTGCAAGGCGAAGGGAAAGGGTTGAACCATTACCGCGGCTAGCCCGGCCGTTGCATAAACGATTGCAACAGCTCCTGAAACATAAACAGGTGTTGTGGCTGAAGGATGAGAAAGTCAATGTCGAGGACCTTGACGACCCTGATGCCCGTTTCATACTGCATTTAGGAAGAGATGTGACTCATTCTTTTTTACCGAAGGCTTTATTCTTTGTTTTTAACAAGACCGCGGTGGGTAGAGGGATTTCGCAGCAGATGGGAAAAAAAGTTTACGTTTTCCCCATAGATTTAGGAAGGTCTCACCAGGAAATTAAAGGGCGGCTTGCAGGAATTCTAGAGCAGGCCAAGGCGCATCCGCAGGTAATCTGCCTGACCGCGACTAAGCCGGTAAAAGATTTGATTGCTGCCAAAGAATTCCGCGGTATATGGAAAGATTGGCAGAGTGAACCGGAAGGTTTAACCAGCGCCAACGTCATATTTTTGCGCCGCACCGAAGAAGGCGTTATTGCGCACGCCGCAAATACCGATGGCAAAGCCTTTCTGAGTGCTTACAAAATGCACTGGGCGCTTGGCGGAAACTTGGGCCAGAAAGTGGAGGTCGCCGCCGCCACAGAACGTCGTGTTTCCTTGCGCGGTAAAAAAGTAGTGGTGTTGGGTTTCGGGGGGGCTGGCCAGGCGATTGCCCAAGCTCTTGCGCAGGAGAAGATGCATAAACCGCTACGCATCAGCATCAGCCATCGAAGCGCTTCATTTGAGAATGCCAAAACTATTTTTAAAGAATTATGCTGTGCATCGCACCTTACGGGGAGCATTGCATCGATTGTTCCGGGCAATAGGCCGCAGCAGGCTGCACCGGATTTGGAATTGATCGAGACAGAGGATGCCCGGGATAGCCCCCTATTGTTAAGCCGGCTCAAAGAGGCCGATATTATTATTAACGCTACCGCCGCGGGCATGAACGGTCAGGCTCAGGCAGCCATCAAAGACATCGAGGCTGTATTTGAGAGCAGAAAAAATAAGCCCATCGTTATTGACATCATTCATCGCTCTGAAGGCGGAAAGCCTCTTGTAACATATCTATTAAAAATTGCCCACTATCATGCTCATGCTCCTGTTTATAACGGCTTGACGATGTGGTATGCGAATATTTTCTTTCTCGCGCTTGCCTGTTTCGAAGGCTTTATGGATAGAAAAATACCCCTTTTATCTAAAATAAAATTATTGGATGAAGTATATAAGCAAAGTTTCAAGGCAAGCAATCTGTTGCAGGCAATTGATATTATACGACGAGAACAGGATTATCCGAGAATAGAACAGAGCGTAATGCCGGAGGCGCGGGCAAGCAAACGTGCCGGGAAAGAAAACTGCCGCCACTATACGGGTCGTTCTCAACGATACGCTCGCTGGGGGCCGGATAGCACGCGCGAAGCGGCGCGGCAACAGGACAGGCAATTACGCGATTCTTTAAAAAAGAGGTATCCTGAGCGCGCCGATGAGATGCAGTGGCTTATCGATCACCACCGGGCGCTTTTGAATCTTGAGTCTGACGGAGCCAGCTCCCCGCTGCAAAAACCTCTTACTGATGTACGTCTAATTCAATCATGGCCTGAATTTGAAACGTTAGTCAGTGTTTGGGTCCTTCGGCATGGGCGTATCCATGCCGTTAGGGTGAACGAAGAGCCTTTTAGGCTGGGTGTTGGCGCGAAGGGGTGTTCTGGCAGAGAAACCAGGCAAAAGCTTGAGGGCCTTATCAGTCTTGAATTACCTTTTTATATCCAGTTATTTCGATATGGCCGGCTTGGGCCGCTTCAGTCGAAATATCTCCTTAAAATCAGTCCGTATAATTCCGAAGTAGACGTTGTCAGCTCACCTTCTCAAAAAAACCAGCAGGGCAGTGCGCAACGAAGTGAAGCCTCCCCGAAGGGGACCAGGTCACAACGTTATCAGTTTCGAAAGTCTACGAGCTTATCAGCTTATGAGCTTACGAACTATCCTACCGCCAGCTCGCCAGGATATCAACAAGGGTACGTAGAGATAAACCTTCCCTATTCCGGCAGCGTATGCAGGTACCCTCGATATATCGAGAGCGGAATAAATATTAAGAGCAGGCCAGGGGAAATTATTTTTGAAAATAAGAGTAATCCCGTCCAGCGTATTCGCATAAAGACGGAACCGAAGCATTTTGTGATCATACCCGAATATTTACCTGACCCGGAGCGTGTTTCCCAAACACAGCGGATAGCGAAGAAACAGAACATATCGTTATTTGAAAATAAATTATTTTACCACTTTGAAGATATGGTGATGGGGGCTTATGGAGATGAGCTTACGCCCGCTGAGAAGGAAAGCAGGGTTGCCGCCTGGATTACCGGGAACAGAAAACCCTATACCCACCAGGGTAATGTAGTTCGTTTTCATGAGCAGCAGCTTCGTGCTGAGGCCCTGGGAAGTAGAAGCGTGAAGTCTGATACATTCCTGCAAGTATATACAGACCGCTCGAAAAAACCGCGCTATTGCGTGTGGCAAGACGCGCTTAATTCAAGCCTCTACGTGGTCATTGCCAGAGACCACAAAGAAGGAAAAAATGTGTTTATGAGGACAGGGGCGGTGGTTTCCTCAAAGAGAGCACCGACTAAAAGCGGTTTAGTTACCGTGAACCTGCGTGATTTTAAGTTGTTTCGAGAGTTTGAACTGCAGTTGACGAAGTGGTTATCAGCAGTGGGAATCGGGACAACTGAGTGGCAAGGCCTGAGCCCGTTGCGGGAACTCAGCATTCAGAATGCGAAAATTAATTTCAACGTTCATAGCGCTCATGTCGCGGTGAGAAGAGATTTTACAACGCAAGTGACAAGAGACGCCGACTTTTATCCTGCTTGCATTTGTAACCCTCGACAGTTAACCCAGATCTTAAAAAAGAAAGTTAGTATAATAGGCAGGCACGTAACGGAAGAAGGTGCAAGAATGGTTCCTGCCGAGGTTCTTGGAAGGAGCCCCCCTGACTTTTTAAGTTTCTGGTGCGCCAGCAAGAAACAGCATGTCTATTATGTAAGAGCGGGTGTGAGTAAGAATAAATCATATTATTTATTCCGGCCGCTTAAGGAATCAGAGAGGATCACACAGGTATGGGTAAGGGGAGGAAATTCTTTCGTTGTTGAAGGGCTTAACTGGCGAATGCCGCCCGAAGCGCCGGCAGCCGCGGTTCTAATAAAAGCAAAAGTGCTTTTCTTGGGGCGGATTAAGGACCGCTATGCTCGCAGTAAGTGGATTTCTGTTGATCACAAGATTCGAAAGGAAATCGAGTCGCCTGATTATGAAACCGGCCGTCCGACAGAATACTGGATTCAATCTCCAACGGATCAAAGCAAAAGGCAACTCGTTAGCCATGGCCGTGTATCCAGAGTCGATGCGAACACGCCGGATCCTGCTGAGCAGATACGGTCGGTCACCAGCTCTTCTTCTGTCAGGAAAGAGAAAACTTTCTTAGATACCGTTGCCGGTGCGAAAAGCATTCAAGAGATAGTAATAAGTCGCCTGCCTTATGGAGAAATTACGATAACTGATTTAGGTACTACACATACACTCTTCCGCAGGCAATTGAGGCGCGCACTGGAAAACATACCGCAAACTTTTGAGGTCGGTGAAGAAACAAGGAGCATTATGCTTAGGTGGGTATCAGGGAAAAATAAACATCTTCCGGCATCATGCGATATCATCATTCTTCATGGCGCGGTTGACACAGAAGTGCTTATGCAAGCTGTGAACGTTCTCGCGCATGAAGGCTTACTGCTTGTTTCTGTCAAACCAAAAGACATTGCAAACGGAAAAGATAAAGAAATAAAACGCGAGCTCAAGAACAAAGGATTTACCGTAGTTGCACGTAAAAAAATTCCTGTCGGCTATCCATTCTCGCAATTCCAGGGAGGGGCGCTCCTCATTGCCTGGCGCCAAGCCGAACCCTCGGTAACTTCAGATTATTTCTGGCGCGAGCCTGAATATGCCCGAGAGCCGTTGTACGCTGTCGCAAGCTCCGCAGGTTTTCGGGATACCGATATTCCAGCAGCCCGGACGCACGAAACGCTAGCAGCATATTTCGATAAGTTCATGGCTCAGCAGGGCGCACATGATGCGTCTGGAGTCAGTTCGTCAGTGACACGTAAGCTTGCCGCCTCCGGTGAGAGTAGAGTGGTTCTTGACTCACGATTCACGGTGGGCGTTGAGGCTCATCAACACCGGGATTATGATTGGCTTCTTAATGCTTTAGAGAAAAGAGGCGTTATCTTCGGACAGAAGCTCATTTTAATGTATCCCTTAGATTTCGAACAGGCAGAGAAACTAAAGCCTGTCGCTATTCCTTCCGCGGCCGGGGAAATCGAGAGGAGCGCATTTATCCGTTGGCCGGTGCGTTCTAAAGAGAGGGATTGCAATGTGGTTTTCTGCGGTAGTTATTATGATGCGGGATTTTGCCTGCGCCGCGCGTTTCACTCGATCCTCGACTGGCAGAAGAGAGACCACACAAGTGTTTCATATCACATTATTGCCGATAAGGTATTCCATTTTCCCTCCGGAGATAAATACCCCATCAATGATGTTATTGCTTTGGTTAAGAGCGGGGAAGGCCGGACATTAGAGCAAGAGGATGCTTTGAGAAGAGGGTTTAGGGATTATGAAGTGGCGGTGTATCTGAACGGAACGCGGAAGGGACAGGAAAATACTGAAAATAAATATGTAAGGATAAAACTCTATTACTGGATGAGCACGGATGATTTTATAAACGGAATTAATCAGGTTTCAAGTTTAGACGCAGAGTGTACTAGTTCGCCGGTAAAGGTAATTTTTGTTCAGGACACCAACGATATGATTGATTTATTGTCTTGGAAAAGCAGGCCGGGGCGTTCACCTCCAGCCAGCTCGTCAGTGTCCAGCAAGCATGTATATAGATTTTCCGCGGAGTCTCTTGAGAAGATAAAACAAAACCCTGCGTTGTTATTCCCCGTTGATGAAATAACAAAACGTCTTCCCGAATCGGAAAATAAACTCACCGTTGTGGTTTCTCCGGGGCACCGGTTAGAACTGGAAGACTGGCAGGCAATGTGGTTTGGTTTAGATGAATTTATAGATGACTATCTTACGTTTAGTTTGCGTTACAAACAGAATGAGCTCGCGTATCTTTCTATCTGTGTTTACAAAAAGAGCGCTTATTTCAGGTTAGCGTTAGATAAAAGCGTCCGCGGCAATAAAGAAGTCAAAACCGGGACAGCCTGGTATTCCGTTCTTGTCAGATATTTAGAAAATATAGGCGTAGAGCAGCTTGTTACGTATTGGTTATGTTCCGATACTCAAGGGTACGGTGAATTTTTCAGGGATAAATTAAAATTTGACGTAGAACTGTGCCAGGACGATGTCCGCGTCGGTATTCAGTATTATAAGGCATATAAGAATATGCCTCGAAACGTAAGTTCCTCTCTTCAGAATGAAGGAGTACGCTGTGATTATTGTACAGGAGGAAATATCTCTTGCAGGAGCTTGCAGATCGACGCTGCCTCAGGTAACAGGGTTTGGATCAGCCCGGATTATGAATTGGGGTTGCAGACTACCCAAGCGTGGAACCGGTCGGGAACGAGTACTCCTACCCGTGTGTTGGGATTGAAAGGCCGGGGTAGTCGTCATTTGTATAAAAGAGCGATAAAGATAGGGGAATCAGGTGGAGGTTCTTCCTCGGTGATCAGTTCTCCCGGGGATATAATTATTCATTCTCCATTTGACAGGGTGGATGTGCCTGATGACTGCATAGGATGGTTTTTTCCTCAGGGAAGCCTCTTCGGACACACGCAGACCTGGGATTATCTTCATGGTTTTGCCTCCCGGGTTCAGCCACATACCGGATTGGATTGGGTATATTACATGGTTGATAGCAAGGGCAGCCGGCGTTATACCGCAAAAAAGATTCCTGTAGGTACGCCCGTGAGAGCGGTTTGCGACGGCAGTGTTGTTTATGTTGGCAATGAGCAAGTGGTAGTTGATTATCAGCAGAAGGCGGATATATTTTATGGGCATATTGCTCCGGGAAATTTACGAGTGGGCGATGAGGTAAAGGCCGGTAAAACTATCGTGGGGCATATAGCCTTCCATAATTCCAGCGACGTGCAGCCGCATTTACACTTGGGCATTGCCGTAGCTACTATAGATAATGGGGAAAAAAGAATGGGATTCATTAATCCCGTTCAAGGCAGATTGATGAAGGAAAATATGCAGGTTCTGGATGGCGTGGATATTCATGGGGCAGGCACTATGCCTGGAATCGCCGTTTTTTTCCATTCCAGGAAGGCAGCCAGTTCGCCGGCAGAGGAAAAAGCCGCGGTTGTTGCTTTAGCCCATAAAGCAGGCCTTAGGTTGAGCCGGCGGGACAAAGACGATTTAGACGATGCTTATTTTAGAAATGTCTCCCGACATCTGTTTGCCATTGCTCAAAGAATAAAGCTTGACAGAAAGATTCTTAATAAATTGTTTCATGCGGCCAAAGTAGTTGAGGTAGATATTCCGGTTAAAACGGATAAAGGCTCAAGGACCCGTAGCAATACCGGTTGTTTTAAGCAAGAGGGAATGACCATGTATTTTAAAGGCTACCGTATTTGCCATAACAAGGCCCGGGGCGCAGGTAAGGGTGGAATTCGGTTTCATCCGGCAGTTACCAGCGGTATGATACGGGCCTTGGCTACGGATATGACTTGGAAAACAGCGGTGGTCGGCGTTCCTTTTGGCGGGGCAAAGGGAGGCATTGTCGTTAATCCTCAGGCGCTTTCCCTGACTGAAATGGAAACACTTTGCCGCGGTTATGTGCGCCAGCTGCTCAAAAAAGATCCTGAGGCAATCGGTCCATTCAGCGATATACCGGCACCTGATGTCGGCGTTGACCCTCAATATATGGCTTGGATGAGATCTGAATATGAAAAAATTAAAGCTCAAGGTCCGCAACCGGCGGTAATTACCGGTAAACCTCTTAGTGCCGGCGGTTCGCAGGGAAGAGGCAAAGCAACCGGCCAGGGGCTTTATTTTATTATCCGCGAATCTGTGCGGTGTTACGCTCAAAAGCTTAAACTTCCTCAAGATTTTAGAAAATGTAGTTACTCTATTCAGGGCACAGGCAATGTTGGCTTTGAGCTGATTAAAATTTTACAGAAAAGCGGCTGCCGTAAGATTTTTTATATCAGCGATGATTCTGGAGGAATTCATATTCCTAAAGGAATAAACAATAGACTCCTTGCGATTTTAGAGACATACCTTTCTCAAGGTAGGAAGCTTAAGGATTTTGATTATCCTGATGTTGTCCGGGTAGCGGGCGGAGCAGTTCTCGAAGCCAAGGTTGATATCCTAATTCCGGCGGCAGTCCAAAATCAAATTCATGCCGGCAACGCCGAAAGGATTAAAGCCCGTTTGATAGTTGAGGGTGCAAACGGCCCCACTACACCCGAAGCTGAAGAGGTTCTTCTTGAGCGAGGCATACTCATTGTGCCGGATATCTTAGCCAATTCCGGTGGGGTAACAGTATCTTATTTTGAATGGGCCCAGAATATACAGGATGAGCATTGGCACCTGATCGCAGTGGATAAGATGCTCCAGGAGCGGATGGTCAATGCTTTTGAGCAGGTAATAAAAGTGGCAAAAGCTTACCATGTGGACCTGCGCGCCGCGGCAATGATCCTGGCTGTGATGAAAGTCAGCGACGCCTGTGTGGCCGCTGATAACCGATTGAAAGTACGGTATAAGAACGGCCGTCATCCCTACGTGGCTAAATTCAGCTTGCATTTTCCAGATACGCTTGAAGAGTTAAATTCTTTTGTTGACGAGGGGCGGTTAAAGAAGCTTATCAAGGCCGTGGAGGAGCGCGCTGAGGAAGGCCTGCGTTCAATTACCGTCCAGATTGCCAAGAATTTCTTTCACGAACGGGGGGTGGTTCTGGTAACCGGTCCTTTGGCCGTAGGAAAAGCAGCTTTTTCCCACAATCTGAAACGCGAGCTCCTAAGGAACGGTGAAAAAGCCAAAGTCTTGCACCTCGATTATCATGCCCCCACTGACGTTATCGGCCTCTTAGGCGGTGCCAGGGTTAACTTAAATTGCGCCGAGCAGTATTATTACGGTTCAGTCAACCCGCGCAGTTTAAGGCTTGCCGCCGATGAAACCTTGATTGTTGAAGGTATCGAGGCGTTCTCTCCTGGATTACTGAAAGAGCTTTCCGCAAAAAGCGTACCTGTGTTTAAGGTTTTTGTCAATACCGCGCCCAGTTTAAAATTGAAAGGAAACTATCCCTTTACGTCTCTTCATGCGCGCCTGCTCCGGGAGATTCTGGACAAGTGGCTCACTGAACAGCAAAAACCAAAAGATACAATTGCCATTTTTTTAAAACAACACGGACAGATGCTTGATGACCTCTATCCGCAGTGGGTACATGCCGATGTGACCGTTCAAGCCTACGCGCCTTATGAATTGCCTATACTCAAAAGAGAAGTTTGGGGTATATTGCAGAGTGACTTGAAAGAAGTGAGACAGGAGGAGATGTTGACGGTTATGCGGAGGTTGATTTCTCTTTTGAAACCGGTTCGTCTCGCCCCCGTTGATGTCGTAATTCCCAGGGAATCAATCTTAAGACAGTTTATCCAAAAAAATTCCTCGAACAACCTAAGAAATATTCGTGGTAAAACAGCAATTGAAACCCAAGCCAGCTCACCGGGTGAGAAATGTTACAGTATAGGAGAACTTGTGGGGCTTTATAAAGGAGATGTTCGCTCTCTGCAGCAGATTGTTCCGCATGTAATTGTGGAGCATTTTATTCCTCAAGATCCGACTAGAAGGAATATGATTTTAGCCGGTTTAAGCGGTGAAAACGTTTCTTTATCTATGAGTGTTACCGTGGATGAGGTAATCAAAACAGCAAGGGTTTTAGAGCAGTTTAGAGTTATGATTTCCATTCCTGATGGCCTGGCAGATAAGATTTTAGATGAAGCTTTATTTAAACAGGTGACAAGTATTTTGTATCACTTATTTCAAAATGCCTATAAATACTGTAAAAAAGATAATCCTGAGACGGTCATTGCAATTGATATTGATTATGGTTCAAAAAGTAAATATTTAACTCTTCTAGTGAGAGATCAAGGTATTGGTATTCCTCAAGCAGAGCTAGAACTGGTTCGGAAAATGAACGGGTATCGAGCCGAAAATGCTAAAAGAAGCTTTATTTATCCTGGTCATAGAGGCGGGGTAGGGCTTAATTGGGTTAGACTTATAGTTTGTCGGTTATCCGGTACAGTAACAATTGATAGCACGGAAAATGTGGGGACTACAGTCACTGTAATGTTGCCAAATATTATTATTTCCGCCTCGTCGCCGGCCAGGGGCTTAGGGCTAAATGGCAGAACAGAAAAAATGGGACAGCGGCCTTTTTCCGATCCTGCCGCCAGTTCGTCGGATTCAAACTCAATACTCGATACTCAATACGCACGACGAACAAGGGGCAGCTCGCCTTCCGAAAGCACCGGCCAAAATCCTTTTGTCGCGGTTAAAATACCTTATAATCCTGCCGCTGCCAGTTCTCCGCAACAGAGTAGACAAACCAACATTGTATTTTTTGACTATGGGCGGGTTTTAGGCACTCAGATTGAAGATTTCTTCGATGAAACACTCAGAAGATTAGGAACATATTCAGGTTTAACCGATAGTGAAGGGTGGCAAACGGAGAAAAAGCCGAGTTTCAGAGAGGGTTTACACCGACTGATCATTCCGCCGGAAGAAGTTGATGAAGGTTCTGAGATAATTGCCCGGCATGATTTACATCGCAACCCAGAAACGTTTAAGCGTTGGGTTGACCTTATCAGTAGGTATTTGTTAGGTTACGGTGCAGTTCGGCCGGTTACTCAAGATGAGTTTGAGGAGGCCTATTTCGGCCCCATGAGCGCAAATCCATGGATTCAAGAAAGGCTCGATGATTTATTGAGAGTTCAATCGGAGAGAGGAATAAGATTCGGAGTTATATCGAACTTTGAGGCGGCTGGCAGAAAGTGGATGATGAAACTATTTGATCGGTGTTACCCGGGCCTTATCGATCCGGACTTAATTGTGATTACCGGTGAACATGGAACCGTGAAATCGGACGGGAAAAAAATATTTGAGATTGCTCTTGATAAATATAGAAAGCAGTATGGCGAGCCAAAATACCCGGTGTTTATTGATAATCAGGTTGACCGGTACATTCCTGCTGCAAAAGAAGCCGGCATGAGACGTTTTCTTCACTATGGTTTTAACGACACAACATCTGCGTTTAGGAATGAACAATTCGGTCGTGCGCGAATGATTGGAGCGGAAGAGAATGAGGGAGGTTTTATAGAAACACTTATAGCGGACTCTCTTAAGAGTTCTAGTCCTTTGAATAACCTTCGGGCACAACAGGTGCAAAGCCCCGCGGACGCAAAACGCCTTTACCAGGCCAGCTCGCCGCAAGCAGCAGACAGTTCAAGCCCGCAGTATCAACCTCGCGCATCTTCACTCGGTTTTTTTGGCTTAATCGGTGATTTTTTCGCTCAACAGACAGGGCTTGGCAACGTTCAAGATTTTCTACAACGGCTTAAGGTATTTGAACAGCGTAATAGCCTTGTGCATGCGCTTACGTTCATGATGAATAAACATTTGGGCGAGCAGGCGGAAATTGTTACTTCTAAAGAGGTGACTGCTTTATTGAGGCGTAAGAGTACAATACGTTTTGGGGATCTTGCCGATGACGGCGCCCTCTATCTTGACAGCGCGCAAAGGATATTGCATGAGGCGATGTCTACTCGTGCCTCTTCGGAAAAAGAAAGAACCGTATTGGCAGCGCTTAAAACCGCAGCCGAGAGTCTCTATGTAGTGCCTTATGGTAAACAAGCCGCTCACCGCTATTACGTAACTTCGCATGCTCGTGAAGGTATCCCGTTTTTACAAATCAATCCACGAAGATACCAAGATGCGCTGATTGGGGAAACACCTCAAGAGTTCGAGGACCAAGAAGCATCTTCCTATATTAAGGGTCTGGCAGAAGAATTTATTGCTTCAAGCAGTATTGTACCCCGTTATGGCAGCTCATCGGTTTCCTCAAGAATCTTTGTCGGTACGCATTCGCGCTCACTCGACCGAGGCCGGCTGTTAATTCCCGCGGCCTGGCGGAAGGATTTGGCTTCTTCCAAGCTTTATCTATATAAAGGAGATGAAGGCTATCTTTGTTTCGGAGATAAAAAACCACAAGACAGAATACCCATGGCTGCGATAGACAGGAATTCTCGATTACATATACCGCGTGCTTTACGGGAATTCGCTGGCCTGGCCGATATCGCAGTGTTTGTCGGCGTTGGCGACCGTCTTGAAATATGGAGCCCCGGCCGGTGGGATGATTTTAAACGCAAAGCATTAGATCAAGCCACCTCCGCACGCCAGGCCGAACTGTCGGCTGATGCCGCCGATGTGCGATTTCCCGTATGGGTGAGCACAGAGGATGGCCGTACAACGATCGGGAAAAGACCACAAGGAGCCGAATGGGTCGCGCATACTAATCTCTTGCAGATAACTCATCCGCGCATGGGTAAAGGGTATCCGCGCAGTAGCTCATCGGTAGATTTGAAAAATCACAATTCAAAGTCTAACTGCAATTCTTCTAGTTCCGCTTCGCAGAGGAAGCCTCACAAGGAGATTGTTGAAGAATTAGAGATTATCGGTTCCCTCATCAAGCGAATGGCTCGATTAAGTGGAGTAGCTGGCTCTGGAGTAAATGAATCACTTGGTGTGCTTAGGAAAAATTTTTCCCCTGAGTCCCTGAACATTTTGGAGAGGTCAATTCAGGTTTTTTATAGTGACGTACAACAAGAGGCGCTTGCTGTATTTACAAAAAATAGACAGCATAGTCGAGCGATGAGGCTGTTTGAGGAGAAAACTCAAAATAGATTGTCAGAAGTCATAAAAACTATTCTACCGTTCATCGCGCGGTGGGGAGCTACCTTTAATTGTCACCACATCAGGAAACCGGACAATGTATTTTTTATCGAAAAGTCGATTATTGCTTTCATGATGGAGGCGCTTAAGAATTACGCCAGGCCGGACCGCGACACGTTTTTTAGAGGCTACTACCTTGACAGGAAAGTAGAGGCTTGGCTTGCGAATAGTGCGCCTGCGCAATTGGCTGATAAGAGGCAATTGCAGCAAGCTAAAGCTACCCGTAGACAAGAGCTTGAGCGTCGTCTGTCCTCTGATGTTGTTGGTATTGTATTGAGGCAGGCTTTAGATGAATATTTACCTACCCTTTTTGTTACGGAAATAGAAAAAACGCTCTCAGGTAAATTCTCGGGATGGGCGCGTCGTCTCTCCCATCACAGAGCTCCTTCGCAAGCAGAGATAGAGCGGTGTATTGTTCCTGTTATATCAGCCTTCAGGGGTATATTTGACGACGTAATGGCTGAATTGCGGCGCAGTCCCCTACGGGACGCGCTGGGGCGCAGCCCAACAAGAGCTACAAAGAATAGCAGCAGTTCACTAACCTCAGTCAAGTCAGCCGTTGTGACATCGGTACCTGATACGCATCGCGGGATTCCTGAGGCCGCGCCCGAAAGACTCCATCTGTCGCCGCTTTCCTATATATATATGCTTTCATTGCCCAGAGCAAAGAGAATATATCAAGAAGTAGCTCTGCATCGATCTCTTGCGCGGCGCCCATTTCCTGGTGCGCGTAGTCGATTAGAAGCTTTGTCAGGTGCAATTAGTCGCCGCGGCCCGCCGAGGGTAGCATTTTCATCGAGCCTTTCCGGGAAACGTATCCTGATGATGACCAATCATTACGCCAGTCCCACTGGTCAAGCCTTGCATCTGGTGGCCCTTAACCACGCCTTATCATCACGCCATAAGAATCTTACCACACATGTCTTCTATGAAGTCCCTCGCCAGCAATCCGACCGCGGTTTTGTTGAGCAGGTAGGATCCTCCCGGATTATTCATCACCGATACCACCAATACGGCGAAACTACTAAAAAAGATATTCTTGCCCGTGTTGCCGCATTGATGGGAGAGAAAAGGGGGGAGATAATCGATGTGGTCCGTATTCACAGTCCCAAAAGTAGTTTAGCGGTTGAAGCCAGCCGCATGGCAGCCCAGCGGGCCATACCGCTTTTAGTCCAGTGGCACGAAGGAGAATTGATTACCGATGACTCGAGCCGTCAGCGAAACCTCGAAGAAGTGATCAGCAGAGCAAGCGAATTGGTGACCATATCGGCTCGGGGTGCGCGGGACGCACGCAAAAAGTTTGCTCGTGATGTCGTACACATACCGGGCCTTCGTGACCTGGACATTTTTTCTTCTGATCCTGCCCGCGCTGGAGTGATCCGTAAAAAGCTTGGGTGCGATCAAAAACCGATTATTCTTTCTCCCAGCCGTATCGTGGCAAGTAAAGGAATCTTCGAGCTGGTTAAAGCCGCACACCGGCTCAAGGATATGAATTACCGTTTCTTGGTGATTATTCTGGGCGAACATCTGCAACGAAGATACCTGCAGAATATACAAATCTATATGCAGCGCCATGGCTTGCACGATGTGGTAAAGATACTCAACCCGGTTCATAGCAGAGAGGAAATGAGAGATCACATTGATGCAGCGTCAATCGTAGCATTCCCTACGGTCTTTAACGAAGGTATTTCCGGAGTTATTCTTGAAGCTCATGCTATGGGAAAACCGATCGTTACCACGAATCGGGGCGGGAATCTCGAAGTATTTATCCCTGGTAAAACCGGCATACTCGTTGATGTTATCGAATGCACGAATAAGTTCCATAGCCGCGTTGATATTAATTCGCTTACCCGTGCGTTACGGTTTCTTCTGGATAACCCCGCGCGAGCCCGAGCCATGGGCCGCGCCGCGCGGCCGTTTGTCATGGAGCGCTTTGCTCATGAGCCTATTATCAGAAAGCACGAAGAGCTCATCGAAAAACTTATCTCAGAGCCAACGGCAAGCGTTCCTGGTCAGGCAGCAAGCTCATCAGTCGTTATCGGTATTGGTATGGGCTCGGTAGTCGAGCGGGCCAAGGCATTGGGATATAAATTTTCCGCGGACGTGGGTTTTGGTGATAAAAATGCTCCGGCTATAATAGGTGAGGGCACCGCTTCAAGCACGACCGGTTCCTCATCTATTAAGAGAGTCGTACATACAATCGATCCCGAAAGAATACGTGCGTTATTTGCATCTGTACCGTCTCTTAGAGAGAGACGGCAAGGAAATTTTCTTAATGATTTTCTTGAAGCAGTTTCTTATTTTAATAGAGTCGTCACGCAACAAGAAAGGATAACATATAGGAATATCGCTATTTTGTATGAACTGATGATGGGAGATAAGAGAACAGTAAAAGAACAACCAGAGGTTGCCACAGGGTGGACAGGCAAACAGAAGAGGAAGCTTAATCTCAATGAAACGCGCCAGAAAAGAATTCGCACCCTATCGAACCCATTTAAACCTTTGCCGTATCTGGTTGAAATGGTTAATTCCCGGGTGCAAGCAGAAGGTATAGACAGGGTCGTAGAACTCGCAAGGGAAATATATCTTTATCCTACGGATAAGTTCCGGTTTCATGAGGAGATATTATCGGGAGAGGGATTTTGCTATTGGGATGGGATTCCGCCGTTCAACGAAGGGCACCATAGACTTGCCTGGTTTTTAATGAACTTCTTTTTGATAAATAACGGGTACCCGCCGTTTTATTTTACCAAGAATGATTTTGAGAAAAATACCCCAAGGAATCTTGCTTTAGTCAAACGAAAGATACGTAGCCATGTGCTCGGTGCGACTCGTAGTGCTTCCGGTTCAACTGTTTCTCCGACAAAACGTAACGTGAGCTCAAGCTCTTTAGGGGAACCTTCAACAAGAAAAATTGTTAAAGTTACGGCGCACCTTGAGAAACTGAGCCAGCAGGATTACGATTTGGCTTCCGGGAAGAGGGAAGATAATGTTTTACAACAATCTTCTTCTTCTGTAATGCAGCGTCGGCACGAGAGGCTTATGAAGCCGCGCGATCCTGAATATTCCAGGTTGATACAAAAGAGGCGTGAATCCTCATCCCCGGAACCTTTTCAGGCAAGCTCACCGGGTTCTGACGCAATACGGCGCGGAGCCGCCCAGAAGGGCAGGCGGAGCCTCCCCGAAGGGGACAATACGCACAATAAAGACGAGGCCAGCTCGCCGGCACTGGAAAGCGCCAGTTTAATAAATAGTCCTGTAGGGACAAGGCGACTATTTGAGGCTGCCGATAGATCAGGGACTCAGGAGGCTTTATTATCCGGGGACGGTTTCAAGGCTATGCTTACAACTCCTGGAATAAAAAAGCTGTCGGTTGAAAAGTTAATATATGACAGCATTCTCGGTCCAGTCTTACTCGAAACTGACAGAGAGAAAAGGATAAAGCGGCGCATAAATAAGCCAACAATCGGTAGAAATAAACTGCAGAATCTCCTTGACGACGCTTTAAACGAGCTGGAAAGAAGGGTTGAGGGGACTGAAGCCGCCGAAATATTAGTAAATATATTAAAGCAAAATGTGCCACAACGTACGACCATACCAATCCTTGTCGCTAAGAATCTTCCCTTTAACTCCATAAAACATATTGACTCGACAGGAAGGGTATTCATCGTATTTAATAGGAATTTCGTTACTACTTTAATAGACCGTCATGCTAGCCCTTCATATAGGAAAGCTACTTCTTGGATTATGGCCGAGCGTCTTTTCCATGAGTTAGGCCATGATAACACAATTAGGACACCCGAAAAAGAGAAGAAAGAAGAAGCGCGGCAGGTTGGGCGAGATCTTATTCTATATATGAGCTGTGTAAGAAACAACGATGACTTATTGCCGGAATTACGAAGATTCTTCCGTTCAGGGAGGGTGAATCATCTCAGCCAGTTCGACTCAAGAAGTTACTGGAAGTACCTGGAAAGGTTAGCATCATTGAGGTGGATCGGTGACAGGGAAACTCTTGAAAAAGATATTGTGGATTTTGTAACTTTTCGCATGCCCGAGTGCGCAGCGGGGATAAAAGCCATGCCTACCCTCCTATCGAGCATCGAGCATCCAGAATCGAGGATCGAAGAACGGGCCAGCTCGCCGAGGGCGGATGATCAACCCCAATATAACTGGGGGTTGGTTACGCTTTGGAATAATTTGTATTATGGAGAGGCCAAGCAGAATTCACCTAGGGTCGGAGAAAAAGAGGAGATTTATAAAAGAGTGATTCGCTACGACGATGCTTTAGGTCGCTGTTCAAAAACGGTTAAAGAAGCAATCAGGAGCAATGGTGGTGAGGTCACCTTATTAGTACATATATTGGGAGGTTATGTTGGGCGGTGGCACCATGAAAAGAGAGGGAAAACTATTTTTGTACCCTGCGGACTTGCTCACAACGCAAGCTCATACTTTCATAACATGGTAGAGTTTTTAAAGTCGGCTAAAGGAGTAGTATTTGTATTGGCTGATTGTGAAGGACGAGGGCCAGAGTTGTCAAAGATTCCGAGCAGAATTAAAACCGAAGCAATAGTAGTATTAATCCCGGCAAGAACCGATAGTCGTCCTGTTCCTATTCTACCCGAACATGCGATAGTACCGGTGCTTGGATTAAGAGATGTTAAGCTGGTCTGGAAGAAAGTAATCTACGAAATGAAAGATATGGGGGTTAGGAAAATAAAGGTTGCTGGAGAAAAGGCTCAGTTTAATGATCGGGGAGCGCTGCGCGTGGAGTGGGGTGAAAAAACCGGTTGTGTCGGGGCCGTACTTTTCATGATCCAGCCGTATATAGATGCGGAAGCTATCTTGAGTCTCTGCTGCGGTTTGGGAGAAAACAAGCATTTAGAGAGAGGGGCCAGCTCACCAGCAAAGCAAGTCACCAGTCACAAGTCACCAGTCACAAGTGAACATGAGTATTCTATCACTCAAGACTCACGACTCACGAATCACGACCCGAAGATGGCCAGCTCACTGGCAGACAATAAAAAAATGAAACGATCATTAACGGCTCCAGCAAGAACAAACAAGGCACTTAAACACGCCATAGATACAATAGTGCTGGAAGCGTTTGGTAATGATTTAGGAAGAATTTGGAAATATTATAGCGCTCAAAATTATCCTGTTGAAACAGGTCTTTGTGGGTATCATATTTTACTCTTCAGCGTGGCGACCGAGCCAACGTTGCAGGAAGGATGCACATGGAACGATATCGCGCAAGCATCCGTATTTTATGGTAAGAATTGGAACGTACAAAGCCTTATTAACTCAGCTCGTACGCGGGGCTACTTGACGACTCTGCGCCGCGGAAAAACAGCTGTATATCGCATTAATAATAAAGGACTTGCGTTAGTGTGCAGGTTTTTAAAGAAACATGTTTCCGGGGATATGCCCCAAGAAGATACCAGCTCTTCAGTTGCTACCTTTTTGCCTGAAGGCATGATACAACCCTATCTTGCAGATGAAACGTCTGCGCCAAGTCCTGCAAAAGGGCAGCCTCACAGTAGCTCGCCGGCATCCAAATCTCTTACTGTTATTAAAGAAGAGATAGCTGCTGCATCTGGGCGTTTAGTTGCTAACATGGACGCACTCAAAAGATTAAACCACTTTTCACAGCAAGAGCTGTTAGAGCTGGGTCAAGTATGTAAGGTAATACCAACACTTCAGCTCGAGCCGGCAGTAAAAGGCTATTTGGCCATTGCCGTCAAACCAGGACCGTTTACTCTCAAGAATATATTTTTAAAGGTAAATCGTAAAACAGTTTCTGAATTTACTGATATCGACCTTGAGGCTGTTTTGCTTCATGAAGCGACACATCTGTTGCGGCGTCAGCGGGGTTTGTTCGAGCAGTATCGCCAACTCAATGAAGAGATTATGCGGCACGACAACCCATTGACTTACTGCTTTTCATACGGCGCATTGGACGGTGAATACCGAAATAAATTAAAACGAACGGTGTTTTCCCTGTGGGCCGCTGAAATTGAAGCCAGTACCGTGCAAATACTTTATTTGATGTCACAAATAAGTGATTTTAAGGCGTATTGCCGTAGAGTTGATAAAGAGTCTCAAAATGCTGATTATCAAAGATATCTAAAGTATTTTGGTTATTTGGTTAAGCCCGACAACAGTATTGATAATGCCAGGGTGATGACGGATTTGTTTGAAAGTGATATTTATATGTCAGCAGTATTAAGAACGATGCTTGGGATAATCTTTGTTAAAGAGAGCCCGGGTTATTCTCTCCGTGATGCCTTTGCGCCGAGCGGCATACCGGCTCAGGATCTAAAAATAGACGATGATTTTACAAGTTGGGCCAGCCAGATATTGGCTCAGGCGACTATAACGCCGTCGGCAGCTCGTGTGAATGCGGCTTGTGGTCGGGCTTCTTCAGCTAGCTCGTCGGCGCCACAGAGCAAACCAGAGCTTGTTATTCGACGGTGCAGAGTGTCGTTAGAGTTAGATGATGTGGAAGATATAGAACGAACGAGTATAATTGCCGAGGGAGACCGCAGATGGGACAGAAGGGACTTTATAAAGCTATTGGTTAGATCAGAGTCTGCTAGGCGCGGCAGAAAGCTTTCTCTGACGGATCTTGATCCAAGAGCATACGGAGATGGCCAGATTATGGTGGCCGCATACAGAGATCAAGTAGTAGGATTTGTGGCTTTTGAGCACTATGGAGATTATATAATAGGACGGAAAGTCAGAAGCCATGGTGGCTATAGCCATCTGAACGTTGAAGAAAAAATGATACTGGAATTAGAGGGAATGACTAGAAGAGTTCTCTTCTTTACGAGAGAATGTACTTTGGAAATACAATCGCTGCTGCGAAAACGCGGATTCGTAGCCGCAGAAGGTTTTGGCGATAAGGATAATATTCTTGTAAAGACAAAGCAGGCCAGCTCGCCGGCCTCACAAGGTCACAAGTCACCCTACTTCGCCAAGGCTTCGAAGGGCAGGCAAGGTCACAAAGTCACAAGTGAAGAAGTTAATTCATCGCAATACGCACGACCCACGACTCACGACTCAAAGAGGGCCAGCTCGCCTGCAGATCAAGGTGCAGTCAGCCTCGACAATCCAGAAAGGTTTTTAGCTCAAACCGAGCTTTGCGATCGGGATGATCCGGCGATTAGGCGAAAAGCCTATAAAGTAAGAAAGAACTATCCTGACGATTCTGCGCGCCAGGCCGCTTTTTTCTGGAACTGGGTAAGTAAAAAAATCAAATATAGTATTGGTTATGGCGCTTACTGGGATACTCCGGCTTCTGAGACGTTTCATAGAGAGGTTGGCATGTCTTTTAATGCGGCCAATTTGTTTGTTGCCGTGGCCCGGGCCGCAAAGATTCCGGCTGGCTACAAACTTGTTATGCTTAGAAAAGACGCCTTTAAAGCGATTTACCCCCCGCAGGTCCTTAGAAATATGCCTGCTGAGGTTGAGTATGTATTCGCGTCTCTTTTCTTTAACGGCAGGTGGCATGATTTTGATATACAAAGGGATACTCGTTTTGATATTGCGGATTCTCAGTTTCCTGCGCCCATAGCCGATATAGACCAACTCGTCCGTGCAGTTGCTGCCCGGAGAGAGAGGCATGTTTGTGATGCCGATGAAGAGCAAAGACGTCGGATGATGGTAGGTAGGAAGGGCGATCCAAAATTAACTGTATATAAATTTGGCATAGGCTGGCTTGCCTTAGGGGTTAAAGATCAGGTCTTGACTGATGGCAGGCGGCCCCTGGCTAACGTAGTGCATAAGCAAATAGTGGCGATGGGAAAAACTGACCCCAGAGTCGATGGCAGCTTAACCTTTCATCAGTTTTATCATATCGCCAAGCAAAACGGGATCGAGTTTCCCGTACGCGAATTTAATAAGCAGAAACGGATTTCTCAGCTAGACAGGCTTTCTGCCACATATGCCAAGGCACACAAAGGCGTCAAGCCGACGCTTCAGGAGTTGCTTGATTTGGTATACGCCGAAGAAGGGTATCGTATCTGGAATTCTTTGGAGAGTTTTCGTGCATGGCTGAAAACCAATCAGGCTTCTCCGGCTGTGCGCAAGGCTCGCCCTGGACACAATGCTTTTGCCGCAAGGGTGCTGGAAGAACTCGGTCAGATTGCGACTGAAACAGGCAGCAGGACTATTGCTTTGAAAAAATTGCGGTCAAGATTGAAAGACGCAAACGGCCAACCCATGAAGTCTGCTGCCTGGACTAATCGAGTTGCGCGAGCGCTCCTTGCAGACGGAGTTGATGCAGATGGAGTTGATATAGAAGCAAAAATAGCAGAGGCCGGATTTATTTTAGAGAAAGAAGGGGCCAGCTCGCCGGGCAAGATAAAAGAATTAATAAAAGTTGACGATCAAGGTATGCGTCTAAGGGGTAATTATATTACAGGATTGATTGGCGGAGAGTGTGTTTATTGTGGGAGCAGAGAAAATCATTATACGATTACTGTAAAAGATTGGCATTTAACCGGCGATATTGACAATATTAGAAACCAAAACGTTACTGTTGAGATTGAGAGGCCTAATGGTCAAAGTGAGCCGTATGCTTTATTTTATCAGACTCTGTATTGGTTAGATTTAGGTCCAGATCAGCCAGAACAACATCAGCCAAAGCCACAAATTATCATCCAATTTAATGGAATAGTTGGATCTGCGAAATCAGGCCGTACAGAAGCCAAGATATTACTTAATGCTCCTCGTGAGGTATCGATTAAGCATAGAGTTGAAGATTTGAAAAGTGAGAATTATCCTCGTCGTAGGCGCAAATCTTTAAGTCCTCCCGCCAACAGCGGCCAGAAGCCGGCCAGCTCGCCGACGGAAAGGGGTGGAGCAATAGAGCGTGTATTGCGGGCCAGCATTGGAATATTCAATCGGATGCCTTTCGAAAAGCTAGGTAATGAATTGGCAGATGGCGATAGTATGTGGTGCAATGATCCGTTTAATGAAAAGGATATACGATTACTGTCTCGTCACAGCAACTCTCAAGGAATAACAAGAATCGATAGAGCCGACGTGGAAAAAGGCTACAGGCCTAAAAACTGGGTGTCAACACAATCGGTAACAATTATTGAAACAGAAATGAAACAAAATCCATATCGGCTATTCGCGTATCGCATGGGCGGTTGTTCAGGAGTTGCCTTAAGAGGAATAAGAAAAGGGAAGGATGTCCTTATATTTTTCCATATGAGCACAAGCCAGATAGGATTACTTGAACGACTCGTTGATGAACTGCTAAGGATGGGAATTAGAGATATTAGCGGTATGCTTTTGACGCGTCGAGATGTTGAGCTTAGTCATGCTGTTGCGGCCAGGGTTCAGGCGATAAACTCCAAGAGAAACCTTGCTTTAAAAATAAGGACGCGGCCTTATCCGTCTACGGGGGACACCGATATGATAGTCATGCAAGAAGGTATTGTAACTGTTACCTACGACACAAAAAGCGTGCAGAATGAACACGTATATCAACCTGTTAACCTGGAAGTATATGTATGGCCTGACCTAGCCCGCGGCATTGATCCAAATAAAAATCCGGTTAACCTGCTTGATCTTCTCGAAGGCGAAGAGGGATTTCCATATCTAGATGAGGAATCGGATCTTATAGGAAGAATACTGTCAAAGATCAGGAAGGTTTCCTCGCAAGGCTCACGACTCAACACGCCGGGCGTACGGCGTAATACCGTCCACAACGATAAGGCCAGCTCACCGGGGAGACGGGTAAGTTCACCGAATGTTCAAACACTAAAGGAAGAAATAGACAGAATAGTAAGTGAAGAGTTTGGCGGCGACTTGACAAAAATATGGGACTATTACAGTGCTGAACACTATCCAGAGCCGAGAGGTTTTGCCGGTTATCACATACTTGTTTTTTGTGTTGCGGCTGACTCATCGCTGCGGGAAAGATGCACCTATGATGATATTGCCCATGCAGACATCTTCAAAGGTAGACATTGGAATGTTCGCAGCCTCATCAACGTTGCCCGCAGCAGGCGATATGTGACTACAATGCAGAAAAGGGGTAACTTAGCGGTGTATCGTATCAATAAGAAAGGCCTTCTTCTTGTGAGGAGGTTTCTGAAACGCTATGTACAAACTGTTTCTACTTCCGGTGCAGAAGGAGAAAAGACTGGTGAGTCTCAAGGGCGGAGTAGGGCTAACTCGCCGGCGGGATCTTCAAGCCCCGGAGAGAGTCAGATAATACACACTATTGAGCAGGTTAAAAGGTTTTGTGAAGAAGCCGGTGAGGTAAACTTCGATTATCCTGATGTAGGGGGTACTGAAGAAAATGGCAAAGTGTCAAGTCCTGCGCCGCTAGAGCAATTGATTGGTAAAATGATTTCGCCTGATTTAGATTATAGATTTCGAGCAATTGCCGCATACAGAATTTCCAGCACGGGCTTGGCCTCTGAGTCTGAATTTATCAACCCTCTTCTAGGCACTTTAAATGCAGCCCTGCAACATGGTGAGTGGTCATTAGAGTTTGCCTTGATTGAGTTAGTTGCTAAGCATTTAGCAGCTATCGAACAACCAGCAATTAGGTATCTTCTTCTTGGTAATCTTTCTGAAACCTTAATAAAAAGCGATTATAATCCGCTCGTACGAATGGCTGCCGGTAAAGGCATCATCGATGTATTAGAATTAATGGATGATTCTCGAAGCCTTCAAATGCTGTCAGCAGATGTTTTTTCTGAAGAAGAGGTTTTAGCAAAGGATGATATCCGAAGGGGAATAGAAAGCTTAATTCGTGCAGCCGCAAGAGATCTTGGTGATTTTTTTCCGAGTCAAAAGAAAATAGTGGTTAGGTTGGCGGGATCAATTCGAAATACTTTATCAGGAAGATGTCCGGCAGTGTTAGCTGCCTATATTCCTCAACTTCAAAGAGCAGTGGGTGATTATTTAGAAGGAGGATTCGGCCAACAGGGAAACGCAACAGTTCTTTTAGAGAAAATGGATGTTTTTATTTGGGATTTTCTGGATTTATTGGAACAAACTAGCCTCGAAGGCCTTATTAAACCGCAACAGTTAACAAAAGATACAATAGATTTATACCTTAAACTACACCATCTTGCTATTTTTGAACAATCAAGTTCCGCCAGCTCGCCAGCTTCACAAAGTCACCAGTCACCAGGTCACAAAGTCACAAGTGGGAGAGAAGCTGCTGGCTCCCCGACAAACGATAAACGATATACGAACGACGATATACGAAAGATGAAAGAGACTGCACCTAGAGATTCGCTTATGCATATAGAACCTATTTGGGTATCGCCGGCGTTAACTTTTCAAGATGAAGGGGATATTGATAAAAACATTGAATTACCTTTGCGGGCGGCAGTTAAAATCTTTTTTAGAAAGCGGATACGTACTACATATTCTTCGGCGAATATAAAGAATCTATTAGGGATTATGTCGTTTTTCGACAGGCTTTATAGTCCTGGTTATGAATCAAACGTTAAGGATATAGCTGAAGCTAGAGAGAAAAAATATGCTCAGCTTAACTTAGATTATGATGATCTTTCTTCTGAAAATAAAACCATTGCTGATGAATTTATCGGGGGTAAAAGGAGGCATAGGGATTTTTCATTTATTAAATCACCGCCACTCGTCTCTAATATTTTAACTCGCGCCAGGCATCCTTCGATTTTTATTATCTTAATTCCGGTTACAAGCAATACATCTTGGCAAGAGGTAAGCGCCGAAGCAGAATCTATTGCGAAGGTTTTTAAAAAACAAGTGGCCAGCTCGCCGGCTGAAAGAATAAACATATACGATAATCAGATTTTAAAGAGAGGCATTATCGTGAAGGAGAATCTTGTGTTTAGAGGCGTTCCCGGTCAAAAGATCTTACCGGTTCGGGAAGTATCAGAGCTCTCTGAAAAAGAACGACAGGGTGTTATCGCGGAGTTTGAAAAATATTGGCCAGAATATCAAGTCAGTGATATTGGACCAGAGAATTCGCTACTGCTTGCTGATGTTGCCCGTTGTTTAAGACGGACTGACTATAAGCAATATTTTCAACAAGTAAGACCGCTAAGGCGCATATATTTTTCTTTTAGCAAGAATAGCTATGAGCCTCAACTATCCGTAGAGAGTTTTATTGTAATAGAAGAGCAAAAAGATGGAACAGATGCGCTCGTTTGGTTGGAAAAGAGACCCAGCAACAAGCAAGATAAGAATAGTTTCTTTATCGGTGCCGGCCGGCAACTTCTCCGTTATGTAATAAATATTACACGTAATAAGAATATTGCTATCCGTTCAAATTTAAAAATGATTATCATTCTTAGACGCGAAGAGTTAAAAACAGGATTATTGCGACCCGCTGAGAGTGAATTTTATTTGAGGAAGGCGAGTGAGAAAACTATTAAAATTTTACAAGAAGATGCAAAGAGAGGCGATGAGGGGGCTCAGAAGATTTTAAAACAGTTAGGAGTTACATCTTCCTCCGTCAGCTCGTCGTCTTCAGGTTCTCAGCGTTTTCTGGACTCAAAGCTGGATAGATTAGGGGGGCGTTACCTGTCAATGTCAATAATGCCCAGGGAAGTCCGCAGGCAGGTAAGGCCGGTAACGGATAAGGAGATGCGGAGTATCGCCTTAAGTATGGGAATCCTTAAAGCCATATCACCCCAGGATTACTCTTTGCTGCTTACGCTTGTTAAAAAGAGGAGGATTCAGACCGTGGTCACCGCAAATAGACAGGCATTGGCTTCTGCTTTGGAAACTTTGGGATATATACCCAAACATGATAGTTCTTATTCAAAACAGAAGGGGGCGATAATCCTTAGCTGCAAAGTTTCCGGGGTAATGAATTACATCATAATGATTGCGGAAGATGAGTTCCGTTTGCCGGCATATTTATTCGATATAGTGCTTCATGAAATGATAGGCCATGTGGCCAGATACGAAAATCCCGGTGAAAGAAAATGGTCCGACTATAATTGTATCGAAGCCAGAGCTTCTTTCCAGGAAATGAAGGGCTTGCAGGAAGCCCTGCGGAGAAAAGAAGAAATCCTGATTTTAGCGGCCTCGAGCCGGGACATAAGCCAGCACGATTTAGCTTGGATTGCCCGAGCTTTAAACAGGGAGGATCTAAGCCGACTCATCCCGGCTGCCCGGGAAATAAGGGACGCGCACCTTAGAAAACTCGCTGGGAGGCTTGAATCCGGTGATTTGCGGCAGGCCGCAGAGGGAGAAGGTAAGGCCAGCTCAGCGGGACAAGTCAATGAACAGTTATTGATGTCTTTCATATTAGCTAGATTTCCAAACATACCGCGTGAAAGGTTAGAGGCAATATTTAGATTATTTGTTGTGGTAAAGCCACGCCGAAGGGCAGGGTATAGGCACCATTTTTATAGCTGTTCCGGTATTATTTGGAACGAATGCAGCGATAATTATTATGTTGTTACCGCAGGGCACGCATTTGACAATCAACCGGACTATATCAACTTGGAAGGAAGTTTTGGTACCCTTTCAAGCTCTCGGTTTTATTCCAGGTGCTCAAGAAGAAGATTGCAAAAGCCTCCAGTGCTAATATCTGATAAGGGTCTTGTTAGGTTAACAAATAAAGGTTTAAAAAAGAAGAAAATAGAGCCGTTGGCCAAATTCATACGATATTCGCGTCGGAATTTTCCGAGATTAGACCAAAAACAAGGGGTAGATGTATTTATTCTAGGCAGGCAAGACAAGGGTAACAATGGCAATAACGAGATAATTTTCGCAAAAGCTAAAAGAATATTCAGAAGCGGGGTTATTGAAATTGATACTATGGTGCCTCCTGGTTTTAGCGGCGCACCAGTTGTGAATGAAAATGGTTATGTTATTGGCATAGTGCGTGAGAACTTTAATGGTAAAAGTTATGCTGACGATGCTGAATCTATAAAGAGATTTATTTCTGATGTTGAAGGTGCAGTTGCCGGTTCCCCCGTTCCCGCCGGTTCCTCGGGTGTGGGTTATAGCAGGAACATGATTGTACAGCGCTTACAAAGCTTAAAAGGCAAGGCTATTTTCATTGTTGATGCCAGGCTTGTTCAAAAAACAGATAAAGAAATGAATGCTTTCTCCAGAAAAGCTGACCGCTGGCAGAAAATCAGCCGGTTCTTAGCTCAAGGGCCAAAGACTCTCGCCCAAATTAGACAATTCGCTGATAATGTAGGGGAAAATATAGAAATTATAGATAATGATTTAAAAGAATGGGTGCGATTAAAATTAGCTTGTCACAGGCAGGGTACATTTATGTTAAAAGAGGAAGCCTGGCGAATTATGCAGAGAAGATTGTTGGAACAATTTATCTGGGGCTTGCAGGAATTAAAGGCGGCAAAGGCCCAGAGAAGGGGGCGATCTGAAGAGCCTGCCCATATTAAGGCTATAAAAAATAATTTTAAAGCTCTGTTTAGGCGCGCTGGTTTTGCTCAACCTCTTTTTATTGTGGCCGCTGCGGTTGGGATCGCTGAGGCTCATCTATGTGTGCGCAATAGGCTGGAGCAAGCTGACTCTGGGATTAAAGCAGGATTGATTGTAAATTTCGATGCCTCTATGTTTAGAACCACAGTAAAATTATTTGGCCAAACAGAAAAAGTTCCTGTTTTATATATTGATGGGCAACTTGGGGCAGCTGAGCTAAAAACATTGGATTTAATAGCTAAGTTTCCGGAAAGCTTAACGCCTCTGGCTGTTCGAAAACCAAGATTAATGAGGCAGGAGCAGTTGGCGAGAAACAAACAGTCAACCGAGCAACAAATTATGGCCGTGCTGTCCGATACAGCAGATAGAGCTATGTCAGTAAGCGAAATCGTAGATAGGTGTGGCTTAAGTTCTGGTATGGTAAGAAAGTGTCTTGAGCGCTTATTGGGGCGAAGGCCTAATCCATTACAATCTCTGCAAGTTTCCGGAAAAGGAAAGACGTGGTTTTACTATTTAGAGCAACCTACTGGCGCTGGCCAGTCAACTGCTTTTCGGAGAAGCTCATCTCCTTCTTCCGTCCGCGCGCATCGGCCGCAGGGGAGCAGGGTTGTTAATTTAAACGCCACGGAGCTATCAAGAGCGCGGTCATCATTCGGTGTATATTTTTATACGCTTCTTTCCGTATTGCGTCTGCCGCTGATCTTTGATTGGCACCTGATTTTGATGAAAGATGTTTTCCGGAAATATGAATATACGAAGCAGCCGCGCAGCATTTTTTATAAGCCCTTTCTCGTTTTTTATAAAATAATAGGATTTGTATCTATTTATTACATAGTTTTTTCCTTATTACCTTTAGAGAATACTATGGTGGCAATATTATTTTTTCTACCCCTTTCCTTGAATATTATATACCTCACAGGGCATTATTTCTCTATGTTTTCCAGTCTACTATTTCAGAAATCAGAGAGGATAGCAAGATTAGCACACTCATTTTCTCAATATAGAAAGCCTTACTTTGATAAGTCCTCTCAGGAAAGAGCTGATTATCTTTTAGAGGACTTACGAAAGGAGGCAGTAGAAAAGGGTGACTTTGAATTGAGCGAAGTGCTTTCCTATGTAAAAGGAGTGCGAATAGTTCCCGTTACTCATGCCGTTGACCGGCGTTATGTACACGATGTTGTCAAGGGAGAAGTTTTTATCCATGCCCGGATGACCAACCATCCCGGTCTCATCCGTTATCTTATTATACGAAGAGGGCGTGGAATATGGCAATTAGACCCTGACAATTTTCCCCGGGATAATCCTTATTATCAGAGTTTTAGGATGCCAGACCTTTCGAATTTTACCTTGAGGCGCATTAGAGGCGATTCCGTGATGTATATATACCAAGCAGAGCATATAATAGGAAATCACTATATTGGGCTACTGTTTAAGGGTTTACGATTACTGGGGTTAGACTGGGAGCCGGTTTTAGATAAAGAAGGGATATCTCACTATGATTTTTACGCGGCATCACCGGAGAAGGGCCGGCTTATGACTTGTGCTCAAATAGAGGATTATATTCAAAATAAACTGGCCAGAGATGGGATATTACAGCCTGCGGTTATTGCTAAAGAATGCACCTTACCGTTTTCAACAGCTGAAAGAATAATCAGCCAGGTATCATCAAGGTCTCAAATTTCCAATACGAAAAGTAGCAAAAATTTTCCAACCCGCGTCCCACCGTTTTCCCAAAGTAACAAAACGGATTCCGCCAGCTCGCCGGCCTCACAAGGTCACACGTCACAAAGTCACAAAGTCACCAGTGAAGAAGTCGATTCAACACAATACCCAATACTCAAGACCCACGACGAACAAGTGGTCAGCTCACCGGCGCTAAAAAAGTTACCAGGTCACCAGTCACCAGTCACCAGTGGAGAGTTTAAATCATCGCAATACGCACCACGCAATACACACGACCCGAAGAGGGCCAGCTCAGCGGACAGTATAAAAGTAGTAGTTGTTCCAGTGCACGCAAAAGAGAACGAAGAGTTTTCCTTATGCATGAAAGGTCTTGGCTATACTGTGTTATCTGTGCCGCCTCGAGATCACATTGGTGCCATTGTTGACGCAACTCGGTTTTATGTTAGTTATCACAAACCACGCACAGAACATGTTAGGGTAGTGCTTTATGGGTGGTGGTGGGAGGCCTGTGTCCGCATGGTATTGCAAGGTATCGTGGATTTTGCGCATAAATTAGAAATACTGATACCCATCGATTTAGTCGCCAAAAAGGCCGGTTCGCGTGATGGACAGTCGATGCTTCGGGAAATACATTCATTCCTTGAAGATAAAAAGCGCACCTTTGGATTTTTTATAAATGATACGCAGCATCCTAATACATCCGGGATTGTGTATGATCGCCCCGAAATTACAATACGTTTGTATGATAGGCATGAAGGAATAGTTTCGCATCTTGAAAGTAATAGACCACAGCCAAAGTTCCACGCCAGCTCGCCGCAAAAAAGTGTTCTTTTTGAAATGCTAGCTGAGCCGCAAAAAAGAATTGAAGGCCTGCAAGATGCTGGCGGCAATATTTTAGTTTTTCATAATCTTTCAGTGAAAAACTCCCGCTTTCGCCAGGCTGAAAGAGAGTATTATCTATACACCAAAAGAGAAGGTGCATTTTTTGTTTATTTCCGTACAGCAGTTATTTTTGTCGGCGTTCCCTCTCAGGCCAAGGTGAGGAAGTTATTAACCGCTAACCTTGTAAACTGTGTTGGCGTAACTTTTAGCGCTTCTCTTAGTAATGGAATGAAAGCATTTTTCTTAAGCCATTTTTTTAATAACGAAGATGGCCCTAAACGTAACAAGATTTCTGCTATAGAGTCTGATTGGCCCAAAGAAACTCTTTCGGCGGTGCTGGAAGTTTTTGAACAATTGGGAGCGAATAAGGATAGGATAATCGCCTCCGTCGCCGGCGGACATTCTGCTTGCGGTCAAGCCTACGCCCGAAAGATTGTTTCTTTTTTGCGCAGTAACGGCTTATCTGTCGATAGTCGCTGTACCGGCGGCACGATTTGTGGCAGGAAGCTTAGCATTGATGTTGCTTCCGGCGGCAAAGCTTGGGTCAGTCCGGATTATGATTTTGTTCCTGGAGATAGACCACCTATGAACGACGACCGACAAAAAGAGGCCAGCCCCCCTGCGGGGATGTCGGCCCTTCGGGCCTCCAGCCCGTCGGAGAAAACAGGCGCCTCAAGTTTCAGTATAAATTTCCCTACAGGAATTCCCGTAGAGCTACTTGAGCGCTTAAGGAAATCTCAGCAGGATTTGGCGAGGTTACAAAAGGAGGGTGAAAGAGTTTTTGGCAAAGAATTTTTCACTTCTACCCAAGTCAGGAATACTACGACCGAGGCTGGATCTCAATGCCCAAGACCAGGGAAAGGCGCCAGCTCCCCGGCCTCAAAAGCAAGAAGCAGAGAAGCAAATAAGCAAGAAGCAGATATTCGGTTGCGGCAGGGTTTTATAGACCAGTTTACCTCTCCGTGGCTGGTGGGATCTGGTCGACCTGCCGCAGCCGTTTACCCATTTTTTACCCAATACCCAATACCCAATACCCAATACGATTTCTTCAGCAGCTTGTCCAACAAAGCCCCACCTAGCCACGCAGTGGCTATGCCCGTGGCGTTTCAGGGAAATTATCACAAGAGAATTTCCCTGATATCCAGACGCCCGGGCGAAGGAATCTTGCTCTTGCCCGCCTTTATTTTAATCTCCCCTGACTATGGACTATCGACTATGGACTATAGACTAATACGGGCCAGCTCGCCGTGCTCCCTAGATAACGGCGACACTTCCTCTTCACCGGTACCTGTCACAAGCCCGATCGTTAACCAGTTCATTGCCCCCTCCTTTAGCAATACTCTTATCGTACATGAATATTCTTTAACCGGAAAACAGACGCGCCTGCTTTTAGCTGTGCGAATGAGTGAGCTTTCGCGACGGCAACGAAAGGCCGTACAAAATGTTTTTACCCTCTGGCGTAACGATTTTGATTCGATAAAAGGCCATAGCAAAGTATGGCAAGGTTTGGAAGGAACGACAGTTTGTTCAAGGTTAGCCACCCATATGCACCAGGTGAATGCAACAGCTAAAGCATTAGCAGAAGAACAGTCTCAGGGGCGGGAGCTCTTCTTAGCCTTAAGCGTAAAAGAGGATCCCCGCGAGATTACAAATATTAACGAGCTGGAGATTCTGGGAGTGGAGGCGGTTATCGAAGTGCTTTTCTCGAATTCGAGCGGCAAGCAACAGGCCATTCTCTGTTATTGGCAGAATGCTCCAGTAAATGAGATGTTTAAACATTTTCCGAACGATATCGGCCTTGGTACGACTATCTCTAAAGCTATCCGAGGTTCAGCCCAAACCCTTCTTGCTTGGACAATATATATGCTCTCCAATGAAGGTTTTGCAATTGTTTTATCTCTGCCAGGAGCCTATCGAGAACTTAGCGAAAAAGGCTTAGGAGCCGATGAATATGATTGTTTAGGATTCGAGGATGAAGTTCCGTCTTCATGGTATGTTAAGGCTGAAACTATTGATCAATGGCTGCCTAAGGCATCACAAAAGACTGCAGCCTATCTTAAAGCTGATACTGCAAAGGGGGGTGGTACCGCCCTGCAGTATTTTAAGGCACTTACCATGTTACAGAATGAATCCAACTTAGGCAATCCACCGGCTTCTCTCGACAATGACGGCGGCCGGGCCAGCTCGCCGGCTTCAGATAAAACCCTTTCCCATCGCCCAGGCGGGAAAAATCAACCCTCTGCCGGTTTACCCTTTCTAGATGAAGAGGGCTACAGCCACATCAATCGGTTATGGGTGGATATGCTTGCCGCCAGGGGAGTTCGCGCGAAAACTATCAGTGAACTACAGTCAGATTTTTATTGTGAATTTCCTCAAGATTTGCAGGAAATCATCGTTGGCAAGACTCGTGAGCTAAACTCCTTTGCGAGGTCTTTTCTGGGAAAGAACAAAAACCTGTTTAATGCCGATGAGTACGATGAAGTGCTAAACGCTGTCGGCAAAGCCGTAGAAAACATTTGGCAGCATGCCAGGAATTTAATGGCCGGAGATATCGGAGCCTTACTGTTAAGGATTCAAACTATAGGTAAAAGTAAAGTTCGTTTTACCTTTGTTCTTCTTGATCGCGGCGATGGTTTTATTGACGACTACCAGGAGTTGGCCCCTCTACATATAGCTATTTTGCCCAGAAAGTCTTTTAGGCAGTCGGGCCATGAGGGAACCGGCCTGACGATAATGGTAAATAATTCTGACCATATTCTGATTACCACCGTTACAAATATAGCCGGAAGATCTCAAGCCCGGCATTGGGAAAAAGACTTCGAGAAGGAGCGGCATTATGAAGATACCCCCGTTAAAAGCGGTACCCGAGTTATTTTTATTAAAGATTTAAACCTTCGTAAACCTGTTGTTTTATCAAGGGGAGCCTCAAGTCCCGCAGCACCGAGGCATAGAATAGCTACAATCGAACGTCTTAATACATTGTATAGATATATAACGCACATAGATAAGAGATTTAACGTAACAGATAGAAGAGGGCATTTAATATTTAACCTGGAAACAGCATTATCCGAGGCAGACAAAAGAAATGATGAGTTAGCTAAAAAGCAACTACAACGCCTTTCCTCAGACCTTCCCTTTGACATTTTTGGGGTTTTAATAAGGAGTAAGAGTTCTGGAAAAGTAATATTGTTGACAGGATTATCGAGCGCTGGAAAAAGTACATTGAAAAAGGCCTTAATTGCTACAGGAAAATGGGAAGCGATAGCAGACGACCAACTGATGGGATATGTGGCTAAGGAAAAAGATGAGTGTGAGCTCTATGCTGGGCACGATCCTTCAATATCTCCAGAGGATGATGAAGCAAGCCTTCCTTTAAGTTTTCACTATGTAGAGGCAATTTATGAAGTTAGGAATCTAGAACAAATAAGGAAATTTATCGAACACCATAGAGCCGAAGGCCGGGATGTAAGCGCAAGGGACTGGAGCAGTCAGGCAAAACTCGATTTAGAGGGAGAGTTTGAGATAGCAGTTTTAGAAGTTAATATTTCAACTATTGCGCAGGATGTTAAGAGGCTGGCGCAGCAAATTGACACACAGATAGAAAGACAATCGTCAAGCTCACCGGGCGCCAGCGCCGACAACGGCGTCAGGTTGAGCCCCGTAGATTCCGGCCAAATAGCCAGAAGGCTACAAGAGTTTGAGAGAAGGATTGGAGACAGCGCCCCGAAGGCGAATCCGCTTTATGATATCCTAACCCGTTTTTATCAGTATCAGTTAAATAACTTGGGCGAGCCGGATGACGAAACCTATGTAAGGAATAATACAAAAGAACAGGAGCGTGAGCTCCTGGAGTTCTGGGCCGGGCATTTTAAAATTTCCGAGGGATACGGCGGCCATGTGACTATCAACAGGCAGCAGGCCGAACTTTATGCGATGCTTATCGCTCGCAGCCGGTTTTCCAGGAACGCGATCTATTATCTATCCAATCATGTTGACGGCCTTCTTTACTACGCGCTGCAGATATTAGGCGTAAAGGAGAACAGGATAAAGATTATCAAGTCCTCGCCAAGCGGAGAAATTGATTACGCCGACCTAAAGGAAAAAGTAGGGCAGAACGGCGGCCCGGCCATAGTGTGTCTTAATGCCGGAAGGCTATTGGGTGCTGTAGACGATTTAGGCAAGGTCAAGGGTATCCTGGGTTGTGCCGGCGTAAAACAAAAGCATATCCATTACAACATGTCGCCGTTAAGCATAGGCGAGTCCTTTCTGGGAGGCAATTCAAAGATAGATTTTGAACACGGTGTGGACAGCATGGCCTTGCCGTTGGGCAGTTTTATGGGGTTGTCGGTTCTCGGAGCGATTGCCTTGACGAAAAAGGAATATGTGGGTAATATTTCAAGCGGCCGGGACAGGGTAGAATATGTTAATGCTGAAGACACGACCATTCCCGGATCACGCAGTGGACACGTTCCCCTCTATCTCTGGTTGGCGGTAAAAGTTATGGGAAGCCCAGGATTTAAGCTTAGAGCCAGGCGGGCAATAGAGGTTTCAGCCTACATTAATAAAACGCTTAGCAGCAAAGGGTATCCTTGTAGGCTTGGTGATCGCCAGACCCTAATTTTCAAACAGCCTTCCTTTGAGGTGCGTAGAAAGTGGGGGCTTTTATCTTACGGTCGGGAATCATGCTTCGAGGCCATACCTTATTTGACAAACATAGAGATAGCGGAATTTGTGAACGATTTATTGAAAGACCATTTGGGTGGTACCTTACAGCAGGGGGTATTGACTCCCGGCGATATTGAGGTCAGTGAAGAAATCGCCTATCAGCCTTCCCGGGAAGTCCTTGATACTTTGGATAGACTTGAAGGACGCTTGAAAAAGCTGATGGAAAGATTTTTGGGATTTCCCGCGAATATAACAGCAAGCAAAGAGTCGTATGGCGACTTGCAGAATCTGTTTAAATATATTTTACGAAAAGAAGACGCGCAAGCATTTGGACAGGAGGCGCTTGATTTTTTCACAAAGTTGTACGGTGTCGAAGATGAGGATGTTTTTAGTGGAGTAACTGCTGGCGGGACATGGGGAAATCTGATAGGAATCTTAGCCGGAATACAACGCTTCCCCGGCAGGCCCACCGGAATACTTTATTATAGCGAAGATTCGCATTATTCGATAGACAAGATAGCTAGGCTATTGAATATGCAGATAATTAAATACCGAGAAGATTCCGATTATTCAATATACAACGAGGAAAGGATAGCGATAAAGATCCCATCTTTACCCAACGGTGAGATCGATTATAGCAAATTGGAGAAGGCGATAAAAGCCAATCGCGGTCGGCCGGTCATTTTAAACCTTAATATCGGAACGACTATGAGGGGCGCTATAGATAGTCCGGAAAGAGTAATAGGTATTCTAAGCCAATGCCATGTTGCCGACTTTCATATTCATTGTGACGCCGCTCTTTCCGGTATGATGCTGCCGTTTTTAGAAGGTGCGCCAAAGATAGACTTAGCCAAAAGCGTCCATAGTGTTGCCATATCCGGGCACAAGTTTATGGGGCTGCCGATGCCTTCGGGTATATTCATGGTTCGCGAAAGCTGCGCTAGCCAAAATTTTATGCGACAGGTAGAAGAGTTATTAACCGCCCAGAGCGGGCAGGTGTTATTTTATTTATGGCACGCTGTTACGACAAAAGGATATGAAGGCTTCAGGAAAGAAGCGGGTTTATGCATGGAGAATGCGCAATATCTTTACCGGAAGCTGCAGAAAATAGGATGTCCTTCGGAGCTGAATGAGTTTTCCAATACTGTGATATTTGCCAGGCCCTCTCAAGAGTTGATAGATAGATGGCAGCTGGCCCCGTATGGAGATTTTGTGCACATCATGGCTATGCAGCACGTTACCAAAGAAAAGATCGATGTTTTTATTCAAGAGTTAGCTAGGGATATGCAGCAACGGCAGATTGTGTCAGTCAGCTCGCCTAGCCCTTCGGTGATGGCTGCTACATTATTTTCGGCGATAAAAAGGGACGCATTGCTCGACGATGGTGAACGTCTGGATTTAAAGAAGTTTGTGGATGCACTTGTCGGGAATGAGGGGCTGGGTGTTGTAGGGGAGAAGTTAAAGACTTTGAAAGAACAGATGTTTCTTGAAGTAGGATGCGGCGGGCGGTGTTCAATCGGTTTGTTTTTGATTAACCGTCTTGGCTTCGATCCGGCAAAAGTGCACGCAATAGAGCCGGTAATGGGAAATGGCGTAGAAAATTTTAATAATAACGACGGACGTTTTATAAAAGGAAGTATCGAAAACATTCCCGCGTCCTGGAAAGCCCTTAGGTTTGACACCATATATTCTGCGCTTGTCTTTTGTGGCGATATGGATATCGAGCCGGCAGCGGACAATTTATATGACCTTCTTATTCAAACGGGAACTTTAATTATAACAGGGTTGGTATCAAAGGAAAATCAAGCCGGACTGATGGTAAAATTCGGATTGCCTCGGAATCAGCAATTTCCGAAAGCAACAGATATGTATTATTTTACGAAGCATAGAGTCAGCTCGCCGGCCTCACAAGGTCACAAGGTCACAAGTAAGAGAGAAGCCGCCAGCTCGTCATCGCAAGGCTTGGATTATTTTAGCGAAGAGGTAGCTCGCCTGCGAGCATCGGTTGATTCGGGTCAAGCTGATAATTCTTTGATTAAGAGGCCCGAGCAAAGTGCTTTCATGAATTTTTCGGATAATTTGGCTATTCTTCAACGATTACTCAAGACCGCGAAATCGGCGGTTATGGGCATAGATGACATTTCGGCCTATTGCGCCTTAAGAGATGTGTGGATATGGTTTAAAGATATGGATGCGACGATGAAACTCTGGGGGGCTACATTTCATGTTCGGGATCTTGAAAGAATACTTATTTCATGGAGCAAGCAGAAGAGCCGTGAGATCCGCTGCTGTGTATACCTATTTTTGGCTACCAACTATGCCCAGGAAGCCATGAACCTCCTGCCGAGCCTTAGCATGACTCGACTCCAACGAACACTGGGCGTTATTCATGGATTTGACAGCATGGCCGTTTCCATTAAATGGTGTTATTTCGACTCATTATCGGATGATTTCTCCCTTGGGGATATTGCTGAGAGAGTCAGTATTTGGATCAGAGCAAACACCGATTTTACAGATTTTCTTTCCACGCATCCCGGAGTTTTAACGACTCAGCGGGGATTGTTACTCGGGGACGAGGGCTATTTGAGGAAGGTCGATGCGTACCTTAAACTGCTACAGACAACGCTGAGCTCATCATCTCACCAATCAGAAGAGGGTCCCTTCGACAACGGCGGCCGGGCTAGCTCGCCGGAAAATGGCATAAGGTCAAGTCAGATAATGTTTAATATTTTACCAGATTCTTGCGGAATGACTTTACCTAATAAGCGCACAATTCGCATTCATGTTTCGGGTTCTATTTATGAAATTATTGATAAGCTTAACGGGGTATTCAGAGAGTATGGGTTTGAAGCTACACCTCAAGATAACGGAACAATCATATTGCGATACCGAGAGAGAGAAAGAATTGTTAAACTGCCGATCATTCTTTTTAAGTTCGAGAGAGTTATTTCTAATATTCTAGATGGAAACGATGACAGTCCTTCCCTCTCTGTAGGGAAAAGCAGGATTGCAGTCCAACCCGGCCCTAAAGAAGGAAAAGTTTTTATAATTAGAGTCAGGGTTAACAGGCAAGATAGACAAAGCTCTTCACCTGTTGCTCACGATGAACAGCATTACAGGCGAGAGGGCCAGCTCAGGACCAGATCGTCATCTCTAACTGACCTATCATCGAGGAGCTATGAGTTACGAACTATGAGCTATCCTACCGCCAGCTCGCCTGATAAAAGAAAGATAAAAAGCATTGCTTCCAGCTCTCCGGCTAAGACTGTGCACAATTCATGCGTATCTGAGTTATTTGTTAAAAAGATGTTTGAACAGGCTAAAATAATTTCCCCCAAGGCTTATTTAACTAAAAAAGGCCTTTTTACATTTTTTATAAAAGAATTTATTCCCGGCCACCTTTCCGTGGGCAAGAAAGGTTCAAGCGCCGTAGAGCGCTGGCAAGATTTTTATTCTCCCAACAGTTCTTTTGGGCAAGGAGATGTGTTTCCGCGTCACCATCAGGTGGATTTAATTATCCGGGCTTTTCCCAAAAAGATAATAAAGGAAGGAAGTTACTATGAAAAGAAGCTTTGGCAGGAAAATTTGCCGCTGGCTTTAAATTCGTCAAATGCCGAAAAGATACGGCAGGCAACTGAAGCTTTGAAGAAAATTAAGCCGAAGAGTAAGAGGGATAGAGAAATAATTTCAAGGGCCAGTAGGTTTGAGAAAGAAACCACAGTAGTCGAGGTAGATGTGCCGAGCCATTTTCTACTTTACGGAAAAGACACAAACGACCAAACTTACTATCAAGTAACCCACATTGGAAAGGAAAACAAGATAGTTTATATTCCGGCAAGGTTCCTGGAGGATGTAGAAGATCCTAGATATATAGCTACGGTCCTGCATCATGACCAGATGGAGGTAGAAAAGTATTCTCAGATTCTTAAAAGAGGCGAGCAGGTTACCTACGAAGCTGTTGAAGAAGCTCATGGCCGGGCTATGGGGGTAGATCCTTTCGGGGTTTATGAAAAAATAGATAGAAGATGCAGGCGGATGATGGCTGTAAGCGATATGTTTACGCTTGCCTTGGCAAGAGAGCAAAGGAGGCGCCTTCGGGAAGAAATTGCAAAAAAAGGTGGGGAGTTAAGAAGAATTAAGGCCAGAAGCCCAATGGCCATGGAAGATTTTCCTAAACAGAGGCTCATCCTCAATGATATAGCCAATTTGCATATTCGCATAGCCTGTCTCTATGACCTTGAAGACAGCCATAAAAAATCGGTTAGGCACTATAAGGTAGGCGTAGAAACTTTAAAACTCATTAGAGAAGACGCAGATGTTGATACTGGTTTTCTTCCTATCCAGATTCACATGCGGGTTGTGTATATTTTAGCAAGACAGAAGATGTTATCTAATTTAAAAAAAGAATTCAGAAACTTTAGCCGTTTGGAAATCGGACGAGATGTTTCTGCCTCAGAAAAAGTGAGCTTAGACAGGTTCATGGATAATAATTTTTATCATATAAGAAGGGCAGTTATTGAAATTCTAAATAGTCATTTGACAGATGCAGAAAGAGATAGACGAGCGGGATCAGAGTTGTTACGTATATCTCAAGCTATAAAATTTATAAAAAGATGTAAATACATCCCCACAGGGATTACCTCATCTTCTGGAAAAAAAGGCGGGAAAAACAAACCAGGCCCCCGGGCCAGCTCAGCGGGTGCAAGTAGGCCACGGTCCCTGGTTCATGGTGGGAAGACGATTGGGCAGGATTTACAAAGCTTAGAAGGCAAGGCCATTTTTATTGTCGATGCCAGGCTTGTTCAGAAAACAGATAAAGAAATTGATGATTTCTCCAGAAAAGCTGAATGCTGGCAGAGAATTGGCCAGTTTTTATCTAAAGAAGAGTCAAAAAATCTCACCCAAATTAGACAATTAGCTGATGGTTTAGGAGAAAATAGAGAAATTATAGATAAGAATTTAAAACAGTGGGTGCAATTAAAATTAGCTTGTCGTAGGCAGGGCAAATTTATGTTAAAAGAGGAAGCCTGGCGAATTGTGAAGAGAAGATTTTTGGAACAACTTATCTGGGGTTTGCAAGAATTTAAAGCAGCAAATACCCAGGCAGGAGGGCGATTTGAAGAGGCACCTCATATTAAGGCTATAAAAAATAATTTTAGAGCTTTGTTTAGGAGAGTTGGTTTTGCTCAACCCCTTTTTATTATAGCCGCTTCTGTTGGGCTTGCGGAAGCTCATTTAGGTGTGCGCAATAGGCTGAAGCAAGCCGACTCTAGAACTAAAGCCGGATTAATTGTAGATTTTGATGCTTCTGCATTTAGAATCACAGCAAAGTTATTGAACCAAACAGAAAAAGTTCCAGTTTTGTATGTGGATGGGCAGTTTAGGGCAGATGAACTAAAAGTACTGGATTTAATAGCTAAGCTACCGGAACGCTTAGTGCCGGCGGCTGTTAGAAAACCACAATTAACTAGGCAGGAGCAGTTAGCGATAGACAAGCAAAGAAGCGAGCAGCAAATTATGGCAGTGCTGCCAGATACAGCAGATAAAGCTATATCAGTAAACGAAATCGCAAATAGGTGTGGTTTAAGGCCTAATACGGCAAGAAAGTATCTTATAAACTTATCCAAGCAAAGACCCAACCCATTACAATCTCTGCAAATTCCCGGAAAAGGAAAGACATGGTTTTACTACTTACAGCAACCTACTGGTGCTGATCAGCCAACTGCTTTCCGGAGCAGCTCAGCTCTTTCAGAAGCAGCCTTGGTCTATGCCCTTGCCACAGAGAACGCCTTGTTCGGAGCTAAGCTTCGAACAAGACTTGATGAGTCCCGAGCCAGCCCCGTTAGAGATACAGAAGGTAATGGATCGTCAATCTCTAACGGGGCCAGCTCGCCGGCACTGACAAGTCACAAGCCACAAGGTCACAAAGTTACAAGTAAGATAGAAGCCGCCAGCTCGCCGACGGATGACCACGATCCAAAGGAGCCGCCCAAACCTTCGATTCAATACGTTCCATCGGCTAAAGGCAAGAAGAGAACAGGTGTAAGCAAGTGGGAATTATTGAGGCAATTTAAAGAGGGAGTTCAAGGCTTGCCCGAAAAAGCTATTGCCGAATTACGGCAAGAAAAGGCCTTAGGTGGTAGAAGAGAGATTCTTATTAGATTTGGATTAGATGTAACCAGAGCCATTGACGGTAAGTTTTTAGCTAAGGAAATAGATAGGTTGTTACGGCAAAAGCAACCCATTACCCCCGCGGAAGTTTCTCCGGAGAGTTATCTTCTGCGCCATGTCGGTGTCGGCAGACATCTCATTGCATATTCACAAGATGGTTTTGATTTTGTAGTAAAAAAGTCCCGATATCCCGACAAGATAGATAATGTTTTACGTTTCTGGATAAAGCGAAGCTGTAAGTTGGCCGAGGAAAGATTAAGCGGCCTTGCTGTACCGACGATAATTATCAACGCCACCGACGGCTCAAGGAAACCGTTCAGTTATTTTTTAAAATATGGTGGCGTGAAGAAAACTGATTTAGCTATTGTCCAAAAAAAGGTAGTACCAGTTTTTAGTCGCCTAAAGTATTTGAGCAAAGAGGGAAGGATATCTGAGGCTAAGAGTCTCATTGACAGCTATAAACAGTTTGTAATCTCGATGTTCAAAAGAGGGGTGATGGACTTTGATTTTACTTATCCTTATGGCAATTATGGCGTAGATTTGGATACCGGGAGAATCTATGTCTTTGATTTTGGGGATCTTGAGGGTGATTCAGGGAATGTGGGTATGTTTTTAGAGTCTATTGGTATAACTAATAAATATTTCTATGATGATTTAAAGAGTCAGGCGGGTAAAGAAGTAGCAAGGTATTTTGCAACTAATCCAATTCAAATGGATGATTTCTTTGCGGCATCAGGAGAATCGCTTTTTGGTGCAGACCTTAAGCCGGAGAAGATGGATAGCTATAGAATGTTTTTTCCTTATGATGAGAATCAGGTGAGAAGAACTTTTATGGGGGACACAGGCCAGGCCAGCTCACCGGGGGAGCCAGGCGAATCAAGCCAAGAAAGAGCCAGAGCTATAAAGAAGTTAGGTAAGAAAGTCCTTGGTGTTCTTGAAAGAACCGGGCCGCTTCTGGGCCGGGATCTTTTTAGCGAAATTGCCGGTTTCAAGCCTAGGCATTACCGAGATAAAAGTGTTCTTTATTTAAATGATAAGGCAAATGAAGAGTTAGTGGCTTTGAATCTCTGGGCAGTTGCTAAAACTACTCCGGAGATAGAGATAGCCATGCTGGGAGAGCGATATTTCAAATTCACCACCAGGGGCCCGCAAATTCAGCCTACGATTGTTCAGGAGTTTATGGATTTTATTGTGGTAGGACTAAAAGGCGATGAACGATTTAAAAAGGCTTTAGCAAGGCACAAAGCAAAATTAGAATCTTACAACGAGTTTTTGGCTTCAATTGTTGAAAGCAAGGTAACAGGTTATGATGGAATTCTTGCGAATGCAGCACCTTATCGGAGAAGGCATATAGAAGAGAAAAGTTTCTTTGCTTTGACTGGAAGTGTTGCCTATGGTATGGCCCATGACCGTGAAAGAATAAATGAACAGGGTGAAATTGTTAGAGGTTCCGATATAGATCTTGTCGTCCTTGTAGCTGATGATTATGAATGGAAAAAAGTCGCTTTTAGTGACCAAGCAATCACTATAAATAGATTGTCTCGAGCAGTCAGGGGAGGCTTAGCAGAGCTCGGCGACAATTTTGACAGGGAGACAGAACATACCTTGATGACAATGTCGCAGATAAAAGAGCTTATGAGCAAGAAGGATAGAAACAGTCTTCTTGAATGTAAAAAGTTTTATCGCATCAAATTCCTCGTCGGCAGTGAGGAGTTATATAGGGAGTTAGCAAGCCTTTTTGAACAGAGCGATATGCCTGAGAAATTGAAACATCTTGAAGAGGAAGCCCATAGATATAGGGAAAAATTCGAAGCAGAAACGCTACGTTCGATTATTTCTAAAGTAAGTAGCGAAAGCCAAACCTCAAGCCCCTCTTCCTCTTGGGACTGGACAAAGAAGCAGAAGGAGCAATTCGTCAGTATTCTTCGCTCTGTAGGCGGTATTCCTTTTGATTATCGATATGAGGAAATAGATAGCCATTCCGCAAAGTTTCTTATCCGGCAAGATATGGGCTCTAAAACTTATACCGTAAATTTTGGTTACAGAAGATATTCTCTTGGTGTTGCAATCAAAGCCGCTACTCATTTGGGAATCCATGAAAGAAATCACTATGCTATAGAGCAATCGCAAGGTGCTTACGATAAATATATCCGTTCAAAACTGGGCTATATGCCTGATGTTGGTTTGAGAAAGTATGCCGAAGAAGTAATTGTTGAGGCCATGACCGCAGCAGACCCCCAAGCTAAGACTGCTCAAAGTTATCCGGAGTTTGCTCAAGAAGGTTTTGAGTATGCGAAGCAGCACAAGGATAAATTTCGCATGGAACGCCGCCTCGGTTATTTGGCAGAAATGGCTGTTGTCTGTTGGAATTTTGCCCAGTTACCCGGAATAAGTTCAACGAATGCTTCTATATTAAGAAGGGTATCACAGGGTTATCACGATTTAGGAGTAGAGTTAAATCCTGGCCGCCATAGAGATTGGGCGATTGCTTTTGGAGAAATGTATCAGGAAAAATATGAAGAAGCTGTTCGGATTCGTAATCCCCAAGCCAATATTGAAAAAGCTTTACAGAAAGCTGCTGAAGAAGCGATAATCTTGTTTGAGAATTTGGCTTCTGATCTTGATCGCGGCGTAGAACACTTAGCTTCTGACTGGTATATACCGCTTGTAGAGCCTTTGTTGCAAAAGAGTATTGGAAGTACTTTAAAAAGAATAAAAGACAAAGGTGTTTTTTGCAGATTATTTAGTAGAGCCTGTGCTGTTTATTTTAGACTCGACGCATGTTTTAAAGATGCAGAAAGGAATGACGATGATTATCGCAATGCCAGGCAGGGTTGGCATTTTATCAAATACACATTTTGGCGGCAGCTTAAAGAATTAAATCCAAACCAACTCGAACACCTTGATAGCAAAGGCCGGGCTAGCTCGCCGGCGGAAAATCCGAAGGGCGTAGGGTGTGGGACCAGAGATGTGGGAAGAAAAGCCGGCCGTACCTCGCCGGAAGAAAGAAACCTTGATAGCGGCGCGCAGGATTCCTCGAGGCATAAGGTCCTGGTTCTTTGTAATCAAAATAAAGAGCGTTCGCCGATAGTGGCGGGTATCTTGTGTTCAATGGTTCCTGATGATTTGAGAGGCAGAATAGAGGTTTGGTCAGCGGCCTTGTGTGAGGTTGTTTCGGATCCCGGTACAGATGTAGATAAGCAGAGCGATCCGATTTTAATTTTGCATGAGCAGCGGAAAGTTACCAGCGCAGAAATAGAAGAAGCAGTTATTATCTTTGTGATGACAGAAAAGATGAGGGATGCTTTCGTAAAGCAGTATCCAAAATCAGCAAATATGGTTTATCTTGTTTTGGGTGAGAAAGAGTTGTTTGTTTATGAAGATGAACGGCCAACCGCAGGCCGGTTTTTTGTTCCGCCCAGTGGCCCCTATTGGCGTCTAAGAAATACAGTGCAGAAGAACTTGGATAATATTTTTACGCGAATAAGGGAAGCCATAGCCAATAAGGAAAGTCTTGACAAGGGCGGCCCTTCGACAGGCTCAGGGCAAGGCCGCGCCAGCTCACCAAATGCGCCGGAAGGTGAGAGTGGCAGCTCTTCTGTAGCCTTGGTTACGTATAGTAGGAGAGACCTCCGGCAGCAGCGTTTCGTAGACCTGCTGGCGCAATCATACCTGTCAGCATTGTTTAAGATAAAAGCTACAGTGCGATTCAGTAAAGAGGAAGTTGGGCTTTGGTGCAGGCCACACTCTATCAGTGGCGGTGCCGTGGCAAAACGGATCAGGCTTTGGAAAATAACTCAGAGCGAAATTTCCTGGCGGGCTTTTCAGGTGTTGGCCGGTGGAGAAACAAAAGACTATACGAGTTCCAGGCTTGAAGGCATATTCGATACCATTATAGCTTCGGGTGCCGAAAAACCAGCAGCAATCGCCCTTGGGGTTACTCACCAGCATCAATTGCGCACCTGGTTTCACAGCTTGCCGGATGGACCATTTACTTTGTTGAATCCAAGCTTGTCTGAGAAAAAAATACGCGTAGCCGGAATAATCCATCAGTCTCACCGATTCGGACGAGTGCAGCCAGACGTTTCTTTTGTTCACAGCGCAAAAAATATCAGCAGCAGAAAAGCTGTTTCAAGCCCTACTTTCAACAGTAATGAACCCTTGGACAATCTCTTATCAGCAAAAATAGCTCTTGATGATGCGCTAGCCCAGGAGGTTGGTATTTATGTGAGTAACTGCTTTGTTACGATCGGGATACGGAAAAAATTCCGAGGTAACCTTGAGTGGATAAGGGATTGCTTAGCGTCTATTGCGGGAAAAGTAAGAAGAGATCGATACTCGTTGTTGCACGCACAAAAAAGGATAAAGGATTTACAATTAACCGAAACGCTTGAAAATTTGTTGAACCTTGTTTTAACAAGAGACAAAGCTATTTTTCAGTCTTTAAGCGATGAACAGGTAAGGTTATTTGCCGGAGATGACGGGCATCTTCGAGTGGCGGGGGACTTTATGCGTATGTTTTTGAGCGGATCAGCTACGAGTTCAAGCAGTTCAGTGCCTGATACGCAGGCCTTGAAGCAAGAACCGAGCGTATCATTTTTTAGTACTCAAAGCGTGGTCTCTTCATCCTCGGCTGAAGTCTGGAAGTTACGCGATTGTAATGATTTTGAATATTTCTTAAGAGAAGATCAGCGATTGCGTCAAGCCCTTGGTTCCGTCGTTGATGTGCTTGATACTGAAAGCATTGAGTCAGTCTTTACCGCGGCAGTAGCCGGGAACGCAACCCTTAACCCTATACTTTTTTATAAAGGGAAAAAGACAGAAGCTCAGTTTAGAGACATAAAGGTAATTAAGCCAGTCCCTCATGGCAAGTTTATTATCCATTCGCATCCCTTTATCCTCTGGAGGTATAGACAGGTAGCGACGGGTCAGAGTAGACTGCTGGCCGAGGGAGAAATTTTACCCGGGCCGGAGGAAAGTGAAGTTATGAGACGCATTGGGGCGAAAGCCGCCGGTATTGTGTGGGGTAATCGGGAGGTTGGTTTTTATCTGACAGTAGTGCTGCTTGATAGAATCCCTCAGTATCAGGAGTTGTACCGGCTGTCTTCTCCTGGCGAGAAAGGTAATTTCAGGGAATCTTTAAATACGGATAGAAAAATTATCGCTGAATGCAACGCGAAAGGAGCCATTGCGTTTTATCGACTTTTACCGGGAGGGGTCAAGGGTGTGGTAAGAAGCGGCGATGACGGAGTCATACCGTTAAGAATCAAGCCTGAAGAAGCGCTTGCAATAAGAGAGAAAGTATACCAGGACCCGCACATTGCGGCAAGAGACGATGAACGGATACTTATAGATACGATGCGCAGGGCGGCTCTATCGAGTGATTCAGAAGAGGCTCTGCGGAAACGAATTCAGGTGATTGAGGCGCGGCTTAAGGCAATAGAACAAGAAGTGGCCCGCTTAGTCCCGCAGCTTCAAAGTTCTTATGAACAGGTCAAAAGGCAGATAATTGAATTGCAATGGGAATATAAAGTAATCTCGTGGGAAGCAAAAGGGTTACATAACGCTTTGGAAAAAAACCGAGGAGCTTCGTCAAGCCCCAGCAGCGCCCTGTTACCAATGGAAATGCCCCTTACAAACGGAAGAGCTATGCATATCCGCCAAAATACCATTGTTTTCAGGAATCGCATAGATATGCCGGCCAGACCCGTTGTTCGATAGAATTGTATAGGGCGCAATGCGAAAAATATTTTATTAAATTATTTACATGTTACAATAAAAAAGGAGGAAGTATGGGCGAAGAGTTGTATGGTAGCAGGCGGCGATCGCCGCGCGTTCCATGTTCTTTGAAAGGATTATTTTTTTCAAAGGACAATTTCTCCCGCAGAATCGAGTGCCTTGATATCAGCGCTCATGGCGCGCGCGTAAGCGCGAATGAGCCTTTGGCGGTTGATTCGTATGCCGGCCTTTCTCTCGAGGCCCGGGCGTACGATGTAATAACAGCACTCGGAAAAGTATGTTGGTGTAAAAAAATCGGTGAGAGTTGGCATGCCGGAATCGCGTTTAACAGGGAGATGGCACAGCCGCTTGAGAAGGTCGTCTAGCTTTTCTGTCGGCTCCTGTAGCAGGAATAATGGGTCTATCGTACGATGCGCTATTATATTGTCAAGCGGCTCCTGTACGTTGTTCCGCTTCTTTTTACTATAACATTTCTCGCATTCCTTTTTATCCATATTGCTCCCGGCGATTTTCTTGATAGCCTGCGTCTTAACCCCCAAGTGTCGCGTGACGCGATACGGCTTTATGAGGAGAAATTTTGCCTCAACAAGCCTTTCCTTGTCCAGTACGGAGTGTGGCTCAAAAACATTTTTTCCGGAGATCTTGGTTATTCATTCGCGTACAAAGCTCCTGTCGCGCGCGTCATTGCAGCGCGGGCGGCTAACACCGTCCTTTTGGCGCTTTCATCCCTTCTTTTTACGTGGCTCATCGTTATTCCTCTCGGTGTGACCGCGGCTCTCCATAAAAATAAGTTAATCGATAAAGTCCTTTCCTTATGCTCATATGTAGGCATTTCAACGCCCGCGTTTTTTTGGGCTTTTATTTTTCTCTATGCCGCTACTTTTTCGGGATGGTTCCCGCTGGGAGGTATGCGCTCGCTTCTTTTTGAGGAGCTTTCGCCGTGGCAGAAAGCAGGCGATCTTCTGAGGCATCTTATTATTCCTGTGCTGGTGCTTTCGATCGGAAGTATTGCCAGCCTGCATAAGATATTGCGAGCTCATATGCTTGAAATACTAGGCTCTACCTATATTTTGGGCGCGCGCGCGCGAGGATTGAGTCGTACGCGCATTCTGTATAGCCACGCGCTGCGTAACGCGCTTAACCCTATGATTACTATTTTTGGATATCAGTTTGCTGATTTATTAAGCGGCGCGGCGTTGGTGGAAATTATTGTCGGCTGGCCGGGTTTAGGGCAGGTAACGCTTGAGGCGGTGCGCAGTCAGGATCTATATTTAGTGATGGGCGCTATGCTTATCGGCGGAATCATGCTTATCGCCGGTAACCTTTTAAGCGATATTTTACTTGCGTATGCCGATCCGCGAATACGGTACCAGCGGTGAGGGGCTAATGCTTACAGGGTGTCAAGTTTAGCGTAGAGCGTTGAGCGGATAGCGTTTAGAGAAAAATATAGAATTTAGAATTTTCTAATCTTCGCTAATTTTTTTCTATACGCTCTACGCTAACCGCTCTACGCTTACTCATTATGAACATTCTAAAAACAATCACTCATAACAAGTTAGCGCTGGCGAGCCTTGTGGTCTTAGGTGTTTTGTATACGATGGCTCTGTTTGCTCCTTTTTTTGCGCCTTACCATTACGACGACGATGATGTTTTGACGGTATATGCGCCGCCCTCACAGATTCATTTGATTGATGGAAACAATAGGGTAAGCCCTCCCTTTGTCTATCGGCGGAATGTTTCACTGAATGAATATTATCAGCGTGTATACGTTGAAGATACAATGAAATCGTGTCCGGTGAAGTTGTTTGTGCGCGGTAGCCGTTATAAACTTTTTGGTTTGTTTGAGAGTGATATTCATTTTTTCGGAGCGCCGGGGACAAAAGTATTTTTATGCGGCGCAGATAGCCGCGGCCGCGATATCTTCTCCCGTATTCTGTATGGCGCGCAAGTTTCTCTTTCCATAGGAATTGTCGGAGCGCTTCTTTCGCTTGGAATCGGAATGGTTGTGGGTGGTATTGCCGGCTACGCGGGGGGTAGCGTTGATAATGCTTTAATGCGTTTATGCGAAGTCATCATGTGCGTTCCGGCATTTTATCTGATGCTTGCTCTTCGCGCCGCATTCCCGCCGTATTTACGTTCGCTTGAGGTTTATTTGCTTATCGTGGTAATACTTTCCTTGATTGGCTGGGCGTCTATTGCCCGCATCATCAGAGGCTTGAGCTTATCGCTTCGGGAGCGTGAGTTTGTTTATGCCGCGCGCGCAAGCGGCTTGTCGCATGTCGCGATCATCACGCGTCATATTTTGCCGCACACGTTTTCTTATGTATTGGCGGCGTTTTTCTTAAGTATTCCCGGGTATATTGGCGCGGAGGCGGCATTGAGTTTACTGGGCCTGGGTATCCAGGAGCCGCAGGCAAGCTGGGGTAATCTTCTTTCGTCAGCGCTCGGGATCGTTAATATTCGTCTTTCTCCCTGGATACTTACGCCGGGAATATTTATTCTGGTAACCGTCGTTTGTTTTAATGTTGTCGGAGACGCGCTCAGGGACGCGTTGGATCCGAAGAGGAAGATCCTGTAAGGGGTGTAGGCTCAAGGTTACAGGTTCTAGGTTTATAGCGTAAAGCCTGAAGTCTGGGTGAATAGTATATGATTTTAGAAATAAAAAATCTTACCGTACACTATCAGTCAACCCCGCAAAACCGCGCGGCACTTGATGATGTTAGTTTCAGTGTTAACGAGAATGAGATCGTTGGTATTGTCGGTGAATCAGGAAGCGGTAAAAGCACTCTCGCGTTCTCGATCCTAGACCTTTTACCGCTCGATGCGTACACGAAAGGCGATATTTTTTTCCGTCAAGAAAGTATTTTTAAGGCGAGAAAGACCCGGCTTGAGAGCTTGCGTGGAAATAATCTTGGCCTGATTATGCAGGAGCCCGCCTCAAGTTTCAATCCGGTTTTAAGTATTGGATATCAGGTGCGCGAGGTGTTGCGTATTAAAAAAGGGCTACGCGCAAAAAGTCAATTCAATGAGGCCATCGATACTGTGTTTAATAAAGTGCGCTTAAAAGAAGCAAAGCGCGTGCTTGCAAGTTATCCTCACGAGCTCAGCGGAGGCCAACTCCAAAGGGTAGCGCTGGCCATGACGCTGATGCTTGAGCCCTCGTTGATTATTGCCGATGAGCCGACGAGTTCTCTTGACGTTACCACGGAGAGCGAAATTATAAATCTTCTCAAAGCATTGCGCCGGGAGTATCGTTTTAGCATGCTGTTTATTACGCATAATCTTGATTTAGTAAAAGCGCTCTGCGACCGCCTAGTGGTGCTGCGCGCGGGGAAAGTTGTAGAGGCCGCGGCAGTCGATAACTTTTTCCGTGCGCCGGGAGAGAATTATTCTAAAAGTCTCCTTGCATCTTTTAAAGAATTGGGAGAATTATAATTAGAAATGGCTGACTTTTTAACGATAGAAGACCTCAAAGTATATTTTAAGCAGAAACGCGACGTGATCAAAGCGCTTGATGGTGTTACGTTACGCTTTCCGCAGCAGGGCGTCATCGGCCTTGCGGGGGAAAGCGGATGTGGGAAAACGACTTTGGCACGGACTATCCTTGGATTTAACCGGCCCGTGTGTGGCTCTATTCGGTGTAATGGGGCCGACATTACACCTCCCCGTAATGAGCGCCTTGTGCGCGAAAATATTCAGATCGTTTTTCAAAATCCTAGCGCAAGCCTTGATCATCGCTATACCGTGTTTGCGACACTCGATGAGGTCCTTCGGGTGCGGCATAGGATCAGGCGTGCGGAGGCATTATCAACGGTGCGCGCGGCATTAGCGGAAGTCGAGCTTGACGAAACCTACCTTACCCGGTATCCTCACGAGTTAAGCGGGGGCCAGCAGCAGCGCGTGGCGATTGCGCGCGCGCTCATTAACAGGCCCCGTATGGTAATCTTTGACGAACCTACATCAAGTCTTGACGCTACCACCGCAGTGACTATTATTAGGCTTCTTGCGCACCTGCAAAAAAAACATAGTATGACTTTTCTTTTTATCTCTCATAACCTAAAGCTGCTTAAAAGGATTTCTCAATTCTGCTACATCATGTATCAAGGTGCAATCGTTGAGCAGGGTATAAGCCAGGTGATCTTTACAAATCCAGTCCATTCATACACCAAGCGGTTGCTCGCCGCGGCCAATCATGTATTAGCGTAGAGCGGATAGCGGTTAGCGATTAGTGAAGAAAGTATTGAGTATCGAGTACAGAGTATTGAGTGCGTAACCCCTAAAGTGCAATACTCAATAGTGCGAAGCCTCCTGGTAGGGACGCGATACGCAATACGAAAAAGCTGAATAGTGATTTGGTTTGACATCTATAGGTATAGTATATATAATTGTGGCTTATGAGTATCGAGAAATTGCATAAAATCACTCAGGAATTTGGTAACCCTTTTGCGCAGACGAGTTTTCCTAAACCATTGAATATCAAAGAGATAGTTGATGGTTTTGCGGAAGGAAAAGAAGTTACGATTGCCGGCCGGCTCATTGCCAAGCGTGAGCACGGTAAATCAAGCTTTGGCCACATCAGCGATCATACTGGAAAAATCCAACTTTACGCTCAACTTAACACGCTGGGCGCGCACTACCAGCTTTTTAAAGATTTAGATATCGGTGACATTATCGGCATCAAGGGAAAGCTCTTTGTAACGCGTACCGGAGAGCAGACGGTATTGGCGGAAAATATTACGGTACTTGCCAAGGCGTTGCGTCCGTTACCCGAAAAATGGCACGGTTTAAAAGATGTTGAGGTCAGGTATCGCCAGCGTTACCTTGATTTAATCGCAAACCCCGAAGTGCGAGAAGTCTTTATTAAGCGTTCGAAAATCATCGCCCGTATCCGTGATTTTTTTAACAACCGCGGGTTTATTGAAGTGGAAACGCCGATGCTGCACCCTTTAGCGGGAGGGGCTGTCGGGAAACCGTTTGTTACGCACCATAATGCCAATGATATGGACGTGTATCTTCGTATCGCCCCGGAGCTCTATTTAAAACGGCTTCTGGTCGGGGGTATGGAGCGTGTGTATGAGATCAACCGGAGCTTTCGCAACGAAGGAGTTTCTACGCGGCATTCTCCGGAGTTTACGATGCTTGAGGCGTATTGCGCCTATGAAAACTATGAGTATCAGATGAAAACATGCGAAGACCTGTTTTCACAACTGGTCCAGGAGCTTCATGGAACGTTGGTGATTGACTACCAGGGAGCCAAAATTGATTTTACGCCGCCCTGGCAGCGGATTTCTTTCGCGGCGCTTTTTAAGCAAGAGTTTGGGGTCGAATCAGGAGATGTTGAGTCGGTGTTTGTCGAGAAGGTGGTCAAGAAAATGAATCTTTCGGCAAAAGCCGTCAGCCGCACCCAAATATTAAATATTACCGAGGAGCTCATTGAAAAGAATTTTCCAAAAGATAAGCCGGCATTTATTACCGAATTTTTTACCTGGACTTCGCCGCTGGCGAAAACCGTCAGAGATAATCCTGCGCTCGTTGAGCGTTTTGAGCTGTTTATTGCCGGGCTTGAAGTCGCGAATGCCTATTCCGAATTAAACGATCCCATTGAGCAGGAGGCGCGTTTTACCAAGCAGCTTGAGGTCGAGGAGGAGCTTCCTAAAAAGATTGATAAGGATTTTGTTACGAGTCTCGAATATGGGATGCCCCCGGCGGCAGGCCTTGGTATTGGCATTGACAGGCTCGTAATGATTCTTTTAAATCAGCCTTCCATCAGAGACGTAATTTTATTTCCGCTTCTTAAGCCCCTTGAAGGCACAGATTAGCTCAGACTTGAACGGATCGGCACAGATAGAAATCTGTGTTCATCGGTGGTGTTAATCTGCGATGATCTGCGTGTAAATATATGAGAACAGAACTATTCTTAGCTCGCCGGTATCTTTTTAGGGGCAAGGCCAAACATATTTCCTTTATCGGTGTTATTTCTTGCACAGGAGTCGCGCTTGGTGTTGCGGCGCTGATCGTGGTTATTTCCGTGATGAACGGTTTTGACCGCGATCTGATGGAGAAACTCCTGCGTTTTAATTATCATCTTGTTGTTGAGAGCGTCAAATCAGAGGAGCTTGGCGGCATTAAAGAAAAGGTCTTGGCTTACGAGGGAGTCGAGAGCGCTTCAGTATACCTGCAGACACAGGTATTTGCTAAATTTGAAAATTATGTTGCGCCGCTTATGGTTAAGGGCGTTGATCTGGCCGATGCGCAGGAAGCCGCGATATTTTATAAGTATGTTAAAGAAGATTTGAAGAACGATGGTTTTTTTGTTGGTGAAGGGCTGAAAAAACGTTATTATCTGGCTCGCAAGCTTGAGTGGTATCCTTTGGCGCGGAAAATGGAGCTTCAGGAAGGACAGATTCGCGGAACTTTTAAGGTGGGCATCTACGATATTGATAATAATTATTTGATTATGGACCTCGCAAAAGCAAAAACGCTGACTCCCAATTATCTTTTATTTTTAGGGATACGTATCAAAGACCCGTTTACCGCAGAGCGTATCAAGCAAAGGATAGTCGCCGATTTCCCTGAAGGAGTTTTTGCTAGTACCTGGATGGAGACCAATCGTATTCTTTTCTCGGCTCTTAAACTTGAAAAGATCGCGATGTTTGTTATTTTAAGCCTGATCGTGCTGGTAGCATCATTTAACATCTTTGCGACCCTGACGGTGAAAACAGTTGAGAAAACCAAAGACATTGGAGTGCTCAAGTCGCTGGGGTTTACCAACAATAAGATTTTGGCGATGTTCAGCCTGCAAGGGCTTCTTTTGGGCGTTATCGGCGTGGCAGCCGGCCTCATCCTGGGGCTGGGGTTGTGTTGGGCGCTTGCTAAGTATCAATTTATAAAACTGCCGGAAGAAATATATTACGTGGAAAGCCTGCCTGTTGCACTTAACTACCGGGATATCGGCCTCATCGCGCTCGTGGGAATAGCGCTTGCGTTTTTTTCAAGTTTACTTCCGGCAATACGCGCATCGCGCCTTGCTCCGTCGGAAGCGCTCAGGTACGAATAAGATAGCGTTTAGCAAGATTGAGTATAGAGCACAGAGTATTGAGTATCGAGTAGGAGATGAAAGATACGCTTTCGATAAACTCAATACACAATACTCACTACTCAATACATGGAAAATACATTCTATACTGCATACACCATGAATACCTTACTCGACATTGTTGCGGTAACAAAAATTTATGATGCCGGCGCATCAGCTCAAGGCGCCGTTGCTGCGTTGCGCGAGGTCACGCTGGCGATTCCTGAAGGAGATTATTGCGCTATCGTTGGGCCTTCCGGCGCGGGCAAGTCGACGCTGTTGCATATGATGGGCGGCCTTGACGAGCCGACACACGGGACGATTTTCTTCCGGGGCAGTGACATCCATGCGATGGGTGAGCGAGCGTTGGCGCGTTGGCGTAATCGGACTATCGGTTTTGTTTTTCAGTTCTATCATTTGATTGAGGAGCTCGACGTTCTCGAGAATATTGCCATCGCGGCGCATTCTATGAAACGAAAATCTTCTTCCAAAAGAGCGCAGGAGTTGTTAGAATATTTAGGGATTATTGAGCGTCGCGATTTTTTCCCTTCGCAGCTGTCCGGAGGAGAAAAGCAAAAAGTGGCGATAGCGCGGGCGCTCGTCAACAACCCGGATATCATTTTATGTGATGAACCGACGGGCAATCTCGATATTGATTCCCAGAATAAGGTAATGCATCTTTTAGAAACGTTACATCACGATAAAAAAAAGGCGCTCGTTCTTATTACTCATAATCTTGAGCTTGCCCGTCGCGCACACCGTATCGTTCGCCTTGCGGGCGGCATCATAACACAGTAGGTTAGTATGAAGGAGGGTTCAATGAAAATTTATTTAAACGGTAAGTTAGTTGAAAAATCAGAAGCGAAGATCTCGGTATTTGACCACGGCTTTTTATACGGCGACGGGGTATTCGAGGGGATACGGGCTTACAATTGCCGGGTGTTTAAATTGCAGGAGCATATTGACCGGCTCTTTGAGTCTGCGCATTCAATCATGCTTACGATTCCCTTGAGTAAAAAGGAGTGTATTGACGCGGTTGTCAAAACATTGAAGGCCAATCGTTTGAAAGACGCCTATGTGCGTCTTATTGTCTCGCGGGGTGAGGGTGACTTAGGACTTGATCCCAAGAAATGTTTTGGTAAGCCCACAGTCGTCGTTATTGCGGACAAAGTTTCGCTGTATCCGGAAAAACTCTATCAGGAGGGAATGGCGATCATGACGGTGCCCACGGTGCGCACCATACCGGAGGCGCTCAATCCCCAGATTAAGTCGCTTAACTATTTAAATAATATTTTAGCGAAAATCGAAGCAAGTAATTGTGGATTTGAGGAAGCGCTCATGCTTGATCATCTTGGGTATGTTGCCGAGTGTACCGGAGACAACATCTTCGTGGTGGAGAAGGGCCACCTGTATACGCCCCCCCAATGCATGGGCACGTTACGCGGGATAACGCGCGATGAAGTGCTTGCGCTTGCCCGAGCTGCAAAGATCCCAACGCACGAACACGTGCTTACACGTCATGAGGTGTATATCAGCCAAGAATGTTTTTTGACCGGAACAGCAGCGGAAATCATTCCTGTGGTTAAGATTGACGGGCGCTCGATCGGTGACGGGAAACCAGGGCCTCTTACGGCGCGCCTAAGGCGCGAGTTCAAAAAAGCAACCAAGACAAAGGGAGTGAAATATAGTTTGTAAATGACGAATGACGAAACCCGAATTTCGAATTACCACTCAATGATTAAATTTAGAAATTTCTAATCATTCAAGCATCAATCATTCATTCGTCATTCGGGACTTCGAAATTAGTCATTCAAAATATTAGAGATATGGTTTGCGACATTTGCCACAAAAATATAGCGACGGTGCATCTTACCGAGATCGTTCATGATAAGATTGCGGAGCTGCACATATGCCAGGCGTGCGCTAAATCAAAAACAGAAGAGATCAAAGATCAGCTTAATGTCTCTGATTTTCTCGTAGGTTTGACCGGCCTCGACCCGCTTAAAGAAAAGGAAGAGATAGCTCTGAAATGTTCTTCGTGCGGCTTAAGTTACGCTGATTTCAAAAAAAAAGGGCGGCTTGGCTGTGCGTATTGCTACAGCGCGTTTAGAGGAGTGCTCCTGCCGTTACTTAAGAAAATTCACGGTTCTACCAGTCACGCGGGAAAAATTCCTTATCGTAAAGAAAAGAAAATCACGTCGTCCGCAAAAATCAGCGAGCTCAAAGAACGGCTCCAGCGGGCAATCAATCTCGAGGAGTATGAAGAAGCGGCCCGCCTGCGTGATGAAATAAAACAGGCAGAAGCTAAACGTGCCTCGTGAGGTTTAAAGACAGCGCATTGGATGCGGGGCGAGAGAAAGTCCATAGTCCATGGCTCATAAGGAAGATGGCAGCCCGCCGGCAATAGCTGGCGAGGTCTCGCCCTCTGCTGCAAGCGGAGAGGCGGAATTTCAGATTGGAGATAACAGAGGGAGCTTCACGTTTTTACATTCGCGAAAATTCGCGTCTTTTGGATTCGCGGTCATTAGCGCTTGAATATGTTTGAAAACCTTCTTACCAACGAAAATAGCTGGCTTAATGGCAAAGGGCCTTCCTCTGAGATCGTGTTTTCGTCGCGTGTTCGTCTTGCGCGTAATTTTGCCGACATTCCTTTTCCGTCCCGTGCTTCCGGCGCTCAAAAAGAGAATGTGTGTGCCACGATCGAAGGAGTCATCGATAATCTTGGATTGCTTAAGAGAAGCTCATTTGTGCGCATGGAGAATGTTGACGAAATCGATCGTCAGCTTCTCCTTGAAAGACACCTTATAAGCCAGGAACATAGTATCTCTCCTAAAGCTAAGGGCTTGATCGTTTCAAACGATGAGCGCATTGCGCTTATGGTAAATGAAGAGGATCATGTACGCCTGCAAGTGATTACGTCGGGGTTTGACCTGGCTCATTGCTGGAATATTGCCCGGCAAATCGATGATGAGCTTGATCATTTGGTTGATTTCGCTTTTCTACCTGATTTGGGATATCTGACTTCGTGCCCTACCAATACGGGGACAGCGCTGCGCGCTTCATGCATGCTTCATATCCCGGCACTTGTTTTAACGAAACGTATCAATAAGATCTTAGAGCTTCTCGTTAAAATTTCTTTTACCGCGCGCGGCCTCTTTGGTGAAGGTACGCAGGCTCTGGGTGATTTTTTCCAAATTTCCAATCAGGGATCGCTCGGTCTTTCCGAGCAGGAAATTATTGATAATCTTTCAGGCGTTGTTAATCAAGTAAAAGAACAGGAGATCGCTTCTCGCGATAGCCTGGTAAAAAAATACAAATTTAGCCTCCAGGATAATGTTTGGCGGGCTTTCGGAATACTAAAACATTGCCGTCTCATCGGTAGCAAAGAAGCGTTGAGCCATCTTTCGATGTTGTCTTTGGGTCTTGATTTAGGTATAATTAGAGGGATACGGCGCGAGCTTATTAACAGTCTTTTTTTAATGATCCAGCCGGCGCATTTGCAGAAGATTGAGAATAAGCCTCTCAAGGAAGAAGAGCGCGATTTCATTAGAGCGTCGATTTTACGAGAGCGTTTGGTATTGAATCAGTAAGGTTGCCTGTCGCGTTTGGCTTTAGGTTTTATTGCATAATGAGCGATTGAGAGCTCCTCGATATGAGCTCTCTGTATTTTTAAGGAGGTCAAGGAATGTTTAATCGATTTACCGAAAGGGCACGAAAAGTATTGGTGTTGGCAAAAGAAGAAGCGAGGCGCTTTAATCACGATTATATCGGGACGGAACATATTTTACTCGGCCTTGTTCGTGAGGGAGAAGGTGTTGCCTGCGCGGTGTTGCAGAATTTAGGGATTGATCTTGAACGCTTGCGTATCGAGATAGAGAAGCTTATTTCTCCGGGTAGCTCGGCTTCGGTGCTCGGAGATATTCCATTTACACCGCGCGCTAAAAAGGCGCTTGAACTTGCGGCTGAAGAGGCACGTAATTTGGGGCATAACTATATCGGGACGGAGCACATACTCCTTGGCCTTATCCGTGAAGGAGAAGGCCTTGCTTCACAGGTGCTTTTTTCATTGGGTATTGACATTGCGAAGGTGCGCGAAGAAATTTCAGCGCTTTTAGGAGGTGCTCATCCCCAAGGCGCAACGAGTCAGACCGCCACATCGACTTCCTCAAAAACTCCCGCGCTCGATTCATTTGGCCGTGATTTAACGAAGCTGGCCAAAGACGGAAAACTTGACCCTGTCATCGGACGGAAATTAGAAATTGAGCGGGTCATCCAGATACTCTCCCGTAGGACAAAGAACAATCCGGTGTTATTGGGGGAGGCTGGTGTGGGTAAGACCGCAATTGTCGAGGGGCTCGCTCAGAGTATTACCAAAGGTGATGTGCCGGAGCTTTTGCGCAGCAAACGCCTGATCGTGCTTGATTTAGCACTGATGATCGCCGGGACTAAATATCGCGGTCAATTTGAAGAGCGCATTAAAGCGGTAATGGAGGAAATTAAACGATCAAAGGACGTTATTATTTTTATTGATGAGTTGCATACGTTGGTGGGCGCCGGTGCCGCTGAAGGAGCGATTGACGCTTCTAACATATTAAAACCGGCACTTTCGCGCGGGGAAATACAATGTATCGGCGCAACGACGCTTGATGAATACCGGAAGCATATTGAAAAAGATGCAGCGCTTGAGCGTAGATTTCAGCCGATTTATGTTGAGGCTGCGACCGTGGAAGAAACCGTAGAAATTTTACAAGGACTTCGGGATAAATACGAAGCTCATCATCGCGTGCAATTTACGGATGAGGCCCTTCAGGCGGCGACTAAATTTTCCGATCGTTATGTTTCCGGAAGATTTCTTCCTGATAAGGCAATTGATCTTGTTGATGAATCGGGCGCCCGTGCGCGCCTTACCGTATTAACCGCGCCCAAGGAAATTAAGGAATCCGAAACACAGCTTAATGAGATCACGAAAGAAAAAGAAGCGTTGATCAAGCAACAGGATTTTGAAGCGGCAGCACGCTTACGTGACGAAGAGAAAACATTGAGACTTAAACTTGATAGCTTGCGTAAGGATTGGAGTAAAAAACGCGATCAGATCGTTCCGACCGTTACCGAGGAAGACATTGCGCGTCTGGTAGCGCAGATCACGGGTATTCCGATATACCGTCTTGAGCAGAAGGAATCAGAGAAGCTTTTGCGTGCAGAGGCTGAGCTCGCCGGGAAAGTTATCGGGCAACCCGAGGCGATTGATTCAATCGCGCGCGCGATACGCAGAGCGCGCGCGGGCATTAAGGCTCCTCGCCGGCCTATTGGTTCGTTTCTTTTCATGGGCCCCACGGGTGTCGGTAAAACGCTGCTCGCGCGAGCCCTGGCTGAGTTTATGTTTGGAGATGAGGACGCGCTTATCCAGCTTGACATGAGTGAATATATGGAGAAGTTCAATGTCTCGCGTTTAATCGGCGCTCCTCCGGGATATGTCGGATATGAAGAGGGGGGGCAGCTTACCGAAAAAGTGCGCCGCCGGCCATACTCGGTAGTCCTGCTCGATGAAATCGAAAAAGCGCATCCCGATGTGTTTAATCTGCTGTTGCAGATCTTAGAGGAAGGCAGATTAACCGATAGTTTTAGCCGAAGGGTTAGTTTTCGCAATACGATCCTGATCATGACTTCAAATGTCGGCGCTGAAATTATTCGTAAGCGCGGCTCGCTTGGTTTTAAAACTATCACCGATGATATTAGTTACGAGGATATGAAGCGGCTCCTTTTTGAGGAGGTGAAGAAAACGTTTAAGCCTGAATTTTTAAACCGGCTTGACGAAACGATTGTATTCAGGCCCCTAAGCAAGGAAGATCTTGAGCAGATCGTGGATATTGAAATCTCGTATGTCAACGAACGCGTCAAAGACCAGGGTTTTGAGATCCAGATGTTGCCTGATGCGAAAGAGTTTTTTATCGATAAGGGGTTTGATCCTCTTTTTGGCGCGCGCCCCTTAAAGAGGGTTATCCAGCGTTTCCTGGAGGATCCGCTTGCCGAGGATATTATTAAAGGAACATTTAAGGAACGATTAAAAACGGAAAAAGTGGTAAAAATTAGAGTGAGCAGGAAAGGCGAAGAGTTACAATTTGAATGAGAATTTTTTTTCTTTCTGTATTAGGCATCGCAGTCTGTGTTATGCCGCTGTATGCGCAGAATTCTGTCGCGATTGATTTTCAGAATCGGAAGATAGAGATGGCCGGGTTTCCGATTGGAAATCTTAACATCAGAGGTGACTTTACTTTTGATGTTAAGAGCGAGAACGAAGCGCTTATCTTTAATCTCGAAGGGAAAAATATTGCCGTCAAAGAAAAGTTGTTTCCGTGGATAAAACTTAAAATCGTCAAGCGCGGCGATACACTCTATGTGAGTCATTTTTCTTCGCCGGAATTTCTTGTCAAGGGAAACGTGAATATTGAGAATCAGGATGTATTTCTTAATGTTGACGTTAATACATTCCAAGAAGAGCCACAGTTAAAAGGAAAAATCAGCGCGCACGCAAAAATCTGGGGACAATTGACCAACTATCTTGCAAGTGGATCCATTAATATTATGGATGGAGTCTACCAAGGGGTTGAGTTTTCAAGTTTCGCGCTTAATTTTTTAGGTAAGCCTCCTCTTTTGATGCTAACCGATTCGAAAATTGTCTTAAAGAATGGTAGTAGTTACGCAATTGACGGCACGTTAAGTTTGCGCGACTTCAATAATCTTTTTCCGGGCGCGGCATTTGTGTCCCACGAGGTAACGCTTGACGGATGGCGCCTGCTCGCCGAGGAAGATAAAAATGTGGGGTTCAGGAAAGAGGTCGAGGGGAACTTTGACGTTTTACTTGATGCTCGAGCGCGTCAGGATGAGGACTCTATGGAACCCGGTACCGAGTTACGCTATAAAATGTACCGTGACAATTATCTGAAGCTTCGCATGCAGGAAGATAAAAGCATTCTTGGTTTTGAGCGCAGGAGAGAATTCTGATGAGGCTTATTAGAAGCAGCCTTGACCTATTGGGTTATTTCGGCAGGATGACTTTCTTTGTAAGCGAAACATTTGCCTGGATCTTCAGAAAGAAACGCAGTCTTAAATCCCTTGTTCGTGAAATTATTTTTATTGGTATCGATAGCTTACCCCTTGTTTCCCTGATTTCTTTTTTTATTGGGATTATTATCGCCTTTCAGACAGCCTATCAATTGAAACAATTTTCCTCGGAAATTTATATCGCGTCACTCGTGGCTCTATCGTTGGTTCGCGAGCTTGGCCCGGTGCTTGGCTCTTTGATTGTGGCCGCGCGCAGCGGCGCCTCGATCACCGCCGGTATTGGTTCGATGAAAATCAGCGAACAGGTTGACGCGCTGGATGCGTTTGCCGTTGATCCTATCGATTATTTGGTGGTTCCCAAATTCCTGGCGCTGCTGATCACCATGCCGGTGCTTATTATTTATGCTGACCTTCTTGGTATTTTTGGGGGCTATTTGGTCGGCTCATCAAAGTTCGGGATCCCTTTTAACCTGTATTTTAAGCTCACCTTCGATGCTCTTAAAATGAAAGATCTTATGAATGGTTTTATTAAGAGTATTTGTTTTGGCTCGATCATCGCATTTGTCTGTTGCTATGAGGGTTTTCGGCCGTTTTCATCTACCGATGTTTCCGAATCGGTTACGAAAGCTGTCGTGCGTTCTTTTATCCTTATTATTGTGTGTGATTGCATATTAACTGCGTTTTTTTATTTCCTTTTTTAATCGCCACCGCACAAATCCATGGGCTTTTAACCCGTGGATACATGCGTGAGATTATAAAGAAACTCCGGACTTTAGTCCGGAGAGGTTCATGTCCCCTGTCGGGGAGGGAGTCTTGGTCTGAAAGCTGAACGGGCACCACTATGAGCACTGAAGCAATGATCCATATTGATAATATCACTAAGTTCTTTGGCGCCAAAAAAGTGCTCGATGGTGTTAATCTTACCATTAATAAGGGCGAAACTTTTCTTATTATCGGCCGCAGCGGAGCCGGAAAGACGGTGCTTCTTAAAAATATCATGGGGCTCCTGCGCCCTGATTCCGGTAAGGTTTTTATTGACGGGACAGATATTACGCAGCTTTCCAGAAAAGAACTTGAGAGAATTAGATTGTTGTTTGGATTGGTCTTTCAGAGTGCGGCACTTTTTGATTTTCTTACCATTGAGGAGAACGTGGGATTTTATTTCTATCAGCATACAAATCTCAAAAAGCCTGAAATCCGTCAGCGCGCCAAGGATACATTAAAATTGGTAGGGCTTGAGGGGATAGAGGACTTATACCCGTACCAGCTTTCCGGAGGCATGAAGAAGCGCGTGGCGATCGCCCGCGCCATTATTTATAACCCTAAAATCATTATTTATGATGAACCGACTACCGGGATTGACCCTATCGCGGTGGACAAGGTTGTTTCCTTAATTGATGATTTACATAAACGTCTCGGCATTACGTCATTGGTGGTGACGCACGACCTGGAGGTGGGTCTGAAACTTGCCGATCGCTTGGCGTTTCTTCTGGGCGGAAGAATTATTTTCTTTGGTGATAAAGACAATCTTAACAATACGTCCGATGCGCGGGTCATACAGTTTATTAAGGGTTCGTCGGCGGGTCCGATCAAGGAGACGGAAGTATGAAGAAAGCCCATGAGCTCATAGCTGTTAGCTCATGGGAAAGATGGCAGATAAAGAAGGCGTATTGAGTACAGAGTATTGAGTATCGCGTGAGGGAATAAAAGGCGCTTTAATAGACTCAATACTCAATACTAGATACTTCTGATTAGCGTAAATTAATGTTTCCAATTAGCGGTAATTCGCGTTTTTTATTCGCGGTCATTAGCGTTTAGAGAAGGGGGTGGGGCGATGAAGAATGAAACCTGGGATATGAAAAAATATATGCGCGAGCTAAAAATGGGAGGTTTCTTTATCCTTGCGCTTATTGTGCTCTTGATCACCCTTCTTTCGATCCGTGACGTGACCTTTTGGAAAGGTACCTACGAGCTTAAGATCCGTTTTTATTTCGCCGAAGGTCTTCGTCCGGCATCCCCGGTGCGTTTCTGTGGTGTTGATGTCGGAGAGGTTAAGCGCGTTGAGATTGCTCAGGAAGAAGGCCAGCCGGTTGTTTTTGTGTACGCGAAGGTGCAGGAAGATACGCGTATTCCACGTAATTCATCGTTTATTATCAATAGCTTGAGTTTATTCGGCGAGAAATATCTTGAAATAATGCCTCCGGACAAAATAGATGGTTATTTCGAGCGCGGCGAAGTCGTCGAAGGTATTTCGCCGCTTCCGCTTTTTACTGTTGTGCATAATTTTCATAAAACCATGCGTGAGGTCAACGAGTTCGTTAAAGATGGAAAACTGAGAGTGTCGTTTGAAAATATTCTTAACAATACCGAAGCGATAACGCTTAACGTTAAGCGTATGACCGAGGACATTCAGAAACAACAGGGCACGTTGGGTAAGTTTCTTTACGACGATTCTATTTTTCGTAAGACTGAAGAACTTATTGACGATCTGAAGAATCATCCGTGGAAACTGTTATATAAACCGCGAGAGTCGAGAAAGCGTAAATAGGGGTTTCGCAATCAAAACACGAGATTCGAAGCTCGAAACAAGTAATGTTTCGGATTTTGGGTTTCGTGTTTAGTGTTTGAGGAGAGGCACGACTAATGTTTCATTGTTCAAATTGCGGATATAAATCGGTGAAGTGGCTGGGCAGGTGCCCTTTATGTGAAGGCTGGGAAACGTTCGCCGAGGAGAAGCAGGTGGAAGGAGCCGCGCTTTTTGTGAAAGAAAAAACTTCACCCCAGTTGGTCAAGGAAGTCGGTAAGAACGAGGTTACCAGGATTTCAACCCGCATTGAGGGTCTTGACCGGATTTTAGGCGGTGGCTTGGTTAAGGGAGAGGTCATTCTTCTTGGAGGAGAGCCGGGGGTTGGAAAGTCAACATTACTCCTTGAGGTTGCGGCGCAGCTTTCCTTTGTAGATAAAACATTATATGTAAGTGCCGAGGAGTCGCCTGAGCAGATTTCATTACGTGCCCAGCGCCTTGGGAGCGATTGTTCAGGGCTCTATATTTTAGGGGAAGATAATCTCGACGAAGTTTATGTCCACATCAGGGAACAGCATTTTAGATTTCTGGTTGTTGATTCGATCCAGGTTGTTCATTCAGATCAATGTGACGGTTCCAAGGGGAGCGTTACGCAGATACGCGGTTGCGCCGACATCCTGACACAGATCGCGAAGAATTTGGGTATTGTAGTTTTTATTGTGGGGCATGTCACCAAAGACGGCGCGCTCGCCGGTCCAAAATTGCTTGAGCATATTGTTGATTGCGTTCTTTATTTCGAGGGAGAGATACTTTCTAATTACCGGATATTGCGTTCAACGAAGAACCGTTTTGGGCCCACCGGAGATATTGTCGTTTTTGAAATGACTTCTCGGGGCTTAGAGGAAGTTAAAAAAATTAATGAATTTTTTTTACCGCATCAGAGCCAGGCGGTCTCAGGAAGTTCTGTCGCCTGCGTGATTGAGGGTTTGCGGCCCCTGTTGCTTGAGCTTCAATCATTGGTAAGTAAAGCTTCATTTGGGGTTGTGCGTAGAAGAAGCCTTGGTTTTGATTTTAACCGGTTTTCGTTGCTTGTTGCCATTATTGAGAAACGATTAAAGCTTCCTCTTTCGAGCGAAGATATTTTCCTGAATGTTGCCGGCGGGTTGCGCATTAGCGATCCGGCAGCTGATCTGGGAGCGGTGATTGCGATTGTCTCAAGCCTACGGGAAAAAGAAGTTGCCGCCGGGAGCGTTTTTATCGGCGAAGTCGGCCTCGCAGGGGAGCTTCGCCGGGTGCATAATATTAATTTGCGCCTTGGCGAAGTTAAGCGCGCGGGGTTTAAGCGCTGTTTTGTTCCGGAAGGTAATCTTAAGGAAATTGATAAAGGGTTTACGTTTGCGGTCAGAGGTTGCACCGCGCTCGGCGAAGTAGTTGATGCAGTCTTTACATGAAGCGTTCATCCGCCTTAGCGCGGACATATACGATAGATGGTTTTTATTATAATATATAGGACCCGTTAAGAGGGGAATTACGACGTATGTTTTTCCAGGAGGTATCTCTATGAAGAGCTTAGTGATTTTACGCGCTTTCTTTGTTTTTATTTGCACTGCTGCCGGCTATTCCCTTGGCAACAATCACGCTTTGTACGCTATGATTTTTGGCTTTGTGGTTGGGCTTGCGGTCGTATTTTTTGAGATTTTCGCTCGGAAAGTCTCGCTGAAAGGGCTCTCAAGCGCTGTCTTTGGGGTGATCTTGGGTTTGATGCTCGCGAAGATATTTTCCACGACTCTTACGGGTTTTAATCTTCCCGTAGAGTTTGTAAGTAGTATTAGTTCGTTTGTTACCATCATCTTTGTGTATTTGGGATTGACGCTGGGGATCAAAGGAAGAAGCGAATTTAATCTGGTTATCCCGTATGTGAAGTTCAAGCGGCAGGACTTAAAAGAGGAAACCGTTGTGGTCGATACCAGCATTATCATTGACGGGCGTATCATTGATATCGTCAAAACCGGGTTTCTTGAGGCACGTTTTGTCATACCACTCTTTGTGCTTAACGAGTTGCGCGCCCTTGCCGATTCTACCGACCACATGAAGCGTCAAAAAGGAAAACGCGGCATCGAAATACTGCATTCACTTAAAAAAGAAACAAATATCGAAGTGACGATTCACGATGAAGATGTGGAAGGAGTAAGTAGTGTTGATGAAAAGATCGTCAAGCTTGCCCAGAATCTCGATGCCAAGATTCTTACGACTGATTACAATTTGAACCGTATCGCCCAGCTACAGGGTTTGAAAGTTTTGAATATCAATGATTTGGTCAACGCCCTTAAACCCAGTTTTATTTCCGGCGAGCGATTTGCGTTAAAATTAGTTAAGGAAGGCAAGGAGCATAACCAGGCTGTGGGTTATCTTGAAGATGGCACGATGGTTGTGGTTGAAAACGCTAAATGGCTTATAGGGAAAACCGTTGATATAGAAGTTACTTCCGTTCTACAGAGCCCCAGTGGGAGGATTATTTTTACGAAGTTAATTAGTTAAGACGCGAATGACCGCGAATTCGAAACGCTCATGTACGCGAATAGAGAGAGGCGCGGATTGGTCGCGCCGTGATTCCAGAGATCTTATTGATCGCTGTAATCATTATTAAGGAACAAATGAAAGTTGCTACAATAATTCTTTGTGCGGGTAGAGGCCGGCGGCTCGGCGTTGATAAAACAATGCTGCGCCTGGCGGGTGAGCCCCTTTTTTATCATAGCGTGAAGGTTTTTAGCGCAATCCGCGAGATTAAAGAAATTGTGCTGGTTATGCGCAGAGAGCATTTTTCGTCCGCGCGCGCAATCATGGGGAAGAGCGCGCGTATTCGCATTGTCGAAGGGGGTAGAGAGCGTAATCATTCAGTCGAAAATGGCCTCCACGCGCTCTCGCCCGATGTAACCCATGTGCTTATTCACGATGCCGCCCGTCCGTTTGTGCGCACCCGGCTTATTCGGCGTATCATAACGGAACTTAAAAAATTCCCCGCTGTTATCTGTGGTCTTCCTTGTCGGGACACGGTAAAAGCCGTGCGTGGCAGTGTTATTACGCGCACCCTGGACCGCAACGCGCTATTTTTTGCTCAAACCCCACAGGGGTTTAGTCTGACTACGATCCGCGCCGCATACGCGCGGCTTGGCAGGCGCGCGGTATCCGATGATGCCGAGGTGATAGAGTCTATGGGCGGTGAGGTCAGGATTATTGAGGGTAGCCCTCTTAATTTTAAAATAACCTATCCGGAAGACATAATCCTTGCGCGGGCGCTCGCGCGTTCTTATGGGTAATATTTATTTTGGTTTAGGGTATGATGTCCATCGTGTGGCTGCGCTCCAGCGCGTCCCGAAGGGGGCTGTGCTCCAGCGCCCATTAATCTTAGCGGGGGTGGAGGTTCCGGCACCGTTTAGTCTGCGTGCGGTTTCTGACGGTGACGTAGTTCTCCATGCAGTCTGCGATGCACTCTGCGGCGCCGCGGGCCTCGGCGATATCGGTGATTATTTTCCTCCCCAGGATACGGCGAGCAGGGGGCTCGACAGCAAGGATATTGCGACGGTAATTCTCAAAAAAATTACCCGGCGGTTTCTGCTTGTTAACCTTGATATCACAATTATCGCCCAGAAGCCGCGCCTGGTAGGATACAAAGCACGCATGCTGGAATCATTGCGCAAGGTCTTTCCCTCGTGCCAAATAAATGTTAAAATCAAGTCTAAAGAAGGGCTTGATATTTTTGGCGGCCGCAACGCTATAGCGTGTCTTGCGGCAGCGTGTCTTCAGATGAAATCAGGATAACCGGCCCGCCTGTTGCGTGTTTATATAGTATGAAATATCGTATACTTTTTTTGTGGGTAAGCCTGGTATGCGTTAACGCGGTATATGCGATAGAGCCTGACGCGCTCTCGGTACAGCTAGAGCGTCAGCAGGAAATATTCAAGCGCGGCGATCCGATTGCGCTTAACGTTATTTTTAAGAACGCAAGCCCGGGTAGTTTTAAGCTTTATCAACCCTCTTCTTTTGACCGTGCGAGCCGTGATTGGCATTTGTCGTTTTTGGTGATCAGGCCGGATGGCAGCAGATTTACGCTTTTACCGATAGCCGGCGCCCGCACCCTCTACGCGCCGCGACGTCAGGATTATCGTGAGCTTGCTTCTGGGATGACGTCAACGCTTCAGATCGTATTCGCGGACCGTGAGCGTAAAGAAAAACGCTATGAATCATGGGAAGCCGTACGTTTAATAACACCTCAGGAAGCGAGCGCAAACCGCGAGCAGCTTGCGCAACAGTTTAACCTTACAGGAGATTATTTTACCCGCCGCGATGGTGGTGACTATCTTGTGTTGCGCGACCTCCTTCTTGATGTTTTTAATATTCCGGGTGAATATACCATAATGGTTGACTACGCAAATGCGTCTACTTTTTGTATGTTCGATGACAGCCGGAGCACGATGAGAAATTGGGAGAAAGTAGAAGATGCGTGGACAGGAACGGCCTCAAGCCAAACGCACGTTTTCCTTGAGTAATAATAAGGCATCATGCTTACGATATATAACACCTTAAGTAAAAAGAAAGAAGAATTTAAGCCTCTGCGCGATACCGGAGTGAGCATGTACACCTGTGGCGTGACGGTGTACGATGATTGTCATCTTGGGCACGCGCGCAGTCTCTATATCTTTGACCTCATGCGCCGGTATCTTTCTTTTCGCGGATATCAAGTAACATGGGTGCGTAATATTACCGACATTGACGATAAAATCATTAATCGCGCCAATGAGTCAAAGCGCGACTGGAAGGAGCTCGTTACCGACTATATTAGTCGTTATTATCAGGATTTAGAAGCACTCCAGGTCGACAGGGCTGATATCGAACCGCGCGCCACGGAAAATATTTCCGATATGATCGCGTATATCTCCCGTTTAATAGCCAAAGGATATGCGTATGAGGCAGGCGGCGATGTGTATTTTGACGTACGAGCCTTTAGCCGCTACGGGCAGCTTTCCGGACAAAAGATCGAAGCGATGGAAAGCGGTGTTCGTATCGATCCAAGCGATTTAAAGAAGGATCTTCTTGATTTCGCGCTTTGGAAGAAATCAAAGGAAGGCGAGCCGTCCTGGGAGAGCCCCTGGGGTATGGGGAGGCCCGGTTGGCACATTGAGTGCTCGGTAATGAGCCAGAAGTACCTTATGACGGATACGATCGATATCCATGCCGGCGGCCGCGACCTGGTATTTCCGCACCATGAAAACGAAACAGCCCAGGCAGAGGCTTTGACGGATAAGCCTTTCGCCCGTTACTGGATACATCACGGGTTGCTTACCATAAATGGACAAAAGATGTCAAAATCATTAGGTAATTTTATAACAATTCAAGATTTCGTTGCGAAACATAAAGATGCTAATTTGTTAAAACTTTTCTTTTTATCTGTTCACTATGCGCATCCTATTGATTTCACAGAGGAAAAAATTATGGAAGCAAAAACGTCATTTAATAAATTGAGACATCGTCTCATGCAGGCTGATCGATGCTTTATTGTTAAGAAATCGCACTCAGATATGGGGGCATTGCAAGAAAAGGTTGCATCAAAAAAATTTAGAGCAGAAGTCGATGAACACATGAAGAAGTTTCAAGACGCGATGGATGATGATTTTAATACCGCGATAGCAAAGGCAGTGCTTTTTGATTTAACCTCACTGATGGAAAAACATATAAATCCAATAAAGATTGAGGCTGAGGATATTCAATATGCGAGGAAAATTGTTATTACAATGGCAGATGTGTTGGGTTTGTCATTCAAACTTCTACAAGAGGTTGATCTTGAATTGAGAGTATACATTGAGCAAAAAATACAGGAAAGAAACGAAGCCGGTAAAGCAAAGGATTTTCAAAAAGCCGACCGGATTAGAGAAGAATTGAGGACAAAAGGAGTGATTCTTGAGGATGTAAAAGGTTGGGTTTCCAAGCCCGCCCTGGAAGGAACAACATGGAGAATCGAACAATGAAGAAGGCTTTGTTTATTACGGTTGAAGGCCTTGAGGGTAGCGGTAAGAGTAGCGTGATAGGGTACTTAGAGAAATTTTTTCGCGTGCGCGGCGCACACTGTACCGTATTCCGCGAACCGGGATCGACCAGGGTTGGTGAAAAGATACGACAGCTGCTTCTTGATAAGAAAAATTCTGAGCTTTCCCGCCATACCGAGTTATTGTTGTATCTGGCCGCGCGGACCCAGCTTATCGAAGAAAAGTTAACGAAGGTATTTGGCGAGGCCGACGTTATTATTAGTGATCGTTTTTTTGACTCAACGCTTGTGTACCAAGGATATGCGCTTGGTTTAGGCAGGATCGTCGAGCGGGCAGTCGCGATGTTTACGCTCGGTGTCGTTCCCGATATTACGTTTTTACTTGATGTACATCCGTCGCGAGGCCTCGCCCGCATACGGGATAAAGATCGTATTGAATCACGGCCCCTCTCTTTTCACCGGAAACTGCGCAAAGGATATCTGACGCTGGCAAAGAAGTACCCCGGTCGTATTGCCGTCATTAACGCAGAAGGAACACTCGATGAAATTTATATGCAGGTGGAAAAAGTTTTGCGTAAAAAAATAGGCCGCGCGTGATATGCTCGTACGGTCTTACGATATGCCGAGCCCCCAGCGTATATGCATGAACAAACAATAGTAGATTATTTTACTTTGCTTAAAGAACAGGGGACCGTAGGGGTTTCGTATCTTTTCGTGGGAGACAACGAGCCTTTGGTGCGGGATGTTATTAAGCTTGTTTCCTGTAGAGAAAGCAAATCCTTTTGTGGTGTCTGTTGGGATTGCAGCGCGATAGAGAAAGCGCGGCACCCTGATGTGTGCATGGTCGACCCGCAACCGGCAATGATAAAGATCGACCAAATCAGGGATGTGCAGGGGTTTTTATCATTAAAAAGTTTTCGCGCTCCGCGGAAAATCGTTTTTATGCGTCAGGCGCAATCTTTAGGATTGGAGGCGGCGAATGCTTTCTTGAAAACGCTTGAGGAGCCGCCAAGGAATTCCTTCCTTGCGATCATGGCGACAAAATCGGAAGGGCTTCTCCCCACTATTGTTTCCCGGTGCCGCAAGATTTATCTTCCCCCGTGCGGCGACGACACCGTGCTGATTGCGCCCGAGATGCTTGTTTCGTTTCTTTCGGGCGAGAAGATACGATGCAAGGATCGGAGAGAGTTTGCGGCCTTTATCGGAACATACTGCGCGGCCCTGCGGGATGCGCTGTGCGCCGCCACCAGTGGCTCAAATATACGATTGCTTAAAGACCAGGGCTATGAGATAATCTTGCGTTCTTTGGGCCAGCAGTTTGAGAGTACACATGCCTTGATAGCTGCTCTTGAGCGTGCACTCCTTGTGTATGGATCATGCAGTAATATCAATGAAAATTTAGCGTTTAATCTGTTGCGTGTTTAATCCCTCGCAGCCCACCAGGGGCGTCCTTGGGGGACAGAAATCCCCGGGCTTTAGTCCAACAGGACACCCTCTGGGGTAGCCTTAAGGGATGAATACTCTATTGTTTTTTCTGCTTGAGGAGGGAGCCTAGGCCTTTAGGCCGAGGGGCTCCACTGGGTAAAAGGGAGATATATTATGAAAGTTGCATTAGTGCGTCTGCGTGACGCGGGTCAATTAGTTACGTATCAGGTTGCCGATGGGGTCATCGTCGGTGATTATGTTATTGTCGAGGCTGATCGCGGTCTTGATTATGGTGAGATCGTTGAGGCGGGTGATGCGGGAGCGCTTTCTGCTAAGTGTTGTGCCGGCGAGAAAGACGCTGCCTCAAGGAATGTCGTGCGCAAAGCTACCCCCGAGGACTTAAAACAGATTAACGAAAACAAGAAAGAGGCCAAAGAGGCGATGAAAACCTGCGCTCGAAAAGTGCGCGAGTATAAATTGCCCATGAAACTGGTTGATGCCGAGTACTCGTTTGATAAGAAGAAGATTATTTTTTATTTTACCGCCGAGGGCCGGATTGACTTTCGGGAACTCGTTAAGGACCTTGCTAAGGTTTTTAAGATTCGCATTGAAATGCGTCAGATCGGCGTACGCGATGAGGCGCGGCTTTTCGGCGGCATCGGGCCCTGCGGGCAGAAGCTTTGTTGTGTACGGTTTCTGAAAAACTTCGAAGCGGTGAGCATGAAAATGGCGAAGACCCAGCGTCTGCCGCTTACGTCAGGAAAAATATCCGGTATCTGCGGGCGGCTTATGTGCTGTCTTTTTTATGAATACAAAACCTATCGTGATCTTTCCCGCGGTCTGCCCAAAGACGGCCAGGTTATTGATACTCCTTCCGGTAAGGGTAAGGTTATTTCGGTCAATGTCCTCAAGCGAATCGTTCATGTTGTGCTTGAGGACGGAAGAACCGAAAAGATACCCTACCCTGAAGAACCTTGTTCAGGCTGTCATGAGTAAATTTTATCTTACCACGCCTATCTATTATGTGAACGCCCGCCCCCATATCGGGCACGCCTACACGACCATTATGAGCGATTGCCTGGCTCGTTTTAAGAAAATATGCGGTGATGAAGTTTTTTTTCTTACCGGAACCGATGAACATGGCGAAAAGATAAAAAAAGCGGCTATGGCCGCGGGCCAGGAGCCTGGCCCCTTTGTTGACGCGGTATCGCAGAACTTTAAAGATCTCTGGAAGAGTCTTAATATCTCCTATGACTTTTTTATCCGCACGACGCAGCAGGTGCATATTGACGCAGTGCGTCAGGCGCTGACGATACTCTATGCCAAGGGCGATATCTATAAAACAAAGTATCGCGGTTTTTATTGTATGCCGTGCGAGTCATTTTGGACCGATTCACAGGTAAAAGAGGCTGGGGGCTGCCCTGATTGTAAGCGTAGTGTTGAGGAGATCGAAGAGGAGAATTATTTTTTTAAGCTTTCAAAATATGAGGAATGGCTTAAAAAGTATTTGCGCGATAATCCCGGGTTTGTCATGCCGAAGATCCGTCATAACGAGGTCGTAGGATTTCTTGAAAATAATAAACTTGCCGATTTGTGTATTTCGCGGCCGGTAAAAAGAGTTTCCTGGGGTATTACGCTTCCCTTTGATCAGGAGTATGTCGTATACGTGTGGTTTGACGCGCTTCTTAACTATATAACGGGTATCGGCGCTTATAGCAACGAGGAGCGTTTTAAAAAGATGTGGCCGGCGGATATCCATTTCATGGCCAAAGATATCTTAAAACAGCATGCGGTATTCTGGCCGATTATGCTGCAGGCGCTTGGTATAGAGCAGCCGCGTATGGTATTTGCCCATGGCTGGTGGAAGATGGGGGATGAAAAGATATCAAAGTCAAAAGGGAATGCGGTAAGCCCCCTTGAACTTATTGACTCATTGAAATTAGGCGCAGCCGGAGTCGATGCCCTGCGCTATTTTCTTTTGCGCGAGGTGCCCCTGGGTGCAGACGGTAACTTTTCGCGTGACGCGCTCGTTATCCGGGTTAACAGCGATCTTGCCAACGATCTGGGTAATCTTGTATATCGTACGCTTACGATGACGGAGAAATATTTTCAAGGAACAGTAGAAGCCCCGGCAGCTACGCAACCCAAAGAGTTTTTGGCGGCGTTTGCGGCGCTACACGAGTACCGGGGGCGTATGGATTCACTTGAATTTATCGGAGCGCTTGAGCTTATATTTAATTTTATCCGCGTGATGAATAAATACGTTGAGGATACCAAGCCTTGGAACCTCTCCAAGGAGAAAAAGACAGAGGAGTTGGCCGCCTTCATGTACGCGCTCCTTGAAGGCATTCGTGTTGTGGCACTTCATTTATATCCTTTTATACCCGCGTCATGCGAACGTATTTATCGGCAACTCGGCCTGGCTTCTACATTTAGTATTGAGCAGTCTCGTTGGGGATTATATACGCGCTATACGATTAAGAAAGAAGCGCCTCTTTTTCCGCGGATCGATGTTGCTTGACGCGCATTGTCATATTACCTCGCTTACACCTCTCGACGCACAGGGCGCGATTTCGCTGCCTGCCTCCGGTTTTTGTTTTATTGATTCAAGTATTGATTGCGCAAGTTCTGAAAAATCGCTCGCACTTTCATCCACGCACCCTCATATCTATACCGCCCTTGGGTTTCATCCTTTTTGCGTTAAAGAATATACTCCCGATATCATCGGCCACTATGAGACTTTCCTGTGCCGGAACTCTAAAGTAGTCGCGATCGGCGAGATCGGCCTTGATTATAAAGCGGAAACCGACGCGCCGCTTGCCCGCCAGGAGGAAGTGTTGCGGGCATTCTTGAGCCTCGCACGAGCGTCAAAGCTTCCGGTTATCATACACAATCGGTTTGATTCAGAACGAATCTTTGAGATTTTAGATGAGTTTTTTACCTCCTACGAACAGGTTGTCTTTCACTGCTTTTCATATGGGCCTGGAAAGCTTACCAAGATTATCGGCCGCGGCGGCTTTGTTTCGTTTTCCTTGAATGTACTACGTAAGAACAAAGATATTTTAGGGTCCCTTGCCGCGTGTCCCCTTGAACACATGCTTCTTGAGACGGATTCTCCCTACATGCGCGTTCGCGGTTCGCTTTCGGTTCCCGGGGATATTGACAAGGTTTATTCTTTTGTTGCGGCTGGTCGCGGCGTAGCACGAGAAGATTTAGAAAAAGCGATCTTTAAAAACGCCAAAAGACTTTTCTTTAAAGATGTCTAAAAAAGTTATTCTTCTTAAAATCGATGATTATAACCCCAAGGTGCTTGGGGCCCGCGTGCGCGAGGCGCTCGATATGCATTTCCCGTTGCCCCAATGGATAAAACCTCACAGTAAGATCCTTCTTAAGCCCAATCTCCTGATGGCGGCAACCCCCGAGGAGGCAGTAACCACGCATCCTGTTTTTATCGAGGTCGTCGGCCAGATTTTTCAAGAAGCAGGGTATCCGGTTTCCATTGCCGATTCCCCGGGCGGATTTATCAGCGACAAGGATGTTGCCGGTCTCTATGAGGAGTTGGGTTTAACTATTCTCGCGCAGCGTAATAATTTCGAGCTTCTGTTTCCTACCGAGAGCTTCATTGACCAGGAGCTTCCCTTGTGCTGGTGGTCGCGCGGCTTTACCATGATAAATTTACCAAAGCTTAAAACTCACGAAATCATGGTTTTGACCCTTGCCACGAAAAATCTGTATGGTTGTATCAGCGGCTTACATAAGAGCCATCTTCACCATATGCATCCCCAGACCGATAGCTTCGCGTATATCATTACCAAGCTCTACCGCATGTTGAACCCGCCGCTGTCTATTGTTGACGGTATCCTTGCTATGGAAGGCCATGGCCCGGCCAAAAAAGGTAAGCCCCGCAAACTCGGCCTTGTGGCTATCGGAAATGACGCGTTATATACCGATTATGTTATCAGCCGCTTCTTGAGTTTACCTGAGGCGGCTAATCCTTTAGTGAGACAGGCACGTCGCGAGGGCCTCTTTGAGCTGTCAGAGCTTGAATATATTTCTGAATTCGATTCTAACGTGACTGATTTTAATTTTCCGCCACCATTTATTATTAACAGGCTCCCTGCAAAGGTTGTTTCGTTGCTCAAGTCTTTTTTTAAGTTTAGGCCGACGATCGATATTTCTCGATGCACCGCGTGCGCGATGTGTGTGCGCGTTTGTCCTCAAAAGGCTATCACGATGAAAGTGGGCAAGGCCACGATCGATCATAGCCGGTGTATTATGTGTATGTGCTGCGGCGAGATGTGCAGGTTTGGTGCGGTTGATATCGATAAAAGTGCGGTGCTTAAAATACTTGACATGGTGTTTCGCCGCGGTAAGAATGGTAAAACATGAACGCGATAAAGTTCAAGAAAAACCAGCTTTGGTATCTTGATCAAACCATGCTTCCGGCTCGGGAACGCTGGAGAGAGTGCAAGAGTATTGAGGATGGCTATCAGGCGATCAAGCGTTTATCAGTGCGCGGAGCGCCCTTGATCGGCGTTTTTGCCGCCTATTGTATTTGTGTAGGAATGGAGAAGTTCTCTTCTAATAGGAAAAAATTCCTGGATGAGTTCCGGATAGCTCTTGATTATCTGGGATCCTGTCGGCCGACGGCAGTTAATTTGGTCTGGGCGCTCGGGCGCTTACGCGCGGCCGCCAGGAAAAACGCTGCGCATCCTCTCGAAGCGCTTAAGCAAGCGATTACGCGCTGTGCCGTTACTATACACAAGGAAGACGTCAGGCTTTGCGAGCGCATGGCTCGCTTCGGTAACAAGCTTATCAAGCGAGGAGACCGGATTCTGACGCATTGTAATGCCGGCTTTTTGGCTACCTCAGGCATGGGTACGGCGCTTGCGGTAATCACGCGCGCTCATACGCTCGGTAAAAAAATCAAAGTGTATGTTGATGAGACGCGGCCGCTCCTGCAAGGTGCGCGGCTCACTGCGTGGGAATTACAGAAGAAAAAAATCCCTTACGAAGTCATTGCCGATAATACCGCCGCGTATCTTATGGGGCAGGGGCTTGTCGATAAGATCTTTGTGGGGGCAGATCGCATCGCGGCAAACGGCGATGCCGCTAATAAAATCGGAACGTATAATCTGGCGATTGTAGCAGATTACCATAATGTTCCTTTTTACGTGGTTGCGCCATTCAGCACCTTTGATGTAAATGTGCCTGACGGTTCTTGTATACCGATTGAAGAGCGCCGGCCGGATGAGGTGCGTACGCTTATCGGAAAAGTTCAAATTGCACCTGGTGATATCCCGGTGCGTAATCCTGCGTTTGACGTTACCCCACATCATTTAATTACCGCTATCGTCAGTGACCGAGGTATTATTCACCCGCCGTATCGCGCCACTATACGGAAAATAATAAAGTCATAACCCCGCAACTCTTACGTAATCTATTGTTCGTCTTTATGTTTTAAATACTCTTTAATTATTTCTTTTGCTTCTTGAGCCTGGTTTTCTCGCACAAACATCTGGACAGAAGATAATGAATCAGGAGTTATAAATCCAACAGAACGAATTGCGGATAACGGAAATTCTGAATAGGTGCATTCTATATTAGCCTGGTCAAACAGTATTTTAATGAGGTCTGCTTCTATAACAGTGCGGGCTTGATACACGTTCACCAATTTCATTTTTTCGTTTGCCTCAGCCTTTAATTCCCGTTGTGGTTCCCGCGCTTTCTTAATTTTATCCTCAAGCCCCCGGCTTTTTGCTTCTTGCCGGTAAAGATCATACGCTTCCTCATCAAATTCTTTTTTATCTGCGCAGAGCGCTTCAATGAGCTCATTATCATCCATGTGTTCAAGCGCCTGCTTTAATTTATTTTTTTCTTCCTGGTTCATTTTTTACCTCTTTTTGAACGAATAGCATAAAAATCATTCTCTATGAGGGGTGCTTTGCCCGCTTTACCGTCTGGCTGATGAAACTCTAAAGCGTGATTTTGGTCAGTTGGATTGAATTATCATGATTGTTTTTCTAAACTACAGACCATTAAAATAACATTTCTACAAACCGTCCCTACCTTGTATGAGTCATTACTTACCTGAGAAAACCCTTTTCTTTTATAAAAACTTATTGCTTTTCTATTATTTTCCCAAACCTTCAGCCAACAAGCCTTATAGCCTTTATTTGTAGCCGAACTAAGCCCCGTATCTAAAAGAGCGGCGCCGAGCCCTTGTTCCTGATAATTATTTGTTATATATAAGCGTTCTAATTCAATCGGTTTTTTTACGGCAATATTCTTTGGCACGCTCGACGGGGTTAATTTTATGTATCCGCAAGGCTCTCTAGAAATAAAAGCTATAAAAAATAAGTTTACGGGATCTATTATATCTTTACTTAGTTTATGTGTATTAAATTCTTTTTGAAGATAATCGTTTAAGTCCCTTGCTGGTAAAATATGAGAATATGCATTTGAAAATGTCTGGGTTCCAAGATTGGCAAGAATAGCACTATCTTCTTTTTTTGCCGGCCGGATGAGGAGCTTTGTACTTTTCATTTTTTAAATGATAACACTACTGTCCGGTTATAAGTTAAACAATGTCAACTGGTTATGACTTTCGTTCTATAGTTCAATAGTTTCAGCTTCCAAAAGTGCTTGTAAAATCGACGTTTTTTCGAATATCGTGACACTGAAAATCTGTAAAATTGTGTAAAGCGACGGTTTTAGATTCAAACATTTTTTGATAATTGCAACTAAAATATATACGGATATGGCGATCCAGATTTGTGTTTTGACGGCATTTTCCGAGGTACCAAGGAATGCCTTGATACGCAGGT
>JBDRAN010000034.1:0-37010 GCA_043823745.1 Candidatus Omnitrophota bacterium | reverse complement strand
CGGGATTAATTCGGCTAAGCCTTTTTTGCTGATGCAAAAAAGGCAAGTCTCATTAAAAAAATGTGCTGAAAAATGAAAATTTTATTGTAGAATATACTATCGTGGCTGTATCCGCCCATGCGCCATAAGCTTAAAAAGGAGGCCCCAAAACCAATCATGGTGTACCGCGTTATCGACTCATCAGGAACCTTCAAGATAATCAACCCGCCGCGTTGCGCTTTCTATATTCCCTTAACCAACGCCGCAGGCACGCTGCTTGGCTCCATAAGCCCCAATCTTGCCGGTGATATTAAAAGAGACAATGAGCATTTCTTAAGTGTTCCCGCAAGCATTGAAGATACGCGCAGCAGCCTGCTCTGCCGCAGGGAATTCTTCATAACCATCGCCGGGAAACATTACCGGCTTTCAGCAAGCGGTGCGAATGAAGAGCTAACCGCGGGGTTACTCTATCAAACAATCACCAAAAGTATCGCGGGACTGCACGTTGAAATTCTCAATTTCATTCCTCATAACGCCGACGCCGAAGTAATGCGCATAACCGTCACCAACGCCTCCCGACGCGCGGTTACAATCATCCCCACATCCTTTCTCGCGCTCTACGGCCGTTCGGAAAAGAATCTGCGTGATCACCGCCATGTAAGCTCTCTTTTAAACCGCGTGACGCTTACCTCCTACGGTATACAGCTTAAGCCAACGATGATCTTCGATGAAAAGGAGCACACGCGTAACACAACGATATATTATGCCTATGGATTCCAAGGAAATAAAACAGCCCCGCGGGGACAATTTCCCACACTTGATTATTTCTTCGGTTCAAACGATATCCTTGCGCCGGAAGCGCTCGAAGGCCGAATTGCGCCGGTAACCAAGAAAAAACATGAGTTTGACGGAAAAGAAGCCTGTGCCGCGTTGAGATTCTCGACAAAAAAACTCTCCCCCGGCGCGACCGCAACCTATACCCTTATCTTCGGAATTTCCGAGACACCAAAAAATATAGCGACAACCTTCGCGCAACTCGACAATCTCGCGAAAGTCGATAAAAAATTAGCCGAAACGAAAACGTACTGGCGCCGACATCTCTCAAGCCTTACCTTTGATTTCAAAAATGCTGCTTTTAACAACTGGTTGCTCTGGGTAAGACTGCAGCCGACACTCCGTAAGATCTTTGGATGTTCCTTCCTTCCCCACTTTGACTACGGCAAAGGCGGCAGAGGCTGGCGCGACCTCTGGCAAGACACCCTCACCCTTCTTTTGACCGAACCCGATAAAGCGCGCGATTGTATCCTGAATAATTTTAAAGGTGTGCGCGTTGACGGCTCAAACGCAACCATCATAGCCCGTGACGGTGAGTTTATTTCTGATCGAAATCGTATTGCCCGTGTCTGGATGGATCACGGTGTATGGCCCTACCTTACAACACGTTTGTATATCCACAAGACCGGGGACCTTACTATCCTAGCCCAGAGAACGACGTATTTTAGGGATCACCAATTACGCCGGGCGCAAGAACATGATACTTCCTTCAGGCAAGATGATTATCTGCTACGAACGGGGAAAACACCCTATGAGGGCACGGTTTTAGAACACCTGCTCGTACAAATACTAACTCAATTCTTCAACGTCGGCGAACACAACATCGTTCGCCTTGAAAATGCTGATTGGAATGACGGTTTGGATATGGCCCCGCGGCGAGGTGAAAGCGTGACATTTAGTTCGATGTATGCGCATAATCTCGGCGATATCTGCAATCTCCTTGGGGCGCTGAAACAAAACCACGCGACCGTTCCTGTTTTTAAAGAACTGGTTCTTTTGCTTGATACCATCTCGGGCGTGATCGACTACAACGATCCGCATGCCAAACAAAAGCTCCTTACGCGCTATTTTGACGCACTCACCACCATGACCGGTGAAACAACACCGATCGCGGTTGATGCACTCATTGGTGATCTTACAAAAAAGTCAGTTCACCTCATACGCTGGATTCGCGCGCACGAATGGCTCCCCGAAGGGTTCTTTAACGGTTATTACGATAATCATGGGGAACGCGTCGAAGGTAAACGGGGCGCTCAAACCCAGATGATGCTTCCTCCTCAAGTTTTTGCGATCATGAGCGGCGTGGCAAGCGACCAGCAGGTCGAAACAATATGGGCGTCTACCCAACGCTACCTGAAAGATAAACGCTTAGGCGGTTTTCGTTTAAACACCGATTTCGGTGAACCTTTGCTGACGCTGGGAAGGGCTTTTGGTTTCTCCTACGGGGACAAAGAGAATGGGGCGTTCTTTAATCATATGGTGATCATGTTCGCCAATGCCCTCTATAAACGCGGGTTTATAACGCACGCGTTTGAAGTGATGGATTCAATCTATCGCATGGCAACCGCGCCGGGCGCCGGCATACCCCCGGTGTTGCCCGAGTATTTCAACGGTCAGGGGCGGGGACTATATCTGTACCTGACCGGGTCAGCCAGCTGGTACACCTACACCATATTTGAAGAGATTCTCGGTATTAAGTTTTATCTTGGCGACATCATCATCGAACCAAAGCTGATTCCTGCAAATTTCTTTGGACAAACAATTGAATGTAACTTCTCGTACGCGGAAAAGACCATAACGACGATCATTCATAAAGGGAGCCTCCATAACGGAACGTATCGCATTAAAAAAGTCTTCCTTGATGCACAAGAGGTCTCGCCTCACAACGAAATATTTTGCATTCGCAAGAACGATATTACCGCGAAGCGGGCTCGCACCGCGACCATTACCGTGACGTTGGCCTAATCACGACCGCTTATAATACAACGCGGCAGGTGGCGCACAAACGATGCCATGAAAAAAATCTTGATTGCCGCAATCGTTGGCCTTACGTTCTTTCTGGCTCTCTCCTCCCTTCTTGGCTCGATGCTTCCGTCACGCATCCGCACCGAGAGCACCGCCGCATTGGCGCACTATTTCAACAAAGATGTTACGATCGGTGAGGTCTCCTTTAGCCTGATCAAGGGAATTTCTTACAGTGACATAACGCTCCTCGATAAAGGCACGCAAACCGTGTACGCGCGATTACGCGGAGTTACTATCGTACCCTTCTACCCTTCTTTCGTTGGCGCAAAAAGAATAATCTTCCGGATCACGATTGACCAGGCTTATGCCAGACTCACCCGGGAACCCGGCGGCGTATTCGATATCTCCGCGGCCGCGAGCAAAGGAACACTGTTAGAATCCTATATCATCAATACGGTCACGGTCAAAAAGCTTACCCTTGACGTCCAGGATAAAGTAACTAATGTCAGCCATCGCTTTTCTGATATTAGACTTTCAGTGCACCTGGTTACCCCACCCCACGCACGATTCGATATTGCCTGGGGCACGAAGGCCCATTTTCGCGGAAAATACAATCTCAGAGAAGGAAATATCAAAGCAACGCTTCTGATGCGCGACGTGGGCATGACAAAACTTGCTCCGTACATTACAAGCTTTAAACTTTCCGGTGCGCGCGTAAAAGAAGCGAACGTAACGATAGTCGGGAAACAAACCTATATGGTCAGTGGCGAAGGCCATCTTGTAGATATTACGCTCCTCTACCCTCTCACAGACATAACCAGCAACGCGGAGCAAATCGTACAGGCGCGCGGCGATATACGTATTACCGGCGGTGCGGTTGCCACCGACGGCAGCACAATATTGTATCGGATAAACGGTGCGCTTGAAAAAATGGATGTTGACGGCCTTCCTCTTGTCGGCGGCCTCCACGATATGCGGGCAAACTTTATCCTCGACACCAACAGTCTTGATGTGCGGGGCATGAAAACGCTCATCAAGGGGATCCCCATAGAAGCACACGTAAATCTAAAGGATTTTAAAGCGCCGAAAATCTATATCGAAGGCGCGGCCGAGGCGCCGCTTGAGGCTGTCGCGACGTTCGCCGGCCAGATCGCTCAAATCGAGCTCCCCGGGCCGATCAGCGGCACAAGCAGGATTGAATTCGTGCTGCGCGGCAATACGCTGGAGAAAACGGTTGACTACCTGCTCGAATATCAATTAACGGATGCAACAATCGGAGAGCACCATAAGATCAACGCTCATGGCCGCATACAACGAGATACGCTCTTTTTAGACCAAGCCAAGCTTTCTTATCGGGACGTACCGCTTTCATTAAAAGGCTCGCTTGAAAATCTTTCTGCTCTCGGAAAAAATACCAATGCAGAAGTACCGGCGATACTCACGCTTAAAGGAAACATCCAAACATCCCTTGCGCAATTAGCACGCGCAACGACGGGTTTAGACAATTTCTCATTCGCCTATACCGGTCCGGGAAATGTCGCGCTCGCCTTCACGCTGCGCGGAGACCCCTTGAGAAAAGAATTCAAGTATAGTGGCACCTATACGGTGGATGGGGCGCGGATGGGAAGCCTGGAACATATCGCGGCACGTGGAAAATTAGGCAATGACTCCCTTACGATTAAGGAAGGAAATCTCTCCTGGCGGAATATCCCTTTTATCATGCGCGGCACCATAGAACATTTCGCCGAGCCACGATTGAGCGCGGCTCTTGAGGGCAATGGCTTCTCGATAATCGGGAAAGGGCACCGTCAAGCCGATACCTTTGAAATTGACCGCGCCGTTATCAAGGGCAAAAACACTGATATCACCGCATACGGAACGCTCGGTTTCGCGGCAGGCGAAACAAGCATTAAAGGAAAAGGGGGTCTGGGAATCGAGGAAGCGCTGGAGGCGGCCAGAAAGATCGGCTTTTCCCATGCGATACTTAAACCAGGTTCTCTCAGCGGAACGCTCGAGGTAACGTTTATGGCCAAGGGAACGGGAAGTCCCGGCCAATGGCGCATTACGGCCCAGGGGCACGCTCAAGAAATAAATATTTATCGTGCACGCCTGCACCAGGCCCGCCTTGTGCTCCTTCGTGACCCTGAGGCGCTTACCATAAGCCCGTTTACCGGGAGCCTTGCGGGCGGTATAGTTGAGCTACGCGCTAAGCTCGATTTCCCGCAGCAAAAACTCACTGCAAATATTCTTGCCAACGACATCGATCTTGCCGCGCTTCGTGATGAGCTCTCCCTGCGCGCAAAAAATCTTTCGGGAAAACTCTCACTCGACGCTTCCATAGAAAACAATAACGTCAACCGCGTAGACTCCATAACAGGTCAGGGAAAAATCACGGTTAAAGAAGGTAATATCTGGGAGATCAACTTCCTGAAAGGCATGGGAGAATTCCTCTTTATCCCTGATTTTGACGAAATCAAATTTAAAGAAGGCTGCAGCGATTTCTCCTTGAAAAACAACGGCATTACCTTTGAAAATATGGAGCTTAAATCCTTTCAGATGAACATGGAGGGAGGCGGAAGAATCTCAAGCGGCGGCGCGATTCACTTTATGCTTTTCCCGCGCTTTAACCAGGGCCTCGTATCAGCGTCGGAGGGGTTAAAAAAAATAACTACAAATTTTCTGGGTAAAAGCGGCCTCCTGATCGAGATACAGGGAACGCTGAAAGAACCTCAATACAAAGTTCAGCCGCTCCTCCTCTCCCCCATGCAGCGCATCAAAAAGTTCTTTAAAGAACTGCAAAACTAACCCAAAAAATGCATTTGCATTTTTTGCCCGGAGGGCCGCCGCCAAAATTTCTAAGCCGAAGGCTACCCAACAGGGTGTCCTGTTGGACTATGGAAATTTTGGGAAACGGCGGGGTATGCCGGAAAAATGCAGTACCCTTTGGTGCGCTATGTTTTTAGCATAACTGCAAACATTGTTTGGGGTTATACAGTTTTGACTTTTCAATCGCATTTTTCCGGCTAATTTGCCATACATTTTGTCGTCCGTATCCCGTCGACCGTATTCCGCTTCGGACAACGGACGAGCGCGAGTGAAACGAAGCCACTTCAAAGGGGGCCGACGACGCGAGAGGAATTTTTCTTAAGTTTTGCGATTCGCTTCCGTGTTTCTCGATACATATACGCGCAGCGACCGGAAAGCAGCTTGAGCGCGCGGTCAAAATAATATCGGGCGCGGGTACGATCGCCTAAGGCCTCATACGAATCAGCCAGGCTAAAGAGCGCTTCGGGCCGGCGCTCATCGAGCTCAAGCGCTTTCTTAAAACAAAGCAATGCTTCCCTGTGACGACCCATAAGGTTTAAGAGCCAGCCTTTATTGTGATAAAGCGCCGGATGTTGCACAGAAAGCGCACACCGGCGCAATTCCGATAAGCGCCGGGTGGTCTTTTCGCTGACGTATCCCTTCGTTAAAACAGGCAAGCGCCTCCTGATACTTCCCTAACTCTGCCAAACAAAGTGCTTTGTCATTATACACGCATCCGTCATGGCGCGACGCCAGCGCCCGCGTAAGATAGTCTATGGCTCGCCTGAAATGCTCATCGAGAATACACTCCTGGGCAAGAAAATAATAAACAAAAAGGTTTCATGAGCCTTACGCGCATGACGCAGGCACTTTGCGATCCTGCGCCGCGCGCGGCGATAATGGAAAAACGTGACCTCTCTGTCTAAAAGTTCTCTTTCTTTGTTTAGGTCAATCATTGCTAGCGCATGATTACAGCGGTTTTAAAACAGATTACAGAGATTAATAATCGTTGTAATCTTTCTCTAATCTCTGGAATAATTTATTATAAAGTGCGATTATGGTAACGCCAAGGTAATTTTGGCAACAGGAGCATAGAAAAAGTAATTTTTCTACCGTATAAAAGAAGAAAACAGTAACGCAGACATACATAATACTTGACTGAAACACCCTGATAGCTAAAAAACCTTACCTATTATAAATAAAATAACTCATGGCTTAAATAATATATATTTTATGGGCATAATTCGAGTTTTATAAAATATCTTGACAACCAAGGCTCCGGGGATACAATAGTGAAAGTAGTTGAAAACATTGGAATAATTGCACTCAACGCTTACGGAGGGCTTTCCGCAAGCAGTGTGCTTATCAAATCAAGAGGAGGTGCGTCGATGAACAAGGCAGAGCTCGTTGAAGTCGTAGCAAAGAATACCTGCACAAAAAAAGAAGCTCAGACCGCAGTCGAGTCAGTATTGGATGCAATCAGGGGTTCATTAAAAAAGAAAGAACCAGTCGCTATTTCCGGTTTTGGCACTTTTAAAGTAAAAGAAACAAAGGCGCGTCAAGGAAGAAATCCCAAGACAGGCGAAACAATTCAGATCCCCGCAAAGAAGAAAATCGCTTTCAGGGCATCCAAAGAATTAAAGTCACTCCTTAACTAACAAGAAAGAATAAACGATAAAAGGGCACATCGAGAGATGTGCCCTTTTTCTTTTTGTGGAAGATTACAGCGATTGAAAACATTACTAACCGGAAAAATGCTTTTGGATATGCGCTTGATATATAACTTATTGCTGTTGCAATGGTTATACAAAAATGCAAACGCACCAAAAGGTTAAGGTGCATTTTTCCGGATACCTCGTAAACACTCTTGAATTTCTTGCGAAATTCAAGGAACGACCTTTAGTCCAACAGCCCCGTTACCCTACATAACGATATTAAGGTTCGGGGCGTCCCACACCTTGATGTTTGCTATTTAGGAAATGGGGCAGGACACCCTGTTGGGTAGGGCAAATAATGCTAACGTATTATTTGGGTTAATTTTGATCACTGTAATCAGGGCCTGTTGCGTTTCGCGACAGGCCCGCAAACCGGAAGCGTAATGCACCGAGAACGGCATGAACACACGCAAAGACCGGAAAAAAATGTGCGAGTAGTCTTTATGTCAATAAACTCTTCTCTCGTCAATCGATACCCGAGCTGGCTGCCGGCACGGACAGTGTGCGCGCGGAATATAACACCGTGCTCAAGGACCTTACCGAGCAGAATAATCCCCAGCATCTGGCGATCAAGCGCCGTCGCCGCATGAAGGAATGAATGCTCTACTCGATAGAGCCTGCGTACGCGGCCAAGCAAAGCCGCAAACGAACGGGTACCAAGCGAGCGCTCCTCAATAATGTTTTTAACAAAATTAATAACGCGCGAATAATAAAATACCGTAAACAGTTCATCGCGAGAAAGAGCTTTATCGAAAAAAGCGGCGCTGGAACGGAAAAACTCAAAATCGCTTTCATTAATACCAAACGTATCCTGCAAATTCTCAAACATCGGGCTTTCGATGACCGGATAAAAAATGCTCTGGCCTAATTGTACCGGTTCTGCCGCGAGCAGTCGCAAATCCTTGAGCGCATCCCTGAAGCGTTGCTGCGGAAGACCGACAATAAAATGAACGGTTGAATCAATACCGACGCGGCTCATGGCTCTTGCGACGGAATAAATACGCTCGGGACGCTCCAGACGGCTACAGGCGCGCCGCAGGCGGTGATTTGAGCTTATCAAAGAAAAATCAAGATGCGTAAGGCCTGCCCTGATCAGCTTTTTACACAGCTGGCCGCTCAGATTATGACTTAAAAGGCCGTTCATCAATGAGATCTTAATTCCCGTAAATCGGGTACCAAGCTCCTCAAGAATCTCTCCAAACGCGGGATTATGGGTAATGGTATCATCCTCGAAATTAAAATGCCGCACGCCCAAATCATAACAAGCGCGTATCTCCTCGATCACCGAAGACGCCGGGCGCGCGCGAAAACGCTCTTGTATGGCGCAAAAACGACAATGCCGCATGCAACCCCGTGACGTAATAAGCGATGCGGAAGCAAGGTTATGAAAGCGATACGCTTGACGTGCGATGAGCTCATGTGCAGGGGCCGGCAGGCTGTTCAAATCAGTAATAACCTCCGGGGCCGGCTCAATGCGCATTCTCCCGCTGATTTTATAGCAAAGGCCCGAACGCGGCAGAGGCAGCGCATCGCGCAGCGCTTTACAAAGCTTATGGAAAATTACTTCTCCTTCACCACGCACGGCGAAATCAACACACGCATGACTAAGAACATACTCAGGGCTCGCGGTAGCCGCGTGTCCGCCGACAACAACCCTGATGCGTGCATCAACACGCTTTACAATGCACGCGACATTCAACGCGCCGCTAAGATAGGCTGAGAAATTAGCCGAGATACCCACGATATCGGGAGCAAACGAGCGAATCTCGCACTCCAGAGAAGTATCCGAACTGCCGAAACGATAGTAATGAGAAAAAAGGCACAGGGGTGATTTATTAGGCTGGTAATACCTCTCAAGATACGCGAACTTTTTTGGAACCGGGATGCTTGTTCTTGTGCCGCCCTGGAGCGCGTTCAATACACGGACACCAAAACCATCCTCAAGAAGCGGCGCGGCAAGAGCAAGGAGCCCAAGGGGGTAGGCTCGTTGGTGCGTAAAAAAGAAATCTTCGATAGGTGGAGCGATGAGAAGGACTTTCATGCCTAAGACGCGTAACAGGTATCACGTAACGGATACAATGCTGCATTCTTGACGTGTTACCTACGACGCGATACTGACGGTTATCTTCTTTACGATGATATTTTCTTCAATTTCGCCACAAAGAAGCCTTCCATGTATTCGTTGGGGATGATTCTCCGGCAATGTTTGAGCTCGGGGGAAAACCGCTTATCGTGCCAATGCGTTACTCCCTGGAAAACATTCGACAGGTGAATATCGGCAGGAACAATCGAAAGTTTGCCGCTAAACTTTTTGAAAAACCAGTCAATAACCCCTTCATTTTCTTCGGGAGAAAAAGTGCATGTTGAATATACCAGCGTTCCCCCTTCCTTTAACGCATAGAACGCCGCCTGCAATAGGTCTTTTTGGGTATGTACGATTTCCCGTACCTTTTTTTCTTTCCAGAACTTATAGGTACGCGGATTTTGCAATAAGAATAACCCTTCAGCGGTGCAGGGAGCATCAATAAGGATCTTATCAAAATATTCGGGGAACTTTTTGCGCGCCCAAATACCGTCAATGAGCATTGTGCGCACGCTGGATGCTCCCTGGATGCGCAGGTTCGTTAACAGCTGGTGATATCGGATACGATCGCGTTCCAGGGCGGTAATTTCGGCCCCGGGCGCAAGCGAGAATATCTGCGTTGTCTTGGCGCCCGGCGCAGCGCAGAGATCGAGAATCTTCTCCCCATTTGCCGGTTCCATGATAAGAACCGGTAGCATGCTTGAAATATTCTGCACATAAATGGCGCCCGAACGGTAGATTTGCGTTTCCTGCACGTCACGCAAAGGGGTCTTTGAAACGAACGCTCCACGAGGATACGTAAGCTCCTGAAAACGCACGCGCTCCGAAAGAAGCAACCGGCGCAAGCCTACCAGGTCAATCTTTGCGTAATTAATACGAAACGTGGTAAGTTTTTTAACTAAAAAAGTATTCAAAATTTTCTGATAATGGTGCGGGTAGAGCCGCTCGAGGCGGTGCAAAAACTCATAGGGAAGTTTATAAACAATTTCTCTCATGATACGGCGGCGCCAGGTACGCTTGATTTAAAAAATAATTCCCCTCCCACATGAAAGATGAATTCAACGCCGGCGATGCTCCAGAGATCATGCACAAAATTTTTCTCCTCGGCCTGGGCGTAAACGACTTCCCCTAAAAAAAGGAAATGATCGCCGACTTCTTTGACGTCAAAAAGAGAACATTCAATATGAGCAATACATTCGGCTATTGCGGGCGTTTTTGAAAGAATACACGGCTTCTGACGTGAGAGGCCGAAGGCGCTGAACTTATCAACCTTTCTGCCTGAAACCGAACCGCAGGATTTAACCTTATCAAGAAGACCCCAGACAGGTATATTTACGATAAACTCCTCGCCTTGGCGTATTAACTCAGAAGAATAGTGGCTCTTGGCAAGCGCAACTCCTAAAGCCGGGGGTTTACGTGAAAGCGGAAGACGCCAGGCGCATGGGGTAATGGTCGCCTTATCTTTGGCCGCGGCGGTCACCATAACCAGCATCCCGCAATTAAGAAGCCTGCTTGCTTTGTCTTTGCTGATTTCAATTTTCATCGGGAAACTATTATACACTACTTTAGGCCAAAAGAAAACGCCGCTCGGATTACCTACCCAGAGAGGCTAAAGAGGAATTTAAGAAACATAGTGGCGTAGCTGGCTGCCGGGAGACTGAACGCAAAGGTGATTTTACGTTTCCCGATATAGAGCTCATCGGCGCTTGCACGACAGGAAAGCGCCTCGGGTATTACGAACGCGCGACGCGGGTGGGCTTTGCAATATGCCTGCCGGATCGCGCGGTTATTAAACATCGCGGGGCGGATACCGTTTTCGGCAAGCACCGTGTTGTAGATACCGGAAACCTCATCCGGCAGCGTAATTTTTGCCGCGGGAAGCGGGTACACAAGCTGCGCAAGCGCCGATGAGGCGCCATCAGATAAAAAAAGATACTCACCGGCGCGGCCACGATAACCCCGCAGCGGCCCGCATGCCAGCGTGCCGATGAACCTGCGTAACACTTCATTCCAGAGATATGACTGGTAGGCGGAAAAAAAGAGAGACATCTGGTGTCTGGGTATACGCTGAAGAACCGGTAGGAATCCGGTAGAGTGTTTTACAAGAAAACTGAATACTTCTTTTTCTAAGGGAGTCTTTGCCTCGGCCAAACATGTTTTCCAGGAACGCCAAGAATTAAACAATAACTTTTTTCGCTGTCGTGTTGACGGGGTATCCTGAGGCACAATGCTTGTCAGGTATATTTTAAGCGCGCCATTATACTGTCTCTTGATGATCTTTTCCGCAATAAAACCACTGCTGGTATCGAGGCTGCCGAAGCGCTGGTCATCGAAATAATTAGCAAATCCCGTTCCGCCGACGCGATCGGCTTCCTCGACTATTGTATCCGCAACACGCTCGGCGAGATCCCTTACGATAATGGTAAAAGAATTGGCGGTGATTAAATCGGGCCCCATGGGCCTGTCCAGAAAACCACAGAGCGACAAAGTATAATTCTTCTCGCGCAGAGGCGCCGGCGGCCGGGAATGTTTGATGCTTATGTATTGAGTTGTTTGCGCGTGTTTATCTTTTCTTCCGCCGTAGGAAATATCGACGAAAGGGATACGCGAGCGCTTTGATAAAAATTGCAGGACCTCAAGCGTCCCCCAATTGCGCTTAGTCAATTGATAGATCGCAAAAGGGCCTTTCTTAAGAAACGTTACCTCAATACGCTCCTTAACGATAAAATCTTCCGGTTGTGCTTTAATGATAAATGGCTGCATGATATTGAGCGTAAAGCGGGTAGCGGATAGCGTTTAGTAAAAGGGAAGTAAAATTATACATTTTCACTCTACGCAGCCGCTCAATACTTCTTGTCGTCCCACATCCCACATCCAACGTCCTACGTCCTTACGCAAATCCCCGATACAGCCCTATCGAACGGGCGTAGGTGATAACTTCTCTATACTCCTGGGCCGTGACCGGACGGTTCAATTCTTGATACTGGCTGGCGCGATAATGCGGCACATACTGATCCATAATATTAACATAGGTGTGCACCGAGAGCGTTTTAAGAAAATCAAGCGCCCCGATCGAGCCGGCAATGTGGTTCGGCAACACCAAGTGACGCACCAGGAGCCCGCGTTTTGCCCTACCCCCCTCTACCACCAAATCCCCCACCTGTCGATGCATTTCCCGCAGGGCAGCTTGCGCTATCGGCCAATAGTCTCCTGCAGCCGAAAAACCGGCTGCGGCGGCAGGCTCAGAATATTTAAGGTCGGGCATATAGATATCGAAAATTCCCTCAAGGCTTGAGAGCGTCTCAATGCTCTCGTAACCGCCGCAATTATACACCAGGGGAGCAACAAGCCCCTTACTGCGCGCAATAGCCAACGCTTCAAGAATCTGAGCCGTAACATGGGTCGGCGTAACACAATTAATATTTTCAGCACCCTGGGCGGCAAGCAAAAGCATCATGTCAGCTAAACCTTCTGCGGTTGTCTCGCTGCCCTGCCCCTGGCAGGAAAGGGAAGAATTCTGACAATACACGCATCCGAGGTTGCAGTAAGAAAAAAATATTGTTCCTGAGCCACCGTTGCCTACCAGCTCCTCTTCTTCCCCAAAATGCAAGAAAGCGGAATCAACGCGGGCAAGACGACCGGTACGACAAAAACCGAGCTCTCCTTTCACGCGATTGACCCGGCAGGCACGCGGGCACATAAGACACGAGGCCAGACCTGCGAGGAGCGTATCGCGGGCACGGATAAGAGTCTGGAGGGAATCAGTCATATGTCAGCCGGAAAAATCTAATTGAAAAGTCAAAACGTATAAATCAAACGGTGTTTACATTTATGTTAAAAGTATATTTCTCTAAAAGACAAACATTTTCCCGGCATACCCAGCCGTTTCCCAAAATTTCCATAGTCCAACAGGACACCCTGCTGGGTAGCCTTCGGCTTAGAAATTTCGGCGACGGCCCTGCCTGACAGGCCGAAGGCCCGTTGGGCTCCGGGAAAAAAGTGCACGCTTCGCAGCCCCGTTACTCTAGAATAATATAGTAAGGTGCGGGACGTCCCGAACCTTAATATTTAAATAGAGGAAACGGGACAGCACCCGTTACCCTTAATGCATATTATGGTTCGGGGCGTCCCGCACCTAATTATAATACTAGTGTAGTGTTCCCAACGCTTCTTTACATTTGGAAATTTTAGCCATAATGGTTTCCACTGACGCGCTCCAGATGAAAACTTTAGGGTTTTGATTATGAGATTCTATATATTGTTCAATAGTCATAATGAGATCTTTGACATTTTTAAATGATCCCCGGCGAATACGTTTGTCGGTAATCTCGCGAAACCAGCGTTCCACCATATTGGTCCAGGAACTTGATGTCGGCGTAAAATGCAGATGGAATCGGGGATGGCGTTTCAGCCACGATTGAACCCGCGGATGCTTGTGTGTTCCGTAATTGTCGACAATAAGATGCAAATCCAAATCGGGTGGGATTTTGACGTTGATTAACTGTAGGAATCTGATGAATTCCTGATGCCGATGGCGCGGCATGCAGTCGCCGATTACAGTTCCATCGAGCATGTTTAAGGCGGCAAACAATGTTGTGGTGCCGTGACGTATGTAATCGTAGGTTTGCCGGGCCGGGATACCGGGGCGTAAGGGAAGTATGGGTTGCGTGCGATCGAGAGCCTGAATCTGGCTCTTTTCGTCGACACATAAAACTATTGCTTTGTCCGGCGGGTTCATATAAAGACCAACGATATCGTGGAGTTTTTCCACAAACCGTTTGTCGCGGCTGAGCTTGAAGGTTTCGATTAGATGCGGTTTTAGATTGTATCGTTTCCATATGCGCCAGACGGCGGTTTCGCTGACTCCATGAGCTTTTGCCATACTGCGTACGCTCCAGTGAGTCGCATCGGCAGACGTTGCATGGAGCGTAGCGTTGACGATAGCTGAAACTTTTTGTTGAGTGATTCTGGGAATGCGGCCGGGCCGCGGAGCGTCTTTTTCCAGCCCCGGTAAACGCAGAGCTAAAAAACGCTCCCGCCAAAGCTGAATGGTCGGACGAGATACTCCCAGCCGGCGGGCGATATCGTGATTGAAAATTCCATCGGCAGACAGCCTGATGATTTGCGCTCGTTGCACGAGGCGTAAAGGAAAACTTTTGCCATGCGCCCAGCGGTTTATGGCCGTTTCTTCTTCGGGAGAAAGGATTATGCGTTCTGCGATATTCACTAATTATACGCATAGCATGAAAAAGATTAAATGTCAAGTTATTTATGAAACACTACACTAGAGGAAACGGGACAGGCATTTTTTTGGCTAGCGCAGGCGCTTACGCAAGGCGACTGCGATAACAATTGACCCGGCATAGTATAAAAAAAGCGCGCACAGAATTTTTGGATGCGTATTAAAGTAAATAAACATCTTTTCAGCCGATATCTCCCCGATTGCTGCCAGGGGAAACTGGATAACAAAAATACGGGGAAGCGAGGCCAGGATAACCGCGGCAAGATACACACGCAAACGCACCTTGCTTAACCCAAAACATACATCGAGCACCCGATACGGTATAAGCGGCAGGAGACGCACCAGAACAATCCAAGAGAAACTTAAAGTGCCCACTTTTGCGTAAAGATGCTTAAACCGGCCCTGAGAAAACTTCTGGGAAAAATTTTTACCGAGCGAACGCGCAAGCTTGAAGAAAAGAACCGCGTTAATGATTTCCGCGCAGTAAATAAGCGCCGTACTCAGGTACGCGCCGTAGATAACCGCGGCAACGATCTTCAGTATGTCTTTAATATCCCAGAAAATAAAGAAATTAGCCGCGACGTAGAGCCCGATAAATACCGGGATAGAAAACGTAAGCGGTATTTTTCCAAAAAAGCGGTCAATCGCAGTTCGATCGATAGAAAAAATATTTCCCAACACCAGCGAAAGTAAAACAAACGCCACGATAAGAATAATCACTCTATATTTACGCATGATGCTCGGGGGCCTTAAACCCAGATTTTTCCTAATGAAAAATCTGCCCGAAGGGCCGCCCTTTCAACGAAAGGGCGGGGTTAACCCCGCCCCAATTTTATTGAAAAGCAGGATATTAAGGAAAATATTTAATTTATTTATTAATTTGTCATAACATCTATGCCTTTGTTTATAAAATTGGGGCGGCCTTCCTTAATATAAATACTAAGGCAGGCAAAATTTGCGTTGCATCTTTTTGATGCACAGGGTTTATCTCTACCCATACGATTATACATGAGTTATGAACATTAGCAGTTCTTTAACGCAAATTTTGGGTTAAAGCGGGCGCGCAATTGACCGCAGGCAGCGGCAATGTCGGCGCCGCGTGATTTGCGCACGGTAAAAAATATATCATGTTTCTTAAGTTCATCGCCGAACGAGGAAACCGTTATGGCGTGACTTGCCCGCGAGACGCCGGCGACAACAGCATTGAAGGGTATTACATTAACCTTGCACCTTGTGCCGGCAAGCAATTTCGCCAAAGCGCGGGCGGAGGCCGCCGAGGCGTTGAGGCCCTCGATGAGCACGTATTCAAAGGTCACCGGATATTTTTCGGCGCGTGCAAATCGATCTGCTGCCGCGATAAGCGTGCGTAATGGGTATTTCTTATTAACCGGCATAATCGTATTCCGCAGCGCGTCGGTCGGAGCATGCAGTGATATGGAAAGTTTAATCCCCAATTTCATTTCAGCCAGGCGCGTGATCGCGGGAACAAGGCCACAGGTAGAAATGCAGATACGCCGCTTTCCGTAGCACAACCCTCTGGGCTCCATCAAAATACGTATTGCCTTTGTTACCGCGTCAAAGTTATCAAGCGGCTCACCTACTCCCATAAAAACAATATTGGTAATGTTGGAAGGAGCACACCGATCAAGAATATATAAATACTGATCGATAATCTCCGCGGCGGAGAGATTGCGTAAGAAGCCGGAAGCGCCGCTTGCGCAAAACGAACACGCGTACTTACAACCGACCTGGCTTGAAACACAAAGCGTCAGACGGTCTTCTTCGGGAATAAGCACGGTCTCGATGCGTGCGCCGTCGGAAAGTTCAAATAAAAATTTTTCTGTCGCATCAACGGAAGTCTCCTGCGCAACACACGTAAGCGTGGAAAAACATAAGCTCTCAGCGAGGCTCACGCGAGCTTTGAGGGCAATATTGGTCATACGGCTAAAATCTTCGATACGTTTTTTGTAAACCCAGTCAAAAATCTGTCCGGCGCAGAAACGAGGCAATCCTAGCGCTACAACATGGTCTGTAAGCTCCTCTAAAGTATACTCTTTAACATTCTGCTTCATGCATCGTAATCCGGTTAACCGAAAAAATGCAGTTGATAGTCACCCCACAGGGTGCACTGGTGTGCTAGAAAACTTCACAACCGTCGGCACTGCATTTCGTTAGGCCCTTCCTTAAAAAGGTATTAGGAAGGCCTATCCCCCAGGATGCCCTGTTGGGCTATCCTTTAGGATTAGACATAAACCACAGTGTACCATTTAGTACGGAGCATTTTTCCGGTATATCTTAAGGTGCACTCGAAGGTGCACCCTACGCAACCTTACGCATGTAAAGGGGCCCTTTTACAACATGTAATTATTCGAGCGGCAAAAAAATAGTAGTATTTCCGGTGGCAAGCTCAACGCCGTCACTTGAAATCATGACGACGCGCGCATCAGCTATCGCTTCGCCAAGGCTAACCTTTTTGCCGTTAATTAAAGCGAGGGGGCTTTTGGTATCATAAATAATGCCTTGCAATATATACGCAGGCGCATCGGCAGTCGCATCAGAGGGAATCGGCCGAACCATGTTCACAAATGTCTGCGCGGCATCGACCGTCGAGCGTGGAGCGGGAGCGGAGAATGGCCCGGAATTACTGGCTTTCGGGATAGCCACCTGATGAGCGGGTAACGTAGCATACCTCGTCACGATATACAGCGCCAGGGAACCTACCAGTATCGTGATTAGAATAAACTTTACCGATACCCGTGGACGCGGCACGGCCGCAATCCCGGCTGTGCCGGCGTAAGAACCGGAAGCAGTTTCCCTGGCCGCTTTCGGCATAGACGCATCAGCTAACGCGGATAGCGGCGTAAGCTCTTTTTCTTTTTTCTCTACCTTATTAAGCGCGTCGTAAATGATACTCATGTGAACGCTAATTTCCGCGAATTCAAAACGCTAATTGCCGCTAATATAATAAATACTCGTCCTACGTCCCAGCGCAAGCGGACGTCCCACCCTCTCTATCTACCATCTTCCCTATGAACTCATGAGCTATGAGCTTCCTTACTTTTACTTAAGCTCCTCAATGCATGCCTTAAAAATTTCCTCGTCGAACACTCTCTTTTCTCTGACAAAACCACACAAGAGCGCGCGGTCACAAAGCACATTGATCAGCCGCGGGGTACCTTTGGAGAATTCGTAAATAAGCTTAAAACTCTCGGGTAAAATAGTAATTCCGGGTGAGCCGGCCCGGGAGAGCCTGAACTGGATATAGTCCTTAACCTCGCTCTCGTTTAAAGGATAGAGATTATGTTTCACCAGGATTCGCTGATAGATTTGCCGAAGATTAAACTTATGAAGTTTTTCCCCCAGCTCAGGTTGGCCCACGAGAACAATCTGCAGGAGCTTGGAGGTTGCGGTTTCGAGATTTGAAAGAAGCCTGACCTGTTCAAGTTGCCGGGCGTTTAAATCCTGCGCCTCATCGATAATAAGCACCGCGTTGCCGCCGGCGACGCTTACCTCAAGTAAAAAAGCGTTTAATTTTTTAACAAGTTCAAGCCGGCTCCTCTTCTGGGGATTGAGCCCAAAATCCTCAACAATAGCCTGCAAGAGCTGTACATCGCTAAAATACGGGTTAAGGATCAAGGACGTTTTTACCTGGGCCGGCAGGCGGCCTAAAAGCATCCGGCAGAGCGTCGTTTTTCCCGTACCTACCTCTCCGGTAACAAGAATAATCCCCTTTTTTTCCTGAATGCCGTACGAAAGCACCGCCAGCGCTTCCTTATGCGATGAACCTTCAAAGAAAAATTGCGGGTCGCTGGTGATATTAAAAGGGGGGGTATTGAGGCCATAGAAATCAAAATACATAGACATATACCCTGATAGGAGCGACAGAAACGAAGCGCGCCAGGCGCTTTCTACGTTCTAGCCCCCTACTTTCTAAAAGGCGCTTTGGAAGCGGCTGTGCTGACAATACTTTCAGGGATATCTTCTCCCGGTTTCACAATTTTAGCGGTGATAAAAATCACCAGGTCAATTTTTTGCGTATCATAGGTATCTCTGCGAAATGCGCGGCCGATAAAAGGTAAATTTTTCAAGAAGGGTATACCCATAACATTCTTTACCTTTACGTCCTTAATGAGGCCACCCATAACAACGGTTTCTCCGTCGCGAATCATAAGCTGCGTGTCAGCTTCGCGCGCTTCAATGATAGGATACTCCACGAGTATGATGTCGTCCTCGGTCCTTACTTGCAATGTCGTGTCTGAGCTTGATACGACCGGATGGATAATGAGACTAATGAAATCTTCATTTTCTCCGCAAATCTGCGGCACGACATTAAGCTGAACGCCGATTTCCTGATAGTAATCAAGCGCGGCACCGGTAATCTTTGAGGTTTGTTCGCTCACTTTTGTCGCTACGATCGGATATTTTTGGCCGACCAAAATCGAGGCCTCTTGATTATTCAAGGTAATAATCGTGGGCATCGAGAGCACATTGGTACGCACATCTTCCTCGAGCGCGTGAAGTATCACTTCAAGGTCGGCCCCGGTTAAATGCTTAAAAGCAAGTTGCAGGCCGGTGTTGGCAGTCGAGAGCGTTGCCGCTTTCGGATCAAAGGCGCTGGGCACAATTTTATCCCAGAGCGTAGAGCCTCCGTATGACTTATCGTTTCCCTTGCTGCTCGCGGACTCCTGAGTAAATCCCCGGCCGGTAATCGCGCTGTATGCAGTGCCGTTAGTACCCGTTCCCCAATCAACGCCGATATCGCGCAAAAGATCCCTGTTTACTTCCACGACTTTGGTGCTGATAACGATCTGTTTCGGCATTACATCTATCTCCTTAAGAAGCGAGCCAATTTCATCGAGCTTGCGGGAAATATCCGAAACGACAAGAACCTTGGTTCGTGATATCGCGCCTGATTTGCGACGCTCTCTCTTGAGAGCGCCCGCCTTAGCGTCGGTGCTCGTTGAAAACTCCCAGCCGGCCTGCCCGGTCATCTCAAGGACCGAAATTTTTCCGGCAGGGGAAAGTAACGGCGTAATCGCCTTTTTAGCGTCATTCGCGTCAAGATATTTTAGTTTAAAAATCTTAATCTGCGCTGCTTCAACGCCTTGACGTTCCCGTTCCTGAATTTCCCGCTCTTTTATCTCCTCAAGCGGCGCCACAATAATAACTTCCTTATGCCGCATCGAGCCATACCCATAGGTCTTCAAGACGACCTCAAGCGCGGTCTGCCAATCAATATTTTCAAGGCTAACACTCACCAACCCTTCAACACGGGGGCTTATTACAATGTTGACCTTTTTGCCGTCCCGTGATGCCTTTTCCGCGATCGCCTGAAGCACAATTCTAATGTCGGCGTCTTTAAACTTCATCACCGGGATAATACCTTCCTCCACCGCAGCTGCGGTAGAGGCGCGTGCCGGCGTTTGTTCGGGAACGGATGCCTCGTCAGGAACTCCGCGCACCTCAAGAACATCCGGTGCCGCTTGATCTTGCGCCTGCGACGTATGCAAGGAAAATCCCGCGATGATAAAAACCAAAAGACAACTACACCCTAGCCATATCTTCATACGCGGCGCGTGCCGATAGTTCTTGTGCTTTGCGTTAGGTCTCATGCTTCCTCCAATTTTAAAATAAATTCCTCGGAATCTTTTTTCAAAATAACCTGTTTCTGCTCGATCGTAGAAATAACATAATCACCGATCGCGCCACCTTCAGGTAAAACCTGATCGTTAATGATGGCGACCGACCTTCCAACCGCATATATTATACCTTGTAAACGCAATCCTGTGGCATCTATTTCCTGTTTTAATAACAGTTGGCCGCTTTTACTAACCAGGGGCATAAACGGATCGCGATCCTTCGAGGTAAAAGCGTATCCTTCCTGCGCAAACGCAGCAGGCAGCACTCGACCGGCGTATAACAGAAAAACGATAAGAATTATTCTTTTTCCAGACCGCATAATACCATTTGTACGTCATTGGTTCGCTCGCCGGAAGTCACCGATAATTCAAGAACATCAAAGAAATACCGGCTGCGTTGCGCCTCCTGCAATAAAAGCGCGAGGTTATGAAAGCCGCTTTGCCCTTCTACGTCAACGGGAAAATAGCTAAATGTTCCAAGTTTTCCCTTAACGTATGCCTGCAGTTTCCCGGGCCGCAAAGACTTGATTTCAACATTTTTTTCCTTGCCCAGCGCAGAGATAAACGACAGGAGACTTGACTCTTGATCAGCCGATATATACTTAGCGATTAACTGTTTGTTTTCTTCCCCTAATGTCTCGTTTTGCGTAAGAAAAGTTTCCCGCCGGGGCCACTCTTGTTTGATCATGGCCAGGTCCTTCTTCATGGTCACGATCTTAGCGTTAAGTTTCACTAAAACTCCGAGCTCAAGCGGCAAGAAAATCAAAAGCTCAGCCACCAGCGCGGCCGCGGCGACGGCAAACATAACGATTTCCTTAGATATTGCAGGCAATACTATTTTATTACGCATTCGATTAAAAATTCAAGGACATCAACGCCATGATAACTGGACTTCTGAGACTCCGCAAGGGCTACCTTTTTAAAATGAATTGAAAAATATTCGTTTTTCTTTAAAGCGTTTATGAGCTTATCCAGCGATAGCGCAGTCTCCTCTTTCCAATATAAGACATACCCCCTCAGGCGCAATGAATCCTTGCGGTAGGTGAGGTTTTCAAGCCATATGTTTTCAGGCAACGCTCCATAAATACCCTCGAAGATCTGCACAATATCTACCCGCGGAGTAACGATATGTATAAGCTCTTTTTTCTCTGCTTGCAGCGTGGCGATATTTTTTTTAATGGCGCCTAATTCTGCGGCTTTTTGTTCCCATTGCTTCCATTGGCTCTGTTGGGTCCGGTATACACCAAACCGCATAAAGCCCACAAGCGCAATAATCACGATAAGCGCAAATATAATGGCCGCGGCGGCCACCACCAGCGGAAGATATGCTGCCAACTTCTGTGCCACCGGCGCAGCACTTTTTTCCTGCCGGGGATGAAGATTGATATAAATTTTATTCATACAGTACTCTCGGCGCCGGCCCCTTACACAACGAGGCCAGCCGCGGCGCTGAACGTATTGCGCACGCTAACAAAGGCGCTATCGGTAAAACTAATCCCAGCCTTCTCAAAGTTACCCAGGCACATGGCCTCCACCCCTAACGTTTCTTTAAAAGGGGTCTCGATACCAACAGCCTGCACCAGGCCTCCCGTAATATACATTCTCTCGATGCGCTCGCCGCGGTTAACCTCAAAATAATCAAACGAACTTTTCACCTGACCGCATAAGTTATCGATACTTCCCTGGGCCAACTCAAGAAACTCTGCGGCATTGGTAAGGGAAAAAAGCCATTTCTCGGCATCGATGAGCGTAATGCCTTTGACGTTGGCGATAACCTGGAAAATATCTTTAGTGCTAAAAACAAGGTCTCGTGTCAGGCACGGGACACCTTTACGTATGATCGTTAAGCTTGATGAATGATGACCGACATCAAGAAGGCAGCTGTTGATGCGCGCCTCCTCGCCGTATGCTTTGAGGAAAAAGTTAATAAGACAGACGCTATCGAGATTAATTTCGATGAGCCTGCGGTTTTCTTTCTCGAAAACATCAAGCAGATGGTTGATAAAATCTTTCTTGGCAATTGCCAAAAGAAGAAAAACCTCGGACGACCCGACATCTTCAAGGGGCGCAAAATCAAAATATACGTCATCGGGAGGAAACGGTATATGTTTTGCCAGCTCATACAGGAGCGCTTCCTTCATTTTTTTCTTATCCATTTTCAAGAATGGAAAATACCGCACCAGGCAGGAAGTATCTTTGACCGAGACTTTGACGCGGTCAGTGGTTATCTTCTTACTCTCCCATATTTTCTTAAGCGTTACGGCAAGGTCTGCCCTGGGCTCAATGAAGTAGTCAACGACCGCGTTATCCCTGACCACGAAACCTTTTAGAGAGTAATTACCCAGATTAAGAGCGACAAAATCTTCTGTTTTCTTTGCCAGGAACTGGCGACACAAGGAGGGTATCTTCATAAGTTTAAGAAAGGATAAGGCACGCGACAGAACCTTCTTTGATGACGCGCAATGTGCGCGAGCTGCGTGCTAGATTAAAAAATATCTTAATACAGCTCTACTTGTTTGTCAATGCAATAAAGAAAGCGTTGAGCGTAAAGAGTAGAAAATGGGACGTGTGACGAAAAGAAGCTCGAGGCTGATGGGGCATAGCTGATAGGGGGGAGAAAAGTTATTAATTATTGGTTTATAGTTTTTAGATTGAAATAAAGCTTTATTTCTAACAACTAAATGCCGAATCTCAAGACATCGTGCAGTAAAGTTAGAGAGTTAAAGTTTCAAGACATCGTGCACCTTTTATAATTCCAGCGTTGACACATCCATGGCCGTTTTAGGTAATGGATAATCAAGTTCTTTGATAATCTGATCATCGTGATAAACGAACAGTTTTTCTTTTGTTGTATCAATCGTGGCACGGACATATTCGTATTCGACATCCATGGGCATTGGAAATTTTTCGCTAAAGATATCCAGGACACGACTGCTGCGGATGAATCGAATCAGGTGAATATACCCGGAAACGATTGCCAATTTCTCGGGGAGCGTGAAATTTTCTGGCAGTCGTCTTTTGATACCGGAGCACTGTTGTTCAGACGTATGTCCGTTGAGCGTACTGTAGCGGTGTTTCGTGTCATGAAAAAGTTCGTAATTGACCGCTTGGTCGCAGAGATATTTAAAATCTTTGAAAAATTGTGATCTAAAAAAGCGTTTATCAAAGTCATCATTGAATCGTTCAATAAACGCATTACGCCAAGGTTCCCGTATCGGAATAAAGACCGGTTGAATACCCAGATGCAGGCATAATCGTATGACCAAACCGAAAGAGTGCGGATATCGGTGGCTTCCCTGTGTGGAGAGCGTATTGTCCATCTGTAAAAAGTCCGGTAAGCCAAGATGTTTCCAGCTGCGTAGCATTCCGCCGACGATAGCATCTTTATTCTGCCGACGTTGGGGGTTAACGCGTATGCGGCGATCATAAGTATCCATGACGTTAATTGCGTAGAATCGTCCGTCGTTTTTTAAGTAGCGCGGACCGACAGTGTCTATTTGATGCAAGATATTACTGGCCGTGACATTTGGAAAGATCGGATATTTAACACCTTTGGCTTGATACCGCGGTCGTTTTCTTGTTAGACCATTGCGTTTAATGATTCTATTAATGGTCGTCAAGGAAGGCAACGTATCTGTCGTTTTCTGAAGTTCCCAGCAGATATGTTGCGCGCCGATGGGAGCGTACAGCGTATTGACCAATTGATTTCTTGTCATGATGACAGTTTGTTCCATTTGTGGCTCGATTTTTTTCGGACTTATGTGCGGTCGGCGTGATTGTTCGTCCGTCCAGTTCGGATCGCCCGATTTAAAACGTTTGAGCCATTTGAAAAACCAGCGTTCGCTTTTGCCGTAGCTTGTATAAATGTTCTTGGATTTTTCGCCTTGTTCGTAACGTAACATTGCTTTTTGACGAATCTCTCTTTCGCCCATACTGACCTCCTTTGTTGGAGAATTCAGTATAAGCTCGTTTAAACAAAGTGCATGATGTCTTAAGACATGACCGCCGTTAAGGACTGCACGATGTCTTGAGACTTTTTACTGCACGATGTATAGATATATGACAACTAAAGACTAATAACTATACGCGATACGTACGAGTACGGAGCCCCCCTGGTTACCGATTATAGAACTTTTGTGGAGGAGCTTATAGGATCATGCTATACAGGGGAGATGGAAACGCTGCATAAAGAACTGATGGTTTTAATGGCTTAAGCTACTCAGGAACACTATTACCTTCCGTATCGTAGAAACTACTTTGGACAATCTTCCCGTTCTTATAAATGCCTTCTGTTTTTAGATTCCCATTTTCATAATACACCCTACCACTGCCATTGGGTTCACCATTTTGGAAATTTATCTCATATTCTAAATTCCCATTTTCGTAATATCTTCGATTAAATCCATTCTCCTTACCATTTTTGAAATTTACTTCATCTTTTATTTTACCATTACGGTAGTATATTTTAGCAACACCTTCCGCCAGACCGCCTTTAAAGGTTCCCTCGTATTCTAGAGTTCCATCTTCATAGTATGCCTTAGTAAGACCGTCTCGCTTACCGTCTTTTCCGTTTGAGACTACTTTCAAATTACCATTTTCATAGTATTCTTTGGCAATACCATTTGGTTTACCATTTTTGAAGTTTCGCTCAAAATGCTTAACTCCATTCTTATAATATTCAATTTTTAAACCATCTTGAATCGGCTTCTCGCCACAGCCGGCTATTAAAAACATGGCTGCCGCAATTAGAAAAATTATTCGCTTTTCCATAGCGTATGCCTCCTTTGGAAAATGTTTCCGCAAATAAAATACCTTTCTAATTCATGTTCTTGCTTTTTGGCTGTTTTTATTTCTTTAGAAGAATTATTTTCTGCATTCATAATGCTATCCTTTTATTTTTATTTTACTCTAAAACAAAACCCTACGCAAATATTTTATTCCCCTAGGGTTATATTTTAATGGCTCCCCCAACAGGGACGAAATATGGACGGCTAATATCGATTATTCAATGAGCGCGGCGTCAAAAGAGGACTTAAAAAATCCCGTACTGCTTTGCGGTATATCGTCGCTTAATTTCATCCTGAGAGAAAATCTTTGCTTTTTCTTTGAAGATGTTCATGGGGCCTACTCTTTTCCGCTCATTATCCCTTGCGCCTTTATACCGGGTAAATTTCGCTGAAAATTCCCCGGAGCGCATCGGGATAATTCGCACTATTCTTTTTTCTGCCCCTTCGGATTGAAAAAAGAATGTGCTCATTAAAAGAAACCGCCCCGAGAGTCTCTCGGGGCGGCCAGAATAATCTTCGCGCGATCACGAACCGCTACTAGCACGCAGCGCTGGTCATACTTCCGCCAGTGGTGATAGTGTACGTCTGGCTTCCGGTTGAACCGCAATTTGCCGCGGTTGCAACAAAAGTATAGCCGGTTACCGCAAGTGTCGGAGCAACAGAATAACCCTGGCGAACGGTACCATCAGCATAATCAAGGTTAATGTACGGTGGTGTCGCGCCGGTTAAATCTGCCATTGCTCCAGGATAGTTCCCGTTGGCGTTTGAGGACGCAAACGTTTCGGACGCTGTAGAAAGCGTCTTTAAGGTCGCCTGAGCGGCTGCTTCGTTGGCTGCCATTCTGGGACGTAAAAGTGCCGGGATCGCCAATGCTGCTAAAAGCGCGATAATTGCTACTACGATCATGATTTCGACGAGAGTAAAACCTTTTCTCATGTGCCCTCCTTTTTCCTTATCCTAACACCTTTTCTCCCCAATCCCACCCTCCTTATATAGGAACGAGGAATAAATATGAATAACTATAACGTCAGGTAAACTATACCATATACCCCTGATACTGTCAATGCTATTTAACCCCTAAAGCCTGCACAATCAAGATGTTAGGGCTATAGCGGCAATAAGAAAACGCTTTCAAGGGCTCTTTCGCGGTGAGGTTTCCGGGACGAGGGCCGAGCTGTTGTGGTGGGGTTTTGGTATTGGTAAAAGCCGGGTTTCTCCTACTTACCCAGAATCTCCGTAATCTTAATGATCGGCAAAAAGAGCGAAACCACAATGCCGCCGACCACGACACCCAAGAATACAATAATTAAGGGTTCGATAATGCTGCTTAAGCCGACAACCATGGCATCGGTCTGTTCCTCGTAAAACTGGGCAATCTTAGAAAGCATAGCTTCAAGGCGGCCTGATTTTTCTCCTACGGCGATCATCTTGGTTACCATCGGAGGGAATATGGTAGTTTTTTCAAAGGGTATCGATATGGGCTGGCCTTCCTGGATATACTTGCGAGACTCCATGACCGCGTCTTCCATAATTTTGTTTCCGGAGGTTTTAGCCACGATTTCAAGGCACTTAATAATCGGGACGCCGCTGCGAATAAGGGTCGAGAAGGTGCGCGCGAAACGGGCAATAGCAATTTTTCGCACCAGGTCCCCAATCACCGGAAGATTCATAAGAAATTTATGATACCGCCGCTTGCCTTTGGGAGTGCTGGTATAGAAATTAAAAAGCGCGACGAGACCGAAGACCGCGACAACGATAAAGATAATGTTTTTGGTAAGAAATTCGGACGCAGCAACCAGTATCCGCGTAGGAAGAGGAAGTTCCCCCCCCAGCATATCAAAGATACCTTTAAACGTAGGAATAATTTTAAATACGAGGAACCCGACGATCCCGACCGCGAGCAAGATGATAATAATCGGATAATACATCGCCGACATGATCCTCTTTTTTAACGCGCTGCTCTTTTCCAGATACACCGAAACGCGCTCCAGAATCTCAGGCAAATTACCTGAAACTTCCGCGGCTTCAACCATGCTGGTATATATTTCAGGAAACACTTTCGAATGCTTATTAAGCGCCCCTGAAAGTGAGGCTCCTTCTTTAATATCCTTAAGCATGCCTGAAAGGACGTTTTTAAAAAAGCTGCTGGAAACCTGTTCGCGCAGGATAGAAAGCGCCTCTACGACCGGGATGCCGCTTTCAATAAGTGTGGTGAATTGCCGGGAGAAGATAACAAGCTCATCGGTCTTAACTTTCCCGCGGATTTTACTTTTACGCTGTTTTGCGCTTTCCGCGATCGAGAAGATGACATAGCTTTCCTTATGAAAATTCTCGATAAGCTTCTCTTTTGACTCGGCGTCGAGAACCCCTTTAAGGATCTTTCCTTCTTTATCTTTTACGACGTATGCAAAACTAATCATCGCGCTATTACTCCGACGTTACCCGCAACACTTCCTCGATCGAGGTTATACCTTCAATACATTTCGCAAATCCGTCCTCGCGCAAGACGCGGTAATCACGGGCCTTGTAGGCGTACGCGGCAATTTCATCTTCGGGACGCCGCGTAACGACCATTTGTTTTATGGTATCATCAAAGAGAAGAATTTCCAACATCGCCACGCGGCCCTTATATCCGGTATTATTACAGGCAGGGCACCCCTTAGGCCGCCAGAACGTACGCGCAGAAGACGCGATCTTAAGGTGCTGGATCACTTCCTCTTCGATTTGATATTGCTCCCTACATTTAACACATAATTTCCGCACCAGGCGCTGGGCGATGGAGGCAACCAGCGATGATGCCAGAAGAAACGGCTCTATCCCCATATCAATTAAACGCGTGATAGCGCCTACGGCGGTATTGGTGTGAAGCGTTGAGAGGATAAGTTCTCCGGTCAGCGACGCTTTAATGGCGATATCCGCTGTTTCCGAATCTCTAATTTCTCCGACCATGATGATATCCGGTGACTGCCGCAGCACCGAGCGAAGGCCGCAGGCAAACGTAAGACCGATATCAACCAGCACCTGCATCTGGGTAACACCTTCAAGGTGATACTCAATCGGATCTTCAATCGTAACGATATTCTTATCGGGCGTATTAATTTGATTGATGATCGAATACAGCGTCGTTGATTTCCCGCTTCCGGTTGGCCCGGTCATAAGAATCATCCCAAAGGGCGCCTTGATCGCTTCCTCAAAAAGCGCAAGGGGGGCGCTGGAGAAGCCTAAATTTTTTAAGCCCAGCGCCAGGCTTTCTTTATCGAGCACGCGCAGAACAAATTTCTCTCCAAACTGGGCTGGAAGGATCGAAACACGAAAATCGATCTCCCGCCCCTCAAACTTTACCTTAAAGCGGCCATCCTGCGGCAGCCGCGACTCGGTAATGTTCAGCGAAGAAATAATTTTCAAACGGGCAATAACTGCCTGTTGATTTTTTTTGGGAAAGCTGAACTCCTCCTGAAGGACACCGTCCACGCGATATTTCACGAGAAGCCGGTCTTGTTGCGGTTCAACGTGAATATCGGAGGCGCGCTTTTTAAGCGCGTTATACACAATAAGATCAATGGCGCGAACAACCGGAGGGTGCTTACTTTCAGTAATCAGCTGCTCGAGTGACTCTTTTGTGTCAGCTTCAATGGCTTCTGCTGACCCTTCGGGTTCGTCTTCCAGGAATGTATCAAAATCGCCGGCATTCGCTTTATAGAGAAGCTCAAGGGCTTTTAAAATATCCTCTTCCCGGGAAAGCACCAGGTCGATTTTTTCGGCGCCAATAATAATTTTTATATCATCGTAGATTACAACATTTAAGGGGTTGGCTGTCGCAAGCGTCAACGCGCTGCCAATACGATAAATAGGCATTACCTTATATCGAAACGCGATCTCCTGCGGCAGCAACTCCTGGTTTTTAGCGGATATCTTGTACTTTTTTAGATCGAGGAAGGGGATCTTAAACTCTTTAGAAAAAATAAAAAGCAACTCCTCTTCCGTGGTAAGCCCATGCTCAAGAAGCAGAGAGCGAAATGCGTCATAATCCCGGGCTCCTTGGAGCATTGTAAGGATCCCCTTATCGATCTTCTTATTCTTTTCGATATAACTGATAATTTTTTCTTTGACCGTCATGTTTTATAAATTTATGAAGCGTTTAGCGTAGAGCGATTAGCGTTTAGTATGGGGCAAAAGGCAATAATAAAACTTTTCCCTCTCCCTCTTCTTTTTGCTTCTTTACTAAACGCTATACGCTATCCGCTAACCGCTACGTTAGCGGTTCATCCGGCGCTGATACCTTTAAGACTTCTTCAACGCTGGTGATACCTTGATACACTTTGACCCAACCGTCTTCCCGCAAGGTACGCATACCTTCCCGGCGCGCCAGATTTTTTACCTCAGGCTCAGAAGCAGCTTTATCGATAAGTGCTTTTAGCTGCGCCGATACCTGCAGGTATTCACAGAGCACGATACGACCCCGGTATCCTGTATTAAGACACGCGCTGCACCCCTTGGCCCTATAGAGGGTCGCGGCCGGATCAATGGAATATCGTGCCCGCACATCGCCGACAAGATCAAAGGGCTCTTTACACTTCTGACAAAGTCTGCGCACGAGCCGCTGCGTAACAACGCCGATCAAGGTTGATGAAAGCAAAAACGCTTCGATACCCATGTTAAGCAGACGCGTAACCGAGGCGGCGCTGGTAGTCGTGTGCAGGGTTGAAAGCACCAAATGCCCGGTAAGCGCTGACTTGATGGCTATGTCAGCAGTGTCAGCGTCCCTGATTTCACCGATCATAATAATATTGGGGTCTTGGCGCAAGATAGAACGCAGGACCCTGGCAAAGGTAAGATTGATCGCTGGATTAATGCTTACTTGATTAATGCCGCGTAATTGGTACTCAATAGGGTCTTCGACGGTTACAATATTTTTTTGCGGCGCATAGACATAATTGATAATTGAATACAGCGTTGTGGTTTTTCCGCTGCCGGTCGGACCACAAACAAGCACGAGCCCGTGAGGCTTAAGGCTGTCTGCTTTCAATTTTTTCAACACATCTTCTTCGAATCCGAGCGGCTCAAGATCAAGAACGGTTGCGCTCTTATCAAGAACGCGTAAAGCGGCTTTCTCACCAAGGCTTGTCGGCAATATCGAGACTCTAAAATCAATATCGCGGTTTAAGATACGCGCGCGGAAGCGGCCCTCCTGGGGCAGTCTGAACTCCGTAATGTTTAAGTTACACATAACCTTAACGCGTGAAATAAGGTACGGGTGGCTCTTTTTAGGAAATGTTTCGATTTCCTGCAGGACCCCATCAAGACGGAACCGCACTCTACTGATTTTTTCAAACGGCTCAATAAGTACGTCGCTGGCCCGTTCGGCTGCAGCGCGCTTTAAGAGATAATCCATATATTTGATAATCGGCGCGTCATCCGCTGACCGCAAGAGCTGCTCCTCGGAAAATTCCTGAGCATCAGCTTCCTTGATAACTTCAATATTCTCCGTCGTTTTATCTTTAATGATTTCTTCTAACGACTCACTTGACGATGAAGCATACCGCGCATACGTTGCTTCCTTGATTTCTGAAAAGAGCGCGATAACCGGATTAATTTCGCAACCGGTGATTTTTTTTAAGTCATCAAGCGCTATAACGTTAAGCGGGTCTGCCATAGCGACCGTGATGGTATTACCGATCTTACCGATCGGTATAGCCTGAAAATTCTGCGCGACTGATTGCGGAATGAGCCCGAGAACTTCTGTGGGGATTTTTAAATCGCTGATCCGTAAGGGGGGAACACCCAGGTAACTTGAAAGGCAATGCAAGGCTTTTATCTCATTGATAATCCCGAGTTTAATCAGGAGCTCAACCAGAGAAACATTCTTCTCTTTCTGCGCAAGAATAACTTTGTCAAGGTCCTGCGCCGATATAATATTATTCGTAACCAAGTAATCGGTAAATTTTTCTTTTCGCATAGATAGAGTACTTCTGTGCCTAAACGCGCACTTTTGCCGGCGTGTGTTTACCCCGTTAGAGAAAGCCGCCGATTTTAATCGGTGGTCATTATCGATTAAACCGTTAGGAAACGAAGTTCTCTAACGGGGTTTACTTTTTCTCTGCAGCCGGATAGAAACGGTCAATACTTTTGCGTATATCGGACGGCGTGCTGATAAAAAGCTGAATATCACATTTTGTTGAGTCTTCGAGATCTTCAATGGCCTGCACGTTAAGCGGGTTGGCCATGGCAATCGTAAGCGTATTCTCGATTTTATCAAGCGGTATGAGGCAATAATAGTCGGCGACGGTTCGGGAAATAAGCTTGGCTACATCTGCCGAGACTTCATAATTTTCCAGGGGCAGGTAGGGAAAACCGAATTGCAGCGAAAGGCATTGCGCGATATCTTCTTCTTTGGCAAACCCAAGCTTGACAATAATATCACCGATGAGGCCGCCCTCCTTTTTCTGCACCTCTAGCGCTTCGGTGACCTGAGCATTCGTTATGACGCCCCGCTCCACTAAAATCTGGCCAAGAGGGCGCTCGGTTATTTTATGATGTTTCATTGTCTCCCGGCGTACCAAGCAATGATTGAGCAGCGGACATGATACTTTGCGCAGTGGTACCGTCAATAGGATTTTCCGTAACGGCACACTGTATGGTAACGTCGGCGAACAGAGGCGTTATTTTTTCTTTAACCTGGCGCGCCATTTCCTGCGATTGCCGCTTATTGCGCTCAATTAGAATAGCCGCTAATGCGTTAGTATCGGTGCGCCCGACAATATCCACGGTGCGCATGGTGTCCTTAAAGATCTTGGAGATTTTCTTCAGTAATTTTTCCGCCTCTATCGCTCCGTGCTGACGCTGATATTCGCCATAATTTACAATCTCCATAAGCAAAAACCCGCAGGGCCGCTGATACGTAAGAGCGCGTTTGATTTCCTCATCGAGACGCTTGGCCATAAAGCGCTCGTTATAAAGTCCGGTCAGATAGTCAAAAACCTCCAATTCCTCTACCCGCGTGCGTAATCTCTTATGCTCCCAGACGATAGCGATATTCTGCGCAATAAGATTAAGCATGTCGATCTCGTCAGCCGAAAAAGTAAAGTCTTCACTGACGTTACCGACAAGAATGCACCCCAGTGAATGAGATTTCGCGATAACCGGGCTGACGGCCAGCGACCGAAGTCCAAGTGCCTCTGCCATGACCGCTAACAGGGGGAGCTTATTACACGTATCAAAAAGCAATATATGGATTAAAGCCTTAAGTTCTTGACCGGAAGGCTCGATGGCAGCGTCAATGACGGACGGCTCACACCCGAGCGCTACCAAGACATGCATCTGATCGGCCCCTTCATTTTTAAGACAACAGGCGACAACCGCCATATTCATGATTTGCTTCAAGCGCTGCATAAGAAACTGTATAACCTCCTCGGCGGGTGTCTCTTTCGATCCTAAATCATTTGCCTGGAGTATCGTTGAGAGCACAAATACTTTCTTGGAGATTTCCCTGTTAAGTTCATCTGTTTTTTGACTGAGCTCTTTAAGCTGCGCGAATTCAGTCTTAACTTTTGAGGAGAGAATTCCCATGATTGCTTCAAGACTTTCTACCTCGTTGGCGACTGACGGCGGCGTTTCCCCTATTGTTTCCAGTGTCTTTTTGGTAGTTTGATACATTTTGATGATTGAAGAAAAAACCTGAGAAACAATCCACCAGCCCAGGGCGATAAGAACCACGGCGATCATTTTAATATGTATCGCGACGCGAGGCCCGGAGGGGTAAAACAGGAGCACGATAAGCGGAATAAACGTAACAAGGGAAACGGCAACAAAAATTTTCCGTTTCAGGCTCAATGATTGTATAGAAAATTTGTGTTTCATTGCGGATACCGGTGGCCGATACGATCATGCGCGCCGTGGTCCGGGCATGATGATTACGCACATTGTGGTAAAACTATATCAAGATTAGCACTTTTTAAGACGTATGTCAATTAGCTCGTTAGGATGACAAAGGACATACGCGTAAGAAAGAATAGATATATAAACTGAAGAGAATGGAGCCCACCCGGGCTCAAAGCCCGGGGTTCCTGGACGGAATACTGAGCGGCGCACCACATAATCCGCGGCATGAATGCCGCGGTTTTAGCGCCGCGAACGTATAAACGGGGACGCTATTCGGCGCCTAACGAAGAAAGAAGATGTATCCCCTTAACGATTTCATCAACGGCATAGGGTTTAGTAACATAGTAATCTGCCTTAAACGAATACCCGTCTTTGATGTCCTCAACTTCGCTTTTTGCGGTCGCCAGAACAACAAATATCTCGGGAGTGTTGGTCTTGACCTGCCGCAAGACTTCTAGCCCACTCACTTTAGGAAGCATAATATCCAGCACCACAAAATCGGGTTTACCCTCTTTGATCCGCATGAGAGCCTCTTCACCGTCATACGCAACGATCACCTCAAACCCATGGCGCCGAAGCCCCATTTCAAGGAGTTCGACAATATCTTTCTCGTCATCAACAATAAGGATTTTTTTCATAACGGGTCTCGCTTGGGCTGCGGGCGCACGAAGTTTGGATGCTTTTGTATAAAGATCATAAAATCTTCTAAAAACTTCTCCTCCGCCCCTAATAGATTAAAATGGTGCTTCAGGAGCAACATCTGGTAGGGCGGAAATTCCTTCGTATCGGTAAGTTTCGCCCGGAGCCATGTTTTTACCTTTTCCAAAAACCTTCTGCGCAAGCGCAGACGCGCGAGTACGTCGCGGGCGCTTAAATGAGGTAAAAAATAGAGCGGGATATCAATATCGATAAACGGCCGACGGTTTGATTGGAGAGCTTCATTGCAAAGACGTACAAACTCTTTTTCGCCTTTCGCGGTAAGCGAATAGATATATTTTTTTAAATGTGTCTGGCCTTTAAGTTCCTGTTTCTTGATCAAGCCTTCGCGCTCCATTTTCTGGAGCGGATAATAAATCGATTTGGTCTCGGGCTGCGAGAAGATACCGAGCTTCTTCTCGATAAACTTTTTGATATCATAGCCGGAAGAATAATGATCCTTGAGCAACCCTAAAATAATCAGCTTCTGCATCATACCGGGTTCTCCTCGCGTGCGGGCTGGGTTTCCGTAAATACGCCGATGGCCCGGTACCGCGCGTAACGAGCCTGAAGCAATTTGCTGTGATCCATCGAAACAAGCTTGGTAAGGTTTTTAAGAATACTGTTTTTTAGACTTTTTGCTGCCGCTTCGTGATCGCGGTGCGCGCCCCCTTCCGGCTCAATCACCATTTCATCGACAATCCCTAAGCCGATAAGATCGCTGGCGGTAAGCTTAAGAACCCGCGCCGCTTCTTCACGCTTGGCGGCATCTTTCCATAGAATCGCGGCGCATCCTTCGGGGGATATTACCGAATAATACGCATACTCAAGCATCACCACCCTGTCTCCTACGCCGATACCAAGCGCCCCGCCGGAGCCCCCTTCGCCGATCACGCCGACGAGGACCGGAATTTTTAAAGAAAACATATCCCGGATATTTTCGGCAATTGCCTGTGCCTGGCCGCGCTCCTCGGCGCCAATGCCCGGGTATGCTCCCGGCGTATCGATCAGGCACACAACGGGCATGCCGAAACGTTCCGCAAGCCTCATCAGGCGCATCGCCTTCCGATACCCCTCAGGATGAGCGCATCCGAAATTGCGCTCAATATTTTCTTTCGTATCTTTTCCTTTTTGATGGCCCAGAATAACCACTTTGTAGTCATCGATTCTGGCAAAACCGCCGATGAGAGCTTTATCTTCTCCGAAAAGCCGATCGCCGGACAAAAAAATAAAATCTTTGGTAATCAACCGGATATAATCGAGTGTGGTGGGGCGTTCCGGATGACGAGCGAGCTGTATTTTTTGCCAGGGAGAAAGATGCGAATATATCTCTTTCTTAAGATTCTTTAATTTCTTTTCCAGGTTGCTGATTTCAACCGACAGATCGATATCTTTCTTGGAGGAAAACCTGCGCAGTTCCTCAATTTTTTCCTCAAGTTCAACAATCGGTTTATCGAAATCTGAGTTTTGAATCATGGTGGTTTATGCTTCAAGCTGCAGCCCCGTTACCCTTAATAATTACCCTGAGGTTCGGGGCGTCCCGCACCTTAAATAAAATACTATAGGAAACGGGACAGGCTACAAGCTTCAAGTTACACGATTTAAAATAAAATCCTGCTGCCTGGGGCTTGAAGCCAGTTAATCTACAATCATAACCTCTGTCCCTTCCGGAACGATATCATACAGTTCTTCGACTTCCTCATTCTTCATGCGCACACACCCAAGCGTTACTTGCGTGCCCAATTCCTGCGGCAATGTGGTGCCATGGATACCGTAGCCTTTCAGGTTAAAACCCATCCAGCGCGAACCTAAAATGTTCTCCGGACTATCCGCGGAGACTACCGCGCCGGCCCGAAACCAGGTGGGATTAGGAAGCTTATTGATAATGGTAAACGTTCCGATAGGACTTGAGTTGTTTTTACCCGTTGAAACAACATACGTCTTCACAACCTCATCCCGTACTTTAAGAAAAAGAAGATTTTGTGATTTATCAACCACGATCGAAAACGTACACGTCGTAATCTTGAGGGCTTGCCCGGGACGGATAACATCAGAAGTAAGGTTGTTCGCCCGCTTGATGAGCCCGATAGTCGTGTTATGCTCTTTGGCGATCTTCGCAAGGTTATCCCCGGGTTTAACCGCGTAGGCCACGCTGCATATGTCAATAATGGGAGACAGTAAAATTTTCATATTAATATCTTCTATTCTTTTTTTGGTCTCTTGCATACGATCAGCGTCAGTGCCAAGCTCCATTGCTTGCTTATACAACGCGCGCGCGGCTACTAAATCGCCTTGCGCAAGTGCAGCGTCTCCTTGCGCACGTGCGGCAGGCGGCTTTGCGGGGGCCTTAACATTCTTGCTGATTACCACCGCGGTAACCAGTATCGCAAGCGCAAATCCAGCAATAAGCGCACCAATAAGCGTCTTTTTCATCATAACTCCTTGGTATAATCTTCAGGTATAATTTTTAAGATTATACCTGATTATACCTGATTACACTGATTTTCCGCCAGAGGCGGACCCGCCCACATATAATAAAATATCGGTGGCGGGAAAACCGATTACACAGATTAAGAATTTCTAAACGTTCTACACAGGGTTCTCTTTAAAACAATCTGGGCAATCTTCCCCTAATCTTCTCAAATCAAAACATCCGGATCTTTGTAGGATATCTTTTCTATTGGTACAGAATAAGCGAAACGGTGATACCGATGAGCGCGCCGATAAAAACTTCGATGGGTGTGTGCCCCATAAGCTCTTTTAATTTATCATCGGTAATCTTTTTGTGTTCGTGAAGATCATCGATCATGCGGTTTAAAATCCGTGCTTGCACGCCGACCGACCGGCGCCAGGTCTGCGCGTCAAACATGGTCACCAGGGCAAAAATGCAGGCGAGCGCGAACATAGGCGAACCGAATCCCAGGGTTTTTCCGATACCCACCGCAAGCGCCACTACCCCGGCAGAGTGCGACGAAGGCATACCACCGGTGCTTACAAGCCAATAGAAATTAAACCTGCGCTCCCGCACGACGGATATGGTAATCTTAAGCCCCTGCGTTATAATCCAGGTAATAAGGGTTACCCAGAGAACCTTGTTGTTCAATAATTGCAGCCAAAATTCTTCCATAGTAAGCTCTTATTATAAAGAGAAAAGGGGGTTTGGGCAATCAAAAAATTCCTTTATTTCCTTGCGGTTTAACCGGAAAAATGCTTTTGGATATGCGCTTGATATCTAACTTATTGCTGTTGCAATGGTTATACAAAAACGCAAACGCACCAAAAGGTTAAGGTGCATTTTTCCGGATACCTCGTAAACACTCTTGAATTTCTTGCGAAATTCAAGGAACGACCCTCCGGGCAAATAATGCTAACGCATTATTTGGGTAA
>JBDRAN010000033.1:0-2986 GCA_043823745.1 Candidatus Omnitrophota bacterium | reverse complement strand
ATAATTAATTTAGCATAATTTTATTGAGATTGCAAATATTTATTAAAAAATTGCAGTTGCATTTTTTACCCGGATACCCTGACGGGTAGTGCAACAGCACATCCTGTTGGATAGGCTGCGCACGGGCCGCCCCTTAAATTTTATGCCCTTCGGGCAGTCCCACAGGGCGTCCTGTCCCATTTCCTAAATAGCAAACATCAAGGTGTGGGACGCCCCGAACCTTAATATCGTTCTTTAGGGTAACGGGGCTGTTGGACTAACTCTACCTGTACCACAGAATTAAATATTTTAGGATTTTCCTACGAAACGTGCATTTTTTCGGCTCGTACAAGGATAATAAAATCACCTTACTCAAAAACCACCGTTTTATTGTTGTAAACAAGAATTTTACGCTCCAGGTGAAGCCGCACTGCTCTGGCCAAAACAACCTTTTCTAAATCTTGCCCCTTGCGCTGCATATCAGAGATTGAATCCCGGTGGCTTACGCATACCGTATCCTGCTCAATAATCGGACCGGCATCGAGGTCATTCGTTACGTAATGACTGGTTGCGCCGATAATTTTAACCCCTCGCGTATACGCCTGCCGATACGGATCGCTTCCGGCGAATGCCGGCAAAAAAGAATGATGGATGTTGATGATACGCTCGGAGAATTTTCGCACAAACGAAGGGCTCACGACCTGCATATAGCGCGCGAATACAACCAGCTGGACCCCCTGCTCGTTGAGCACCGAGCTCTGGCACTTTTCAACCTGGCGCCGATTATTACCCCTTACGGAAAATTCGAAAAACGGAATGTCAAACGATCGCGCGATAGGAGCGGCGTTTGCGTGATTACCGATAATACCTGAGACGTGGCAACGAAACTGGCCCTCTTTGTAACGCAGGAGCAAATCATATAAACAATGCGTTGCCCGGGAAACAAAAATGGCAACGCGTGGCACATCATCGGAAAAATGGACGGAAAATGACATTTTAAAATGACGGGCAATAGAAGAAAAACGTTTCGCGATATTGCAACGAGGAATTTTAAAACCGTCAAGCGACCAGGAGATACGCATGAAAAACGTGTTTGTCTGCGCATCGCTATGCTGATCCGCATCTTCAATATTACCGTTGTTTTTATACAAAAAATCGGAAACGCGGGCAACAATTCCCTTGGTGTCAGGACAGGAAATAAGCAGAATGGCCTTACTCATGGAACGTTAATTATAGTCGGTTTTGCAACAAAAGCAATACTCTCGTTTCATAAAAGCTACGGGCGCAAGCCCTCTCGCAATCACGGCTTATTAACAAAAAAAGTTCTTTTTAGAGAATCAAGAAGCCGCCCCCTTCTTATTTCCTGACGGATAGCAGCCCCGATAAGACGCGGCAGAAGAGGCCCAAGCGAAAGAACTTCCCCAAAGGTAAAAAAATGCGTTACAAAGACGTTTTTCCAGAGGATTCGCAGATAGCGGGCCGGCGTATAAAACGAAAACTTGATCGTTCTTCCTATCTTTTTAAGCGTGGCGTGACTATACGCATCAGAATACAACTCGCCGCGATCGGTGACATGATACCCGGCTGTTGCCTCGGCGAGGGCGCGCAAAGGAGAAAATCGCTCTATTCGCAATTTATTGCAGGCAATGGAGTCAAGACCTATCTCTTTGGCAAAACGCGGGATATACAGCATCTCTTCTTTACTTTCGCCGATATTGCCGTAGATAAAATAACCGCTGTAATACATCGGGTAGCGCAGGAGGATCTTGAAAGCTTTTCTAACGGTCGCCGAATCAAACCCTTTATTGAGCTGCTCTAGTATCCAATCATGCGGAGACTCTATACCCAAAAGAAGCGCCTTAAAACCGGCTTTGACCATCTTCTCAAGGAGCCTCGGGTAGCGATACAACTCGATACGCGCCTGAGCAATAAAGCGTTTTTTTATCTTTCGAGCGATGAGCGCGTCGCAAATCTTCTCAGCCCGTATTGCATCGGAAAATAAATTATCGTCGCTAAACACAACTACTTTTGCCCTGATACTTGCGATCTCATCAACTACCGAGGAAACGCTGCGCGCTGAATACTTCCGGCGCTGGCCAAGAGGATTTAAACTAAAGGTGCAAAATTTACAATCATACGGACAACCGCGGGCGCTTAATACCGTATCGAACGTCAAGTCCATCACATTGACGCCGTTAACGGTTAGGCGATAATCGTAACGACGCGCCTGGCGCCGGGGAACAGGTATCGTTTCTATCGGCTCAAGCGGCCGGAACGCATTATGCACGAGCGTATCGCCATCGCGGTAGGAAATACCGAGAATTTTTTCAAGTGACACGCCCTGCAGGATTTCCCGTATTGTTGCCTCGCCCTCCCCACGAACAATAATCGCGATGTTCGGACACAGGTGAAAGAGCTCCTCGGTCATTTCGGTGGCCTTATGTCCTCCCACAACCAAGGGAATATGTACCGGCAGGCGGTTGAGCAACTCGCAGACTTCCTTAAATTGACGGTCCCAGCCAATACTGACACAAACAAGATCTACACCACGGGAGATAAAATCCAATAATTTTTCGGTGTCACAGAGCTCCTCCTCGTACCGTAAGTCAAGCAACGTTATGGTATCTGCAAAGCCCTGGGCGCTTGCCACTACGTATTCAAGGCCTGTGGGCGGAAAAAGCTTCATGACGCTCGTCGCGCTGCTTTCGATATACGGGTAGAGAAACAATACATGTTTATATTTCACGATATCTCCATTTTCTTCGCACGGAAATTACCTTCGGCAATACCTATCAAGGACCTTTCCAGACATTAAGAAAGTTTCATTCGTTCTTTCTTAAACACTACAAAAAACACCGGTTACCATTAACCGGAAAAATGCGATTGAAAAGTCAAAACTGTATAACCCCAAACAATGTTTGCAGTTATGCTAAAAACATAGCGCACCAAAGGGTACTGCATTTTTCCGGCATACCCCGCCGTTTCCCAAAATTTCCATAGTCCAACA
>JBDRAN010000032.1:0-63096 GCA_043823745.1 Candidatus Omnitrophota bacterium | reverse complement strand
AATGCTCCGCTGGTTGCTCCACTTATCCAAAACAGAGCGCTCCTCAGGCATCAAAACGATAGGTTCTGCAATGTTACTCACAAGATCAATCATACAGCAACCTTACATATAAGTCAAGTTATTTATGGGACACTACACTAGGGTATGTGCCAGAATTAAAAAACGGATGTATTCTCGGTGGAATAGCCCGTAGAAGTGCAAATTTATATATCTTCATAGATAGAAGACGGCAAGTATAAAACTATGTGTATGTTCCAGGTATTAGTCAGAGTAAAGCTAGTTATATCTCAGCCACGCTTCATAACAGCGGATGGAGAGCTTTTCTGAAAGTAAACCTTCCTCGTTGCGAAGATCCAAGGTTTTACAGAATATTTAATGAATCTCAGATATTTCGTTTCAATGAAAAATTAAATCATTAGGCCGTCTATAGATGGAAAGAAGCGTATAAGTAAATTATTCAAATTTATCGAGTGCGAATTTCCTAAAACTGAAGTTCTCGTAGACCGGCCTATAAATAAAAAAAATAGAAACAAGGTTTTCGAAGAAACATACTCTATACTTCTGAAGGAAACGTTATCGGCCGAAACTATTAAAGATCTAGAGAAGAATGAAAGATATAGAAAGCCAATTATGAGAATAAGAGTAGACTTTGTCGGCGGTATGTACGGAGGAGCTAAAACTCTAGTGCTGTTTGCTAATGCATTATCTTCTGCCGGAGTGAACGTGGTAGGAAGGGGCCAATCCCCTTATTTTCCTACAAATTTCAGGTGGAAAGAACAGCTTAATGTAAAGGCAGATATCATAGTGTGTTCTGCTCTGTACTATACACGGGCTATGCCAGCAAAAAGAACAATCGTATGGCATATGGGGCCTACACATGGGCATAAACTGAATTGGGGACTGCCAAAAGGCCTAATAGCCATGGCTAAGTTCATATTTCCTAATTATGCTCCGGAGGGTTATAGGGATGTTAATTTTACCTTGATACCTTGTCTGGTTCACCCAGATTTTAAAAATCTAAAGACTAAGAGGCCTTACGATTTAGGATTTATGTACTGGCCTAGAAGAGCATATAAAACACAGCCGCATTTTAGAAGATATGTGGGATATCTGGCTACTCGTTATAAGATATGTGTGATAGGAGATAATCCTGGCATACCCAATGTTCCTTATTTAGGAAGGGTTACTGATCCTGTTAGATTAGTGCAGATATTAAATGCTACTAAGATGTGGGTTGTCGATAATCTATTTGAATCAGATAGCACTATGGCTCACGAAGCTATTTCTTGTGGAGCTAAAGTAGCGGCTTTCAAAAGCTTCTGGACAAAAGAAATTTGTCAAAGATTCCTGCCTGGTTTTTATGAGTTGGATGTTACACCCATACTGTCGCCTTTTGACATCTTAAGTGACCCACAAAATGAAGCATGCGCCAAAGCAAAAATAAACTTAGAAGCATTGGGGCAGGGGATAGCAGAAGCTCTCTCAGACAATAAAATTCCAAATGCAACTTTTGTACATAATCATTCTCCAAAAAAAATGGCCAAATTATTCATCGAGAACTTTATGCCCTGATAGAACGTACTCTTTTTGGAGCCAATACTAACTTAAAATAGCCCTTTGTTAATAGTATACAACATAGATAAAACTCAGCTTAAAAAATAAAGAGCTACAGTTAATAAAACCTATGAAACAGATTAAATCCTATCGCGGCAAGCTTATCGAAAATGAACCTCTCAGCAAACACATAACCTTAAAAGTGGGTGGGCCAGCAAGGTATATGGTTTTTCCCCGTTCTTCGGAGGAAATAAAACATATTGTTGTGGAATGCTTGGGCAAAGATATTCCGTTTGTAATGTTGGGAAAAGGCGCAAACGTCCTTGCCGATGATAAGGGATTTCCCGGAGTTGTAATCAATACATTGCAATTCAATAGTTACCAATTTGACGGATACACAATTACGGCTGATGCAGGGGCATCAATGCAGCAGCTGTGTGACGTATGCCTCGAACACGAACTTGGAGGGCTTGAGTTTGCTTTTCCGATTCCGGGCACTATCGGTGGTTTTGTTTTTATGAATACGGGATGGTGGCCCGAGAGCAAAATGTTTACGTCAAATGTGGTTGAAAAAGTAGATGTCTTCGACGGAGTAAAAATGTTTTCTTTAAGTAAAGAAGAATGTATGTTTCGGTATCGAGAAAGCATATTCCATAAACATAGTAATTGGGCGATTTTATCAATCAAACTAATATTAACAGTTCGTAGCAAAACCGAAATTATTCAAAATACTGAACGTTTCAAGGGTTACACGAAAGGACAAGATCGGGCATTTCCTAACGCTGGTTCTGTTTTTTTAGGGGGGAATCGGGAATATGGAGGTACTTTTGACGATTTGCCGGGTATAAGAGGGCATACTATCGGGGGCGCAAAGTTTTCGGAGAAAACACCAAACTGGATAATTAACTTCAATAATGCAACCTCAAATGACATATGTGCTCTAATTAAACATGCCGAGAATGTTCATAGGCAAACAGGTAAACCAAAGCCCACTTTAGAATGGAGGATATTTAAATGAAACCGGTTGAACTTGTAACGGTGAGTTTGTGGCATTTTTCCGTAGGTGATTTCGCAATTCTTCAGGGTACATTGAAGGTATTGAGCGAGGCAGGTGTTCCCACAATACCAGCAAGCCGTTCTTCGGGTAAATATTGTTGCGTGGTCGGTGGTGGATACTATTACGGCGGGAATTGGCCCCCTCTGTTGGAACACTTCATGATGAAAGGACCCCATATTCTCAATGCTATTGGAATGCGTATCGATAGGAAAATAGATTATTCCTTTTTCAAAGAGTGGTCTTACCTTTCTGCGAGGGACTCCGAATCGGCAGCCATTATCAGGAAATATGTCAATCAGCAGGTATACGAGGTTCCATGTTCTGCTATGTATGTTAAGCCTTTGTCTTGGGATGTTTTACTAGCGAATCCACGTTTTGAATTCCTCAAGGATTATACTCCAGGTAAATACATAGTAGTAGATGTTGATGAAGCACTAGCTTTATGGAGCGATCAATTTGAACATGTAATTCCTGTTGACACACGTCCATGGCTTCGCAGGACATGGACTGGTAGACATAAGCCAGCACCGGTAACTCATTCAGCTGAAATAGTAATGACAATAATAGCCAATGCAAAGGCAGTTATCGCAAGGAGCTTGCATTTAGGCATATTTGCACTTACTGTCGGAACGGATTTTGTCGTTTATGATATCGAAGATAATCCTAGCGACCCGAATATTTACAAATCGTTCCGATATTGGAAGAGGGCGAGTTTTAAAGAAGTGGTTTACCATGGAAATGATCCGTTAGGGGCAGCATTAAAACTTAGTACGAAATTACTTGAAATACGAAAGCAGGAATTTTTCAAGCTTCACGATCATATTAAAAGGATAGTATCGGTTTGTTCTCGGCAAAGGTAAGAACATTATTCGAAATGAAAAAATCATCAAAAATGGCTGGTACACCTCTCATTTAGTTAGAAAGGCAATACAGAAATGGACGTTTCAATATTAATTCCAACAAAAAATTGATCTAAATGGATAGATTTTGTACTGAAAGCTATTTTTTCTCAGTAGAGCCCATTTTCTCATGAAGTTATATTAGGTATACCCCCCAGGTAGTCATGCGGATCTTGGTCGTATCGATACCCCAGAACTGATCGGGCTTATCCGCGATAGGCTTAGGTTTTATTGGGTCTCGGTTGGATCTAAGGCACTGCTGCTTAGTGACCAAGAACATATGCTTTTCCATAGCCCGATAGACTCTATTGATACCGGTAGAGTATTCCTGGCGGTATTTCAGATACGACCATATGCGCCTGTATCCCCAGAGGGGATGGTCAGTCTTGATAGGTTCTATCATGGATAATAATTCTATGTCACGAGCGACTGTGGATTGAAAACGTCTTCGTCTCATAGCCCCGTACTCGCTCTTTTTAACTCCACGGTGAGACCGCCGATTATTTTAGTTACTTTACTTACTTTCTGTTCCAAATGCTGTTCCTTCAGGGTTTGTTGCTTAACTTCAAAAGGCTGATGGCATTTTTTAAGAAAAAGATCGCGCCATTTATAATACTGGGTCTGGGAGATTTGATATTTCTGGCAAAAAGCGCTGACATTGATTTGTCCTGAAAGTCCTTCAAGCACTATTTGGCTCTTTTGTTTACTGGTCCGTTGGCGATATTTCATAAGAATAAGCCCCCTTTTCTTAGGAGCTTACTCTACCTTAGATACGGTGGTTTGTTAGCTAGTGGCAGTATAACGCATTGATACTTGCGACGATTGAGCTTATGCCTGCGCGAGAAGTCAGAGCTATCGTAGATAAGAATCCAGCTTCTCGTATGAGTTTTGATTTAAACCATACGAATTCTCCCGCGTATGCGCATAATGTTTGAAGCTAGAAGCCGCGCGCGTGGAATTGATAAGATTGATAAGATTAGTGTAACCCCAATATGATAATGTCCTAATTGGCCAAAGTAGAAATGTCCTAGTCTGTTATAGTGAGACTCCAGCAAGGAGGTAGCTATGACAGAAAAGGATGTACGAATGAGCCAAAAGGAATTGATCCGGATACACGTAATACACCAGGTATTGGATAAGCAATTAGCACAGGTTGTTGCAGCCCAGAAGCTCGATCTAAGCGACCGGCAAATACGGCGTATCGTAAAGCGGGTAAGAGGCGAGGGCAACCAGGGAATAATCCATAAAAGCCGCGGTAAACCCGGCAACAGGAAGATACACGTAGCAGTAAAAGAGAGGGTCATTAATCTCTGCCGGGAGAAATACCATGGATTTGGGCCGACATTCGCCTGCGAGAAGCTCTTTGAAAACGAGGGGATACACGTAAGTGATGAAACGCTGCGGGGCTGGCTTGTCAAAGAAGAGCTATGGTTAGCGCGGCGCCAGCGTAAAAAATACCGGCAGTGGCGTGAACGTAAACATTGCTTTGGAGAAATGGTGCAAATAGACGGGTCACACCACCGCTGGTTAGAAGACCGCGGTCCTCTCTGCGTGCTGATGGGTTACATTGACGACGCCACCAGTAAAAAGTGGGGCAGGTTTTATGCTTATGAAGGGACTGTACCTGCGCTAGACAGCTTAAGACGATACATACGGAAAAATGTATACCTCAAAGCATCTATGTGGATAAACACAGCACATATAAATCGCAGGCTAAGCAAAGTGTAGAAGAACAATTAACTGATGAACAAAGCATGAGCCAGTTTGAACGTGCGGCGGGAGAGCTGGGTATAGAAATAATCCATGCGAATTCGCCGCAAGCCAAAGGCAGGATAGAACGTAGCTTTAAAACCGACCAAGCCGGCTGGTAAAAGAGATGCGCCTTAAAGGAATAAACAGTATCAAGGAAGCCAACAAGTTTTTAGGAAGCTACTGGGATACGCATAACGCTCGATTCAGCGTGAATCCGACCCAAGGGACGAATGTACACCGAGTGGTGCCTCAAGGGCTTAGATTAGACGAAATACTGTGCGTAAAGACGAGCAGAACGGTACGGAACGATTTTACGATAGTGCACAACAAGAAGCTTTATCAAATACTGGATAAAACCCTTGCCCGAAAAGTGGCAGTTGAAAATAAACTCAATGGCCGGATGTATTTAGTGTACCGTGGCCGCAGGTTACGCTATAAAGATATAACCGGTAAGCAATCGCAGAAAGAACCGGTGAAAGAGCGTATAACTAAAAGTATGTGGCGGCCATCGATGGATCACCCCTTTAAAGAAGCCAGCTTTATGAGGCAACAAGCGTTATTGGCGGTGAGGGTTAACAATGAAAATTCGCTCTTATTAAAAACATGAAAACCGGACATTTCTATTTTGGTTAAAACAGGACATTTCTAAATTGGCTTGACAAGATTGATAAGATTAGTTGTAGAATACTAAAAGAATGATATAATTATCCGCTTTAAGTAGGTTAAAATGTCCTATTCGGCTAATGTCCATATAACACCCGGTCGAAGCGGAACGACCGATGTGTATTTTTTATGCGACACCCGGCCTAAGAGCACCTGGCGCTTATTGGAATTGTACCGGTGTCCGCCAGTGTGGGCTTGCTGCCCAAGGAGAGATCATGTTTAGAGAAAGGATTAAAGTGCTTGATTGTACCATCCGGGACGGGGGACTTATCAATAACCACGATTTTGATTTCAGGTTTGTGCGGGAAGTCTATAAGTCACTTTCAGCTGCCGGTGTTGACTACATGGAAATAGGCTACAAGAACTCCAAAAAACTATTTTCCGAAAAAGAATATGGCGCATGGAAGTTTTGCGACGATGACCTTATCAGAAAGGTCATCGACGGAATCGAATCAAAGACGAAAATAGCGGTTATGATCGATGTCGACAGGGTTGACCTTGATGCGCTTCTGCCTCGCACGGACAGTCCTGTCGCCATGATCAGAACCGCAGCTTACGTAAAGGATATCGATAAGGCGATTTTTCTGGCGAATCATTGCGCCGACAAAGGGTATGAAACCGCAGTTAATATTATGGCTATCTCCCGGGCCCTTGACAATGAATTGACCGAGGCTCTTCAGCAGCTTAATAGAGAATGCAAGGCCGATATTATTAATATCGTTGACAGCAACGGGGCGTTGTATCAAGAGACAACGGAGTATCTCATTAAAAAAGCAAAAGATATCATACAGAACAAGGAAATCGGGATACACGCACACAATAACCAGCAGCTCGCCTTTGCCAACACGATCGAAGGCATCATACATGATGCTAATTTTGTCGATTGTACGGTTTACGGTATTGGCAGAGGCGCGGGAAATTGTCCCTTGGAGTTAATCTTAGGATTCCTTAAAAATCCTAAGTTCGATATTCGCCCGGTACTTGACCTTATCTCCAAAGAGTTTATTCCTCTCCGCGATAAAATTGAGTGGGGCTACATCATTCCCTACGCGATAACCGGGATACTTGATGAGCATCCGCGCGCCGCGATTGCCTTGCGCAGTAGCGAAAAAAAAGAAAATTATCTCGATTTTTACGATAGTTTGATCGGCGAAGTAGAGGAATAAATGGATGTAGTTCGATTCAAGCGCAAACCGGTGATGGGTATCGTGCGCGGCCTTGAGAAAAAGAGCCTTAAGCCTCTTATCGATACTGTTATTGACGCGGGTCTTGAAACCCTTGAGATAACCATGAATACAAAAAGTGCCGCGGGCCTTATCGCCGGGGCCGTTGGGTATGCGCGTGGTCGCCTTACCATCGGCGCCGGGACGGTACTTGGAATGAATGATTTAAAACGAGCGTTGGCGAGTGGAGCCACGTTTATCGTCATGCCTGTTTTAGTAAAAGATGTCATTCGTTTTTGCGGAAAAAAGAATATTCCTGTTTTTCCCGGAGCTTTAACGGTGCAAGAAATCTATACTGCGTGGAATGCGGGCGCCACGATGGTTAAAGTTTTTCCCGCTCAATGTTTTGGACCGGAATATTTTAGGTCAATTAAAGGGCCCCTCGGTAGTATTTCGCTCATGGCGTGCGCCGGCGTGACACCCGCGAACATGAAAGAGTATTTTTCTTGTGGTGCGAGTGCGGTTGCGATCGGCGGCGGCGTTTTTAAAGAGACGTGGCTCGCAAAGCGCGACTTCGCGCGGATCAGACGCGCACTCGATGCGTATCTGCGACAACTGACTATTCGAAGCCTTGTTATGTAACAGCGTATCGTCAGGATTTCAGGCGATGGGGTTCGCCTTAAACCGCCTCAATGTAGGCTAATGACTCCTAGGTAATCCAAGGAGCAATTACTATGTTGAGGTTTTTTGTTCTCGCTTGTGGCGGTACGATTGGCACATTATTACGGTATATTCTTTCAGAATATGATCATAAATTTTCAGGCGGAGGTTTTCCCGTTAACACGCTTTTGATTAACCTCGCCGGTTCATTGATAATTGGTCTTGCATGGGGGATTCGTGAGCGGTTAAGCGTTTCACCGAATATGCGCCTTTTTATATTCATGGGCGTTTTGGGCGGGTTTACCACTTTTTCAACGTTTAGTCTGGAAAACTTTAATCTTTTTCGAGAAGGAGCATACCGGATCATGTTTCTTAATATAGCTATTGCTAATACATTCGGAATTATCCTGGTGTTTTTCGGTTATGTCGCCGCGCGAACCCTAACGGGGGTTTTACGTGAATTATGGTAATCGATGAGTCCGGCAATTTATCTTTGATTTTCAAGCTCATATGATATAATTACCGCCTATGCTGGCACGAAGAATTATACCCTGTCTTGATATTGACAAGGGAAGAGTAGTAAAGGGAGTTAATTTCCTTAATTTACGCGACGCGGGCGACGCGATTAAAAATGCCCAGTTTTACGAACGCCAGGGCGCGGATGAGCTTGTTTTTCTTGATATTACCGCAAGCCATGAATGTCGGAAAACAACTATCGATTTAGTTAAAAAAGTAGCGGAAGTCGTTTTCATGCCTTTTACGGTGGGCGGTGGAATACGCAACGCGGAAGATATCCGGAAAATTTTGTTGGCTGGAGCGGACAAGGTTTCGCTTAATACCGCCGCGATTAAGAACCCGCGTATAATCTTTCAAGCGAGCAGGATTTTCGGCAGTCAATGTATTGTGGTGGCGATAGATGCCAAGAGAAAGGCTGCAAGCTGCAAGCCGCAGGCTACAAGTAGGTTGATTACGAAAATAAAAAAAATCCTGCAGCCTGAAGCTTGTAGCGTGAAGCCTGAAAAGTGGGAAGTCTTTATTAACGGCGGCAGGACCCCAACCGGCATTGACGCAATCGCCTGGGCCCGGAACGTAGAACGTTTAGGGGCCGGCGAAATACTTCTGACGAGCATGGATTATGATGGGACAAAGGATGGGTATGATATCGCGCTTACCCGAGCCATTACGGAAGCCGTAAAAATTCCGGTTATTGCCTCAGGTGGAGCAGGGCATCCTAAACACTTTTGTGAGGTTTTTAAAAAAACGAATGCTACGGCGGCCCTTGCCGCATCAATATTTCATTTTCGGGAATTTAGTGTTAAACAAATTAAGGAATACTTAACAAAGAACCGTGTTCAAACGAGAATGTAACGGTGTCACCTTAAAAAGGCGGGAAACAATGGCGCAATCAAAAAACAGAAAGGCTCTAGCGGCGAAACTGCCGGAATTAAAATTTGATAAAAAAGGACTTATTCCCGCTATTGTTCAGGATGCAAAAAGCGGCGATGTATTGATGATCGCGTACATGAACAGGGATTCACTCGACATAACCATCAAGGAGAAACGTACCTGTTTTTATTCTCGGTCCCGCAAAGAGCTTTGGAGAAAGGGCGATACCAGCGGTCATGTACAGAAAGTAAAAGCGCTTTACTATGACTGTGATAAGGACGCGCTCTTGGTTAAGGTCGAGCAGATCGGAGTGGCCTGTCATACCGGGAAATGGAGCTGTTTTTATCGTAAGATTGTTTAGGGATTACCATGATTGCGAAAAGATCCCGATAATTAAAATCAGTATAATCATTAACCAGAATTAAAATGGAAATAAAACCCACCGCCCACGATTTTAAAAAGTTAACAAAAAAACACAATCTCATTGTGCTTTCGGCGAAATTCTATTCCGATTGGCTGACGCCGCTGGCCACCTATCATAGTATCGCTCAATACTACAAGAGTGAGAGTTTTCTTCTTGAGTCCGTAGAGGGACAGGAAAAAGTTTGCCGTTTTTCATTCCTGGGGTTTTCTCCGATCTGCACGGTAAAAAGCAAAGGTTACACGATATACGTTAATAACGGCACAAAGAAAGTTTTTAAGACGCAAAAAGATCCCTTGAGTGAGCTTAAGAGCATAATATCTTCTTACTCTGTAGCGCCAAAAGAAAGCCTGCGTTTCTTCGGTGGTTTTGTCGGGTATCTCGGTTATGATGCGGTACGTTTCTATGAGCGCATCGGCTCGCCGCAACCTGACACACTTAATACGTTTGATTCCTGTTTTATGCTTCCCCAATATCTTATTATTTTTGATCATGTCAAACGCGATATCGAAATCCTTTCGTTTGTTCACTGTCCGACGAAACAAGGTATTAACGCCCGGTACGCGCGCGAGAAACAAAATCTCGAAAAACTCATCGCGCGGGTCTTGGTGCCGCAAAGGCTCTCATCTCTTGCGTTCAACGCAAAACAAATACGGCCCCGGTCAAACTTCACCGAGCATAGTTTTGTGCGCGCCGTCAATAAAGCAAAGAAATACATCAGGGAGGGAGAAATTATCCAAACCGTGCTTTCGCAACGTTTTTCACTTGATTTTAAGAAAGATAGTTTTGACGCCTATCGCTACCTGCGCATCTTAAACCCGTCGCCGTATATGTTCTATTTTAATCTCGGCGACACGCAGATTGCCGGTGCTTCCCCTGAGATGCTGGTGCGTTGCGATCAGAAAAAGCTTACGACGCGGCCTATCGCCGGAACTCGTCCGCGCGGAGCGACCGAAGATGAAGATAAAAAGCTTGAGGCTTCCTTGCTCGCTGACCCCAAGGAGAAAGCAGAGCACATCATGCTCGTGGATCTGGCGCGCAACGACATTGGAAAAGTTGCGGTGCAGGGTACGGTAACGGTACCGTTATTTATGGCTGTCGAGCGGTTCTCTCACGTAATGCATATTGTCAGCGAAGTGTCCGCCGGCCTTAATCCCGATAACGACCTTTTTTCATCCCTGGTGAGCTGTTTTCCTGCGGGAACTTTAAGCGGCGCTCCGAAGGTTCGCGCCATGCAGATCATCAACGAATTAGAACCGGAGGCGCGCGGTCTCTACGGCGGTTGTGTCGGTTATTTTTCCTTCACAAATAGCCTTGATACATGTATAATAATCCGGACTATAGTTTTTAAAGATGGGCGCGCCTATGTGCAGGCAGGAGCGGGGATTGTATATGATTCCGTTCCCCACAAAGAGTACATAGAAACCGTACATAAAGCAGCCGCGCAAATTTTAGCGGTGCGCCTGGCGGCTGGGCAATAAATTTTATTCGAACTATATCCTATGGTAAAGCAAGGAGGTGTCTTATGAGGAAGAGGACAATTTTAATGATACTCATCGGCCAGTTGTTCTTACTTCCCCTGTATGCCGAAAAACCGAAAATTACCGAAAATAATCCCTTGCGAAAAATAACACGTGGAGCGGTAAACACCGCATTGTGTTGGGTTGAAATACCGCGTCAAACGATCAAAGTCAATAAAGAAAAAGGGGATATCGCGGGAATTTTCTGGGGTCCCGTGAAAGGCTTAACATATACTGCAGGTCGATTTTGCGTCGGGGTTTATGAAATGGCAACGTTTCTTCTGCCACCCTACAAGCCTGTAGTGCAACCGGAATTTATTTTTTCCGATGAAGAACAGGAGGATTAAGGTATGTTGCGAATTCGTTTACGAAGACCGGGTAAGGTCACCAAAGGGCGGTATCATTCAAAAATTGTCGTTATGGAGCGCCAAAGTGCTCGCGACGCTCGTTTCATTGAAGAGTTAGGGTATTATGACCCTTCACAGGATCTTCTGAAACTAGACGTTGGGTTATATGAAGCATGGGTGAGTAAGGGAGCTCAACCCACGGATACGGTTAAGTCCCTCTATAAAAAAGTAAAAAAAGCAGCCGGCAAATAACCCGCCTGTATACAACACCCAAAAAAAAGGAGTCCGATGCAATCTGGAAATAGCCAGGAGATGTTTAAAACATTGTTTCTCTTTGCGCCCATGATCCTGATCTTTTATTTTATCATTATCAGGCCTCAACAAAAGCAGCAGAAACAACACAAACAGATGCTGAATGAAATAAAAAAGAACGATGAAGTGGTAACAACGGGGGGAATTCATGGAACTGTCATGAACGTTAAGGAAACAACGTTTACCTTGCGGATTGACGAAAACGTAAAGATCGAAATTAATAAAAATGCGGTCACCTATCTTAAAAAACAGCACGAGACGACATAATGCGACGCAATGAGTGTTTGACAAGGAGGGAGCTCGTATGATGATAAAGCGCACCGATCTAAACTGGAGAATCCTGATTATCGCGGGCCTGACGGTCGCTGGTATTTTTTTCGTTTTTCCATTCGAAAAAAATATTAACTTAGGCCTGGATTTGAAAGGGGGGATGTACGTTTTGTTGCGCGCTGATACGAGTGGGCTTGCGAAAGATAAAATCGCCGACGCAATCGGCGGCGCGGTTGAAAAAATCCGCAATCGTGTCGATGATTTTGGTGTTAAGGAAACATCGATTACGCCTCAGGGAGACAACTCAATCCTCGTGCAAATCCCGGGCACGATGGATCGGGAAATTATCAAGCGCCTCCGAGAAGTTGGAAAACTTGATTTTAAAATTGTTGAGGATGACCCGACGAAACTTACCGAAGCAATGAAAGGGACCATTCCCGACGGTTACGAGCTTACGGAACATAAAAATTCGAGTATGCTTCTTGTTAAAATGCCGGCACTTACCGGATCAGATCTTGCCTCCAGTTACGTCGGATTTGATTCGATGGGGCTTCCGTCGGTCAAGCTTCAATTTACCGCAGAAGGAGCAAAAAAATTTTCCAAAGCAACCGAAGAAAATGTCGGCAGGCGCCTCGCGATCATTCTCGACGGTACGGTCATGAGTGCTCCGGGCATACGAGAGGCAATCGGCAGCGGCCAAGCAGAGATTACGGGCGATTTTTCAATGGACGACGCAACCGTGTTAACGTCGGTGCTTAATTCAGGAGCGCTCCCTGTTCCGCTGACCATCGAAGAAGAGCGCAGCGTTGGACCGCTTCTGGGTTCTGATTCTATACGCCGCGGGATCGGCGCGACGATTTTAGGCGCAGTCTTTGTCGCCGCATTCATGCTTATTTATTATTTTATGGGGGGTATCGTTGCGGTTATTGCGATTATACTCGATTTACTACTCATTTTGGCAGGGCTGCATTTATTGCACGGAACGCTAACGCTGCCCGGCATCGCCGGCATGATTCTGACACTTGGCATGGCAGTCGATGCCAACGTCTTGATTTACGAACGTATCCGGGAGGAACTTGATGCAAAAAAGCCCTTAAGCGTAGCGGTGAAGAACGGCTTTGAGCGTTCCAAAAGCGCTATCTATGACTCAAATGTCACTACGATCATTGCCGCTTTTTTTCTTTTTATTTTCGGAACCGGTCCTATCAAAGGGTTTGCTACAACTTTGATACTGGGAAATATCATTAGCATTTTTACCGCGGTCTGGGTCGGTAAGACTATTTTTAGCATCTTTTTGAATATGGGGCTTACGCGCATGCCGATGTTACGACTCTTTAAGGCTACGCATATTAATTTTGTGAAGGTCCGTAATATTTGTTTCATTGTTTCATTAATCATTATTACTGCTGGTATGTTGCATTTTTACTCCCGCCGCGCTGTTATTTTTGGTACCGACTTTCGCGGTGGCCAAGTGCTTGAATATAAGATAACCCCGCCGCCCAATATGGAAAATGTCCGAAAGGTTCTTCGAGAGAATGGTTTAGCGGATATCTCGCTTCAAGATTTCAGGGATATCGATGGCGGGGTCATTCTTAAAAGCAAAAACGATATCGCTGATCAGTCGGAAGAAGTTTTAAAGAATAATTTTGAGAATGTCGAGCGTTTAACCGTAACAACGGTTGGGCCCGCGGTCGGTAAAGTTTTGAAAGAAAAAGCCCTTATTGCTATTATTCTCTCGTTGATCGGAATCATGGTGTATGTCGCATTTAAATTCAAACATTTTGATTTCGGCTTTGCCGGTGTCGTTGCGATATTTCACGATATTGTTATCAGTATCTCGTTTATTTCGTTTTTTGGCTATGAGATCGATCTTTTGACGATCACGGCCCTTCTGACCATAGCCGGTTATTCTATCAACGATACAATTATTATTTATGATCGCATCAGGGAGATTTCGCCTAAAATGCATAAATCGTCGCTTGCGGAAATTATCAATAAAGCAACGAACGAAACGTTCTCCCGCACTATCATTACATCGTTTACCGTAATAATAACGGTTGTCGCGATCTATCTTTTAGGCGGAGAAGCGCTCAAGGGTTTTTCTTTTACGCTCCTGGTCGGTTTTATCTCCGGTATATACTCAACGGTTTATATCGCGGCGCCTATGGTCCTATTTTTCAGAAAATCGCGTGTTTGATACGCTCAAAATTTACACCCATAAGCCACTATCGCTCGAGGGTGTCGAAAAAAAGCTGGTTGAGCTGAGTTACCGCCGCGTCGACAAAGCCTCTGAGGAAGGTGATTTTTCTCTCCACGGCGATACCCTCGAAGTTTTTCCGGTCAACTTCAATTTTCCTCTGCGTCTGGAATGGGAATTCGATACGGTCAGTAAAATCTACTCTTTTGATACCGCCAGCAATAAAAAAATTATCGATTATGATTTCATCATCATAATCCCTCATTCAAAGAAATCGAGGCGTTACACCAGCGAAGACCTACCGCTTGAAGCTGCGTTGCGCGTTAAAAAAGGCGATTATGTGGTGCATAGCCAGCATGGTATCGGAAAATTTAATGGCGCTAAAAAATTAACCGTAAAAGGAAAAGAGGATTATTATTTCGAAATACGATACGATGGGGGCGATAGCTTGTACGTCGCCAAGGAAGCGGCGCACCTTATTCAGAAATATTCAGCCTTTTCTTCAAAAGCACCGCAGTTAAACAGGCTTGGCTCAAAAGGGTGGGCGCGCACAAAAGAACGAGTCGAACGAGGCATCAAAGTTTTTGCGTTACAACTCCTGCGCATGGAGGCCCAACGCAAACTTATCGGTGGATTTCGTTACTCTCCTGACGGCGAATGGCAAAAAGAATTTGAGTCAACGTTTCCCTACACCGAAACCGAAGATCAGACCAAGGCAATAGGCGAAGTCAAAAAGGATATGCAGGAAGGCGTCTGTATGGACCGGCTTGTCTGCGGAGATGTCGGTTACGGCAAGACGGAAATCGCGATGCGTGCGATTTTTAAAGCGGTAATGGACACCAAACAGGTAGCCTTTCTCGTTCCTACAACTATTTTAGCCTATCAGCATTACACCAATTTTGTTGGTCGCGCCCAAAAATATCCGGTCAATATTGAGATGCTTTCTCGTTTTCGCACCACGGGAGAGCAAAGAGCGATATTGCAGAAATTGGCGACAGGTAAAATAGATATTATTGTGGGCACTCATCGCCTTCTTTCAGACGACGTAGCCTTTAAAGACTTGGGCCTTTTGGTTATTGACGAAGAGCATAAGTTTGGCGTAGCCCACAAGGAAAAAATAAAAAAAATGAAGGTTGGCATAGATATTCTGACCCTTACCGCGACCCCCATACCACGCACGCTCTATATGGGGCTGATTGGTATCAAGGGTATATCGCTCATTAAAACACCGCCTAAGGAGCGCCGGGCAGTTAAAACAAAAATAGTCGATTTTTCGGGACATCTCTGCCGGGAAAGCATACTCCAGGAGGTCAAACGTAACGGGCAGGTATTTATTATTCATAATCGCATTGAAACCCTGCATCGGATCGAGAAGATAATACGTCAGAGCCTTCCCGCAAACATACGTATCGGCGTGATTCACGGACGCATGGGCGTGCGGGAGATTGAAAGGACCATGCTTGATTTTATCGAACAACGGCTCGATTGCCTTCTCTCAACTGCAATTGTTGAGTCCGGTATCGATATTCCCCGCGCAAATACCATCATTATCAACGATGCTCATACGTTTGGGTTAGCCGATCTGCATCAGTTGCGCGGCCGGGTAGGCCGTTTTGATGTACAGGCGCATGCCTATCTTGCGGTACCGCGACTTTCAGCGATACCGGAGGAAGCCCGCAGGCGCCTTGCGTTAATGGAGGAATTTTCACATTTAGGATCGGGTTTTGAGATCGCGATGAATGATCTTGAGTTGCGCGGGGCCGGCAATATTCTCGGAAAAGAACAGCATGGTTTTGTCTGGATGGTTGGTTTTGATTTGTATTGCCGCCTCCTTAAGAAAGAGATAGAATACCTCAAAGACGCGTTTCGAGTTGAAATGAGCTAACCTAAAGCACCGCGAAGCTTTGGATAACTACCACGCAAGGGAAGGAGCACGATGAAAAGAATAGCACTATGGTTATTGCTGTGTTTTCTTATGGTATCGTACACGTACGCGCAGGAAGTAAATAAAATCATTGCGAAGGTAAACAACTATATCATTACAACCAAGGACCTCGATGATTTTTGCAAGATGTTGGCATATCGGCTGGCGGACCAGGAAAACGAAATTTCGCCGAACGATGAAAATTTTCGGAGTGAAGCCCTGGGGAAGTTGATCGAAGATAAGCTCATCGCTGCCCAAGCGCAAAAAGAAAAGATCGAAGTTCCCACTCCTTGGGTGGAAGGGAGACTTGGAGAAATGATAGCAAGCTACCCGACTCGTCCGGAGTTTGAGGCATCGCTCGTTGAACGGGGCCTCACCATGACAATCCTTAAGGAGCGCATTCGTGAACAGTTCATGGCGCGCCAGGTCATCGATAAATACGTTCGGCAATACGTTACTATTTCGCCGAGCGAAGTTCACCTTTATTATCAGCAATACCCCGATAAATTTTCTCCCCCTGATATCTACGTTCTTTGGATCGCCGTTTCAAACAACAAAAATGACTTAGCGGACCTTGGTGAGCTTATTAACGAGCAGGGCATCGAGCAGGCTGAAAAAAGCTCTCGCGCCTTACTCGTTCAAACCCAGACGACAAAAGAGGATTTACGCGAGGAGGTAGCATCGGTGCTCAATCAGATCAAAGAAGGTAGTTTTGCTATTAAAAAGTTTGACGGGGAAGATCATTTGATATATTTTGAAAAAATAATACCGGGTAAGCAATTGACGTTTGAAGACGTACAAGAAAGGATACACTCATTTCTCTGGACTCAGAAATTTAGAGAACACTACCAGGCGTGGATTACCTCCCTCAAAGAAAAAGCCACCATCAAAATGTATAATCAATGAAGGAGATCGTTATCTCGAGCGGTGACCCCGTAGGATGTGGGCCTCGCATAACCCTTGAGGCTATCGCGAACTTAAGCGCACAGCCGTTCGACTTTTTTGTTGTCGGAGACAAGGTTATTTTTGAGCGCGTGCCGGGATATACGGCGCTGCGTAACCGTTTTGACCTTATCGACATGAAAACGCCGGGTATACGAAGGTTACGGTCAGGGTATCCAACAAAACTTTCCGGCCACGCTTCATTGCGGTATCTTGCCGGAGCCCTCCAGTTACTCGATAGACAACGGATGTTTCGCCTGGTAACCGCACCTCTTTCAAAGGAAGCGGTGCAACTTTATATGCCCCGGTTTATAGGCCATACCGAGTATCTAGCCCGTTATTTTGGAGTAAAAAACGCGCAGATGCTTATGATGTCGGGAAAACTAAAAATTATCCTGTTTACGCGCCATTGTGCATTACGAAAAGTTTCTGCGCTCATTACGCGCGAGGCTCTTTGTCTCGCCTTACGCCAGGTACGCCAGGAGCTTATCAAGCTTTTTAACATTAACCGGCCCCGGATCGTTGTTGCTTCATTCAATCCGCATGCGGGAATCAATACCTTTCTTGAGCGGGAGGAAACTATTGTGCGCGACGCAATACATAAAAGCGCCTGTGGCGCCACGGGGCCTTTCCCTGCCGACACCCTTTTCTTACATCGGAATATCAACCGGTATGACTGCATCGTATGTCTCTATCACGATCAAGCAATGATACCCTTTAAGCTTCTTTCGTTTCGTGATGGCGTAAATGTAACACTCGGGCTCCCGGTAATCCGCACGTCACCCGCACATGGTACGGCATTTGACCTGGTAAGGCAACGTATCGCGCCGTCGTGGACGTCGATGGCCCAGGCAATTAAAATTGCAGCCCGCCTATCATTATGAAACAATCGCGTTCACTCGGACAGGTATTTCTAACAGATGTTCGATATATCCAGCGCATCGTCGATCACCTTCCGCTCGATAACGCTCTTGTCCTTGAGATCGGTCCGGGGCTGGGGGCGCTCAGCGAACGTATCCTGACACGGACAGAATTTCTTTATTGTGTGGAGCTTGACGGGCGTTTCGCAAAGGCTCTCGGCAAGCGTTTCCAGCACGATTCACGACTCACGGTCATGAACGCGGATATACGGTCGTTTGACCTTTCAAGCTTGCCGCGGGCGCCGGTTATCGTCGGCAACATCCCATACGCCATCAGCAACGATCTGATGAGATATTTAGTTGCAAACCGACATTTTTTTAGCTGCGCCTTTCTTACGGTACAGCGTGAATTTGCCGATAAACTTGCCGCGCGCGTATCCACAAAATCATTTTCGTATCTTTCCTGCTATATCCAGTATTACGCCCGCGTCGAGAAATTATTTGATATCCCGGCGCGAGCATTTTCACCGGTTCCGAAAGTTGATTCGACGTTTATTAAAATAACGTTCTACCGTCAGGTACCGCACTGTGCCTCTGACGAGAGCCATCTATTCACGATTGTACGCGCCGCGTTTAGTCAACGGCGTAAGAAAATTAGCAACTCGTTACGTTCATTCATAGAGGATCCGACAATACTGAAATCTCTGGGTATTGCCTCGTGCGCACGCGCCGAAAATATTTCTTTATCTCAGTATGTCGCGTTGGCAAACGCGCTCTGTGCTTAAAAGGGTACGCCACACGGATCGTAGCGCATATCGGCGCACGATTGATCTCGACAGCGAAACATGCGCCGGCGTGCCACGGAGCCCCCTGAAATATCCTTTCTCTAAAGTAGCTTCTGTGGTAATATGGGGGCTTTTCAGGCACTACGATCTGAGATATGTCGCATGATGTGTCCTGTCGGTACGCGTTATAATTATTAATGCATGATGCTCGTGACAAACGGTCCAAAAGGAGGAGTGATGTTTGATCTAAATAAACTCGGCGACATGGCCAAGCTCGCAGCCCAGGCAAAAGAAATTCAGGAAAAACAGGATCGCACACAACGGGAGCAGTTAGACTTGTTGCGTAAAATTTCAAAGCAACTGGATGATATTCTAACCGCCGTACGAGAAGGAAAATAACCAATGGCAGGACAAAAAGTACAGGTACGGCAAAAAAATATTGCGCGCCTCTTGCGTCAGCGGGCACGGCGGCTACCCGAAAAATTGCGAGTTTCTAAAAAACTACGAGGTGCGGTGAATATGGGTACGACACACGATTTTAAAAAGAGCTCGCGGCCCGTGCGCATTCGTGAACACGAATACTCGGAATATCTTTCCGATGGCCGCGATTTTATCGACGATGCAAAAATATCGGCGCTCCTAAGCCGCACCGGCATACCGCATGATGCCGCGCGTATACGGGAAATTATCCAAAAAGCGCTCGCGATACATTCGCTCAGCCTCGAAGAAACCGTCGCCCTCATTCATGTAACCGATCCGGCCCTCTGGGAAGAGATTAACGCTGCGGCCCTGCACGTTAAAAAAAAGGTTTATGATAACCGCATTGTTACCTTTGCGCCGCTCTATACGGGGAATTTCTGTCTTAATGACTGTCACTATTGCGGTTTCAGGACTAGCAATACCGGCATCACGCGTTCCCTGTTGAGTTTAGATGAAATTAAGGACGAGGTACGCGTGCTCGCGGGCACTATCGGCCATACGCGCCTCATCGCGGTGTACGGTGAACATCCAACCAGTAATATTGATTATATTGTCGAGAGTCTTGGCGCAATTTACGGCACTCGGGCGCGAACACCACGCAATACCTCGGCCACCATACGCAGGGTGAATGTGAATGCCCCGCCTTTTGGCATGGAGGACCTAAAAAAGCTGGGCGCGGCAGGAATCGGAACGTATCAGGTTTTTCAGGAGACCTACCATCGAGTTCGCTACCAAGAGCTGCACCCGCATGGAACATCAAAATCCGATTTCCGCTGGCGCCTTTATAGCATGCATCGGGCGATACGCTCCGGAATTGAGGATGTAGGGATCGGAGCGCTTTTTGGGCTTTATAACTGGCGTTTTGAAATACTGGGGTTAGTCGCCCATGCGCTTGACCTTGAAAAGAATTTTGGTATCGGCCCGCATACAGTATCGTTTCCGCGCCTTGAACCGGCGCATAACACCCCCTTGTCTCAAAAATCGCCGTTTAAGGTCAGTGATGGGGATTTTAAAAAAATAGTATCTATTTTACGACTGGCGATTCCCTATGCCGGCATGATCCTTACGGCGCGGGAAAACTCACGGATGCGCCGGGAGTGCGTTCATTTAGGTATCACGCAAACCGATGCTTCAAGTCGCATTGGGGTGGGAGCGTATAGTAAGATGAGCTCTCAAATCCAGGAAGAGAAACGCCAACAGTTCCTCCTGGGTGACGTGCGTAGCCTTGATGAAGTCGTTAAGGAATTAGCTCTGATGGGGTATATTACATCATTTTGCACAGCCGGTTACCGCTGTCAGAGAACCGGGCATTGCATTATGGAAATGCTTCGCAGTGGTCAGGAAGGTAAGTTTTGCAAGCTTAATGCAGCGCTTACTTTTCGCGAATGGCTCGATGACTTCGCAAGCCCCGAAACAAAAAGTATTGCTGACACTCTTCTTACTCGAGAGATCGCTGAGATCAAATCTTCTTTACCCTCGTTTTATCAAAAATTTCTTGAATATTATAAGCGTATTCAGAACGGAGAACGCGATTTGTATTTTTAATCCTGCCGATAATACCCCCGTAGTACTTCTTTCCATAAATAATTGATCATATTCTACCCGCAAATAAGTCTTTAAACCATTGGCTTTCAATGCGTTACGTCTATTTGTTCGTTTTTTTATATTAAATGTGGTATACTTAATCGGTATACAAACTTACTAAAAACAAAAACTCTACCGGGTTTTTGATAGGTGTTTTTTTAATACTAGGCAGGACAGTTCCCTAAAGCGTCGTATAGGGTTGTAACCTGTGATGAATATGAAGAAAACCCATGTGCGCCACAAAAGCAACCGTCGCCTGAAATCCGCTATAGCAACCGGCTCTGATCGTGCGACCTCCGAAGAAATTCTTCTGAACAATGACCCCACGGTATCCAGCGACGCGCATTATCGCGTTTTGCTTGATTCTATGGGCGACCCGATTCACGTAATCGACCGGAATTTCAACATTGTTTTATTTAATAAGCCATTTGAGCAGTGGATTCAGAACTTTCATATCGTCATTGATGATTGTACGAGTAAATCTGTTTTTGACGTATTTCCGTTTTTACCCGCTGCGGTGAAGGATGAATATGTTCATGTTTTTAAATCGGGAAAGACTCTCGTTACCGAAGAGGAAACCATCATCGGAAACAAAAAAATCCTTACCGAAACGCGCAAAATACCCATTTTTAATAACGGGGTGGCTGAACGCGTGATTACGGTTCTGCGTGACGTTACCGAACGCAGGTCTATTGAGACGCAACTCATGCAACATGTGCTTTTTGAAAAGCTCATCACAACCATATCAAGTAATTTCACCAATATTGCAATCGTCAATATCGATCGCGAAATCAGCGAAGCGCTGCGGGCAATCGGAATGTTCATGGGGGTTGATCGCGTCTATATATTGCTAACGTACGACAACAATACCAAAGCCGATAATACCTACGAGTGGTGTGCCGCAGGGGTATCTTCTCAAATGGAAACACTGCAAGGGATTCCTGCCAGTCATTACCCGTGGTTCTCCAAAAAAATTACCAATAGCGATATCATTCATGTGAGGAACCTTGATGATTTCCCGCACGACGCCACTTTGGAGCGACAATTATTCTCGACACTGAAATTAAAAACCATGATTTGCATTCCTATGATTTGTGAACAAAATGTTATCGGAGTGCTGGGATTCGACTCCCACAAGGAAAAAACATGGACCGATAATACAATCGCGCTACTTAAAATAGTAGGGAGCATCTTTGCCAATACGCTTAAGCGCGTGCGGACAGAGACTGAACGTGCCCTGCTGAACCGCGAGCTTAAACGCTCAAACCGTAAGCTTCGCCAGGTTGCGCTCAGGGATGTACAAACGGGCCTCTTTAATCATAATTATTTAAATGCGGTTATAGAACAGGAATTTTTCCGGGCACGACGGTATTATAAAGCAATATCAGCGATCATGGTTGATATTGATTATTTTAAATCTATTAATGACCTCTATGGCTACGCGTTTGGCGACCTCGTCCTTAAACAGTTTGCGCGTCATTTGCGGAAAATTGTGCGTAGATACGACATACTCGTTCGCTTCGGCGGAGAAGAGTTTATTATCATTTGCCCTGCTCTTGACCGCGCCAATGCGTTGGGCCTGGCGCAAAGAATTCTTGAGGTGATTAATATTTGTAATTTTGGCGACAAAAAGAATACCGTGAAGCTTAAAATAAGCCTTGGCGTTGCGGCGTATCCGGAAGATACGGTCACCAAGGGAATCGAGCTTATTGAGCTGGCGGAGCGTATTTTAAATAAAACCAAGGAATGCGGCGGCAATAATATTTATTCCTCAATCGACATGGATCATGAGCAGCCGCGTATCGTCATCCCTCATAAGAATCAGATGGTGATTCTTGAGAAGAAAATAGCGAAGCTTACCAAGAGAGAAAACCAGGGTTTGATCGAGGCGGTATTCGCCTTTGCGCGCACCATTGAACTTAAGGACCATTATACCGGGGAACACGTTGAGCGTACCGTTGGCTATGCCGCCGGTATTGCCCGCAGGCTTGGCCTTGCCAAGCTTGAAATTGAAATTATCCGCAAAGCCGCGATGCTGCATGATCTTGGCAAAATCGGACTCAGCGAAAAGATATTGCTGAAAGAAGGGAAGCTGACCGTGGAAGAATACGAAGAAGTAAAAAGGCACCCCAGGATCGGTGCCGACATTATACGACCGGTTCAAATGCTCCATGACCTTGTCCCTCTTATTTTACATCATCACGAACGCTGGGACGGTACCGGATACCCCGATGGTCTTCGTGCGGAAGAAATTCCGTTGGGAGCACGCATCGTTGCGCTTGCCGACGTATACCAGGCGCTCGTTTCCGACCGGCCCTATCGGCCGGCTTTTAGCAAGGAAAAAGCGCTGGAGATTATCAATGAGGGATCCGGAACGCAGTTTGACCCGAGCATCGTTACCGCCTTCCTGCAGGTTATCGAAGCTGACAAAAGACAATAATCGTCCTTGCGGATACACCGCTTCACCAACCATTCGAACCACTACCGCATTATTCTTTTGACAAATACGTAAAAGTTTGTATCATGAGATTATTTATTTAATTCCGGAAACGATAGTGTAATGTAATAGGCGACCACATGGCGTATACGGCGGAGAAATAATGATTAAGAAAATTTATTATCACGATACCGATTGCGGCGGGGTCGTTTATTATGCCAACTACCTCAAATACATGGAGGAGGCGCGCACTGAATATATGCGCGAACGCGGGATTGATCTGTGCGCGCTGGCAAAAAATGGAGTACTGTTCGCGGTCAAAAACGTTTCGATCGACTATAAGGCGCCCGCCCGGTATGCTGACACGCTTACCATAGCAACCCGTATTGTGCGTCAAAAAAATGTTTCCATTGAATTCGTACAGGAAATACGTAAAGATACTCAGCTCCTGGTTAGCGCAACAACTACCCTTGTCTGCATTAACCAGGAATTTAAACCCCAGGCTATACCCGATTCGCTTCAGAAACAATGCACCACAGAGTGATGATTGTCACCAACAATACCAAACAATGCATTCTTGCGGCGCGCGCGTCGATCGCCAGCACGTTTCTTGATCGATTTCTGGGCCTTATTCCCCGAAAGGAGTTGGCTCCGGATGAAGCGCTCATTTTTTACCACGCGCCTTCAATTCATATGTTTTTTATGCGCTTTTCGATTGACGTGATATTTTTGGATAAAAAAATGCGCGTGCTTAAAATTTATCGCCGTCTTATGCCCTGGAAAATGGCCCATTGTTTTGGCTCAACGATAACCATTGAGCTTCCTGCCGGAAAAAGCATTGCAATTCCTACTGAAGTCGGGGATTCGCTCACCCTTACGCCCGAACGTATCTAAGCATCCCCCTCGAGCGTTCCCGTGCGCTGATTTATATTGACTATCCCGCCATTTTGGTTTATCATAATCTCTCTTACCTGGGGGAGGGCTTGAGTCCGTAAAAATCATTATTAACTATTACAAATCGCACCAAAGCTGCCATGCAAAAAGCCGAATCTAAAGCAACAGTAGCCGTTTTAGGCGCCACGGGTTTTACGGGTGAAAAACTGGTGCAACTTCTTCTTACCCATCCTGCGACGAAAGTCACATACCTTTCTTCGCGTACCCCGAGCCCTGTTGCGTATAGCCAGCTATTCCCGTCCTTTTCTAAAAAAACCGACCTTCTCTGCGATCCGCTCGACATTGAAGCCGCAGTAGCGCGGGCCGACATTTTTTTCCTATCGCTTCCTCATACGGTTTCTATGGAATTCGTTCCCTCGTTGCTCGCGCAAGGCAAGAAAGTCATTGATTTATCCGCTGACTACCGGTTTCATGACGCGAGCGTGTATGAACAGTACTATAACGTTCCTCATAAAGATCCACAGAATCTGCCGACTGCGGTATATGGCCTTCCGGAGCTTTTTGCGAGCTCGATCGCCGGTAGCTCTCTTATCGCCAACCCCGGGTGCTACCCCACCTCAATTATCATCGGACTGTATCCGTTGGCCAACGCGGGCCTTATCGATAAAAAAGTTATTATCAATTCGTACTCCTCAATTACCGGAGCAGGCAGAAAAGCTGCCATTGATTTCCACTATTCGAATATCGCCGATAACGTCTGGGCCTATAAACCATTTGTACATCAGCATATTCCGGAGGTCATTGAAGTCTTGCGCGCCACGACTCACCAGACATTACAGCCGTTCTTTACGCCTCATGTGATCGGTGTCCAGGCCGGCATTTATTCCTCAATCTTTATCACGTTTAACAAGAAGATTACTTCCGACCAGCTTACGGAGGTTTATAGCCGCGCATACGCCGATAAGCCGTTCGTCAGGCTCCTTACCGGTTTACCAAAGTTGAAAGATACCGTGGGAACAAACTTTTGCGATATCGGGTATGCACTCAATCAAGACGGGGAACATGCGCTCATTGCTTCAAGTATCGATAACCTCATTAAGGGTGCGGCTGGCCAGGCAATTCAAAATATGAATATTATGCTTGGCCTTGAGGAAACAACAGGGCTTATATGAAATTACCGAAAGGATTTTTGCTTTCCGGCATAAACTGCGGTATAAAAAACAAAAAAAACGATCTTGGCTTGATTTGCTGCGATAATTTTGCCGCAGCCGTCGGTTTCTTTACGATTAACAAGAATAAATCGTACTCGGTAACCGTAAGCACGAACAAGATCAATAATCCTATCAAAGCGATTCTTGTCAACAGCGGGAATGCCAATTGCTTCTCTCACGTAGAGGGCGTGCGCGACACCGAAAATCTCTGCGCGCAGCTTGCGCGCGCGTTGGGCGTTTCTTCGCAAAATATCTTAATCGCCTCGACCGGTATTATCGGAAAAAAAATGCCTTATCAGAAGATCATCGACGGCCTCCCAACGTTGCTTGCCGGCCGCGGCCGGGATATAGCGGGATTTAATGAAAGTATTTTGACCACCGATACGTTTAAGAAGATTTCTTACGCTCGCCTGGCGGCTTGCAACGGTCCCGCAACGATTCTCGGGTTTACTAAGGGCGCGGGGATGATCGCGCCTACGATAGCAACGATGCTTGCGTTCGTGCTCACGGATATCGATATCCCGAAAAAGCGTTTACACGCTATGGCCCGCGCGGCGGTCCAAACAAGCTTCAATGCTATTACCGTTGACGGCTGCATGAGCACCAATGACACGCTGTTTGTCTTATCAAGCAGAAAAGTTAAGGCATCAGGCAACCGGGACTATGCGCTTTTTAGTGAGGCGCTCAAAAAAGTCTGCCTGGATTTAGCAACGATGATCGTGCGGGATGGCGAAGGTGCGACGAAATTCATTGAAATTGAAATAAACGGGGCACGGACAGCCTCGGAAGCACGACGAGCCGGGCTTGCGCTCGCTAATTCCAACCTTTTAAAATGCGCGCTTTACGGGGCAAACCCCAATTGGGGAAGGATTATCGCCGCCCTTGGTGCAGGCGGTATCCCGGTGCATGAAGATATTGGTATTGCGCTAAGCCCCCTACAAAAGAAGGATATTCAGATTACCGTAGACTTAAAGCGCGGTAATAAAAATGCGAAAGTCTATACCTCAGACTTGACCCCTGAATACGTTAAGATCAACGCTGAATACAGCTAAAGGAGGATCCGGTGGTTTCCGAAGCCATTAAAAAAGCAGATGTTTTAATAGAGGCGCTTCCGTATATAAAGAATTTTCAAGACAGGATCTTTGTCATAAAATACGGCGGTTCCATTTTAAGCGAAGAGCGCGTTCGCAAGTCAGTTCTCGAAGATATAGCGTTTCTTCACTACACCGGAATACGTACGATTCTCGTGCATGGCGGCGGCCCGAATATTACCGAGCGCTTACGGGAACTTAAAATCCCCACGCAGTTTATTGACGGGATTCGAGTTACGGATGCCGCGACGCTTACGGTCGTTGAGGAGGAGCTTGATGAGCTGAATGACCTTCTGGTGAGAGAATTGAGCGCGCTCGGCGTCACGACGACCGGCTTTAAGAGCACCAACCGGATTCTCACTGCCACCAAGAAAAAAATTAAACATGACTATGGGTTTGTGGGTGAAGTCACCGCCTATAACAAGGAAAAAATCGCGCGTGCGCTGGAGTCGTCGATTCCGGTAATCACACCGATGGGCGTATCAACGGAAGGAACGGTTTTAAACATTAATGCCGATGAAGTGGCATTTTTCCTGGCATCGGCCCTGCGTGCTGAAAAATTAGTGCTTCTTACGAATGTACTGGGTGTTATGCGTAACGCGCAAGATGAAGATTCGCTTATTCCCACGATTACCGTACACGAAGCCGACACTCTTATTAAAGAGAAAATTATCGAGGAAGGAATGATCCCGAAAGTAAAAGCCGCGGTCAAATCGATCCGGGAAGGCGTGGGTAAAGCGCATATCATTGACGCGAAAATACCTCACGCGATACTTCTTGAAATATTTACGAAGGCCGGCATCGGAACTGAAATTGTACAATAAAGTATGACTGACACAGCCACTGTTAAAACATTTCAGCAATACGTGCTCAATACGTACCGGCGTATCGGGCCGATATTTACCAAGGGCAAGGGGAGTTGGCTCTGGGATACCAGGGGCAACCGCTATTTAGACCTGTTTCCCGGATGGGGTGTTTCAATACTGGGACATTGCCACCCCGGAATTGTCCGCGCGATCAATGCGCAGGCGAAAAAGCTTATTCACCTGCCGAATAACCTTTATCAACGAGAGCACGCTGTTCTGGCTAAAACAATTGTACAAAAGTCGTTTTCTTCGAAAGTTTTTTTTGCTAATTCAGGCGCTGAAGCGGTAGAGGGTGCCGTAAAAGTGTCGCGGCTCTACGGTAAGGGTTGCAGCCGGCATGAAATTATTTCGATGAAGAACTCATTCCACGGCAGGACATTCGCCGCGCTTTCGGCAACCGGCCAAGCAAAATACAAGGAGCCATTTGAACCCCTGCTTCCCACGTTCAAGGAGGCACTTTTTAATGACGCAAGCGACGTAGCACGATTACACAATGAGCATACGGTTGGAGTGTTGCTTGAGCTTATCCAGGGAGAAGGCGGGATCAATATTGCGAGTAAAGAATATGTGAAAAAATTATATGCGTATTGCCGGCACCATAAATTACTCTTCATGGTTGACGAAGTCCAAACCGGGATGGGAAGAACCGGAAAACTGTTCGCGTACCAGCATTACGGCATCACACCGGATATCATGATACTTTCGAAAGGGCTGGGAGCGGGAGTGCCGATTTCAGCGTTGGTGGTCAACACTGAGATCGCTGATATTATAAAACCGGGAATGCACGCCTCGACCTTCGGAGGCTCACCCCTGGTAACCCATGTGGGGAATGAGGTTTTCAAAATTATAAAAAAAGAACGATTGCTTGATAACACACGCTCAATGGGCACGTATCTGGCGCAAGCATTTCAGGCGATGCGCCGCAAATTTTCTTTTATTAGAGATGTCCGGGGCGTAGGGCTCATGATAGGGGTTGACTTGACCTGTGCCTCATATCCGGTTTTTATGGAATGCTTAAAAAATAAACTCATTGTCAATTCAACGCATGATACGGTGCTTCGCATCATGCCGGCGCTTACCGTAACCAAGCGGGAGCTCGATACCGGAATCCGTATCATCGAGGATGCTTTCTCGACGTGCGCCGCACGGGGAGAGCTTAAAAAATAGCACGAACGATGAAACATTTTATCTCACTCAAATATTTCTCGGCGTCTGAAATATGGAAGCTTGTCGAGCTGTCGCGTGACATCAAAACCAATCCCGCAAAGTATGCATCGATCCTTACCGGCCGCACGGTGGGGCTTATTTTTGAAAAGCCATCTCTGCGTACCAAGACCGCGTACTATGTCGGCACCGAACAACTGGGTGGCTCGGCTATCTATTATGGTTCCGATGAGATACGTTTAGGCAGCCGTGAAAAAATTTGTGATGTCGCGCGAACTCTCTCGGGATTTCTCGATGCAATCGTGCTTCGCACCTTTTCTCACGATAATATTCTCGAACTCGTCAAATTCTCCTCGATACCGATCATCAATGCGTTAAGTGACCTTCTGCATCCTTCGCAAGTGCTTGCGGATATTTTCACGCTCAAGGAACTAAAAGGTGATATTCGAAAACTTAAAGTAGCGTACGTGGGCGACGGAAATAATGTGTGTAATTCCCTTATCTATGCTTTTTCAATACTGGGCGGTACCCTCTGGGTTGCTACCCCAAAACGGTATCTGCCGCAGCGCGATATTATTCAAGAAGTTAAACCATACTGCCGCGTTTCCCAAGGCACGATCACCATTACCGATAAAGCCGAAGACGCTGCGCGCAATGCCGATGTCATATACACGGACGTCTGGACTTCAATGGGTAAGGAACAGGAACAGAAAAAACGCAGGCGAATTTTTAAACCTTATCAGATCAATGAAGCGCTGCTGGCGCGCGCACAGAAAAATTGTCTCATTATGCATTGTCTTCCGGCCCACCGGGGAGAAGAAATAACAAATAGCGTCATCGACGGTAAAAATTCGGTGGTATTCGCACAGGCAGAGAACCGTCTGTATGCCGCGAAGGCAGTCTTAGTCTATACGCTCGGTGGCACAAAAAGCGATTAAGGAGGGTGGCGTGAAAAAAGTTATCTTGGCGTATTCAGGAGGGCTCGATACGTCCTGTTGTATACAATGGTTACGCGATAAGGGATTTGAAGTCATCTGCTTCTCCGCAAACCTGGGTAGTGAATTTTCGCCAAGCGATCTCCGCGCACGCGCCATCGCAAGCGGAGCGAAAAAAATCTATATTAAAGATTTACGGCGTGAATTCGCTCGCGACTACATCACACCTTCCTTGAAAGCAGGCGCTCTGTATGAGGGAAAGTATGTCTTAAGCACCTCCCTTAGCAGGCCGCTCATCGCAAAGCACCTCGTGGATGTCGCGAAAGCCGAGAATGCCGCGTTTCTTGCTCACGGATGCACCGGAAAAGGCAATGATCAGGTACGTTTTGAAATCACGACCGCTATTCTTGCGCCGCGGATAAAAACAATTGCGCCGCTGCGCGAGTGGGAACTGCAATCGCGGGAAGACGAAATTGAATACGCCAGGCTCCATAAACTTCCTATCAAAACAACGAAAGAAAAACTCTACAGTATCGATAAAAATATCTGGGGCGTAAGTATCGAGGGCGGGGTACTTGAAGATATTGCGATTGAACCACCGAAAAACTCGTATTATTTCGTAAAACCTCTTGATACGACACCGGATAAACCGTCATGCGTAACCATTGAGTTTAAATGCGGCGTACCGGTTGCACTGAATGGAAAAAAAATCGATATTCTAAAACTAATCGAGACGCTTAACCGCGTTGGCGCGTCGCATGGCGTCGGGAGAACCGATGTTATTGAAGACAGGGTCGTCGGAATAAAATCCAGGGAAATTTATGAAGCACCTGCGGCCTGGATTCTCTATACCGCACACCGGGAACTTGAAAGCGTAGTCCTTGACCGTGAAACGATCTTTTATAAGGAATTTGTCAGCCAGAAATATTCCCATCTTATCTATCAAGGATTATGGTTTACACCCTTACGAATCGCACTCGATGCCTTTATCAACGAAACACAAAAGACGGTAACAGGCGTCATACGCCTCAACCTCTACAAAGGAAACATCACACCTGTCACGCGGGAATCAAGCAATGCGCTCTACAAAAAGGCATTCGCGACCTACGGGGCGGGCGATAAATTCGATCGTACTCTTGCTGAAGGATTTATCAAGTTGTGGGGGATGCCGTACCACAAGTAGAAAGTAAAAGGCTCATAAGCTCGTGAGCTCATAGGAAAGAGTACAGATAAAAGAATTATTGGGGGAAAGAGATGGCAAAAAAATTATGGGGCGGAAGATTTCAGAAGAAAACTGATCCGTTGGTCGAGGAGTTCACTCGATCGATACAGTACGATTATAAAATTGCGAAATACGATGTTTTGGGGTCTATGCTCCATGTAGAGATATTGAAAAACTCTGGATATTTAACTGCGGATGAAACCCGAAAGCTTGTGAATGCGTTAGATTCAATTTACAATGACATAGATAACAATATATTCAAACGAGATGTGCACGCCGAAGATGTCCATACCGACATCCAAAATAAACTACAAAGGAAAGTCGGTGATTTAGTTCTAAAACTTCACACTGCACGCTCACGGAACGACCAGGTTGTATTTGCAACCAAACTTTATTCTCAATTCGCTACGTTACAATTAGAAATTGAGGTTCGTAGTCTCGTAAACGTAATGCTTTCGTTAGCGAAAGAAAATGCTCATATTATCATTCCCGGGTTCACTCATATGCAACATGCGCAACCAGTGTATTTAAAAGATTATCTTGGTGCATACGTAGAAATGCTTGAGCGAGACGCAAACAGGCTGAGTTATATATGCGACAACATCAAAATAACCATGGGTGCCGGCGCTTTAGCGGGAACCCCAATCAGCGCAAAAGAATATGCGATAAAGGCGAATGAGTATTTAAAAGAAAAAAATATAGGGGAAATTTTTAACATACAAGCCACGTCTAATTCACTGGACGCGGTGAGTGACAGGGATTTTGTTATTGAGATTATCAGCGCTCTGTCGATTATCGCCACGCATTTATCCCGATTGGCTGAAGATTTAATTATCTGGTCAACACCGGAATTCGATTTTATCGAAATCGATGAGGCATTTTGTACCGGCTCATCGCTTATGCCACAAAAGAAAAACCCGGACGTGCTGGAATTAATACGCGGCTACGCCGGAAGACTGTATGGAAATTTAGTAAGCGTATTGACTATGATGAAGGGACTGCCGTTAACCTACAACCGAGATATGCAACTAGACAAAGAACCTTTATTTAATTCATTTGAAATAGTAACAAGTGAATTAAAAGTCTTAAGCGGATTAATGAAGACGCTTAAATTCAACGAAGATAGAATAAAGGAATGCTTAAAAGACGAGTCTCTTTATGCGACCGATGTAGTATATTATCTGGTAGATAAAAAGATAGCGTTTAAAGAGGCTCACACGATCGTGGGAAAGCTTATCAAATATTCTCTTGATAATCACATCAAGATACAGGATATGCCCGAAAGCACGTTGAAGAGATTTTGCGATAAATTCGTCAAAAAAGATATCACGAGATTATTTGACCCCAAGGTTTCGGTCGAATCTAAAAAGTCGATCCTACGCGGCAAATAACACAATAACTTTAACGAGTGCGATAATCCGCATGCACGATTTTAAATACAGGAAAAACCAGCTTTTTTGTGAAGATGTCCCCCTCCAAGCGCTTGCGCGACGCTATGGAACACCGCTTTATGTCTATAGCTATCACACGCTCACCGATCATTACCGTAAGCTTTCAGACGCCTTCAAGAGCGTAAAACCACTGATTTGTTACTCCGTTAAGGCCAACTCCAATCTTACGATTTTAAGGTCTCTCATCGGACAAGGTGCAGGCCTTGATATCGTTTCGGGAGGAGAACTCTTCCGGGCCCTTAAGGCCGGATGTAATCCTCGTAAAATTGTCTATGCATCGGTAGGAAAGACCAACAGTGAAATTGCGATCGCTATAAAAAAGGGGATTCTGTTCTTCAATGTCGAATCTCTCGCGGAACTTTCCAATATCAACCGCATTGCAGCGGGCCTCAGGAAAAAAGTCAATGTCGCCATACGCATCAATCCTGACGTTGAACCAAAAACGCATAAGTTTATCACGACGGGAGCGCTTACGAATAAATTTGGCATTGATTTTGAGACGGCCTATGATATTTTTGCGACGCGAAAAAATTTCGTGCACCTTACCATCAACGGTCTACATATTCATATCGGTTCGCAAATCACCGATCCCGGCCCCTATGTCGCAGCGTTTACGAAGGTCCTTCATTTCATCCAACGGCTTACAAGCCGCGGCATAACGCTTGAATCGCTTAATATCGGTGGAGGCCTTGGTATAATTTATAATACTGAAACGCCGCAAACGGCGCGCGATTTTGCAAAAAAAATACTTCCGATTCTACGCGCGACGAAGCTTCAGATCATTATGGAGCCGGGCCGCTTTATTATCGGTAACGCGGGAATCATGGTAACAAAGGTACTGTATCTTAAATCAACACCGCTAAAAAAATTCATTGTCGTTGATGCGGGCATGAATGACTTGCTTCGTCCAGCACTCTACGAAGCATATCATCAGATCATACCGCTGCGTAAGGCACACCGGAGCGCGCGCACGAACGAAAAAGTAGATATTGTCGGACCGATCTGCGAAAGTGGTGATTTTATCGCGAAAGACCGAATGCTCGCCGATTCAAGCGAAGGACAATACCTTGCGATAATGGGGGCGGGAGCGTATGGGTTTAGCATGGCAAGTAATTACAATTCCCGTCGCAGACCCGCCGAAGTGATGGTGCGCGGAAAAAAAGTTTTCTGCATCAGGAAGCGGGAAAGCTTTGAAGATCTGATTCGAAACGAAATTGTTCATCAATGAAGAAAAAAAAGATACTCGTTGAATTCAGGAAAATAGTGGCGGCGGGAAACGATTTTATCGTTATTGACCAGCGGCGCATTAAAACCAAATCTTGCGATTACAAAAATTTGGCAAAAAAAATGTGTAACCGGACCTATGGCATTGGTGCGGACGGCCTGCTGGTATTGTCGGCCTCCCGTATTGCCGATGCAACAATGCGTATCTTTAATGCCGACGGGTCAGAGGCCGAGATGTGCGGAAACGGAGCACGCTGCGCAGCGTACGTAATCGCCCATTCAGCAGGCACACCACACAGGCGCACCATAACTTTTGAAACATTAGCCGGCATTATCAGGGCGCATGTTCGCGGCACGCTTGTGCGTATCGGTTTAACCGAGCCGGCCACCATACAGCTTAATATTCCCGTTACGCCGGGTAAAAAGAAATTCCATGCTCACTTTATCAATACGGGTGTACCGCATGTCGTTATCCCGGTAAATGATATTGACGATGCCGATCTTGGTACTATCGGCAGGCGTATACGCTATCATTCGCATTTTGCCCCAGGCGGAACGAATGTTAATTTTCTAAAAATCATACGTAACAATCATATTGCCGTACGCACCTATGAACGTGGAGTGGAAGCAGAGACGCTTGCCTGTGGAACAGGAGCGGCAGCAAGCGCACTTATCACCAGCTGCATTACGAAAAGGCCTTTATGTGCGCAGATAATTACGGTTATAACTAAAAGCTCAGAAATAATAAAGGTTTATTTTACCAAAACCAGTCCCCGGCAGTTTACCAAAGTATATCTAGAAGGTGACATCCGTCACGTATGCACAGGAGGATATTATGTTTAAGGGTTCAATCGTCGCGCTGGTAACGCCCTTTTGTAATGGAACCGTGGATGAAAAAACACTTCGGACATTAGTTGACTTTCAGATTCATAACGGAACCTCCGGTATTGTTCCCTGCGGCACAACCGGAGAGTCCGCCACGCTTTCTTATGAGGAGCACGATCGCGTCATCGAAATCGTTATTGAACAGGCAGCCGGCCGCGTCCCGATTATCGCGGGCACCGGCTCGAACGCTACTCAGGAAGCAGTAATGATCACCAAACACGCCGCCAAATGCGGTGCCGACGCAAGCCTGCAAGTCGCCCCCTATTATAACCGCCCCACACAACAAGGTTTATATGAACACTTTAAGGCGATTGCCGAATGCGCCGACATTCCGATGATACTGTACAATATCGCGTCGCGCACCGGTGTCAATATTGAGCCGGAGACCATAGCGCGCCTGGCCCGCGATTGTAAAAATATAGTCGGCGTTAAAGAGGCTTCAGGAAGCCTGGAGCAAATGGCGCGCATTAAAATGCTTTGCCCCACGTCTTTTGATCTACTTTCCGGCGACGATTCCCTGACGCTTCCGGTCTTAAGTATTGGAGGGACCGGCGTCGTCTCTGTTGTCGCCAACATTATTCCCGCGGATACCGCGAAACTGGTACGCTTGTTCGAGCAGGGAGATATAAGCGGGGCCCGGAATCTTCATTACGCGCTTTTTGCACTGGTTAAAGCCATGTTCATCGAAACCAATCCTATACCGGTCAAAACCGCCATGGAGCTCCTTGGCCTTTGTTCATCACAGTTACGACTTCCGATGTGCGCGATGAGCGCCGGTAACAAGGAAAAACTTATCACCGTGCTTAAAGAGTACAGGCTATTATAGAGAGAAATCTAAACTCGAAACACTAAGATTAGTACGCACTAAAAGAGAGGGACATGATAAAGCTTGGAATTACCGGGTTTTGCGGAAAAATGGGCCAGCGCATTTATGCGCTGAGCCTTCATGATAAGATATTTTCATTGGCTGCGGCCATCGAGCGAAGCGGGCATCCTGATATCGGTAAAAAAATAGGTAGCGTTACTATTTCGGATAATCGTGAAGAGATAAAGAAGTGCGACTGCCTCGTAGACTTTACCGCGCCGGCAGCAACCATGGCTAACCTTGTGTATCTCGTGCAATACAAAAAGTGCGCGGTGATCGGGACCACGGGTATTGATCCAGCGGGTCAGAAGAAAATTAAAGATGCGGCAAAAAAAATACCTATTATTTTTTCTCCGAACATGAGTATTGGAGTAAACGTTTTTTTCAAACTCATCGGCAAAGCTTCCGAAAAACTTAACGGATACAGCGTTTCGATCGAGGAAGCGCACCATATTCACAAGAAAGACGCGCCCTCAGGTACCGCAAAACAAATGGCCAAAATCGTACAAGAAAAAGAATTATCGGTCAAAACCGAGGATATACGTTCAATACGGAAAGGCGAGATCGTCGGTGACCACCGAATCGTCTTTGAGAGTGCGGTAGATACAATAGAGATCTTTCACTCGGCAAAAACGCGCGATATTTTCGCATCTGGCGCACTAACCGCCGCGGTCTGGATTTCAAAAAAGAAAACCAACGGTCTCTACAGCATGCATGACGTTCTTGGCCTTAATGATTGATTCCGCATCAAGGAGAGCTGATGAAGCAATTTGAATTATCAAAACGCCTGCACAAATTACCTCCGTACCTTTTTGCCGAGATTGACCGTCAAAAGAAGGAACTGCGAGATCAAAAGATTGATTTCATCGACTTAAGTATCGGCGATCCCGACATTCCCGCACCGGGACGCGTACTTGATGCTCTTTATGAGGCTTCAAAAACAAAAGATAATCAAAAATACGCCCTCGATCAGGGAAAGCTTGTTTTGCGTCAGGCTATTAAAAAATGGTTTCTTACGCGCTTTGCGGTACCCCTTGATGAACATCGTGAAATCCTTCCGCTTATCGGCTCGAAAGAAGGCCTGGTGCACTTTCCGCTTGCCTTCGTAAATCCCGGGGACTATGTACTGATCCCCAATCCCGGCTATCCCGGCTACCGGGGCGCAGCTCTTTTTGCCGGCGCCAAGACCTATGAGATGCCGCTTTTGGAAGAAAACGGATTCCTGCCTGATCTTAAAAAAATCCCTGCATCCGTACGCAATAAAACCAAAATCATCTATGCCAACTACCCCAATAACCCAACCAGCGTCACCGCCCCGCGAGATTTTCTTGAAGTTCTCGTCAGATTTTGTTCAAAATACGGAATAATCCTCGCGTACGATAATGCCTATTCAGAAATTTATTTTAAAGAAAAACCCTTAAGCATCTTAGAAATTAAAGGCGCGAAAGAAATTGCAATAGAATTCCACTCATTCTCAAAAACATTCTGTATGACCGGTTTTCGCGTTGGGTGGGCCTGCGGCAATGAAAACCTGATAAAAGGGTTATTGAAGGTCAAAACGAATGTTGATTCGGGTATTTTTGGCGCAATACAGGAAGCGGGCGCGGCGGCGCTTACCAGCGAGACAGGTTACATCAGCGCTATCGCCGGCATGATCAAGGAACGCCGCGATTACTTCGTGAAAGGCCTGGCTAAAAAAGGATTTGGCACGATACACGCCGAATCAACTTTTTATGTCTGGGCCCGCCTGCCCAAAAAATACCGGTCATCAATTGATTTTTCTAAATACCTGATCGCTGAGAAACGAATCGTAGCAACGCCCGGAATAGGCTTTGGAAAATATGGTGAAGGTTTTATCCGTTTCGCGCTCACCGTGGATAAAGAAACCCTTACCCGGGCGCTTGGCAGCCTTTAACGTGCAGGAAACCTTTATCTCTGTAGGCTCAAACATCGGCAATCGGGAAGCAAATATTGCCCACGCACTTGGTTTACTTGCAAAAATTCCCGGTGTGCGCATTGTGAGCGTTTCTTCATTTATCGAAACTGAGGCGGTCGGGGGACCACAACAGCCAAAGTATCTTAACGGTGCCGTCAAGATACTGACGAAGCTCCCCGCGCGACGGCTTCTGGCACATCTTAACTCTATTGAGAAAAATCTTGGTCGTACACGAACCATAAAAAATGGGCCACGCACCATCGATTTAGATATTCTCATTTTTGGCAATGAGATTATCAACGAACCTGACTTGGTGATCCCGCACCCTCGAATGCTTACGCGTGATTTTGTAATGAAGCCGCTTCTTGAAATTGCGCCACAATTAACCCGAAAATGGATATCGCAAAAAATATTACACAGGCACAGAAAATGAGCGAGAAAGCAAAACGCAGACGTAAAACCATAGGTTTTACGCCGACCATGGGAGCGCTCCACGCAGGGCATACCGCCCTTATACGTGCGGCTCACGCGCGATGCGGTTTTGTCGCGGTAAGTATATTTGTAAACCCAACGCAATTTGCGCCCGGAGAAGATTATTCCCGTTATCCGCGCACACTCACGAAAGATATCGCGCTCCTTAGAAAAGAAAAAGTTGATTTATTGTTTTTACCGAAAGTTCGCGAAATGTATCCGACAAATTTCTCATCGTGGGTGAATGAGGACTGCGTAAGCCGTGGTCTCTGCGGGGCACGAGGAGCCGGGCATTTTAAGGGTGTCTGTACGATTGTCGCAAAATTATTCCATATTATCGAACCTGACATTGCGTACTTTGGACAGAAGGACTTCCAGCAGGCCGCGGTCATCAGACGTATGGCGCGCGATTTAAACTTTAAGGTGCAAATTAAAACAATCCCAACCGTCCGCGAGCCGGATGGCCTTGCGATGAGCTCGCGTAATCGGTATCTGAGCACTCCTGAACGCGCACGCGCAGCAAAACTGTACGAAGCTCTGTGTCACGCTCAAAAAATGATTCGCGCAGGCGAACGGGACCCCACAAAAATCAGCGATGCAATAAAAAGAAAGATCGTGCCGATTGCGACAGCAATCGATTATATTAGCATCACGGATCCCGATACGCTCAAACCCTGCCGCCCGATACGGAAAAAAACTCTTATTGCGATCGCGGTGCGTATCGGAAATACCCGTCTTATCGATAATATTCTTATTAACCTGTAAAAAATGAGGTAATCATGAAAAAGACAAGAATCGGCATTCTTGGCTGCGGAGCGATCGGAGAAGGAGTCGCTCTTTTTATTGAAAAGCATCTTGCAACGCACGCGATACTCTGGGGAGTGAGCGATCGCGATACGGAAAAGGCAGAGCACTTGCTCGGCAGACTTTCCTCAACTGCACGAATTTTTGACGCCGATGCGCTTGCCCGCAATGTCGATCTCATCATCGAAACTGCTTCGGTCGAGGCAGCCCGCGAAATCCTTGCAAAAGCACTTCGCTACCGCAAGGACGTGGTTATCTTAAGTGTTGGAGCGCTCGTCGGCAATCGCGACCTTCTGCGCGCGGCCCAGAAAAGAAGTAGCAAAATCTATATTCCTTCCGGCGCGATCTGCGGCGTAGACGGCTTGGGCGCGTTAAGTTTGGGTAATATCAGGCGCATAACGCTGACTACCTCAAAACCACCGCGCGGCCTGGCGGGAGCACGCTATTTGACGGAGAAAAAAATAAATCTTAGTAATCTTAAAAGTGAAAAACTTATTTTCCAGGGTTCGGTTAATGAGGCGATCAAATATTTCCCTCAAAATATTAATGTCGCCGCAACACTCTTTCTCGCCGCGTCGCTTAATTCGCATGGAAAGGTGCGCGAAAAAAATATCAAAGTCGCGATCAAGGCTGACCCAGCAGTAAGCGCAAATGTACATCACATCGTCATTGAAGCTGAGGAAACCAGCGTCGAGATCATCATAAAAAATGTTCCTTCAAAAATAAATCCAAAAACAAGCGCGCTGGCAATTCTTTCAACACAATCGCTGCTTAAAAAAATGTTTTCTCCCTTTAAAGTAGGGAGTTAGGTAGAAAATCGATCCAGACTATACACAGCCGCAAGCCCAAAATTTAAATCTTGAAATACTATGAACGATTTTATTATTATTAAAGGGGCCAAAGAACATAACTTAAAGGATATTGACCTTAAAATCCCTAAAAACAAATTAGTGGTTATCACCGGGCTTTCGGGTTCAGGGAAATCATCCCTTGCCTTCGATACTATTTACGCCGAAGGCCAGCGCCGCTACGTAGAAAGCCTTTCGAGCTACGCGCGTCAGTTCCTTGAACAACTCCAGAAGCCCGATGTCGAGCACATCGAAGGATTATCTCCGACGATCGCCATCGAGCAGCGCACTGCCGGAGGCTCACCCCGATCAATTGTCGCAACGCAAACCGAAATATACGATTACCTGCGCCTCTTGTACGCGCGTATCGGAAAGCCCCACTGCCCTGATTGCGGACGTCTTATTGCACGACAGACCTCACAAGAAATCATCGATCGGATTACCCGCACCAACGAAGGTGACACCGTATATATTCTCGCACCGCTCATTCGCGGGAAAAAAGGCCAATACCAGGCACTCTTTGAACGCATACGCAAAGATGGCTTTTCCCGCGTACGCGTTGACAATCGCATTTACGAACTTGATGAAAATATTAGGTTGGAAAAATATAAAGCTCACACGATAGAAATTGTTATTGATCGCGTCAAGGTTGCCGCCGCATACCAAAAACGAATCGCCGATTCGGTAGAAACCGCGATTAAATTCTCCGATGGCCTGGTTATCGTTCGCAACGAATCACAAAATAATGAGCTCTTTTTTAATACGAAGCTTTCCTGCAGTTCTTGCGGCATTTCGCTGGGCGAGCTTGAGCCGCGCATGTTCTCCTTTAACTCACCCTATGGTGCCTGCCCGGCATGCAAAGGCCTGGGCACACGTCTTGAATTTGATGCGGACCGTATCGTCCCGGACAGAAAAAAAAGTATTCGGGACGGCGCGATAGAAATCTGGAAAAGAGGAAGCCGTGGTTATATCATGTATTATCGGGCGCTCCTGCGTGAACTCGCCGAAGTCCTTAATTTTTCACTCGATACGCCATTTGATGCCTTGTCGAAGCAATTGCAGAAAACCATTCTCCGCGGCAATCCTGGCGTTATGGTCTGGGATAAACCCTTCGAGGGAGTCATTCCCCGCACCGAAAGACTTTTTAATACGACCGACAGCGAATACGTAAAAGAAGAAATAGGCAAGTATATGTCAAAGCTCTCATGCCCGGCCTGCGGGGGCGCGCGCCTTAAAAAAGAAAGTCTTTCGGTATACGTGGGAGGAAAATCAATACACGCGCTTATACGGTTGACCGTTGAGCAGACGTTTAATTTCTTTGAAAAGCTCATTTTACAACGTCATGAAGAAAAAATAGCGCACCATATTACGAAAGAAGTGCGCAAACGCCTCGCCTTCTGTATCGATGTGGGACTTGGATATCTGTCACTTGAACGCTTAAGCTCAACATTGTCCGGCGGAGAAGTCCAACGCATACGCCTAGCGACCCAAGCCGGATCAGCGCTCTCCGGTGTTATTTACATTTTAGATGAACCGACGATCGGCCTCCATTCCCGCGACGACGCCAAACTTATCAATACCCTCAAAAACCTGCGCGATTTAGGAAATACGGTTATTACGGTTGAGCATGACGAACAAATGATCAAAAATAGCGATTGGCTCATTGATTTGGGACCGGGTGCGGGAGTTACGGGGGGGCGCGTAGTCTACTCAGGCACGGTCGCTGGTTTAGCGCACGCAAACACCCTTACCGCGCAATATCTAAACGGCACCTGTGCGATACCCACTCCGGCATCACGCGTTGATTATCGCGAAAAATCTCAGATCGTTATTACGGGAGCGCGTGAACATAACCTCAAAGGTATCACTGTAACTATTCCGCTTGAAACGTTTGTGTGCGTGACGGGAGTCTCCGGTTCGGGGAAATCAACCCTCATTGAGGATGTACTCTACAAAAGTCTTGCAAAATTTTTCTCTCATTCGCGTGAAAAGCCCGGCAAACACGATAGTATCAAAGGTCTTAAAAATATCGATAAGGTCATTATCGTCGATCAATCACCGATTGGAAGAACCCCACGATCAAATCCCGCCACCTACACGGGGGTTTTTACCTACGTCAGAGAAGTTTTCAGTTCGCTTCCCGAATCTCGTGCGCGTGGATGGAGTCAGTCACGCTTCAGCTTTAACGTGTCCGGCGGCCGCTGCGAAGCGTGTCAAGGAGAAGGAACTAAAAAAATAGAAATGCACTTTCTCCCTGATGTACATGTTCCCTGCGAGATATGCGACGGAAAACGATTTAACGCGCAAACACTGGGCATCCGTTTTAAAGGGAAAAATATTTCGGAAGTGCTGGCGATGAACGCTGACGAGGCCTGCCTCTTATTCGAGAATTTCCCGCGCATCCGAACAATCCTGGCGACCTTGATCGACGTCGGCCTCGGTTACATAACGCTTGGGCAGGCCGCGACAACGCTTTCCGGGGGAGAGGCGCAGCGCATTAAACTCGCATCACAGCTTCGTAAAAAAGCGACGGGAAAAACACTTTATATTCTTGACGAGCCTACGACCGGCCTTCATTTTGACGACGTGAAAAAGCTTCTTGTGGTGCTCTCGCGCCTCGTCGCCAAGAAAAATACCGTGTTGGTTATCGAACACAATCTCGATGTCATACGCTGTGCCGACTACATCATTGATCTTGGGCCCGAAGGAGGCGATGCCGGAGGAAATCTCGTTGCCGCCGGAACTCCGGAAGAGATCTGCGCGAGCGACAAATCATATACAGGAAAATTCTTGAAAAACAAACTAAAATCGTCTAAACTATAGGGACTATGAAAAAAGTAAAACTCATTATCACCGCATGTATCATGTGCGTAACCGTATCGCTGAATGTATTTTCTATTACCAACGAAGATGAACGCTTTTATGTTGCCACAAAAGCGTTTTCTGATAATTTTTACGATGCGAGTATTTCGCTCTTTGAGCGATTCATTCAGGATTTTCCACAAAGCGGACACAACCATGAAGCAAGGCTCTACATCGCAAAATGTTATTATTTCAAAGAAAATTATCCCCGTGTAATTGAAATGCTCAACGAGCTGGCGGCGGCACGAGGCGCGAGATCACTTCAGGATGAAATTTTTTACTGGCTTGCCGAGCTCTATTTTAAAGGCAAAAATTATAAAGATGCGCAAACATACGCCCGCAAGCTTATTACGTCATATCCGGATTCAAAATTTCTCTGGTGGGGATATTACCTGCTTGCATCGAGTAACGTCGAGCTAAAAGAAATCAATGCCTCGATCGATTTATTCGAGAAGATAATCGACGAAAGCCCCGAGCGGGAAGTAGTTGAGAAATCCTACGCTCAATTACTCGAGATCTATTTTCAAAAAACTGACTACTTTCAGCTCGCTGCGTTTACTACGAAGTACCTTACTGATTTTCCCCGTGGCGCTATTGGCGCACAAGCGTATTACTATCTTGCTGAGAGCTATACCAGCCAAAATAAAATTGATAAGGCGGTTGAATACTATCGCACAGGCCTCGATGCGACAAACGATAAATATTTGCTTGATCTTCTGCATCGCGGGATGGGATTCGCATTTCTTGCCCAGGGCGATACCGCCGAAGCAAAAAAACAAATCGATGCTATCGCGGGCGAAGAACTACGCATTTTTTCACAGGGAACGTACAGCTTTAAGATAAAAGACTACGCTGCCGCTCTGGAAAAGTTCAATATCTTCCTTAAAAGCTTCCCTCAAAGTGAATTCAGCGCGAATGCTCACTTAAATAGGGCGGCAACCTTCTATGAAATCGGTAGAATTAATGACTCAATTGCAGAGTATCGCTATTTGCTTGATTCATTGAAGACATCTTCCTACGCTGACCTCCTTGATAAAGCGCACTATGGGCTTGCATGGGGGTATCTTAAAAACGGGGAATTTAAAAAGGCCATAACCGAGTTTGAGCAAACACTTAAATATACCGATAATCCTATTGTTAAGTTAAGCTCCCAAATTCAGATCGCTGACGCCTATCAGGAAAGCGGTGATCATGCCAAAGCTCTCCAGCTTTACAACGACATCCTTAAAACGACTCCCAAAAACGTGTATTCCGATTATATTCAATTTCAAATCGGAATGGTATTCCTTAAAACAGGGAAACTCGAGGATGCGCTTCTGGCATTACGAAATATGCAAAAAAACTTTCCGCGATCGCGCCTGCTCCCCGAAGTTCAATACTATCTCGCGTTAAGTTATTTCTCGATGGAACGATACCAGGATACACAAATGCTCATCGAAGATTTCATGGATAAATACCCGCAAAGTGAATTTACCCAAAAAGCCTCATATCTCTACGGTAAAACGTACTATAATCTGAAGGACTATAATGCCGCGATTGATATTTTCACGGAAACCATGAAACAGGAAAAGAATAAGGAATTACAAGAATTAGCCTTTATTGACATCGGTAATGCTTATTTAAACCTTAATATGTTTACGAAAGCAAAGCAAACGTGGGAGGAATTCCTGAATAAATTTCCCCGCTCATCACATGCGTCTTCAATTGCCGTGCAAATCGGAGGATTGTACGAACGCGAAGAAAATTATCTTGAGGCGGAAAAATATTATAAAAAAGCTTTAGAAAGCGGGTCCGATAGCACTTGGGTAAAAGAAGCGCAATTATCCCTCGCGCATCTTTACTGGCGGAACAACGATCTTGACCGTGCATCGGATATATTTAAAAAAGTGTCTGACGGTGATACGCCACTTGCTCAAAAAGCGAAGCTCTATCTCGCAAAAATATATGCTCAACAAAACAATTCAACGACTGCCCTTGCTATATACGATGAGTTGGCGCAAGGCCAAGAGCCTATCGCAAAAGCAGCCTTGCTTGAGAAAGCTTTTTTGCTACGAGAGACCGGCGACTACGCAGGCGCGGTCAACCTGTTCCAGAAAATAATCAAGAGCGGCGTCGACTCGGCTAAAATTCGTTTTAGCCTCGCCCTGTGCCTTGAAAAAATGAATCGTATCGACGAAGCGCTCAATGAATTCCTCACGCTTGTATATTCGTTTGAAGAAAAAGACTACACGGTGAAGGCTTTTTTTCATATAGCTCGGATCTACGAAAAAAAGAACGATATTATGGCGGCGCGCGATGTATATAAAAAAGTCATAGCCCTAAACGTCGATGAATCAACAGTTGCGCGCGCACGCCTCAAGGAACTTGAATCAAGACGGTAATCTCTGATGCGCACATATACGTGGTACCGCTTTGAAAAAAGGAGGATTAATGTGGCACCTTATCGTTAAGGGTGGGTGGGTCATGTTGCCTATCTTTGTCTGCTCAATATTTTCCTTGGCGATTATCCTGGAGCGAATTTTCTTTTATGCAAATCTTCGATTTGTAAAAAAAGGACTCGTTGTGCAAATCTTAGAGTACATTCGAAAAGACAAGATCACCGAGGCAATTGAATTATGTGAAAAAAACTCTTTCTACACAACCAATATCCTTCGCGCGGGACTCATGCATTGCGAGGAATCAAAGGAGGGGATTCGGGAAGCTATGGAAAGTGCTTCGCTGTATGAAATCCCCAAGCTTGAAAAGAACTCGCATCTCTTAAGCACCATCGCCCATACCGCACCTCTTTTCGGGCTCCTTGGGACAGCCACAGGGTTTGCCCAATGTTTTTATATTATCGAACAGCAATCGCTACGCGCCGGCTCAATAGGTCCAGCTGATTTTGGAGGAGGAATATGGGAAGCGCTTATCACTACCATTGCGGGACTGTGCATCGCAATCCCCACCTATATCGCCTCAAATTATTTTCTTTATAGGGTTACGTTAGCAACGCTTGAGATGGAACAGGCGGCAAGCGAGGTCCTTGAGCTACTTTCACGCAAACGGTACGGAAGAGAAACGTAAGGCCTTCTTCCGTAAAGCTGCGGGTTATCGGCAATGGCCTGACAGGCAATAAAGGGTGATTTCAATGGTCGGGGTGTTGACGCCGCGAACGCACACAAGGAGAATCATATGCGCTTTCAAAGAACGTTGAGGGGGACATCGAGCCCACACCTCATTGATAGCGTACCGCTGATTAATATTGTTTTTCTGCTACTTATTTTTTTTATCCTTGCATCGCGTTTCAACACAACCGCGGGTATCAATGTGCTGGTTCCCGGAGTCGTAACCTCAGAAACAGTATCCGCCCGAACGTTAACGATCACCGTTTCCCGAACGAACAACTTCTCGATAAACGGAAAAACGGTAACCCTCCGCGAAATAGAAAATATCCTTGCAACTGAAAAATATCGATCCATTCTCGTGAAGGCAGATCCTGGCGCAAATCTTGGATCGGTGACGCGCCTGTGGGAGCTTTGCAAGCAATCAGGCATTGAAACAATTGGTGTAGCTACGGCGGAGGTGACCTAGAAACCGCGGAGATTGTACGTATGTTCAAATATCTTACGATCTCAAATTCTACGACCCACCGCCTCGCACCCTGGTGCGCTCTTATACTTTCCCTTGCCATTCATGGAATCATTGTTTCTTCAGTCAGGCTATCCAGCTCACGAAAGCAAAATCCTGTTCTTTTTGTATGGCCCGGCATCCTGACTACAAACGATATAGCCATGCAGTCATCTAAATATAATCAACATATCGATCCCCAACTCTTTATTACGCATCACGAAACATCCTATTTTCCAGCCATCGGAGCCAGCGACTATCGATACCGAATAAAAGAAAAAGAACCATATACGTTTTATCCGGTTTCGCGCCTCGCTAATGCAATTACGGATAACCATCCCATTCGTTCTCAAAACCAATATTACTATCTCTGGAACCAGCCAGCGCAATTCTTTCCGGATGATAAAACCACCGTTATCTACCGGGCGTTTGTTTCCCCGCAGGGAAAAGCACTTATTGTGTTCCCCGAAAAACTTTTGGGCGACAACGAGAGGAATATCGCTCTTCAAAAATACGTTACGGAAGCATCTCTTTTTTTTGAAGATAAATTTTTCTGGACAAAACTTGAGGGGGTAGTAGAATAAAGTGAGTATTGATGGTTCTTTGTTCATTGGATGCGGATTAAGCGCCGTGTTGTTTCTCGCGATACTGCTTGAGCTAATGCACAATCGCGCCGTGGGCAGAGCGTCAAAAAAAATAACACGCGAGAAAAAAACATGTGATGTATGCGCATCGGTTTATTTTTTTTACACAACGTCTAAATATTGGCGATGTTTGTTGTGTGGAGGCATAAACGAAGATCATGGTAACCGAGATAGGGATAGTAGCGGGTGAAATTTGGCATTTTCTTGATACTCATGGTGCCGTGACGCTTACGAAACTTTCGGCGGGAATCGAGAAACCAAAAGAACTCATTCTGATGAGCCTTGGATGGCTTGCCCGCGAGGGTCACGTGCTGGCGCGGTTCGAACATAACGATTATATTATTAGCTTGCGTTAAAGAAGTGAGGTACTCATGAAAAAAGCGGTGGTTTTGGTGGTTGTTATCGGAGTTTCGATTATTATTGCCTTACTTGCATTTGCTGCAATCCTGATCATGACCAATGAAGCAAGAGTCGCTGAACATAAAATCCGTCGCATGCGGGCAACCTTTGCTGCGCAAGGAGCCATTGTTCGTGCCCTCGAACGGCTGCGACTGGAGGGTGTCGCTCCTGCGCAGCTTGTCCTCATAAGCGAGCAAAACTTAGGCATTGGAGGAACCATTGTTAATGTTACTGTCTCAGCCGCGCCGGCCGGGGCACCTTCTGACTACACCGTAAACGTTACCGTCCCGTATTAGCCACACCCTGCTTTACGACCCCCCTCCACCTTGACAGAAGATCGTTTCTCTGTCAAAATAATTGATTAGTAGGGATTGTTAACTTTCAGGCACATACCCATAGTAGTTCGTGTCTGGGGCCCAATAAAGCCAAGCACCAAAGCAGTAGGGAATCGCGTGTGCATCTGAAATGGTTTATGAAGTAATGGATTTGGCATTACATGAAACATATCCGTGACTTCTGTCTGTTACAATCCTTCAAAAATTAAGTAAATCTTATTAACGCGCCATTAGACACAGAGGGTTGGCGTTGACATCGATATGAGCATAGGTACCTTTGGGCCGGTAGTTCAGCTGGGAGAACGCCTCGTTCGCAACGAGGAGGTCGGCGGTTCGAATCCGCTCCGGTCCACGTTTTACGTTCGAAAACTCGAGCGCCACCCTCTGCAGACATAAACAGGCGCAAACAGCGGATTAATTCGAATCAAACCATACTATGGGTTATGTGCGTATCGTTCTTCTCGGGCTTGCGCTAACACTGATGTCTGGCGCCCAGGCACAAGAAATAAAGAAATGCGAATTTTGCGGCTCGTTTTATCCCGATGATCCGGCGGCGCTGGGTATCATGCTTGATACATACCTTGCTGCGGCGCGGGTACAAACGCCACCGGGGGAAATCATCGGCGTTGTTGTTCCGCATGCGGGCTTTACCTACTCCGGCCCGGTCGCTGCACATAGCTATAAGCTACTGGATAAAAACAGCGAGATTGACGCGGTTGTGCTCCTGGGAGCAACCCATCGCTATCCGTTCTCCGGTATCACGATATATCCACGCGGTGGCTTCCAAACACCCTTAGGAACGCTTTTAGTCAATGCGAATATCGCCGGGCAATTCCAATCCCTGAACTTTGTTTCTTTTCAACCGCAATACTTTACCCATGAACATACGCTTGAAGTGCAGCTCCCTTTTATCATTAAAGCACTGGGAAACCCAACCATTGTGCCCATTCTTTTCGGAACTATAACCGATAAACAAATCGAGTCGTTTGCCCAAAGACTTGCTGAGATAGCATCACAAAAAAAGCTGCTCCTGGTTGTTTCAAGCGACCTTTCTCATTATTTGCCGTATCTCGATGCCCACGCAACCGATGCGAAAACACTTCAATTCTTGCGCGATATGAACGAAACAGCCTTACGCAAGGAAGACTATCGTGCCTGCGGAAATGCGGCGCTGGCCGCGTTCATACAATACGCAAGAATACGCAAGGCGAATATTGCTATAATCCACTACGCAAATTCGGGAGATACGGCGGGAGATAAAAATCGCGTTGTCGGTTATGCCAGCGCCGTTGCCTTTCTTCCAGGAAATGCTACAACATTAAGTGCTCAAAACACGGGTCCGAAGCCCGAGGAGGAAGTTATGCAGCCATACACCATAACCCCCGATGAAAAAAAGATTTTATTGCGCATTGCGCGCTCAACACTCCAAACCTACCTTAAAAACAAAACAATACCGAATGTTGCGCCACTTTCAGACAATCTTTCTCAAAAGCGTGGCGCTTTCGTAACGCTTACCAAAAACGGTAAACTTCGCGGGTGCATCGGAAGGATCGTGGGAGATACTGCTCTCTATACGGTAGTTTCTCAAATGGCAATCGAGGCTGCGACCGGCGACCCAAGATTTGCTCCGGTACGTTTTGACGAACTGAATGATATACATATTGAAATCTCAGTGCTTACCCCCTTTGAAAAGATTAGTAGTCTTGATGAAATAGAGGTCGGCAAACACGGCCTCATAATCAAAAAAGGATTTTCCTCGGGACTTCTCCTGCCGCAGGTTCCCGGCGAATACGGCTGGGATAAGATAACATTCCTTGAACAAACGTGTCTCAAGGCAGGATTGCCTCCTGATGCGTATAAAGACGGAGACGCGATACTATATAAATTCTCCGCGATCGTTTTTAATGAAATCGCTCAATAAAAGCTATGTCTCGAATACGCCTATACATCCCTCACATTACTCAATGCGACACGATGGATATCAGAGAACCTGAACTGTTGCATAAAGTGCGTGACGTGCTGCGTCTTAAAAAAAAAGAAACCGTGCATGCCTTTGACGGAAAAGGGATCGAATTTTCCTGTAAAGTCATTTCGATGGATAAAAAATCGCTTCTTCTCGAACGTCGCGAAAAGTCGCAAGAAGCCGCTAAGCCTTGCTGCGTGATAACACTCGCATTTCCCATGCTTAAGGAAGATAAAATTGATGTCATCCTGCAAAAAGGAACGGAGTTAGGGGCTGGTGTGTTAAGCCCCTTTATTTCTTCCCGAAGCATTCAAGCGACACCCTCTACAACGAGATTGTCACGTTGGCATAAAATAGTTATCGAGGCGACACGGCAATCAGAGCGTCTCTGGCTTCCACGGGTAGCTCCACTGTGCCGAATTGAAGAAATCATAACGCAGCAGTATGACCTTAAAATAGTCGCCGCACAAAAAGGTAAGCCGCTTCCTGAGAACCTGCGAAACAAAAAAGCAAAGCAGATACTTCTGGTAAGCGGGCCGGAAGGCGATTTCTCTCCGGAGGAGGAAAAATTAATAGCTGCCAATGATTTTTTTCCCGTAAGCCTTTCAAAAAACGTCCTGCGAGCAGAAACCGCAAGTGTTGCCCTCATGGGCCTGGTACACTATCACACAAGCTTCAACTAACCATATCGATTTCTACGTAAGAATTTTAAACTATGAAGCTAAAAATGATCAGCCTCGGTTGCAAAGTCAACCAATATGAGGGCCGCGCTATTGCTGAACAATTCAGGCTGCGCGGATGGGAAGAAACGAGTGAGATTGCTGACCTCTGTATTATTAATACCTGCACGGTTACCACGCGTGCTGACGCTAAATCACGCGAAGCGATACTACGCGCCAAACGACAGAATCAAAATGCGCTCATTGCAGTATGCGGATGTCTTACGCAGCTAAACGGGGGGGCCATTAAAAAATTGGGAGTTGATTTTGTTATTCCTCAGGAAAAAAAACATTTGCTCGCTGATATCGTCACGGGTGTAAAAAATCCAATTGCGCAATCGCGCCAAAAAGCACGTAATATCTGGTCCCTCACTATAGATCGCTTTCATAATATCCGGGCGTTTTTGAAAATTCAAGATGGGTGCAGTAATGCGTGCGCATTTTGCAAAATACCCCATATCCGAGGCGTATCACAAAGCCGAACGTTTAAAGACACGCTCCGGGAAGCAAAACGCCTCAGCACGCATCATCCCGAAATTGTTTTGTGCGGTATCAATCTCGGCCTCTATGGCCGTGATCTAACGCCACCCATGAGCCTTGCGGTGCTTGTAAAGAGGCTCCTCGCGCTCCCGAGCCTGGGGCGTTTACGCATCAGTTCCCTTGAGCCACGGTCAATCTCTAAAGAATTACTCCGGTGCTTTCAGCATCAAGCGCTATGCCCCCACATCCACCTTCCATTCCAATCGGGAGACGATACGGTGTTATCCGCCATGAATAAAAAAGACACGGTTGCCCATTACGAAGCAGTTGTTGACGCGTTTCGAGCCAAGCACCCTCACGGCGCGGTTAGTTGCGATATTATGGTCGGATTTCCGAACGAAACTGAAACTGCATTCAAGAATACGGTTGATTTTCTTAAACGAATAAAGCCCATGAGAACGCACGTATTTGCGTTTTCGCCCCGAGAAAAAACCCCGCTGTGGAATATCCCGGTGCCAAACCAAAAAATTTTGAAAGCACGTTCACGTGTTCTAACGTCTCTTGGGCGCTACTTTGCGCACGAATACGCATTACAATGTATTGGTAAAAAACTCCATATCGTTACGGAAGAGTTCCGCAACCACGAAACGTGCGGATATACCGAAAACTATCTTAAAGTGTGCGTGCAGGACAAAATTCCTCTTGGCGCAATAACTCCCGTACGCATTGCGCGCGTCACGAACTCGAAGATTTTTGCCGTCCTCGAAAAATGATAGAATTTCCTTGAAGAAAAAATAAAAAATGTTACGATAAAACCTTAGAGCGCGGCGATACGGGTGCCGCGTGATCACTCGAGACGCCACAAAATGACCAACGACATCATGAAGGTAATTTTTCTTGACCGCGACGGCGTTATTAATGCGTACCCGGGCGACGGCGGGTACGTAAAAAGCTGGAAGGAGTTTAAATTTATCCCGGGAAGCATCGAGGGAATACGCAAGCTCAACGCAAAAGGATTTAAGCTTTTTGTAATTTCAAACCAGGGGGGAGTTAATAAAGGCCTGTATACTCAAGAAACGCTTGATACGATGACTTCCCGCATGATGCGTAAGCTTACGCGGGAAGGCGCGCATCTCGACGGTGTTTATTATTGCATCCATCGTTCCGATGAGAACTGTTCCTGTCACAAACCAAAACCGGGTATGCTTGAGGCGGCACTGCGGGAACATACCATAAAAGCTGAAATGTCATTTTTTATCGGTGACTCTTTCATGGATATGGAAGCGGCACAATCCTTTGGCGCGAAACCGGTACTTGTGCTTTCCGGAAAGGAAAGAATCTCAAACCGCAGCAACTGGAAATTTGAGCCTGATTTCATATTCGACAATCTCCTTGTTGCCGCGCATTACCTTTGTAACCATTACGGTTGACCTGTTTCGATACGCCCACACCAATGAAAACGTTGCTGATTCACGCCAGTTTCGGTGAAGGACACAAAAAAGCGGCGCTCGCTCTCCAAGACTATCTTAACGCGCCGTGCGAAGACCTTTTAAATTTCTGCCCCAGGTTTATCCGGCGCATCTACATCTCTGGATATACCGGCGTTACCGATCATCTTCCCTGGATCTGGCAGCTTTTTTTCGTAACTACGCGCAGCAAAATTTTGGATCATATCCTTGCGATCGGTCATAAGATAATCTTTTCTTCTTTTTTTTCGTTTCTGACGAAAGAAAAACCTCACGTTATCGTCAGCACCCATTTTTTTCCCTTCCCATTCCTGGCGCAACTGAAGCAAAAACTTAATTTAAGGATCATCTCGATCGTAACCGACCTGCGTGTTCATCCACTCTGGGCACACCCGGCCGTCGACTATCATATCGTTGCGACCGCGGAAACAAAGCAAGACTTAATAAACCTGGGGATACCAAGCGAAAAAATAATCTACGGATACGTACCGTTACGAGAAGGTTTCCTTAAATCCGAAGATAGCGCGCGCCTACGCGAAAAGTTTTCCCTTGATAACAAGCCATGCATTCTATTTATTTCGTCTATGCGGGGAAAATTTCCCTATCTTGAAGAAATAATTCCTGAGCTTGCAGGCGCTTTTAACATTTTTATTATCTACGGAAACAACCATAACCTTAAAAACAGGATCCAACAGCTTAATTTGTCCAGCGTGCGTCTTATTGGGTTTTCCGAGAGCATTTGGGAACTTTTTGATCTGGCTTCCATTATCGTGACCAAACCCGGGGGCCTGACAATCTTTGAAGGCCTCTATAAGAAAAAATTCTTTGTCTTCACTCATTTTATACCGGGCCAAGAAGAAGAGAACATGGACTTGTTAATCCGCTATAAGGTCGGCAGTTTCGCCCGCAGCGCCGGGGAGCTCGACAGCGCTATTCGATTTTTTAAGGATGTCAAAAATAGAGACGAATCGTACCCGTTACGGGTAGCTGACGTGCGCGATATTCTAAAAAGCCTTATTGAACGTTTCGAACACCTTCCGCCGGAGGCATCTCGCATTTCGACCGCCAAATTTATATAACAAAATTGTTGCTACCCGCTATAATAGTAGCGAGCTCGTTGAGCTCTTGCACTCTATATTTTTTTAGATAATCATGGATATGCCACACGCCGACACAATACCATGCAGCAGCCAATCGCCAAAGTCATACTTGCAATCGCGCTAGAACGCGAATTTGATTACCTCGTTTGCCCCGGCATGCGAATTGAAACAGGAACGCGTGTCCTTATCGATTTTCGCGGACGCAAAACAATCGGGATCGTTATCGGACTAGCGTCTCGATCAAACATTCCTCGGATTAAACCGATCATCGCATCGCTTGATGAAAAACCCCTCCTCTCTGCAGCGCATATCCGTTTTGCGCAACGCCTATCCGCGCTCTATCCCTATCCGCTCGCGGAATTCCTGTTTATGATGCTTCCGCATAGCCTCAAACGCTCCCGCACGACTACGGCCCTTTCGCTTAACCCTGCAGCACCCTCTTGCGACCAGGAAACCGTATTTACATGGGGGGGTGCTTTTGAGAAAAGATTTTCTCTTTGGAAAGAAAAAATGCGGCTGGCAACTGCCGACGGCTCAGCGATGGTTATTTTTCCCCAACGCAGCTATCTCGAAGCGGCTGAAAAAATAATTCGGCGTGAGTTTCCCGGCGCCATCACGATGCATAGTTATCAGACCGATCGCATGATCTTCTCGCAATGGCAGGCATCACGCAGCCGAAGCATTATTGTGGGTACCCGTGTATCTATTTTTTATTACCCGGAAGATTTGCGGCTCCTTGTAGTGGAGGAGGAAAATAGCCCACATTATTTTCAGGAGGAAAAACCCTACTATCATCTTCCTGAAGTTGCCCGGATACTCGCACGCTCGGTGCGCGCGAACCTCATCGTAAGCTCCGACTATCCCTCGCTGGCAACCTATGCTCTCATGAGGAAAAAGGAAATTATCGTTTCGGGAACCCCCCCGGATGAACCAAAAATAACAATACTGGGGAGCTCTGAACACAAAAAACGCGGACTCATAAATCCGCTTATCGCCGAAATCCTGCGGGTTTCGCTGCGCGCCGCGCAGAAAACCGTTGTTCTTTTAAATAAAAAAGGCTTTGCGCGCATCATCGCCTGCACTGCATGCAGCCACACCATCACCTGTCCGCGCTGTTCCGTTTTTCTTCATTTGGACCTTGACGCGCTTACCGGGACCTGTCCCTACTGCGCCGGCCGCCAGACGCTACCGAAGCGCTGCCCTCGTTGTAAGACCGGCTACCTTAAAGGCATCGGTATCGGGATCGAAAGACTTCGCACGATCCTGGAACGTGAATTCCCTGGAGTCGCCATTGCCACATGGGATGCCAGAAACGCCCAAAGCCAGATTATCGTAGCTACCTCTAAGATCCTAAGCGACGCAGGTGCGCCGAAAATGTTTGACAACGGCATCCTTCTTGATATTGATGCCGCCATGGCACGGCCCGAGTATGAGGCAACCTTTGACGCCTTTCTGTATATCAGAAAACTTGCCCGCCTTTTCGGCCGGGCATTCTACGTTTGGACACGCAACCCCACACACTATCTCTTTTCCACGATCAATGAAGGATGGGAAACATTTTATGAGCATGAATTCTCATTGCGCTCCCAGCTCAAGCTCCCTCCGCAGGCGCATATCGCAAAAATAATCCTACGCGGAAGCCTTGAAAATAAACTTTGCAATGCCGCACAGGATTTATATAATAAACTTGTTGCGCACCGGCTTTGCGTGTACGGGCCCTTTAAGGGGCAGCCGTATAAAATACGGGGTAGTTTTCGATATTCCCTGATTGTCAAAATGGCGCGGGCGGAGGCAGAAAGCATCATCATAAAACAGGAGTTGTATCGTCTGCGCAGCGGACGGTTACATTACGCTTTTATAATCAAATGAAATTCGTTTACTTTGGTAGTGGATATTTCTCCCGATGTGTTTTGGGATCGCTGTGCGCCAAAAAAAACGTTCCGGCCCTGGTTGTCAGTCAGCTCGATAAAGCGCAAGGACGAGGGATGAAACTGGCGCCCATGGAGGCGACGGCGTTCGCGCAAGAATCAAACCTACCCTTCGTTACGCCACATTCCCTTAAAAACAAAGAAACGATCGATACGATCGCGTCGATTAAGCCTGAAATCATCGTTGTCGCTGACTATGGAAAACTCTTACCCACGGAGATATTACGTATCCCCTCAATAATGCCTCTTGCGGTTCACCCGTCACTTTTACCGCGCTGGCGAGGCGCGGCTCCGATAGCGCGCGCCATACTAAACGGCGATACCACAACGGGAATAGCTATATTTAAAATGAACGAAAAACTGGATGCGGGTGAAATAATCAGTGTACGGAAAGTCTCAATCGTGCCTGGCGAAGATGTCCGTACGTTGACTGCGCGTATGGGGCCGGAAGGCGCTCAGGCGCTCATCGAGGCAATGGATGCGATCGCCAAAAAACAATATACACTCACTCCTCAGGACGAGACAAAAGCAACCTATGCGGAGAAGTTTTCCAAGGAAGAAGGAAGAATACGCTGGGACAACGAAGCCGCACGCATAGATGCCCATATCCGCGCAACCGCAGGATGGCCCGGCGCTTACACTTTTTTTAATACCCTACTCATAAAAATTATCGAAGTCGAGATTATACCGGAAAGTTTGAGGCAGGCGCCCGCCACCATTATCGCGGTAACCAGAAACGGCATTGATGTTGCAACCGCCCGAGGAACGGTACGTATAAAAAAACTCAAGCCCCAAGGAAAAAAAGAAATGGACGCCTATGCCTTTACCTTGGGCCACCCTATAGCGCCGGGCGACACCCTGATTTAAAACTCTATGCAAAAATGCTATCATATATTTTATACCGGCCAGGTGCAGGGGGTTGGCTTTCGTTATACCACGCGGGCGCTTGCACTAAAACATAACGTGTGCGGTTGGGTTAAAAACTGCCCTGGCGGAGGAGTCCAGCTTTATATCCACGGGGAGTCTAAAATACTGGAAGCTTTTCTGAACGATATTGACCAAGAGTTTAAGGGATACGTGCACGATACCGAAACCAAGGAATGTACGGCTGATGAAACCTGCACGGATTTTAGAATTATTTTTTAGTATTTCAGAAACCCCGATTACCAGGTACTCATAGTATGCGATACGCAATTTTTTCCGATGTTCACGCTAATCTTGAAGCATTCCTCGTCGTCTGCGAATATTATCGCAACGAACCGATCGATAAATTCGTGTTCCTGGGGGACATCGTCGGTTACGGTGCAAACCCACGAGAGACAACGGCGATTCTTATGGATCTTAACCCGATTGCGATCAGCGGAAACCATGATTGGGCGGCAACCGAAAAGTTTGACATTCGTTTCTTTAATCCCCATGCCCGGGCAGCAATGGTCTGGACCAGAGAGCAGCTCTCGCGGGACGATCGGTGCTACCTCGCCAGTTTCCCTCTTACCCATCAGGAAAAAGAATTTATCTGCAGCCACGGAAGCCTCAATAACCCCGAGAAGTTTAATTATATCTGGGGCATCGCTGAAGCAACGCTCATTTTTCCGCTTTTTAAGGAACGTATATTTTTTATGGGCCATTCGCATAAGATGGAAGGGTATTGCCTAAAAAACAAAGTAGTCTCTTATATTTTTGACCAGACAATTCCCCTGGAACCGGACGCACGCTATATCATTAACGTCGGCAGTGTGGGGCAACCGCGAGATCGGAATCCGCGTTCGTGCGCCTGCATTTACGATACCGATTCCAACGTAGTAACCTTTACGCGGCTTGAGTATAATATACAGGCTGCGGCTCAAAAAATCATTGATAATGGGTTGCCGGCGATGTTTGCATCACGCCTATCGATCGGCTGTTAACCCAAAAAATGTCTGTCCCGTTTCCTCTATTTAAGTATTAAGGTTCGGGGCGTCCCGCACCTTAATATATTATTCTAGAACAACGGGACTGCAAAACGTGTATTTTTTTGCCCTATGGGTCGCCGCTGTCCACCAGGACGCCCTGTGGGGCTAAACTTTACCTTGTACGCTTCTTTACTATTAAAAGATAAAGTTTAGAGTACGGCGAGGTTACCGGGAAAAATGCCGAAAACCAAATAGGGGTAAAACGCGAGCACACATCGTAAAGCATACACGACAGATATAACATATGTTAAGGAAAAGGCATTTTCCCGGCGAAATCTTAAAGCGAATATCCATGAGAAAAATAACTATACTGATCATCCTAACCGCGTGCGTAGCCTGTAGTTCACAAAACGCAACCATCGAGCTTGATCCGGTACGTCGCGGCATCTACACCAGGGAAGCTGATTTGATTTTCGAAGGTGCCCTCATACATACCGAGATTATTTCCCGCGAAACCACGGTTGATGCCGTAGAAAACCATCCTGATCTGCGATATTGCGTCACATTCAAGATCCTTGCATATACAAAAGGGTCTTTCAAGAGAGACCTGTTTCGCGCCGCGGTTCACAGCCCTGCGCTATCGTTTCAGGTCTATCCGTCGGAATACGCCAGCGGCAACAAGAAGCGCTACCGGGTCTATATTAAATCAAAACCACAAGGAACCCTGATCGCCCAGGAACTTATCGCTGCTAAAAAATAAATCCCATGGACCACTCAGATATCAAAAAAGAAATTGAACACCTGCGGCAGACTATCAGGGATGCTGACTACCGCTATTATGTCTTAAGCGACCCTGAAATCTCCGATAAAGAATATGATGTTTTGATGGAGCGCCTAAAAACACTCGAGGAACAGTACCCGCGCTATAAAACCGCCGATTCACCGACCCAGCGGGTCTCAGGAGGGTTGCTTAAAGGTTTTTCTACCGTATCGCATAACGTAAAAATGCTGTCCCTGGATAACACCTATTCAATCGAAGAGCTGCACGATTGGGAAGATAAGATTCTGCGTATGCTGCCAAAAAATACAAATCTTGATTATATCGTAGAGTTAAAAGTTGACGGTGTCAGCTGCGCGTTTACCTATGAACGGGGAAAACTTACCGTAGGCGCGACACGCGGGGATGGAGAAACCGGCGAAGATGTTACCGCCAACATAAGGACCATTGCCGGCCTACCCCTCCTGCTGCGTGTTGCATCGACTCCTGAGGCTCTTGAGGTACGCGGGGAAATCTATATGGAAAAAAGGGAACTTGCTCTCATTAACCGTGCACGTGCCGAGTGTGATGAGCCTGCATTCGCTAACCCCCGCAATGCCACCAGTGGCAGCCTAAAACTCCTTGACCCGCGCATTGTTGCCCAGCGTAACCTTCAATATTATATCCATTCATTCGGGTGGACAAAAAATTTTGACATTCGAGACCACCGGGAATTCCTTAAAAAAATAAACAAACTGGGACTGCGCACCAATCCGCATAACACCCACTGTAAGAACCTCACGGAAGCTATCACCTTCTGCCACGCGTGGCAGGAGAAACGCGATACACTCGCCTATGAAATCGACGGCGTAGTCATTAAGGTAAATAACTATCGCCTACGCCAGACGCTGGGAGCAACCATGAAATCTCCGCGCTGGGCAGTAGCGTACAAATTTCCGGCGCACCAGGCAACCACAACCGTTACCTCAATCACCTTTGGCGTAGGGAGAACCGGCATTATTACTCCGGTAGCGGATCTTGCGCCGGTTGAATGCGCGGGTGTTACGATTTCTCGCTCAACGCTCCATAACTTCGATGAAATCGAACGCCTTGATGTACGCGAGGGCGATACGGTTCTCATTGAACGCGCCGGCGAAGTTATCCCTAAAATTTTGAAAGTCATAACTACAAAACGCACCGGCCATGAGAAAAAAATAAAAGTTCCTCATGTATGCCCTGAATGCAAAGAAAAAATTATTAAAGAAAAGGAAGAGGAAGTTTACTGGTATTGCGCCAATCCCGATTGCCCGGCGCGCTTAAAAAGAACACTCCTGCATTTTGCCAGCCGCCCTGCCATGGATATCGAAGGGATGGGGGAGAGCCTTGTGGATGAATTGGTTAACCGGACATTGGTTACCTCGCTTGTGGATATGTATCGCCTCAAGAAAGAAGACGTGCTCGCGCTACCGCTTTTTGCGCAAAAAAAAGCCGACAACATTATTAACGCGATAGAAGAAAGCAAGTCCCGGGGCCTGGGCCGCTTTTTATTTGGTTTGGGAATACGCCACATCGGAGAAAAAGCAGCACTGATGCTTGCCGGGCGTTTCAGGACAATTGACGCATTATTGAACGTAACTCAAAAAACCCTCCAGGAAACCCCGGAAATCGGCCCGGTCATGGCGGCATCCCTGGTAAACTTTTTTAAAACCGCTCATGTCAAAAAGATGATCGCGGAGTTTAAAAAACACAACCTCCTGCTGACCGAAAAAGAACGGGTAGTCAAAAAGAGCGCTATCAGCGGTAAAACCTTTATTTTTACCGGGGAACTCCAAAATTTCTCCCGTAATGCGGCACAAAAGACAGTAGAAAGCTTGGGCGCTCAATGGGTCGGAAGTATCAGTAAAAACGTTGATTTTGTAGTTATTGGCGCCGGTCCCGGCTCAAAACTCGCTAAGGCCACAGCCCTGAATCTGACCATTATTGACGAAAACGAGTTTATGAAGCTCCTCGAAAGCTAATATTATTCGCGTTAATTCGCGTTTTACCCAAATTCTCGGTAATTCGTGTTTTTTATGTAACTTTCTCCCACCCCAATCCGTATAACACTATGCAAGCAGATATGAAGCCAGACGAGGCACTTATGATAGAGTATAAAATTGGACAGGCTACGGCTCTCGAGGAACTCTTTGTACGGTACAAAAAACCGATCTTTAACTATTCTTTGCGGCTTCTTCGTAACCGCGCGGACGCCGAAGACGCGGTTGCCGAGGCCTTTTACACCCTCAGCGCAAAAAAAGAAACCTATAAAGACGGATATACGTTCTCAACCTGGTTTTATACCATAACGCATAATATCTGCGTTGACCGGTTACGTAAAAAGAAAAATATTATTTCACTCTTTTTTAAATGCGATAAAGACTCGGCCGGATACGAAGAGCTCGTCATACCCGATCCACGGCCTGATAGCCGGGAACAGGCGCATACCCGCGAGCGCGCCGCCAGGATTCAGGCGGCAATCAACCGGCTCCCCCTCCCGCTGCGGGAAGCGATTATCTTACGCGAATACCAGAGCTTACCGTATGAAGAGATCGCGAACGTAATGAACTGCTCCCTGGCGCGAGTAAAAGTACTTATTTTCAGGGCGCGCGAGAAACTTAAAAATAGCCTAGCGGCCCTGATTGCGGAGGCACAATGATGTTTATACATTTAAAAATAAAAAAGCTGATTTCCGCTTACATCGATTCTGAGGTGACGCGAGAAGAAAAGAACCTGGTCGAGACACATCTAGCCGCATGCAGCCGCTGCCGGAAATACTATCAGAAACTCCAAAAAGTTTCTGCAACCATACAAGAATGGGAGAACGAAGACGTATCCAGCGACCTGGAGCAGCAGATACGCCAGAAATTATTAAGCCAGAACGTAAAAGGGGGGACAATGAAGAAGACAAAATTATTTGTCGGGCTCACGTCCGGGGCTTTGGCCACCCTTTTGGTGTTTATCCTGGCAGGACAAGTCTACATGCATCGAACGCAACCGCAGAGCCAGCCAAGAACAGCGAGCGAAAAAGCAGAACAACAGAATACACAAAGAGGCCCTGTGACACAACAGCCGCCGCCTGCTCAATCGCTTGAACTTGGCAAAGATGCCATGACAATTATCCGGGAGGAAGCCCAAGTAAATTTCCTTAATAGCTTTGGTTTTGTCGGAAAACTTCAAAGCGTCGGCGATAACATCGGTGACCAATACTCACCGGGCGCTTACCGTCTCGAGGAAGAAGTTATGCCTTTTAAAAGCTACGGAGCCGGAACCCTTGCCGAGGAAGGGGAAGAGTTTAACACCGAAGGTTATAATCGCGTTCGAGAGAATGATTTTCTCGAAGTTAAAGAAAATCCCCTCTCTACCTTGTCTATTGATGTTGATACTGCTTCCTACAGCAATGTGCGCAGGTTTATCAATGAGGGCAGGCTTCCGCCTCCTGATGCAGTGCGTATCGAAGAAATGATCAACTATTTTGACTACAATTACCCTGGGCCCGTTGACGGGACACCCTTTTCTATCACGACGGAAATTTCATACTGCCCCTGGAACGCTTCGCATCGCCTGGTTCTGGTCGGCTTGCAGGGGGAAAGAATCGAAACTCAAAAGCTGCCTCCCAGTAATCTGGTGTTCCTGGTCGACGTATCAGGCTCAATGGATGAGGCGCGTAAATTACCCCTGGTGCAATCGGCACTGAAGCTTCTGGTAAAACAATTACGCCCCCAAGACCGAGTTGCCATCGTGGTCTATGCGGGAGCTGCGGGCCTTGTGCTTGACTCAACGCCCGGAGACCATAAAGAGACGATTTTAGCCGCTCTTGAACAATTACGCGCAGGCGGCTCTACTGCAGGTGGTGCGGGGATCAAGCTTGCCTACGCCATAGCCGAACGTAATTTCATCAAAACAGGAAACAATCGGGTCATACTGGCAACGGACGGCGATTTTAACGTCGGCGCCTCCAGCGACGCAGAGATGGAACGACTTATCGAAAAGGAAAAAGAAAAAGGGATTTTTCTTACCGTTGCCGGCTTTGGAACCGGTAACTATAAGGACTCTAAAATGGAAATCCTTGCCGATAAAGGGAACGGTAATTACGCCTACATCGACAACATTCTGGAGGCAAGGAAAGTGTTCGTGAAGCAGATCGGGGCGACCATTCTCACCATCGCAAAAGACGTTAAAATCCAGATAGAGTTTAATCCGCAAAAGGTTAAAGCCTACCGGCTCATCGGATACGAAAACCGGATACTCAGCAAAGAAGACTTCAACAATGACAAAAAGGACGCCGGAGAACTTGGGGCCGGGCATTCGGTAACTGCGCTTTACGAGATAGTGCCGGCTGACTCAACCGAAGAGTTCGCAACGATCGATCCCTTACGCTATCAGGATGTAACGGTTAAACCCAGCACCGATATCATGACTATCAAGTTCCGCTACAAAGAACCAAATGCAACTGAAAGCAAGCTCCTGGTCAAGGAACTTAAAGAAACGGGTGCTACCGAGAAGGAAGCCTCCGAAAACCTTCAATTTGCAAGTGCGGTAGCTGAATTTGGACTGATCCTGCGTAACTCACCCCACAAGGGCACTGCTTCCTATGAAGGGTTGCTACGCCGCGCACGGCTTGCAACCGGAAACGATCATGACGGGTATCGAGCGGAATTCATAAGAATTGTAGACACTGCCAGGATTTTCGATGAAGAAGCAAAAAATTGATCCTCAATGGGCTCTGACAGAGAGGGAAACCCTCTCTGTCGGCAGCACAACCACTCCAGGCCCTTACGTACCTTGCAGTTGAATTTCCCCGGAAACATGATACAATAACGCCTCAAGCGCCATAACCGCGCAACCACTCGGGTCTATCCGTTTTTGTAGCGATGAGACACAAACAGGATAGCGTAAACCATGAAAAAAACATCCTATAAAGAATACCTCGACACCTTAAGTAAAATCTCAAAAGCAATAACCTCTGACCTGTATTTAGGGGATATGCTCAAACTCATCGTCACGCTCACCGCCAACACCATGAAAGCAAAAATCTGTTCGCTCTGGCTCCTTGATGAAAAATCGCAGGAATTACGCATCAGAGCGACGCAGGCAATGAGCACCGATTATCTTAAAGAGCGGTCGCTCAAGGTAGGGGAAGGCATTGTCGGGCTTGTCGCAAAGGAAAAAAAGCCTGTTGCCATCGCCGATGTTTCACAGGATGAATCCTACAAGGAAAAGATACTTGCCAAGAAAGAAGGCCTTGTTGCGATGCTCAGCGCGCCTTTAATGGTTAAAAATAAGGTTATCGGCGTTATTAATCTTTACACGACAACACCGTACCGCTTTACGAAAAGCGACATAAACCTTTTAGGCGCAGTGGCAGACCAGGCCGCGGTCGCTATCGAGAATACCGAATTGCTTGTTAAGACAAAAATTGTCCAGGAAGAGTTGGAGGCGCGTAAAAAGATTGAAAAAGCAAAAGGCATCCTCATGAAAGAAAAAGGGGCAAGCGAAGAGGAAGCATATAACCTTTTGCGTAAATCAAGCATGAATAAGCGCCTCTCCATGAAAGAAATCGCCGAGGCAATCATCCTGTCGCAAGAGATCAAAGGTACGTTCTAGCACGCGCGCATCGCGTAACGCTTCAGAACCAACTCGCTTGGTACATAGCGAGCCGCGAGGAGAAAAGACCGGTTTTCTTACTAACCGGAAAAATGCGATTGAAAAGTCAAAACTGTATAACCCCAAACAATGTTTGCAGTTATGCTAAAAACATAGCGCACCAAAGGGTACTGCATTTTTCCGGCATACCCCGCCGTTTCCCAAAATTTCCATAGTCCAACA
>JBDRAN010000031.1:0-16283 GCA_043823745.1 Candidatus Omnitrophota bacterium | reverse complement strand
AAAAATATGCCTACATACAAATATCGCGCAAAGAAAGGACCGCAGGAGATTGTTGAGGGGACCATTGAGGCGCAATCGCAGGATGAAGCAGTTGAGCGTTTAAGCGCATCCGGCCTTGTGCCGGTACGTGTGGAAGAATCTCTTCGGGAATCGTCCGCTGCAAAAAAGCCGCTCGATATTAAGGTTGGCCGGGTACCCGGGCGCTCTATAACGCTCTTCAGCCGCCAGCTTTCAAGCCTTCTTAAATCGGGCGTATCCATACTGGACGCACTTTCAATTATTGCGGAGGAATCCACAAACAAAAATTTTAAAAACGTCGTACACTATATCCATGCGCAGGTGCGCGACGGCGCGACGTTTTCAAGCCCTCTTTTGAAATTCCCTGCTATATTTTCACCTCTGTATGTGGCGATGATTCGCACCGGAGAGGACAGCGGTTCCCTGCCTGCGATGCTCCTGCGAATCGCCGAGTATCGCGTTAAAGAGGAGGAATTGCGCGCGCGTGTGCGCATGGCGCTGGCGTATCCTATCCTCATGGCTTTGGTTGGGCTTGGTACGATCGTTTTTATGTTCGTATTCGTTATGCCGCGTCTTTTGGCGATCTATGTCGATTTACAGCAAAAACTCCCTATCCCTACGCAGATACTGATTACGATTACAAAAGCGCTTAAACAATGGGGCCTCTGGTTTGCGGCCTTTGCGACAGTTTTCGTAACGCTTCTTGTGCGTCACGCGCGGACATCCATCGGGCGCGTTGCGGCAAGCGCGATCAGCCTGCGGCTTCCGTTTGTCGGAGATTTTTTCCGGAAATCGGAACTTGCGCGTTTTGCCTTGACACTTGAGCTTCTGGTACGAAGCGGTATCCCGATCCTGCACGCGATTGAGGTCGCTATCCCGGTTCTTAACAATGAGATCATTAGGAATCAGTTACGCATAAGCTATCGGTCTCTGGAGCAGGGCGGTTCTTTCGGTAAGAGCCTGAAGGCGTCTCCTGAAATTCCTGTTTTTGTGAGTAACCTCATTATTGTGGGTGAGCAGTCAGGGAGGCTAGCCGAGGCATTGGCGGAGATAGGCGTCTCCTATGAGCGGGATACCGAAGAGACGCTTAAGATGTTTGCAACACTGCTTGAGCCCCTCATGATTCTTGTTATGGGGGGTATCATCGGGTTTGTGGTGATGGCGATGTTACTACCTATTTTTGAGATTAATCTGGCGGCAACGTAAAAGAGAGCGTTTAGCGTATAGAGAAAAACGTCCACGGTCCACAGTCGACAGTCCATCGATAGAGAGGGATGAAGGATGATGGACGAGGGACGATAACGGAATACGGACGACAGAATACGGACGACGGTCGACGAGTGCTTATGGCTGACAAAAAGAAAATATTCATCGTTGACGATGACGAGATAGAGCTTCGTGGTCTCACGAGGCTTCTTGAAATATCGGGTTTTCAGGTTGGCTCAACGCAAAATCCCCAGAATGCTCTTTCGATGGTCACGTTTTATCGGCCAGGTCTCATTCTTCTGGACTTAATTACCCCGTCCCTGGGTGGTTTTGAGGTCTGTGACCTCCTTGCTTCGTGCGCGGCTACCCGGGACATCCCGATTCTTATTGTTTCGGCAGTGGGAGGGTTTAAGGATATTAAAAAAATTGTTCATGAACGGCATTCGCAGAATATCGTAGGGTGCATGGCTAAGCCGTACGAGTTTAAGGATCTGCTTGCGGAGATTAATAGGGTTGTTAAGTAAATTTTTTTGACGCCTCAGGCAGTGGCTTTGGCTATTCGGATGCCAAACCACGGCCCTCTGGCCTGCAGGCCGCAAGCTACAAGTTTTGTAATGCCGAGTCTTTTAACCTACAGCCTGAGGCTTGTAGCCTGTAGCAAATAAGTTGTTTAGAATAGGAAATAGCCATGTCCGACAAAAAACGTATCTTTATTGTTGATGATGACCAGGCAGTTCTGGTGAGCTTGCGTAAGCTTCTTGAATTATCGGGGTTTTGCGTTGAGGTTGCCAGTGACACCAGGGACATTGTTTCCCGGATCAAGCTTTTTAATCCTCATCTGATACTGCTTGATTTACTGATGCCGGTACTGGGCGGCCTTGAGATCTGCGAGATGCTTAATACGGACCGAGCAGCACAGGCTATCCCTATTATTATTCTCTCTGCCCTCGGCAAAGAGGAAGATGTTAAGAATGCATACCGGCTTGGCGTGGTCGGGTATTTTACGAAACCGTATGATTTTAACGATGTCTTACGGGAAGTAAATAAAACCATCGCGTCTAAAGAGCAACGCTAGTGCGCCTATCGAGCAGGCATCGCACAATGACCGCCGCATCGCTGTTAGTCAGGGGGTAACCTTCAGGATCGCCCTTCCGGCTTATTGGATGAGCATAAACCCGCATGGTCAGAGTGGTGTTAGAAGGAATTTTTTGAGGGCCGGCTCAAACGATGATATGGTGGAAATGAAAAAGGTTCTGCGAATACTGATTGTTGATGATTCCGAGGCGGATGTGTTGCTCCTCGCCCAGGAGCTTGCCAGGAGTGGGTATGAGCTTACGTCTCTGCGAACTGACACCGCCGCGGGCCTTACGGAGGCGCTTGCGCAGGGAGGATGGGACGTGGTTTTGATTGACTACCGCATGCCGCAGCTTGACGCCGTAGCCGCAATCTCGATTGTACGCTCCCATAATCCCGACATTCCATGCATTGTTATTTCAGGAGTTGCCGGAGAAGAAAGGGTCGTTGAAACCTTAAAGGTGGGAGCTACTGATTATATTATGAAGGATAATATACGACGGTTTCTTCCCGCAGTGGAGCGCAGCTTCCAGGAGGCGCTCCTTCGCCGGCACGTCCGCATCGGGCAGGAAAACCTTTTTGAAAAAGAAGAGCGCTATCGAGCGCTCCTTGAAAACCTGGATGTAGGGGTGTTTCGCAGCAGAGTATCGGCTGGCGGAGAATGGCTCTCAGCGTCCGTTGCCTGCGCGCGGATTTTTGGTTACGAATCTGCTGATGATTTTTGTAAGGCAGCGCCGGCTCTCGCGTGTCAGGACCCTGAGGATAGAAAGAAGATACTCGATAGTATAAAAAACGATGGTTTCATAAAGAATTACGAACTCAAAGCGCAAAAGAAGGACGGTAGCCCTCTCTGGGTTTCGTTGTCCGGCCGTGCGAAATGTACCGCGCGGGGCGAGATTGAATGGATTGACGGTATTATCGAAAATATGAATGAACGTAAGCGTGCTGAAAGCGCCCTGCGGGAAGCAAAGGAGTATCTTGCTGCCATCATCAATGCTATTAGCGATCCCGTATTCGTGAAGGACCGGCAGCATCGCCTGGTTTTGGTCAACGACGCTGAATGTGCCCTGGCGGGTAAACCGCGCCACGAGATGATCGGTAAAAACGATTACGATTTTTTCCCGAAAGAGCAGGTTGATATTTTTTGGGCCAACGACGACGAAGTTTTTAATACCGGTAAAGAAAACATAAACGAAGAAGAAATTACTGACGTGGCCGGCCGGCTGCGTACAATCGTTACCAAGAAAACGTTGTACGTTGACCCGCGGGGTGATGCGTTTATTGTTGGCATTATCAGAGATGTGACTGACCGCAAAGCAGCCGAAGATGCGCTGCGTTTTGCATACGAACGTATGCAGGAGCTGCAGAATCAGCTGGTACAGTCGGCAAAGATCGCGTCTATCGGGATGCTCGCCGGCCAGATCGCCCATGAAATTAACAATCCCCTTACTGGAGTGCTCAACAACCTCGAGCTTATGCGCCTGAAGAGCCAGCAGAACCAACGTTGTACGGTTAGCGCCTTCGCTGAAGAGCTTGCGAGCATAGAAGAGGGAGCGCGGCGTTGCAGCGCGATCATAAAAGCTTTACTTGAGTTTTCCCGGTCCTCAAAAGGAAAGTTCACAAAAGTTTCCTTGAATGAGCTCATCGAGAAGGTTGCCATTATCGCGGAGCAGGAGTTAAAGCGTGCCGGGATTCTCCTGGCGCGTAACCTCAAAGAACAGGTGCCGTTTGTGTTGGGGGATACGCAGCTCTTGATGCAGGTGGTAACCGGAATCGTTGCTAATGCCAAATGGGCTATCATTCATAATGAACCTTCTAGGGAGAAGTGTATTACCATAGCAACTTTTGTTGAACCGGAAACAAATGCAATATGCATGAGCATCGCCGATACCGGCATTGGCATGACAGCCGAGCAGCAGGAAAAAATCTTTGAATCATTTTATACCATGAAAGTATCAGGCGAAGGAACGGGGCTTGGCCTGTCGATCGCATCCAGTATCGTTGAGGCGCATAGCGGCAATATCCGCGTTGAAAGCAAGCCTCAAGAAGGGACAACGTTTTATATATCATTTCCCGCCATACGGACGTAAAGAAAGGAACGCTATGGATGGTAAAAAAATCAGGGTATTAGTCGTTGATGGCGAAAAGATTATACGCGATTTCCTTGTCCGTTTCTTTGCATTTGAAGGGGTCGAGGCCTCGACCGCCCAAGATGGTCCGGCTGCGATAGAAATGGCGCACCGCGAGAATTTTGATATCATATTTATTGATATCAGGATGCCGAAAGTCGACGGCTATGGGGTGTTTAAGGAGCTTAAAAAAATCATACCTGAGGCGAAGTGCGTCATGATGACCGGATATGCGGTTGATGACGTACTCACGCTGGCTCACGAAGCGGGAGCCGCCGCAGTCCTCAAGAAACCTTTTGAGATCGAGCATATTCGTAATTTAATCGAGAGCGTGCGGAAGGCCGCATAGAGGTTGTTATATGGTACTAAAAAACAAAATACTGATTGGTATCGGCGTGGTTTTAGTGTCCGCGGTAATGCTCTCGGGCGTAGTCGCCCAAGATTGGCGTGAGCATTCGACCGATCACTTTATCGTTTTTTATACCGGCAGTGAAAAATTTGCGGTTAATGTTGCGGAGCGGGCCGAATTCTTTTATAAAAAGATCGCTACCGATTTGGGGTATCCGCGCTATTCGGAATTCTGGACCTGGGACCGAAGAGTGAAAATCTATATTCACCCTACTCGTGATTCATTTCAGAAAGCTACCGGGCAGCCTTCGTGGTCAGAGGGAATGGCTGACTATAAAAATAAGCAGATTGTAAGCTACGCCTGGAGCAAAGGTTTTACCGAATCGCTACTGCCGCATGAGATAGCGCATCTTATTTTCAGGGATTTTGTAGGTTTTCGCGGTGAGATACCGTTATGGCTCGACGAAGGGGTCGCGCAGTGGGCAGAGGAGGCAAAGCGGGCCGAGCTGAAAGCGTTGGCCCGTAAGCTGTATGATAATGACGCGATCCTTTCTCTTGTCGATATGATGCGGATTGATCTTAAGAATCTCAAGGAAGTCGATAAGGTCTATATCCGTTCAACCCGGCTTAAAACAGGAGAGCCCGGAATCCTTTTTATCAGCGGAGACCAGCTTGTCTCTACCTACTATCTCCAGGCGGTTTCGCTGGTCGGTTTTCTTATTGAGCGTTATGGTTCAGCCAGTTTTGCTGATTTTTGCCGGCAGTTACGGGACGGAAAATCCCTTGAAGAGGCGTTACGGTTTGCCTATCCGACGCATATACGGAATTTACAGGATTTTGAGCTTGAGTGGAGGAAATATTTGGAGAAGGGAGAATGAAGAAGCCAGGAAGCCCATAGCTCATGATTTATGGAATACGAATAAAAATGAGGGGCGAAGGAGTGCGCAGCCGTGCGGAGCCTCCCCGAAGGGGACGAGGGATGATGAGTTTCTGTATTGATTAGCGTAAATTAGCGTTTTTAATTAGCGTTTAAAGAGGAGGTATGATGAAACGTATGCAAAAGAATTCGTTTACGCTTATCGAGCTGATGCTTGTGGTTATTATCATCGGTGCGCTTGCGGCGATGGTGTTGCCTCGGTTTGCCGGCCGCGGGGAACAGGCTCGCGTGAGCGTTGCCAAGGCAGATATCCAGGCGCATATCCCAACAGGCTTAAAGCTCTATGATCTGGATAATGGCGGTTTTCCTTCCAGCGACGAGGGGCTTGGCGCTCTGCTCAATAAGCCATCATCGGCAGCAAACTGGCACGGTCCGTATCTTGAAAAAAAACCGGTTGATCCCTGGGGGAGAGAATATAAATATCGTAGTCCCGGTGATCACAAGGTTGATTACGACTTGTATTCACTCGGCAAGGACGGTCAGGATGGTACGGCGGATGACGTGAAGAATTGGGAGTAGAATCATTGATTACACAGATTAGAGATTGATTACGCCGATTGTTAGAGTAATCAGTGTTGCATGAATCAGTGTAATCGGTGTTGTATGAATCAGCGCAATCAGCGATGAGTAAAGTCAGAATTAAAACTTTTACGCTTGTCGAGGTGATGGTGGCGACCGCAATACTTGCTTTCGGGACCGTGCTTATTTACCGGAGTTATTTCGGTGCGCTCAATGCGTTTGCGTATTACGATCGTTATATGCGCGTTAATCCGTGGGTTGTCGAGATGCTCTGGCGGGCCCAGGACAGCCTGAAGCGGCAGGGTAGCCTCGGGGATCTTGAGAGCTCAGGAATGATCGCCGCCGACAATAAAAGTTTTGATTGGGACGCATCGTATATGGTGCTTGACCAGATAAAAAATTGTTGTGAGCTGTACCGGGTTGATGTTACCGGTTCCTGGAACATATATGCCAAAAATTTTTCTCTTACCAAAAGTATATATGCGGTGCACGAACAGTAAGAGCCGCGCTTTTACCCCGTTAGAGAAAGCCACTGGCAAAGTTGGCGGTGACTACCCAACAGGGTGTCCCGTTGGACTATCTAGAGCCGACCCCGTTAGAAATTGTATTTCTAACGGGGTGAAAGGACGAAGTTCTCTAACGGGGTTTACGCTTATTGAGCTTGTTGTAGTAATGGCGACGCTCGCCATGATTTCTCTTGCGATATACGGGAGCCTGCGTAGCGGCCTGGCGATATTTAAGCGGATAAGCGCTGCGCAGCCGTATGCTGACGTTAATTTTCTTTTTGAGAAGTTTGGAACCGACGCGCGGAGTAGTTTTAAATTTTCGACAATAAAGTTTTTAGGGGCAGAGGCCTCGTGCGAGTTCCCTACATACGTAGAAAGCGCGATTATCGGTAAAACAGTCGGCAAGGTTTCGTATACCTTTGATAGCGGCCGCGGCACCCTGTTTCGTCAAAAGTATGATTATTCGCAGGTGTGCATGGACGAGGAGGGCTCATTGCAGGCGTTGCTTGAGGGTGTGCGTTCGCTCCGTTTTTCGTATTATTGGTATGACACGCAGAAGGGGCGTTTTTGCTGGATTGATGAATGGGTGCAGCCGGGAGCGCCTCTGGCCGTACGCATGGAATTGATGCTTGCAGCCTCAAACGAGCATATCGTAAAAACAGTAACCATTCCGGTGGGGGGTAGTGTGTGAATCTGCATTTTCGTCGCGCCGCGAGCATTCTAATACTCGTGTTGTGGTCGCTGGTCCTTTTAGCGGTGTTTGCCGTTATTGCCGGGTATAGTGTCCGTCAAAAGCTCACCGTGCTCAAGCGGCTCAGCCAGCGGCAAGATGCCCGTTTTCTTAATGAAGCGGCCATAAACAAGGGGATTTTTGAGGTACAGCGGGCGCGCGAGAAAACTTATTTTTTTCTTAAAAAGCACGCCCCGGAAACCATGGAGCCGGAGGTTGACATTCGTAGTGATAGTCCGGGGCAGAAGGAATATCGTTTTAAGGTCGTTACCGGGATTTCCGAATCGAAACTTTCTGTGTTTGACGAAGAACGTAAAATCAATATCAATATTGCTCCGATGGAGCATCTGAAGCGCCTTTGCATGGTTACCCTTGGCACCGATATAATGGTGGCGCAAGAACTTGCCGCATCGATCGTCGATTGGAGAGATACGGATAGCATGCTTTCGATTCCTTTAGGCAGCGCCGAGGATTCATTTTATCGCAGCTTTCCCTACTCGTATGAAGCGAAAGACGGTCCTTTTGAAGTTTTAGAAGAATTGTTGCTGGTGAAGGGCGTAACGCAAGAGGTATTTGAAAAGATAAAAAAATATATTACAATCTATGGAGACGGTAAAATAAATGTTAACACCGCTTCAGGAGAGGTTCTTGCGTCATTGGGTATTGACCGGTCTGTTGTTGAGAGAATTATGGTGTTTCGCGCCGGCGGCGATGGCGTTGTTGGAACCGGTGACGATGGGGTCATCGCCAGCCCCCTTGATCTTGGCCCGGTATTACGTGCGCCTCAGAACAGGCTCTCAGAGGCGCATATTAAACAGTACGAGCTTATTGCCGATCAATATCTGACTACCCAGGCACGTTTTTTTACTCTGGATGCATCCAGCCGTATCCGCGAGACGGTGACGGGCAGAACAGTTTGTGTGGTTGATAGAAGTGGGAACGTGGTATACTGGAGTGAATCGTAACGAGGAGGGTTCATCGGCTGCGCCCCAGCGCGTCCCGGTGAGGGGCTGCTCAACCGCAACCGCATAACGAACCTATTAAAAATGTAAACAGAACTCGTAGATGATACATAAGGGCCCAATACTCAATACGCAATACTCGATACTCGATACATAAGATAAGGGAATAATTAAAAACAATGCTAGACGTATCTCGTTTTAATCTTTTTGCCGGCAAAAGCTACCGCGAGCTTGTTGGTGTTGATCTCAGCGCCAGCCATCTTAAGCTTTCTTGTGTCCGTTATTCTCCCACAAAAGCGGAGGTCGTGAACCTTGTGAGCCGTTCTATTGGTGGCCTCACTGATCCTGATATCGCGAAAGTTGTCAATTCCGCCTTCCACAGTTTACATCTGAAGCGGCCAACTATAGTCGTTACATTACCGTCGAGCCTCGTGATTACTAAAAATATCGAGATACCATCGAGTAACCCCAAAGAAATACGCGAAATTATCAATTTGCAGGCAGGCCGGCACACCCCCTATTCACGTGAAGAGATTATTGTAGATTATCTCGATATCGGAACCTATAAGCATAGTTATACCAAGATTCTGCTGGTTATTGTAGCGCGCAGCGTTATACAGCGGCATTTTGAGATATTGGGTAAAGCGGGTTTGCGTCCCGAACGGGTATTTTTTTCTGCCGAAGGGTTTGCCCATGTGGCCGGTGCGTTATTTAAGATTAATACTGATGCTTCCCCGGTTACGGTTATTCACGTTGATGAGGCCTCGACCGATTTTGTGGTTCTCTTGCGGGAAAAAGTATTGTTTGTGCGCAGTATTCCTATCGGAACCCAGCATCTCATTTTTGAGAAAGAAAAAGTCCTGGTGCGTTTCACCGAAGAGGTAAAGCGTTCTTTGGAGGCATATCAAAGCGAAGATGTAGATCGAAGCCCAACAACGCTTATTTTAACCGGGGGAATCGAAGAGTCAAGCGATCTTGAGGCGGCTCTCTCCGGCACACTTCATTTGCCGGTGAGGAATATACCGTACGCGCGCAATCTTGCCATAACACCGGAGGCGCTGGCGGCGATTTCCGCCGATAAACGTATATCATTTTTAGGTACCATTGCTCCGCTTTTTTCGTTCGGCACAAACAAAGTTGATTTAATTCCCGAAGAGGCGAAAGTCCGTAAGAGGTTTGAAGAAAAAGGCAAAGAACTCATACGTACCGGGATTCTCGTGTTTGCGATCCTTGTTCTTACCTTTTCGATCCTGATCAACAAGATGTACTTCAAGAATTTGTACCTGAAAGGTATTCGGGAAAAATATCAAGCGCTCAACGAAGCCGCCAAAAAACTTGAGAAAGATTACGCGCGCGTAAGCCTTGCCCGGAGTTACCTTGCCGGCAGAGGGTATTCCCTGGAGGCGCTTACGGAACTCTATAGCATCGCGCCACTTGACTTAGAGCTCAGCAGTATCCGCCTTGATGATAAAGGAAGGTTTACGGTAGCAGGCACTGCTCAGACGATGTCAACGGTCTTTTCTTTTGTCGATAATATGGATAAGTCAAAATATTTCAAGGAAGTAAAAACAAAATATACCTCCAAGCGCAAGGAAGCCACCAGGGATGTAACTGATTTTGAAATTGTGGCACTGATCGATAAGGAGCGCTCAAAGAAATGAAGAAGATCTCGATACAACAAATCTATACGTCGTTGTCGCATCTTTCAACGCGCGAGAAAATAGTCCTCTATGTTACGATTGCAGTTGTTTCGGTGATGGTCCTTGATCGGTTAATTGTCGCGCCGGTTGTTTCGAGGATCCGCAGCTTAAACAAAGAAATAACCGATGCCCAGCACAGCGTTGTCCTTAATTCACGTATTGTGGCGCAGAAAGACAGGATTTTGGTTGAGGGCGCAAAATATGTTTCATTTCTAAGCAGCGATAAAACCGAAGAAGAAGAAACAACTGCGCTCCTTAAGGATCTTGAAGCGATCGCGACAGGAGCCTCGGTGTATCTTTCTGACATGAAGCCGGCAGCGGCAAAAGTGGAGGGGCCGGCAATAAAATATATGGTAACGCTCACCTGCGAGGGGCAGATGGACCAGATTATCGATTTTATCTATAATGTCGAAAGCTCAAAGAAGCTGTTGGTAATTGAAAAGTATGAGATAATACCTAAATCGAAAGAATCAAGCACCGCGCAGGCAAGCATGACGATATCCAAGACCGTGATTCCTTAGCGCGATGCGTTCATCAAGCGAAACGCGCAGAATGCGATACGAACGTTGTAGTGCCCGCTCCCCGGGGGCACCGGTATCTAAAGGAGGTAGAATATGCGTTGGGTGGTGTGTTTTGTTATTGTGGGTTGCTTTTTTATATGCATTTCCGCGTCTGCCGGGCCTGCGCGCGCAGCGGCGCGCTCACGCCGACATGAATAATGATGGTGTTGTTGATAGAAAAGAAGCGCGCACAGAAAAACGTTGGGAAGATATGCGAAAATCAAAGGCAAATGATTGGTGGGAAACCGTGGCCGATACTGATGGCAATGGCATCGTCTCCGGTAATGAAGCGGCAGCATGGAAAACGCTGGTTCATGAGCGTATCGATATCAATCATGACGGAATCGTTGACAATAAAGAGCGTCGTTTGAGTTGGCGTCATGCCCGCTCCAAAGTCAATACTCCCGTCGAGAAGAGTTTTGATGCCGATGGTGATGGGTGGCTTGCGCCTTCTGAAACGAGGATGATGCTTAAGGAGCGAAGCACCCTTATGGGTTTAGGCGGCACGGCAAAGGTAGATACCGCTATCGAAAAAGAATACGATAGCAATGGCGATGGTTTCATTGATGTAACGGAAGCGGCGACGTTACGGGAAGACGTCGGAACATAATTGCAGGAGGTGGTATGAAGCAGATACTGGCAGGTGTAATTGCCTTAGTGGTTTGTTGCGGTGCGTTACCCGCATACCCCTTGGGCACAACGCTTCTTGACATTCGTAACGGTATTTTTGAAGAAGCCAAACAAGTGCAGTCGCTTCTTAATCAATCAAAAGATGCGGGGCTGGTGGTAAGCATGTGGGATACGTGCATTATTAGCGTAACGCAGCTCAACGGTTATTTTTACATGTTGGGAATTTTCGAAAAGATTAAAACTGAGGATCTAAGCGAAGAACCCATCAACTATCTTCTGTCCTGGCTTCTTGAGATCAGAAAGACCAATGATATGAACATTAAGAGCCTTGAGCAGTACGCGATGCCTGTTGAGGCGAAAACAAAAGCGCAACGGGAGCGTATCCGGGGCTATTTCGTTGAATTGAACAAACGAATTGATAGAGAGATAACGAAGATAAAGCTCCTCTGGCAATCGGTGCAGGTAAAGCGTACACCAAAAATTATCGAGGCGACACCGAAGCGTTAGCATCAGTGGGGATTACGTGCATAGAGGAACTTCTATAAAGAGTGGTCGTGTTTCCCGAGGTAACCCGGCATCGTATCGCGTGTTCTTTGATTTCGATAACACCATTACGTCATTCGACGTGCTCGATGCGATTATCGAGAAATTCTCCCGCAACCAGCAGTGGCGTAGCGTTGAGTGCTCCTGGCAGCGAGGGGATATCGGTTCTCGCGAGTGCCTCGATGCGCAAATACGCGAGCTGCGCGTTCGTAAGCATACGCTTATCCGGTATCTAGCCGGCATACGGATTGATCCCGCCTTCGGCTCCATCCTGTCCCTGCTTTCTTTGCACCGTATTACTCCGATTATTGTCAGCGATAGTTTTTCTTTTATTATTAGAACAATTTTAGCCGCAAACGGTATTGGTTTACTTCCCGTATATGCCAATCGTTTGCGTTTTTCAGGAACCAGGCTTATTCCGATATTTGCCCACACGGATAAAAGGTGCGCTGCACTCTGCGCGCATTGCAAGAAAAAGACCTTGTTGGATAGAATAAAAAGTGATACAATTACGATTTATATTGGCGATGGTCTTTCTGACGTGTGCGCTTCTCTTGAAGCTACGCTCGTATTCGCGAAAGCCAATCTCGCGCGTCAGCTAGACCGGCATCGCAAGCCGTATATTCCTTTTGAGAGCTTAGAAACCGTACGTACCTGTTTACGCGAGGTGCTGCATGAATGAACGTCAAAAAATAAGCACGAAAGCAAGAAATAGTCAAGAGAGCGATCTTTTGGCGCTTGAGTCCAAATACTGTTCCTGGGGCGATACGGTTCATTATTCCGCGCACCCTAAGATATTTAAGGAAGCGAACGGCAATTTTCTCTATGATATCGACGGTACCGAATATTTGGATTTACAGATGTGGTATTCCGCGGCTAACTTTGGGTACCGCAATGATCGTCTTAATGCTGTCTTGAAGCGCCAGATCGATACGTTACCGCAGCTTGCCTGTCAATACCTTCACGCCGAAAAAATTCAACTTGCCTCGAAGCTTTCCCGGCGCATGGAGATTGCCTTTGAAGAAAGGGGTAGGATTCATTTTAATGTTGGCGGATCGGCGGCGATAGAGGATTCCCTGAAGTTGGTGCGTAATCATACGGGCGGGAATCTCGTTTTTGCCTTTATGGGCGGGTATCATGGGCGGACCCTGGCGGCTTCCGCGATCACCTCAAGCTATCGTTACCGTGAAAAATTTGGTCATTTTTCCGACCGTTCTTGTTTTATTCCGTATCCGTATTGTTTTCGCTGTCCCTATGAAAAACATGCCGATTCTTGTAATCTTTACTGTTTAAAACAATTTGAGCGTCTCTTTGAGACCGAGTATTACGGCGTTCTTAACACCAAAACCGGGAAATGCGAATTTGGCGCGTTTTATGTGGAGCCCGTGCAAGGTACCGGCGGCTATATCGTTCCTCCTAAAGATTATTTTGTTAAGCTTAAACAAATCCTCGAGCGCTATCATATCCTGCTGGTTGACGACGAGGTGCAAATGGGGTTTTTTAGGACCGGAAAGTTCTGGTCCATTGAACATTTTAATGTTATTCCCGATATTGTCGTTTTCGGAAAAGCGCTTACCAATGGTTTAAACCCTCTTTCCGGTCTTTGGGCAAAGGAGAAGTTGATTTCGCCGAGCGTATTTGGGCCAGGCTCGACCCACTCAACGTTTTCGTCAAACCCTCTGGGAACCGCAGTGGGGCTTGAGACGATGAAGCTCATCGAGGAATCAAATTTTTCCACGCTCATACCCCAGAAGGGAAAGTATTTTACGCAGCAACTGATGAGCCTTAAGAAGAAATATCCCCATATAGGCGATGTTGACCATCTTGGGTTGGCCTTGCGTGTTGAAATGTGTGAGGCGGATGGTTATACTCCGTCAAAGAAACTTACCGATGCGATCGCGGATATCGGTTTAGACGGGAAATTATCATCCGGCGGGAAAAAACGCGGCCTCATCCTTGACGTGGGTGGTTACTATAAGAATGTATTTACGATTGCCCCCTCATTTTATATTTCCAACGAAGAAATTGATTTGGGTGTCTCCCTCTTTGAAGAGGCGCTTATGAAGGCGCTCAAGAAACACTAATCATTCCGCATTTCTCGTTATTAAACGGCGTTCATATGCATAAACGAAGAGTTGTGGTTACCGGTCTCGGTGTTATTTCGTCAATTGGGCTGGGAAAGGACGCGTTCTGGAAGGCAAACCTCGAGGGTCATTCCGGCGTACGCCTCATTGAAAGTTTTGATACTTCCCATTACCGTTCAAAGATCGCCGGTCAAATCAGAGATTTTAATCCTGATAACTTTATCGAGCATGATATTGTTCGTAAGGTTGACCGTTTTGTTCATTTCGGTCTGGCCGCTACAAAACTTGCCCTCGATGAAAGCGGGCTTATCTGGGCCAGGGAAGATCGGCACCGGATCGGTGTTATATACGGATCGGGTCTGGGGGGTATACTTTTTCACGAGGAGCAGATCCTTAGGGGGTATGAAAAAGGAACTCACCGGCTTAACCCGCTCTGCGTACCGCGTATAACCCCGAATGCCGTTTCTTCTCAAATTGCTATCGCGTTTGGTTTTTATGGGCCAAATCTTGCAATTTCGAATGCCTGCGCGTCCGGAACAAATGCAATAGGAGAAGCCTATCGAAAAATACAATACAGCGAGGCGGATGTTATCATCACGGGTGGGGCTGAAGCCCCCCTTACCGAGTTTACCTTTGGAGCGTATGATGTTTTGCGCGCCCTTTCGCGCCGCAATCACGCGCCGACTACCGCGAGTCGTCCTTTTGACGCAGGCCGCGATGGATTTGTGCTTGCTGAAGGAGCGGCGACACTGGTGCTTGAGGAATTAACGCACGCCAGGGCCCGCGGAGCCTCTATATTTGCTGAAATTGCCGGCTATGCGACCGGGAGCGGAGCGTATCATATGGTGATACCGCGTCCGGAAGGTGATGACGCGGCCTATGTCATGAAACAGGCGCTCGGTGATGCCGGGATGGCTACTACCGATATCGGCTATATTAATGCCCATGGAACATCGACCGTGCTTAATGACGTAACCGAAACGAAAGCCATAAAGGACGTTTTTGGCGCGCATGCCCGCGCTATCCCGATATCATCAACCAAGTCCATGTTGGGTCATTCCATCGGGGCTGCAGGGGCTCTTGAGGCGGTTGTCTCATGTCTGGCGCTTACGCACCAGATCATACCCCCTACGATTAACTACGAAACTTCCGACCCTGCGTGTGACCTTGATTACGTTCCGAACACCCCTCGTTACGGTGCACATCTCGCCGCCGTTCTTTCGAATTCCTTCGGATTTGGTTCCAATAATGCCTGCCTGGTGTTTAAGAAATACGTTCCGTAATTTATTATCGTTTATTAAAGAAGTATTGAGTATCGAGCATGGAGTATTGAGCATGGCCCTAAAACTCTATACTCAATACACAATACACGATACTGAAAGTTGTGTGGTGAGGCCTGTATGGCTTGCGGCCTGTGGCTTTGATTCAAAGGAAGTCAAACCACGGCCTGCTGGCCTGTGGCTTTGACTATTTACCTCGCGCTTATATACCCGGCGCCTAATGGTATGGCGCCGGTATTGCCCCTCTGGCAAGGTATTGCGCGAGCATTGCCCTTCTGGGCTAGATGCCAAACCACGGCCTGCTGGCCTGTGGCTTTGATTCAAAGGAAGTCAAACCACGGCCTGCTGGCCTGTAGCCGTTTTTTTTCAAAAAAACACTCCCTTTCCTTGAAATTAAAGAATAAATATGGTATATTAGCATTGATAAACTGGACTTGCGGGTCAAAAGCCACGGGTCCAGTTTTTTGTTTTATGGGATTTAAAGGAGTGCACGTTATGGTCATAAAGGAAATCAATCCCCTTGAGCGCCGAAAATATCCGCGGGTCCCCATATCATTTCCTGTCGAGTGCAATGTCCTTTCAACCGCTAAATATTTTTATACGGTCAGCAAAGATTTAAGCACTACCGGCATCAAGATTTTAAGTGACCACTTCTTCTCGAAAGATAAGCTTTTTAAAGTCAGTATTAATTTTGTGGACAAAGTTATGCAGCTTAAGGCGCGCGTAGCCTGGTGCGCTCAGAGTCGTTCCCCGGATACGTATCTTGCAGGTCTTGAGTTTGTTGAGGTCCCGCTGCTCGAGCAAAAAGCCCTTGTTCATTTTCTTGGTAAGATCCAAACGCCCGCCTGAAGAAAGCCAGACAATTCTCCGTTTATTCCTTACGAACATATCTACGGGTATGTAATTCGTCAGGTGTTTACCCAAATAATGCGTTAGCATTATTTGCCCGGAGGGTCGTTCCTTGAATTTCGCAAGAAATTCAAGAGTGTTTACGAGGTATCCGGAAAAATGCACCTTAACCTTTTGGTGCGTTTGCGTTTTTGTATAACCATTGCAA
>JBDRAN010000030.1:0-30672 GCA_043823745.1 Candidatus Omnitrophota bacterium | reverse complement strand
AACTTACTTCAACAAACTTGGATTAGTAAACCTCACGACAAAACTGGGGAACTCTTAAAACCTTTATGAACCGCCGTATACGGAACCGTACGTACGGTGGTGTGAAAGGACGGCGGAAGTGATTCCGCCTCCTATTCGATCGTCGACGTATTCCGTACCCTACGGGAGGCTACGCACGCGTGCATATTCCGTGCGGACGACGAGCGACAAACAGTCCCGCATTTTTTTCTGCAATCTGCTATCTGAAATCGGAAAGTTCCCAGGAGCGTAAGACCTCAGGAGCTATGAGCTTTCTCTATTTATGCGTCGGGCTCAGGATTTCGGGGTTTGCGCGCAAAACTTTAATAAAGGAGTCAACAATGTCAGAATCAAACTGTACGTTCTTACAGCGTTCAAGCTCGCTGATAGCCTGATCCATGGAAAATCCTTTACGATACGGTCGGTCAGTCGTCATAGCATCGAAGGTGTCGGCAACCGCGATAATGCGTGCCCCGACTTCGATATCATGTCCTTTCAGTTTATCCGGATATCCTTTTCCATCATAGCGCTCATGGTGGTGGCGAATCAGAGCAGATGATTCTTGCAAAAATGAAAGTGATTTCACGATCTCATCGCCCTTGGGAGCGTGCAACTTTATCTGTTCATATTCTTCGTCATTCAGTTTTTCCGTCTTAAGCAATACGTTGTCGCGAATACCGATTTTGCCTACATCATGCAGGAGCGCCGCCCGGGTGAGAACTTCCTGATCATGGTAGTTGAGCTTCATTTCTTTCCCGATTGCCGTGGAGTAGCGCGTAACATTCTCAGAGTGCCATTTCGTATAGGGGTCGCGGGCGTCAATTGCTGAGGCAAGCGCACCGATCGTTTTCATGTAATTTTCGTTAATCTGCTCAAACAGGATTATATTTTTAAAGGCAATCGCTCCGACTTTCGCGATATTTACCAGTAGAGAAAAATCACCCTGTGAGAACGGTTGATTATTTTTCTTATTACAGACGTGCAGCGCACCCAACGAATCCTTTTGAAACAGTAAAGGAACGCTGATCGTGTTGCCGCGTAAATACGGCTCCTTGTTCATCGCATTGAAGTAGTGATCTTTGGCAAGGTCATCAATCATGATCGGGCGGTTCTGGGCAACAACAAATTGGGCGACACCTTCACCGGGTGCGAGTGTGAACGATTCGATGATATTTTTTTCTATTCCTAACGCGTGCGCTATGCTGAGTTTTTTCCTATCGCCATCGAAGAGGAGCAGGACCGTGCTCTGGACATTTAAGAAATTGTGCACATTCTCAACGATATGTTTCGCAACAAGAGACCGCTGGAGGGCCAAGGAAAGTTGTTCGTTAAGTTTGAAAATAAAATCTGTTTCCTGTTCATGCCAGACTTTGTCGTCAAGCTGAGTGCGCGCAGGTGCGCTGGTTACCTTTTTATAAAGCGCGTCAAGTTTTTTATATTCGGTGGTAAGGTCCGTATAGCGGCCCAGAAGACTTGTCTGCACATTTTTTAAGAAATTAGTCTTTGTTTTATAGAGCGTTATGGAGAGGGCAATCGTTATGAGTATGATCGCTGCGATAACGAGTGAGCCAACAATAATTTCCGGCAGCGACAGCCGTAGGATCTTTATTGAGGGGTTTAATAACTGGTTAAAATCTCCGAATTGGTCAAGAAATGCCATCATTTTTTTATTTGTTGGTAAATATTCTATCATATTTAAGGTTTCGCAGCAACAATAAGGATTGAGAGAATTAATAATGCCACATATTCGTTAATTTCTGCTATAATATTTAAAATAAAAAAATATTGTCTTCTTCCGGGATTATTTTTTCGTAGGTGTATCGAAGCATAAATAGCCAGAAAAGCGGTTCTATGCTTTATGAAAGGTGCTTTAACGTGAAAAAAATTGGTTTTATGCCAGTTAGTTAATAAATTCGGATGCGTGCAGCAATACGTGAATGTGTGTTCGGCTACCCCAGATTAAAGACCTTAAAAAATATAGATGATTTATTTCGCTGAATTTAGTTGCTAAAAAGCAACTATGGTTTGTTGTGAGGGCATTGGACTTTCAGTATATCTAAACAATAATATTAAATAACAAATTATGTATAGAAAGGCGATCGTTATTGCAAAGAAAATTCTACCGCGTTCTATTTTCCTTAAAATTAAGCATACATATGCCCGGGTGATCGAGCACGAAAAATACGCATGGAAAAAAATGCCATCTCAGGGTATTATGATTGAGCTCACGAATGCATGCAATTTTTCATGTACCATGTGTGCAAATAAATTGATGCAGCGGGAGAAAGGCTTTATGGATATAGGGTTATTTGAGTTAGTTCTTGACCGGGTTCAAAAGGCAAAAATATCTCGAATAACCCTTTTTACCACAGGTGAATCTTTGCTGCACCCTAAATTCTTAGATATGCTCCAGCGTGCCGTTAGGCGTCGCTCTATTAAAGAAATTGCAATATCCACAAATGGGTCCTTGCTGGAAAAGTATATGGGGGAGATTTTAAAAACCAATAAAACCCGCGTTTACTATTCATTTAGCGGCTGGGATAAAAAAAGTTATGAAGGAAGATATCTTGGGGGTGTGTTTGAAAAAACAGTTGCGACGATGACGTTTTTTAATAAAATGATCCATGAAGCTGGATTGCCCTCAGAAACATTGATCGCGTATGGCATTATCGACAATGATGAAGCAAAAGAAAAAACTATTAATTTTTTAACAAATACAATCGGATTAAACACGTGTCAAATCTCTGTCAGATTTCCTTTTAATTGGGTTGTGTCGGTGTTGGGGGATCATGGGGGTGGTGGCAACGAGAGCACGTATGAAGAAAAAAAAGCTCGAGCATTCTGTTGGATAATAAACTCTCAATTGGGTGTGCTCTATGATGGTCGGGTCACTGCGTGCGCCTGTGTTGATGTCAATGGAGATTTAGTTATCGGTGATATTAGCAAACAGAGTATAAAAGAAATCATGAGGGGGTCGAAACGCAAAAAATTCTTACATCGATTTATTCAGGGAGATCTTAAAGGGTTGCTATGTTATGAATGCAATAATAAGATATATTATCGCGCATGATCTGCTTTTTGATGTAATCCAATAGTATTCATTCTTGATTTTTGCTATAATATTTGCACAGAAGAAAAAGGGGGATGGATTCCGATGAGACGCTTAATATTTTTGGTATGTTTAATTTTTTCATTTGTTAGTTTTGCGGGCGCACAAGACGATTCATTCGTAGCGGGTATTGACGCATTATTGCAGGACTCCGAAAGCCTCGCGACCATACTTTCTCAAAAAACTATTAATTACCAGCAATATGATGATTGGTATAACTCCTTTAAGTTACGCGCGGAAGTATTTAGAAAAGATTTTTCTCAAACATATAGACAAATGAATTCGTTTAGCCGTGTGCAAGCTGCGCTGGACGGCTTTTCGCTTGCCTGGGGCGCCTTAAAGCAAGCAGACTATGCCGCCGCACAATATCAGGATTTTATTACTACAGGCGATGTCGGCTATGCCCATAAATGGAAGGAGCAGGCCCAGAGACAACGTAAAGAGGCGCTTGAGAAAATTGACGAAGCTTTTGCTGCCCTTAAGGAAGCTCGCACGCTGGCAGAAAGCGGTGCCTGAAGCGCATAGCGGGGCATACTGAGCGCAAGGGGATCGTGGATAGCCGCTACATAAAAAAACCATGAAGTTTCTAAATATTTTTTTTGCGATGCTGTGTGTAATCGGCGTTACGACTTTTTCCAAAGGAGGATTTGCAATGGATGAAAAGACCGTAGTCTTTGAGACTACGCAGGGGATCATTACAATCAGGCTCATGCCTGACGTAGCGCCAAAAGCGTGTGAAAACTTTATTGGCCTTGTTAGGAAAGGTTATTATGACGGTATTGTTTTTCATCGCGTTATAAAGAATTTCATGATTCAGGGGGGAGACCCGACCGCAACCGGCGCAGGAGGCGAGTCGCTGTGGGGAAAACCTTTTGATGATGAAGTAAGCCCTCAGGTTACGTTTGACCGGCAGGGGATTCTTGCCATGGCCAACGCAGGCCCCGGAACAAACGGTAGCCAATTCTTTATTACGACTGTCAAAACCCCGTGGCTTAATATGAAGCATACGATTTTCGGAGAAGTTATTTCGGGGTATGATGTTGTCCAGAAGATTGAAAGTGTTCCGACCGGCCCCGGCGATAAGCCGGTCCACGAACAGAAGATTATCAAGGCGTACGTAGAGTAGCATCGAGCGTACGGCAGCTGTTGTTGGCGACGGAATGACAGCGTGACGTGACCGAGACTTTAAAAAATAGAAAGTTACGACCTTCCGGTGAGACGGCGTACGTGTTACGCCTACAGGATTCGACAAAAGGGTCAGTAATAAATACGAGAAAATATAAGGAGGGGTGCCATGACAAAATCAATTAAGGGTTCCAAAACAGAAAAAAATTTGTTAGCTTCATTCGCAGGTGAGTCGCAGGCGCGCAACCGTTATACGTATTTCGCCAGCGCGGCCAAAAAGGAAGGGTACGAGCAGATCTCAAATATTTTTTTAGAAACAGCGGAGAACGAAAAAGAGCACGCGAAAGTTTTTTTTAAACATCTGGAAGGCGGTGACGTTGAGATCACGGCACAATACCCCGCAGGGGTAATTGGCAACACCCGCGCGAACTTAGAGGCGGCTGCTGCCGGCGAAAATATGGAGTGGACAATACTTTATTCCGATTTCGCAAAAACCGCTAACGATGAGGGGTTTCCTGATGTCGCGTGTTCCTTTGAGCAAATCGCGAAAGTCGAAAAGTTTCACGAATCACGATATCGTGGACTTATCAATAATATTGGTAACGGCGAGGTGTTTAAGAAAAAAACTGCGGTGCAATGGCACTGCATTAATTGTGGTTATGTTGTCGATGGCGACCACGCGCCCCGCGAGTGCCCGGCATGTAAGCATCCTCAAAGTTACTATGAAGTGCTCGCCCAGAATTATTAAGATGCCTGATTAAGGACGGGTGAAGCGATGTTCCATTGGGGCGTACATGTAAACAAGGAAAAGGAATTAAGGGCACAGCTGGCGCGTTTGGGCGTGCGCGAAAGAGATATTGTTGAGAAGTTTATCCGAAGCAGCGGGCCCGGCGGTCAAAATATCAATAAAGTGGCGACCGCGGTCTACTTGAAACATCTTCCTACGGGAATTGAAATTAAATGTCAGAAAGAGCGCAGCCAGGGTCTCAATCGTTACTATGCCCGGAAACTTTTAGCCGAACAGATCGAAGAGCGAACCTTCAAGGAACGATCAAACCGCCAGCAGCGTATCGCAAAGATACGGCGGCAAAAGCGGAGGCGCTCGCGGCGCGCGCAACTAAAAGTGCTTCACGATAAGCGGCAACATTCCCGGGTCAAAGAACTCCGCGCTCCAATCGCATCGGAATCGTAAATTATCTGATTATGGATATTGCGCGTTTCCCTTCCTTTAACCTCCTTGAACGTACGCACAAACCTCTCCTTCAAGAAGTGTTCCGGCTACAACCGCCCCAAAATTTCCGAATTAAGCTTTATGAGCCTCTATGCCTGGAGCGAAAACGGAAAATTCTCTATCACCCGATATAAGGATTATATCGTTTTGGGTACCAACACAAAAGCAGGGTGGCAATTCTTGTATCCGTTAGGCGCGGGAGACGAACTTAGAGCCATCAGCACTATTCTCGCACGCCACGGCGGCATTTTTACCGCGCTGCCGCAGGCGCTGGGGCAGCGTTTACAGAACGATGGCGGTTTTTTAGTTGAAAGTGATCGTGACAATGCGGACTACCTCTACGCGATTGACGATCTGGCGACACTTCCCGGAAAGCGTTATGATGGGAAACGCAATTTAATCAAAAAATTTAAAGCACGTTACTCCTATGAGTATGTTGCACTTACCTCGGAAAATCTCGAGGAAGTTCTTTTTTTTGAAAAACGCTGGTGCACCATAAAAGAATGCGACGCCATCGAAGGCCTTACACAAGAGCGTCGGGCAATCGTGAATATGGTTGCCTATTTTACGGATTTTGCGCTTCGCGGCGGCCTGATCAGGATCAAAGAAACTATCGTTGCCGCCGTCATCGCCGAAGTCTTAAATCCGGAAACGCTGATTATTCACGTGCTTAAGGCAGATCCGTCATTTGAGGGGCTATATCAAACAATTACGAATGAGTTCTTTATTCATGAAGGAACGGGTTTTCGCTTCGCAAATTTCGAACAGGATATGGGGCTTGCATCGTTACGCAAAGCAAAACTTTCCTATCATCCGGTCGAACTTATAGATAAATATAATGCTTCGCTTCTTGTCGCCTGATACGTATGCTTCTGTAATGCCATATTTTTAATGCCATATTTTTATTCTGTACCAGGATGAAGTGTGTTATAATACGCTAAGGTGTTTTTTCTATGTCAGAAGAGAATAAAAAAACCGTTGGTTTTGGGATTGCAAGCCTTGTTTTGGGGTGTCTCATTCTTATTCCGATCCTCGGAATGCTGTTTGCGCTGCTTGCGATAATCTTTGGTATTGTGGCGTTGGTGCAGATCAGCGGCCACAAGGAAACATTGAAAGGAAAAGGCTTGGCGACCAGTGGCATTGTTTTAGGAGGTATAGGGCTTGTTTTACTTCCTATTGTGGCGATTATGCTTGCGATTGCTATTCCTGCGTTCATGAGGGCTAAAGAGCGGGCCAGGGAGCAGGCGGTAACCCAGGAATACACTTCATCGATTTCTATAGAAGAGCGAGGGGGATTATAATGATGCGTTCGGGAAACCCGGTGTTGCGCCAGAATACCTTTGAACAGACAAACTCATATGCGCAGGGCGATACCGCCATGACTATCCAAGGCGTTGTCAATAAGACTCTTTTGTTATTATTCTTCGTTATCGCCGGAGCGACGGTGACATGGAATAATCCCGCCCCCATGCTCCCGTTTGTTCTGCCGATCGCTCTTGGCGCGTTGGCTATTGCCTTTATTACTGTTTTTAAGAAAAGGTGGGCAGCCATTACCGCACCTCTCTACGCTGTCCTTGAAGGGCTTCTTGTTGGTCTTATTTCGACAATATTCGAAAAAATGTATCCCGGCATTGTTATCCAGGCTGTCGGCCTCACGTTTGGAACGATGTTCAGTTTGCTGGTGGCCTATAAATCGGGATTGATCAGGGCGAGTGCAACGTTTAAACGGGGAGTTATCGCGGCAACCGGAGGTATCGCGCTGGTGTATATCGTGAACATCGTTTTAAGTTTTTTTGGCCGGTCGTTTCCCTTTATTCATGAAGGAAGCGTTTTCGGAATACTCTTTAGCGTCTTTGTGGTAATTGTTGCTTCTCTGAACCTTGTCCTTGATTTTGATTTTATTGAGACCGGGGCGCAACAAGGTGCGCCGAGGTATCTTGAGTGGTACGCTGCATTTGGTTTGGTCGTAACCCTGATTTGGTTGTATATGGAAATCTTGCGCTTACTTTCAAAAATGCGCAGGCGTTAATCGTATTACCCGGCGTAATCGGAATCGCCGGTATCGCGCTTACTGCGCAACACCCGACCTAAACGGAATGGTCGGTATGCACTTTTTGTGCAAGGAGGTTAATATGCCGTATGATAGCGGTCTCGATGAGCAAAAGTTCTCAAAATTTTTTGACACTGCCAATGGGCGGATTATTGTAAGCATTTATTCGTATAACAGTGGGCCCAATAAGCTGCAGCTGGCGCGTGAAATAAAGAACGCCGACGGAAATTTTACCTTTACGAAACTGGGGAGAATTTCCAAAGAAGAACTCCAGGGGATTATGCCCTTGATTCAAGAAGCAATAGCAGCCATGTAGAGGAGGAAGTCATGAAAAAAGCGATGTACGGTATGTTCATGGGGCTTAGTCTGCTCTCGGGGTTTGTTTTTGCCGAAGATTTTTCTGCTGACATGGTTCAGAGGAGCACCGGAGGGTCAATTTCGGGGAAGATTTACGTTGCCGGGCAGAAATCAAGGATAGAAGCGGCACAGGGAATTTCAATTGTTCGCATGGATAAAAACGTTATGTGGGTTCTTATGCCGGAACAGGCAATGTATATGGAGCAGGCTTTGACGCCTGAAATAATGAGCGCCAACGCCGCCGAAAAAGTACCCGGTGAGATTAAACGAATATCAATGGGTACGGAGATGATCGATGGCAAATCTGCCGAGAAGTTTAAAGTATCGTATATGATACAGGGCACTCAGGCTGTCATGTATCAGTGGTATGTCCCCGGGTTTAGCATGCCGGTTAAAATGGCTGCTGAGAACGGAAGTTGGGTCACTGAATACAGGAATATTAGCGTTGGTCCTCAGGATGCATCGCTTTTTGAGCTCCCCGGGGGCTTGAAAAAATTTTCTTACGATATGCAGGGGTTGCAGGGGCTTGTCAATGATTACGTCGACAACCCGGATACCCAAGAGTAGAGGAGTTATTTGATCCGATGCGTATGCGCGTGAAAATTTCATTGGTGACGGTTGCGGTATTTGTACTGACGCAAGGCAGGCTCGAAAATCCCTATGCCGCAATGCTTACCAGCGGTGCCGCAGAAAGCGATAATTATCGTTCGTCACGAATTATGCTGAAGCTCCAAATTCGTGATCTCCTGCAAAGACGCAGCGCTCTTGTCACGCGCTTTATCGTGAGCGAATGCGCAGATTTGGATGATAAAGGGCCGCTCATCCAGGCTCTTCTGGGCGCTGAAGAGGAATTTGCTCAGTTAGTCGCCCGTTATCTTGGCGACGATGCAGGTGCCGGTATCGAAAGGCTCTCAAAGGAACGTATTTCGTATCTCGTCGGATTAACAAATGCGTTACGGTCCGGTGACGAACAGCGACGAGACAAAGTACTGCAGCGATACCAGGAGAATACAACCAAAATTGTTGACATTTTTATTAACGCAAATCCCGGGTGGCAGAAGCAGACATTATTTGATGCGTTCAATACGCAGACCGATTCGATTACGCGCCATGTTCTCGCGCGCACCGGAAGCAACTGGAAGGAAGACCTTCTGCTTACCAACGAAGATTATGATGCGGTAAGAAATTTTTCCGATATGCTCTCGGAAGGCATCATTGAACAATTTCCGGAAAAGTTTAAGAATTAAACGCAAAAAAAAAGGGGTCCTATGGTAATGATCATGCTTGGCGCAATCGGAAAATTTGTTCTTATCCCCGTGGCGTTGCTCCTTGTTGTTAGTTTTTTTGTTCTCGTTGGCGTTGAGAAATCACAGGGTAAGGGTCTGCGCCGTTTCGGTTATGCGATTGCCATGCTTTTGTGGTTAAGCGTCGCAAGTATACTCATTTCTGGTCTTGTCCAAATTCTGGGAGCATCCCGCCAGGCACGTTCTGTAGTTTCGTCCCAGGGGCCAGCGAGCTAGATAATGGTTTACCGGGTATCATAAGGAAGGGGCTCGTATTGATATCGTTGCCGGCATGCGCACGAGGACATCCTCGGTTAAATTTTTTTTAATTGGGGCACTGTCCTTTTTTTTTCTGCCTGCGTGCGGTTTATGTCTGGCCGTATACCGAAGCTACCGGCGTTACGTTAACGGCATCAGACCGTATTCTAATATTAGCGCCGCACCCTGATGACGAGGTCATCGGTTGTGCCGGTATTATCCAAGAGGCAGTCGCCAGAAAAATTCCCGTAAAAATAGTTTTCCTAACGAACGGCGATAATAACGAATGGGCTTTTTTGCTCTATCGCAAGCACCCTGTTATCGTGCCGGGCGCCGTGCGCGCAATGGGAGCGATCCGGCAAACTGAAGCAATAGCTGCGGCAGCGGTGCTTGGGCTTAACCGTGCTGACCTTTTGTTCCTCGGCTATCCTGACTTTGGCACATTGGCTATGTGGCGCGCGCATTGGAGTAGCGCCGATGCTTACCGAAGTATGTTAACACGCGCACGTGCCGTACCGTATCAGAATTCGTACCGGCCCGACGCCCTCTATAAGGCCGAGGAGATACTCGCAGATATTACCTCGATCATACAAGAGTATAAACCCACCAAGATATTCTTGTCGCACCCGGGTGATCATAATCCCGATCATGCCGCATTGTTCCTTTTTACGCAAATCGCGCTTTGGGATTTGGGTAATGACCTTTCAATACAACAATTCCCGTATGTAGTGCATTGTAAACATTGGCCGCTTCCGCGTGGCTGGCATCCCGATGAGCCCCTGTGCCCGCCGGAGCTGTCTCGTGAAAACGTGATCTGGCAAAAATATATGTTGGAACCGGCTCGTGTTGCCCTCAAGCGCGTCGCTCTCCAAAAGCATCTGAGCGAATATACATCGAGTCCATCCTATCTTTTATCGTTCGTACGAAGTAATGAGCTTTTTGGCGGCTTCCCCATACAGGCGTTGGCCCCCGATCGTGCCGGCGTACGCTTATTTGATACCCTGGCCGGCAAAGATACTACCCCCACCGATACGTCTGACGTATTTTCGGGAATTGTCAGGGAAACGGTTTCCCGGGTAGATAATACGTTAGTTTTCTTGCTTGATTTTAATCGTCCGATCGCCAAGCAGGCCGACATATATATCTATTGTTTTGGATATCGAAAGGATAGGCCATTTCGCGATATGCCTAAGATCCAGGTGCGCCTGGGTCTTTTAAAGTCCGGCCTGTATGACCAGCGGAAAAAGAGGCCTTTTGACGCGATTGGGGTTACCAGAACCCCTCGCACAATCAAGGTAGTCATCCCGCTTTCGTTGCTCGGTGACCCTCACTATATCATGACAAGTTCTGCATCCTATCTTGGCGAAGTCCCTTTAGACCGGCCTGCCTGGTACACACTTAGTCTGGCCCCATAAGCTTCGCATTTGAGAAAGATTTGTAAGGCATTGCCGTTGTGAGTGTTATGTACTGATGCTACCGCGCTTGACAAACATCTACTTTGCGCTGATAATACTACTTCGATGAAAAACATATACTTGATTGGATTTATGGGTACGGGGAAGACCACCATAGGAAAAATCATCGCTCAGAAATGTGGTTTACGTTTCATTGAAACCGATGCCCTCATCGAGGAGCGGGAACGGTGTTCGATCGCCCAGATTTTTAAGGAAAAGGGCGAGGATTTCTTTCGTGGACTGGAGATTAAGCTTGTTAAGGAAATTGCTCTTACCAGCGATCGTGTGGTAAGTTGCGGGGGCGGACTTATCTGCAATCAAACAAACCTCACGTTGCTTGCATCAAGCGGTGTTCTTATCTGCCTTACTGCCTCAATTGAGACTATTTACGAGCGTACAAAGCATTATCAGCATCGACCGCTCCTTAATGTTGAGAATCCACATCAGGTGATACAGGAATTACTTGTTCAGCGCAAACGGTTTTACGCGCAGGCACACTATACGGTTAATACTGACCGGATCAGCCCTGAGGCGGTAGCCTGCGAGGTGATCAGGATAACCGCCGCTCAGCACACATGACGTATGGCGCATAAAGGCTCTATTTTACTTAATTTAGTCAATTTTGCCCCTCGTAAAACTGCCGCGGTGCTTGATTCATTGGGCAATACGCAGAAGCTTCTTGAGGCGCGAGGGACCCAGTTAAAAGCGATTCCCCTGTTGTCGGATCAGGACGTTGATACACTTCTGCGTGCGAGGGATTCCCGCGAGTTTAAACAGGAGTTAGAGCTTATTGCATCGGAAGGCGTGGAAACCGTTGATCTCTATGATCCGGCATATCCTGCATTTCTTAAGGAAATCAGTAATCCCCCTATTCTTTTGTACGTACGGGGGAATGTTACTATTTTTAGTGAATATCTTTTTGCGATCGTCGGCACCCGCCTACCGACGCCTTACGGTATTTCCATGGCAGAGGACTTAAGCGGGCGCCTCGCGGCTCTGGGTTTCGTGATTGTTTCGGGGCTTGCGCGCGGCATCGACACGGCGGTTCATAGAAGTGCCCTTGGCCGCGGCAGGACCATAGCGGTTTTAGGCAGCGGTCTATGTTCAGTTTATCCGAAAGATAACATACCTCTTGCCTCGGCAATCGCAAAGAAAGGCGCGGTCATTTCTGAATTTCCTTTGCGCGAAGGGCCGCGTAAAGAAAACTTCCCCCGTCGGAACCGTATTATTAGCGGCATATCGCGAGGGGTACTGGTGGTCGAAGCTGCCCAGCGCAGTGGCGCGCTGATTACCGCCCACTATGCGCTTGAGCAAAACCGTGAAGTATTTGCCTTACCCGGAAAGGCGGATTCTCCGGTAAGCCGCGGCTCGCATACACTCATCAAGGAGGGCGCGCATCTCGTTGATTCGCTCGATGACATACTAGAGGAACTTAATGTTCGTTTTACGGAAACGCGAAAAGTATGCGTGGCTAATATTAGTTCTCAAGAAAAAGCAATCTTTGATATAATTGATAGTGAAGGGACCTCTCTTGAAGCACTGATCGAGAAAAGTAGTTTCCAGAGACCGCTGCTTAATACGCTGATTCTTAATTTGCAGCTTAAGGGTTTAATACGCGAGGTGAGGCCCGCATATTTTCAGCGCGCACTCATATCGTAACTGCACACAGGTGAGGTATTATGAGTAAATATTTAGTGATTGTTGAATCTCCCATCAAGGCTAAGACGATCCATGCCATTTTGGGCAAAGACTACGATGTTACATCGTCGATGGGCCACGTGGTTGACCTGCCGGCCAATAAGCTTGCGATCGATATCGACAATGATTATCTCCCGCAATATAGAGTTATTCCCGGCAAAGAAAAGATTATAAGCCAACTTAAGTCAAAGGCTAAAGGAAAAAAGGCAGTCTATATTGCGACTGATCCTGATCGCGAGGGTGAAGCGATCGGGTGGCATATTCGCGAAAAGCTGTCTAAAGAAGCGAAGACGTTTCATCGAGTAGTTTTTCACGAGATCACCGCTGATGCTCTTCATGAAGCGTTTCGACATCCGACAGAGCTCAATACGAATCTTATCAATTCTCAGGTGGCGCGCCGCGTACTCGATAGACTTGTTGGGTACAGTCTTTCACCGCTTTTGTGGAAAAAAATTGTCCGTGGGCTTTCCGCGGGGCGCGTTCAGTCGGTAGCCCTGCGTTTTATCGTCGAACGCGAAAAAGAAGTCGCTGCATTTATCCCGATAACCACCTATTGCGTGGTGGCGAAAATTACTATTGGCGGAAAAACGGTTGAGGCTAAACTTGAAAAATACAAAGGGAAAAAAGCTATCTTTGAGACAAAAGAAGCCGCCGAGGATTGCATTAACATCTTATCCGGCGAAACCTTTCATGTCCGAACGGTTACAAAGAAAGAAACAAAGCGCAACCCGCCCTCACCCTACACAACTTCGCTTTTGCAACAGGATGCATTTAACCGGCTCCGGTTTTCTTCTCAAAAAACAATGCTTCTTGCGCAACGCCTGTATGAAGGAGCTGAGGTCGGAGGCGAGATGGTGGGTCTCATTACGTATATGCGTACCGATTCGTTTCACGTGAGCGCTAAAGCAAAACACGAAGCAAAAGAGTATGTTGCGCAAACGTTCGGGCCATCGTATCTTCCCGAACATGAACGTCGATACAAGGAGAAAAAAGGCGCTCAGTTGGCGCATGAAGCGATACGTCCGACGAGCATTGCGCGTACACCCGGCGAGATACGCGCATGCGTATCAGCCGATGAGGCCCAGTTATACGAGCTTATTTGGAACCGTTTTGCTGCAACGTCAATACGGGAAGCCCTTTTTGAAAATACAAAAATTATTCTTTCATCGTCGAGCGCTGAGTTCGTTGCCGAGGGTCGACGCGTTGTTTTCGACGGATTCCTAAGAGTGTGGGGGAGAGAAGAAGAGGATACCGAGCTTCCGGTGTGCGCAGCTTCTGACCCGGCGCTCCTTGAGGGTCTCGCAACTACCGACCATACCACCAAGCCCCCGCCGCGCTTTAACGACGCTTCGTTAGTCAAGCTCATGGAAGAAAAAGGAATCGGGCGGCCATCTACCTACGCACCCACCATCTACACGCTTATTGCGCGTAATTATATCCGCCGCGAAAAAGTATATTTTATTCCCACCGATCTGGGTGTACGGGTAAGTGACCTTTTAGGTGCACATTTCGAGGAAATCGTTAACGAGAATTTTACCGCGCTCATGGAGGAGAAGCTCGATAAAGTCGAGGAGGGTACGATCGAGTGGCACACGATCGTTCGCGATTTTTATCCTTCATTCAAAAAAAGAATCGATCAGGCGGGGGTGTCAATCAAGAAAGAGGTCCAGTTTTCGGATAAAAAATGCACTCAGTGCGGCGCATCGCTCGTTATAAAATGGTCACGTAAAGGCCGTTTTTTAAGCTGCGCTGAATTTCCAAAATGCAAATACGCAGAAAGTATTACAACCGGCGTACACTGTCCTTTATGTACGGAAGGGTTGCTGATCGAGCGCAGGAATAAGCGCGGGCAAAATTTCTATGGGTGCACAAAGTTTCCTGATTGCCGTTTTACTTCGCGCAGTCTTCCCGAAGAGCCTGGGTCACCCCAACAAGAGCAAGGCGATAAATCCGTATAAACGCGTGTGGGTGCGCGTTGCGATGTAATCATACATACTCTATGCTTTTTTCGTATTATATCGAGCGGTACTTAAATTATCTCCATATTGAGAAGAATTATTCATCTCATACGATTCTGAATTATCGAATCGATCTTGTGGAATTTGAGCATTTTTTATCTGCCGGTCGTGACTTAAAAGACCGGGAAGTCGATATTAAGACAATCGATTATTTTATTTTACGCAAATTTTTAAGTAAACTTGCCGAGCGTAATCTGAGCAAGCGCACGCTATCCCGAAAAATATCAACGCTAAAAAGTTTCTTTAAGTTTATGACACGGGAAGGAGAGATCAAGGCAAACATCGCAACTTCTCTTATATATCCGCGCATGGAAAAAAATCTGCCAAAATTTCTTACCGAGGAAGAGACTGCGCGAGTTCTTGGCGCTTCTGGCGGAGACGATATGCTCGCCTGGCGGGACAGAGCCATTATGGAGTTTCTTTACTCAACCGGCGCGCGCGTTTCAGAACTTACGGCCCTCAAAATCAATGATATTGACTTCATTGGGGGTATGGTCAAAGTTATGGGAAAGGGACGTAAGGAGCGGCTTCTGCCGTTAGGCGAGCCGGCGATAAAAGCACTTAAAAACTATTTTGATCGGCGCACTGACACAAACCAGTCGCTCCTTATAAATCGAAACGCGGGAACGCTCACCGATCGTGGTGTTCGCGATATTATTAGACGTTACCTGAAGCGCGCTTCTCTCGCCTACAATATTTCACCTCATACGTTCCGGCATTCATTTGCTACTCACCTTCTTAATCGCGGCGCTGATTTACGCAGCGTTCAAGAACTCCTCGGCCATGCGAGCATTGCGACGACTCAGGTGTATACTCATCTAACCATTGATTCGCTTAAAAAAGTTTACGAAAAAGCGCATCCACGCGCCCGCTGATGATGAATCTATTTCTAATTCCTCTTTTATTCTTTTTTTATGATTGTTGCTTTTTTCTGGGTCTGGTTGCGTATCTTCCTTTTTATTTTTACCGCAAAAAAATAACCTTCCGTGCGTTGCGCGAAAAGTTTGGTTTTATCACGCTTACCGCATCAAGGCAGCAGCGTATCTGGATACACGTGGTAAGCGTTGGGGAAGCCATACTGATTGCGCCGCTCGTAACACGATTGAGAGAGCTGTACGACAACCCGATTGTTATTTCAACGACAACCCTTACCGGAAACAAAATTGCCCGGGACAAATACTCATCGTTCGCACAGATTATATTCTTTCCGTTTGATTTTTCTTTTATCGTTGTTCGTGCCCTGCGCCTTATACGTCCGCAGTTATTTATCGCAGTCGAAACCGAGATTTGGCCGAATCTTTTTTATCGGCTCAAATGCCGCGGGATACCTATTGTTATCGTTAACGGCCGCATTTCCGATAAAGCGTTCCGGCGGTATCGCCTGCTTGGGCCGATCATTGAACAGGTTTTAAAGAATTGCAGCTACGTTGGCGTGCAAAGCCACATCTATCGAGAGCGATTTCTCGCGCTTGGTTGTCCTTCAGAAAAAATAACGATAAGCGGTAATCTTAAATTTGAAAGCATTATACCTGATCAGGAAAAACTTTCTGTTATCCGGAAGCTCTACGTGCCGCTCCTTAAGCCGGAGGGCAATCTCGTTGTTGTTGCGGCAAGCACGCATCATCCGGAAGAAGAGATAGTACTTGAGATACTTCGAGATACGCTTGACTTCGGTAATCCGTATACGTTGGTTATCGCGCCCCGTCACACGACGCGCGTGCCTGCGATTGAAGAATCGGTCAGGCGTTTTGGTTTTTCTCCCGTGCGCGTAAGCACACCTGACACGAAAATTTTCGGTGGCGGCGGAAAATCGGTATATATTCTCGATACTCTCGGCGAACTTTTGTATTTTTATAGTATTGCAGATGTTTGTTTTGTCGGCGGCAGCCTTGCTTCCTGCGGCGGGCACAACATTCTTGAACCTTTATATTTCCTAAAGCCTACCTGTTTTGGTCCGCACATGGAAAATTTCCGTGACGTCGAGGAAGTGGTTCTTGCCCGCGGAGCCGGTATTAGAGTGAGTGACGCTACACAGCTTAAGGAGGTGCTTTTGCGCCTGGTTAATGATGTGAGCTTACGCGAGAATTTACGCTTGAAAGCGTTGAGCGTTTTTAATGAAGAGCGTCGTGGGCTTCAGAAAAATATCGAAATGATAGTTGAGGCAGTCAAGAGCCATACTGTGCCTGCTCCTATAAAGTCTCGCAATGCGTGCGGCATATGAACTTTTACGGAAAGATTTCCTTACGGTATGTACGCTTCCTGGAAAAAAAGACGCACAGCGTATTCGGATGGCTTTTTTATTTTTTACTCTATGCGCTTTCTGTGCTCTATGGGATAATTGTAGGCGCGCGCAACCGCCTCTATGATACACGGATCCTTAAGACCGTTCCCTGTTGCCGGCCGGTCATCAGCATTGGCAATATTTCCTGGGCTGGGAGCGGAAAAACGACACTTGCGGCACATATGGCGCGTAAACTTGGTGAAACGTTACAGGTAGCGGTATTACGCAGGGGCTATGGAACCGACGAAGGAATGCTTCTTGCGGAGAAAGGTGTTAAGGTATATTCGTCGGCAAATCGACTTTCTTTATCTTGTCAATTGCGTGATTCATTTGATCTTTTTGTGCTTGATGACGGTTTTCAATATCGAAAATTGTATCGCGACGTAAACATTCTTCTTATGGCGGCGCGCGAATTTACGCTGTCTCGCGCGCTTATCCCCGCGTCGGTATTTCGCGAACCATTGAACGCGCTTGGCCGCGCTGACATCCTTGTTATCAATCGCGCTGGTGCCGCGATTGATTGTGGTACAATTGCACGGCAGCTTAATTGCAGGTTTCCAAAACTTTCCATCTATTGCGCATCGTATCGTTTCACGGGCTTTACCGACACTCATCAAGGGCACCTGGATCTTATGCAGTTAGCAAATGCTCGAGTTGCCGCTTTTTCGGCTACCGGTTATCCCGACGGTTTTTTCCAGATGCTTACGCGCGCGGGTGTCACCTTGCGTGCGACCTATATATATCCGGACCATTACCAGCTGACAGAAGCGGATGTAGCAGCGTTAGAAAAAAAACTTGTTGATGCGGGTGTTGAATATCTTTGCATTACCCATAAGGATAAGTTTCATTTTCCGAATACTCCCGAAGGTGTGCGTAGAGTGGTTGCGCATATCGCAATCGATATCGAAAACGAAGAATTGTTTTTTAATGAAGTGAAACGTAGGCTTACTATTGCAGGTTAACGATGTATCGGATGGCTCGCATACTTCAAAAAATACTTTCAATATTGCCACAGCACGCGATTGTCGGTCTCGGTATTTTGATCGGTTCGATCATCGGTGCTAATCAGAAGAAACGGCGAGTCGCATTCCGTAACGTAAAGCTCGCGTTTCCCGAATATACCGACGCGCGGCTCCGGAAGATTGTACGCGCGAGTTTTATTAATTTTGGAATTGCCGTCCTTGAGAGCTTTATCCCCAAACGCATCTATCCTCAGGTAACGTTTGCAAGCGAAGAAGCGTTTCCGCCGGATGGCGGGATCTTGGTCGGCATTCATGAAGGAAGCTGGGAGGTGTATAATTGGTTGCTCGCCCATCAATGTAATTATGCTATATTCGCGCGTCAACAGGGACATGCGACGATGGATACTTTTCTCAATAATGCGCGGCGTTCTGAAAATATCAAGGTAACGTTCACGCTTAAAAGCTTATTACGACATCTTCATGCCGGATGCATGATTGGTCTGGGGATCGATCATGGAGCTGAAGATAATGCGCCTATGATCGAATTCTTTACCCACCTGGTGCCGACCCCCCGGACCGCGGTATATCTTGCGAAGAAATTTAACAAAAAAATCTATCCGGGTTTTGGGTGGCGTACGACGGGTTTGGCGCACACGCTTCATATTGGTGCCTCGCTTGATCCGGGACAAAAGACTGAACATGAACTTTTGCGTGAACTTAATGCAATTTATGAAAATTATTTGCGTCAGCATCCCGCGGAATATCTGTGGTGGTATAAGCGATTTAAGCGTAAAAGCACCGTTGACGCGATTGTTTTAAGCGATGGGAAACAAGGACACATAAAGCAGTCAGAGGCTTTTATTGCCATTTTGAACCTTGTCAAGAAAGAACTCCGTACCCGTACGATCGAAGTACGCTACCGGGGCAGAATCACCAGAATTTTTGCTGAGCTCTGCGCTTTTTTTTCAGGCGCATCGTGCATCGGTTGCGGGCGATGCCTGCGGATACTTCTTACCCGGTCTTCATATGAAGAACTCAGGAAGTATTACGCCGATACCGTCGTAAGTACCGGAAGCTTCAGTGCCGCCATCAACCGCATTTTCTCGGCATATGTGGGTGCCAAGTCAGTTGCAATATTGCGGCCTAATATTCCGTTGAGTCGTTTCGATATGACAATCCTTCCGGAACACGATCGGATCAGTGCCGCGAATACAACACTTATTAAGGGTGCATTGTTTTATCCAAAAGACCTCGAGAGGAAAATAAAGCAATGTAAGGATTTTTTTAATTTATCGGGGCAACCGAAAATCTCTATTTTTTTTGGCGGTCCCATCAGCGATACGGGAACGTTTATAAAAAACGGAAAGCTTTTTCTCGAAAAGATTAAAGCCTTTGCGCGTGATAGGCGCTACCGGATTCTTATCAGCACCTCGCGGCGTACACCGGAAATCTTTGAGAAATATCTTGAGGAAAATATGGAAAAAGACCCTCTCACGGAGACTGTTGTGTACGCGCGCCGGGGGAACCACGATTTCATTTTCGAAGGGTTTGTGTCAACCTCGGATGTGGCATTTGTGAGCGCAGAAAGTATTTCGATGATTTCCGAAGTTCTCTCTTTGAAAAAACCTTGCGTAAGTATATTGTGTGAACGTATTCACGCCAAACATAAAGTATTCCTTGAATCGATACGCGATCAAGTGCAGTTTTTGATGCCTCCTTTTTCGTTAGACGGTATCAACCCTGTATCCTCGAGCATATTCGAAGACAATGTGGCCGCGATACGTGCGGCTATACAACAACGCTTATGAACGTAGCTCAAATTATACCTCAAATGAATGTCGGTGGAGTGGAACGGGGAGTCCTTGACATCACCCGATACTTCAAAAACAGCGCGATCGAGAATATCGTTATCAGCGGGGGAGGACGCCTTCTGGCCGAGCTGGCGAAGAACGGAATAACGCATTATCGTCTCCCGATATACAGGAAGTCGATCCTTTCGCTGTTTCTCATTAAGCCCTTGCGCACGATATTTGAGAAAGAAAATATCGATATAGCGCACGCACGTTCACGGGTTCCCGCGTGGATCTCTTTTTTTGCCACACGCTGTTCCCGGACTCATTTTGTCACAACATGTCACGGGATCTATAAAAGCGGCGCATGGAGTGAAGTAATGGGGTGGGGAAAGTATGTAATCTGCCCCTCTCGATCTGTTGCGCGCCACATGCGCCAGAATTTCGGTGTGCCTGAGGAAAAAATCATCGTTATCGACCGATGGGTAGATTTAGATAAGTTCAGATTTCAGGACTATGGTGTCCGTAAAGATTCAAACAGCATCATTAGCCTTGGCAGGATTGCTCCTTCAAAAGGATATGAATATTTGATTGAAGCGTTCCGAAAAGTCGTACGTGCCAATCCTTACGTAAAACTAAAAATCGTCGGTTCCCCCGACCGTTCAAAAATGGATTACTTCAACCACTTAAAAACGTTGGTGACCCGTTTCGCGCTTCAATACAATGTGCAATTTACAGGATTTGCCGATGACGTTGGTGCCTTACTGCGCGACGCGCGATTGTTGGTTGCACCATCGATAACCGAGGAATCCTTTGGACGCGTTATCATTGAGGCATTTGCCTGCGGCGTCCCCGTTATTGCGACGCGTGTCGGGGGATACCGGGAAATTATCCAGGAAAATGTCGACGGCGTTCTTGTCGAACCAAAAAATACGCAGGAAATTGGGGACGCGATTTCTAGGCTCCTGGGCGATGGCGCATTCGCCCAGACTCTTACGGTTAATGCGCGCAAAAAAGTTGATGCTCACTACACGATAGAAAAATGCTTGCAGCAAACCGCGCAGGTATATCGACAAACGCTTTCGCACCAACGTATTTTAGTCGTAAAGCTTTCGTCGCTCGGTGACCTTATTCTTATTCTTCCAAGCCTTAAAGCGCTCCATGAACACTTCCCTGATAGATCGATAACGGTTCTTACCGCAAAAAAATATGCGCCGTTATTGTATGGATGCCCCTACATTAATGATGTCATTGCCGTAGATGAGAATTATAAAAAAATCAGTCAATTACGTGCAATCGCACGAATCTTGCGGCGAAAATCATTTGATTATATCGTTGATCTGCAGAATAACCGTCCTTCGCATCTGTTAACTTTTCTAGCTTTTCCCCGGGAGTCGTTCGGGTATAGTCTACGCGCCGGATTCTTGTTAACAAAGCGGCTGCGTTTTAAGAGGGCCGACGATCCGCTTGTCTCTCAGGAGCGAATTCTAAAATTATTGGGCGTATCGCTTTCGCGTCGAGAACTCATTTTTTGGAAACCGGAGCCACCCGCATCATGGACGCTTCCCGAAGGAACCTTGATCGGCATTACGATCTCAGCCTCACTACGCTGGAGTTCAAAAAACTGGCCCTTTAACCATATCGTAAGCCTTATTGAAATGATCTATAAAAATTTCCCCTCCTGTAAGGTTATTTTGTTTGGGGACGATGCGGCACGAGAACGCGCAAACCGTATTGAAAATATGCTGTACCCAAGACCGTTCAATATGTGCGGAAAAATATCGTTGCAGGATTTACCCTGGGCACTATCACGTCTGACGGCATTTGTGACCCCGGATACAGCTACGTTACATTTAGCGCAAAGCCTTGGTGTCGCGACGATCGCGCTCTTTGGCGCGACTGATCCGGAGCGTCACACCGTGCGCAGCAGAAATCTGTATATTTTTCATAAACGTTTGTTCTGCTCGTTTTGTTATAAACCGCAGTGCCGCCTTCAAGAGAAAAATCTTTGCATGGAGAAGATCGTGCCGCAGGAAGTATTTGCAAAAATTAAAGAAATTTTATCTAACGGATGAATATCCTCATTCTGGGAAATCATTGTGATCCCGGCGGAGTAACACGCTATATGATAAACCTCGCGTCCGGTCTTACCAGCCGCGGCAATCGGGTTATCGTTGCGTCTGACCGCGGCGCGTGGAGGACGCTTTTTGAAGATAAAGGGATCCGTCATGCGGAAATACCTATTCGTACAAAGTCTATTGTCAGCCCAAAAATATTTTTTTCATTGTGGAGGTTACGCGAGCTCCTTGGTAGTGAAAAGATAGACATTGTTCACGCTAATACGCGCGTTACTCAATGTCTCGCTTATTATATCTGGTTTTTCTTTCGCATCCCTTATGTAAGCGCATTTCATGGGTACTACCGGTCTTCCCTCATGCGAAGAATGATGAATTTCAGCGGCATGAAAGCGATTGCGGTAAGCAACGCCGTTAAACGCCACATGATCGATGATTTAAATATTCCTGAAGCTTCTGTTTCCGTGGTGTATAACGGCATTTCCCTTGCTGACTTTCTGGAAAAACATCGGGATAAAAAAGAATTTAATTTTTCATCCGGTGATATTGTAATGGGGGTATTGGGGAGAATTTCGCAGGAGAAGGGCCACTTCTGCGCACTCCAGGCGTTTAAGCGCGTATACGCGAGAAACAAGAATATCTTTTTGGTTTTTTCCGGTCAAGGAAAGCTGGAAGCCAAACTGCGTGAATCCATTGTGCGCGAAAACCTCACTGAGCGTGTCAGGTTCATTAATGCGGAAGCCGCTGATTTCCTTGATATTATCGATCTCTTGCTTGTTCCTTCAAGACAGGAGGGTTTTGGATATGCCGTTATTGAGGCATTCGCCAAAGGCGTTCCGGTCATAGGTTATAATGTAGGCGGAATAGCCGAGATAATACGGCACCGAGATAATGGTTTGCTCTTTTACCGATATTCCCCGGAAGCACTCGCTGAGGCGATCGAAACACTGCTCGCTGACGGGCATCTGCGTTCGGCTATCTGCCGAACGGCTGCGGATGATGTTCAGCTTTTCTCCATAGACGCTATGGCGGCCAACACGGAAGAAGTTTACAAAAGCGTGCTTGCATGAAAAAAATTATAAAGATAGCTGCGGGAATCCTGACGATCGGCGCGCTGTGCCTGGGCGTTTTCTGGGTTTATCTCTGGCATAATTATGAGGTACCGATTCTTATGTATCATACCCTCGACGCTTCCCGGGTAAACAATTACGCAGCAGTGAGCCCACAGCATTTTTACGAACAAATGGCGTTTATCAAGAAACGGGGATATCGTGTAATCCCGCTTGAAGATTATTGCCGCATGGTTGTAAACCGGCAAACGTATGCGCACAATCTCGTCGTCATTACATTCGATGACGGGTTTGGAGATAATCTGCAGGCAGCCGAAATTCTTCGGAAATTCGATTTTCCCGCAACCATATTTCTCGTGGCCGATAAGATTGGGACCGATATGCATTTATCCGCCGAGGATATCCGTACCATACTGAGCAATTCCCGCGTGGGCATCGGTTCACACACGCTCACGCACCGCTCATTGGACACCTTAGGCAGTGAAGCGCTGAAGCACGAAATCGCCGGATCGAAAGAAAAATTACGTTCAACGTTCGAACGCGAGATTACGACTATTACGTATCCGGGCGGCGGCTACAACAACGAAACAATAGAGGTAGTGCGCGACGCAGGTTATTTGTGCGCCTGCACCACTAACCGGGGTTTTTCACGGACCCGGGAACTGTTTGCGTTGCGGCGGATCAAAATTACCGATCGTGATACGGAATTTTCATTATGGGCGAAGCTTAGTGGTTTTTATAACCTGTTCCGGCGCCTGCGTAAGCCCTCATGATACTATGAAGCGTATCCTTATTGTCACCGTCAATTGGCTCGGCGATGCGATTATGACAACGCCCGCGCTGCGCGCTTTAAAACGCGCGATTCCCGATACGTATGTGGCCCTGATGGGAACCGGCCGGGTGCGCGACGTATACGCGCAGAATCCCTATCTTGATGAATTTATAGAATTTGACGAGCGCTCAACCCACCGCAGATTAACCGCAAAGCTTTCATTCATCGCCTTTCTGCGCGCTCAAAAGTTCGATACCGTTTTTCTGATACACCGCTCCTTTACCCGTGCATTCATGTGTTTGCTTGCGGGGATTCCCCGTCGTATCGGCTGGAAGAGACCCAAGACATGCGGTATCGTAAACTACCCGGTCACGCCGCGGGCTTGCCCTGTTCACCGACAGGATCATTACCTGCATCTTTTTGAACAGGCGGGGATTCCGGTAGTGGACAGAAACCCGGAAGTATTCGTAAGCTCCCAGGAACATGCGATCGCCCATACCCTTTTAGGCGCACAGGCCATCGGGAATACTCCCATCGTTGGTATACATGTCGCGGCAAATTGGGAATTAAAACGTTGGCCGGCTGAACGCTTTGCGGAGCTCGCGGATTTGCTTGCCAAAAAGCATCACTGCACCATTCTTTTTACCGGCGCAGAGCCAGACGCAGCGCTTGTTTCACGCGTAACAGGGCAGATGAGCACTCAGGCCGCCATGCTGTGCGGGAAGACTTCGATAAGGCAACTGGCCGCGTTGATAACACACATGCGTATGTTTATCTCCAACGACTCAGGCCCTGCGCACCTTGCGGCGAGCCTTGGAGTACCTACGCTTGTTATCTTTGGGCCGACTTCTCCAGCCCTGACCGCTCCCCGGGGCAGGTCAGTCACGGTTGTCTCCGGAAAGCATGACTGCGGTCTACCATGTTACCGGCATGATTGTTCTGATAATCGCTGCATGCGGGCTGTGAGCGTCGAGGACGTATATTTCCGGGCACGCACAATACTTATCTCTTCATGAAAGCGCACCCTGTCTTAAAAATACTGATTAATTTTCCTACGAATATCGGCGATACAATCTTCGGTTTTCCTGCGCTTGATCGTATTCGCGGCCGGTATCCATCTGCACGCATTACCGCTATCGCATCTGTCCACACAAATGATTTATTGAGCCGTAATAGTTTCATCGATGAGACAATTATTTTTGACAAACACTGGCGCGCGCGGCAAAAGATGATCTTTTCATTCTCTTTATGCGGAAAGTTCGACATGGTCGTCGATTTAAAAAATTCATTCTTACCGGTTTTTATCGGCGCTCGCTACCGGACGCCGTACCACCGTCCGAACGAGCGCGTGCACGTCAAAGAAACATATCTTTCCGTAATCAACCGGCTTGCCCCTCAACCGGTACAGCATGTGGGTAGCTTTCGATTGAGCCCTGATGAGATCCGCGCATGGGAACCCTTGAGGCTTAGCCCTTCGATATTTATTGCGTGTGCTTCGAAGTCGTCTCAAAAAACATACCCGCATCATCTCTTGCGGGAGGTTATTTCCGGGCTCCCCGGACAGATGCAGATCGTCCTCCTGGGCCAGGAGAGCGATCGCGCGTATTATCAGGACATCCCTGCGATACGCGGGATTGTCGATTTGCTGGGTAAAACAAAACTATACGATATCGCGTACTTATTGTCGCATCACGCGCGAATGCTTATCGGGGTTGACTCAAGCATTATGCAGCTGGCAAGTTACTTGAATGTTCCGGTTCTCGCGCTTTTTGGCCCCACAGACCCCGTACGTTACGGCCCCTGGTCACAATATTCTCTCCTGGTGCGCAATGATCATCTTTCCTGTCTGCCGTGCGCGCAGGCGCAGTGCGCTTTGAATCATCACTGTATGGAAATAAGTCCCGCCCGCATACATGATGCCGTAAACGTGCTTATGAAAATGAGTGAAACATAATCCATGGACGATTATACCAGACCAAAAAAAATACTTATCGTGAGAACCGACCGCCTCGGTGATGTTATCCTGTCTACACCGGTAATAAAAAATGTGCGGCTGGCTTACCCGGAAGCGTCGATCACGTTTATGTGCCGGCCATACACCAAGGATGTTTTGGTCGGCAATCCATACCTTGACAAGGTTATTGTCTACGATAAAGAGGGAGCCCATCACGGCCTTATGGGGTCAATACGTTTTACGCTGCAGCTGAAGAGAGAGAATTTTGATTGGGCCCTTATCCTGCATCCGACAACGCGCGCTCACGTTATAACGTTTTTTGCCGGTATCCGGCTGCGTATCGGTTGGGATCGAAAAAATAGCTGGCTTCTTACCCGAAGAATTCCGCATACCAAACACGAGGGCTTGCGGCACGAGTCAGATTATACGTTGGATATCATACGCGCATTAGGCATTGCAATCGTCGATACCGAGTTATATTTTCCGGTATCGCCTGACGATGAGCATCAGGTAGAAACGCTTCTTGAAGAGATAGGAATCCGCCGGGGACAGGAGTTTATCGTGATACACCCTTCCGCATCCTGCCCGTCAAAACGATGGCCGTCAGAACATTTTGTTCAGCTCGCGCGTACGCTACGCAATGAAACCCGTCTTGCCATTATCGTTGTTGCCTCGGGGCCTCACGACCAATCCGCAGAGGCTCTGGTTACCCAGAAACTGGCTCTTGATTTACGCGGGCGCTTAAATGTTGCACAGCTCGGGGCGCTCCTTAAACGAGCGACAATTTTTATTTCGAACGATTCAGGCCCCGTGCATGTGGCGGCAGCCCTACATACGCCGGTTATCTCGATGTTTGGCCGCAGCGATCCGGGCCTCTCACCCCGGCGCTGGCGTCCGATCGGTGAAAGTGCTTTTTATTTTCATAAAGACGTCCATTGTAACGTTTGTGCCGCTCATGGTTGCACCAAATCTTTTGCGTGTCTCGCGGCAATTTCTCCAGAGGAGGTTGCGCGCAAAGCCATGGAGATTATTTATGGATAACCATGTCCGCTCCGGCTACGGCAGTAGTTTCGATTGACAAACGGGACTCTTTGCTTTATTCTATAAGGCGGTTACCCGGTCAGAGCATAACGCGACGTGAAACATTATACAACCATATGGCAAAACTAATAAAACGAAGAATCAAGCCGTTTATCATCAAGGCAGATATCGCCAAGCGTAAAGAACCGGTACGCATAACGGTCATCGACTATAGCGAAGATTCCTTCCAGCAAAAGGAAGTCGTTAATGCCGCCGACTGTTCGGTGTTTAAAGATAAACCAACCGTTACGTGGATCAATGTTGAGGGAATACACCAGCCTGACATACTAGAAAAAATTGCTGTGTGCTTTGGGCTACACCCGCTTATTCTCGAAGATATTGGCGATACCGCCCAGCGGCCCAAGATTGAGGATCTCGACAACTATGTATATGTTGTTCTTAAGATGCTGTCTATCGGGACCAATCAATCTGAAGTGCAGATAGAGCAGATCAGCGTGATCATAGGATCAAATTTTGTAATATCATTTCAGCAAACAATCGGCGATGTTTTTGACCCCATACGTGACCGCATCAAAAATGGAAAAGGGAAAATCAGAAAGATGGGTGCCGATTATCTTGCCTATGCGCTGGTAGACGCGATCGTCGATAATTATTTTAAAGTCTTGGATAACTTCGGAGAGCGCATTGAGTTCCTGGAAGAAGAAACCATCAGTGGACCCGATTCCGTAGTTTTACGGGAAATATATCATCTTAAGCGTGAGCTGATATTTCTTCGTAAATCTATCTGGCCGCTGCGCGATCTTTTTAAAGGGCTTGACCGCAGCGAATCGGTATTAATTAAAGATTCCACCAGGATATATTTTAGGGATATTTACGATCATGTTATCCATCTCGTCGATTTAATGGATATTTTTAGGGAAATGCTTACCGGGATGCTTGAAGTCTACCTCTCAAGCTTAAGCAATAAGCTTAACGAAGTCATGAAGGTTCTCACGGTCATCGCCACTATTTTTATGCCATTGACCTTTATTACAGGAGTCTTTGGAATGAATTTTAGGCACATACCTACCGCCGAGTACGCAATAGGTTTTTATCTGACTCTCGTGTTTATGCTCGGAGTGGGAATTTCCATGTTTATGTATTTTAAGCGCCGTTCCTGGATATAGTTGAGCCACTAAAGCCCCCGCGCACGTATATCTCAGTCGGCCCCATCGTCTAGCTTGGTCTAGGATGTCAGCTTCTCAAGCTGAATACACGGGTTCAAATCCCGTTGGGGCTGCCATTTGAACTTTTTGGGGAGATTCGGGCTGTATCTGCTTGAAAAGTAAAGGGGTTTTGGTAGTTGCAAATGTTTCTCTATTCCAATAGATCCTGTCAGGAAATATGAAAGCTTGCAGGCGTTGTTTGAGGTTCAGTTCTGCGTTCGCCCACAACCTCGCCACTGTCCCCATTGTTGCCTTACCGTAATTGAGATACGCCTCGACATCGTTCATCTCAATCTGTGCCTCGCTCAATTCAATCTTTTTGACCGTAACCTCGTTGTTGATGTCTTCGATTTGCTTCTTACAGGTTTCCCGCTTCTTGTTCTTTCTGTTTCATCTGTTCGTAGGAGGACTGCATCATCTCTACGATTTGATTCTGCACCGGAAGAGGAGGGATTCAATATCGTCAGTCTGCAATCTCGGGAGTGTGTTTCCAGTCATTAGATAAGAGGTTTGATTAACGACTAACGGAGATTGCAAGAATGTAAATAGGTAATAAGAGGAACATCCCTTGGTTTCAAGAACGTAAAATTCTGTTGAACAGAAGCCGTCAAGGGTTACAAGGTATGCCTTATTTAGAAAAGGTCGCAATTTGGGGAAGGGAATCTGCCCCCGTTTAACCAAGCCGGGTCATATTAACATTTGTTCTTTGACAAACAGGTTAAAATAAAGGGTTGAACCAGCGTGTAGCCGTGAAAATGTCCCACGATACGACTTCTCGTTGATTTTAAGCGCTAACTGTCGCCTCTTTTAGCCCGTTAACACCCATTAATCCTATCATACGGGTTACATTGTACCCTATGGAGCATAGAAAAATTTCTGATTTTACTTTTTCTATGCCGCGCAGTAACAACTGGCGTACATTCATGTTGTGTTTAAAATGAGCGAACGGCAATTCTACTTTTTGTTTTCGCAGTTTATATATCCGTTGTCCGGTATCGCTTGCATATACTTGTGCCAGATTTTGAAGAAGCGCTTCGTTTTTCTGCCGGATGATTTTACGGCCGTTGGCCGAAGTAGTGCATACGCCAAAATGTTTACAGTTTTTACAATCGTATCCACGAGCCTGATATATAATAGCATTCGGTTTATCCGGAATTGTCAGGTCTGTATGCGGTAGTTCTTTATTCTCCGGACAGATATAGCAATCGTGCTTATCGTCATATTTAAACGTATCCTTAGGGAATGGTTTTATCTTTTCCGGCGCACGTTCTTTGATAAGCTGTCCTTGAGAAGGAACAATAACATTGATATCTTTGTTGATTTTTTCGATATCGGCAACGCTGTAATAGCCATTGTCAGCGCAGATGTTTTCAGGTTTTTTATCAAGGGTATCGTGCGCTTGTTTAGTTTGAACACTTAACTGGTTTGCGTCAACGCTTTGGTTTATAACATCGGCATTGACAATAAGTCCGTGTTTTTCGTCAACTACCGTCTGAATATTGTGATACATTTTTGCCCCACGATCTGACTTGGATACGAAACTATCAGAATCGGTAGTATTTATTTTAGATTTTCCCGATTCCTGAAAATCTCTGGCAATCTCAGCAACCTTGGCTTTCAAAATTTCCTGATTGGCCAGTTCTTCTTTGAGTTTTACCAAAGAGCCGTCGTTTGCTTCTTGAGAATCAACGGCCTGGCATTCGGCTAATATACGCTTAATGTTCTCGGTTATTGTAGCTTCATATTTTTGTAATCGCTCTTGTGACCATGTATTCTTTAAAGAAGCGTTGGCTTTAATCTTAGTGCCGTCTACAAACAAGGTATTACCTTCGATTAAACCAAGTTTTAAGCACATATGCGCGCATTGGCGTAAAACGTTCTTTAAAATATCCGCATTGGCGACCCGGAATTTGGCAATCGTGCGATAATCCGGCTTTATGCCTTCGGTCAACCAAATAAACGCCAGATTGTGATAGCAGGCTCTTTCTAATTTATGCGAGCTGCGTATACCGTAAGGGTAACCGTAGATAAGCAGTTTAAGCATGGCTTTCGGCCAATAAGGATTAGCTCCTGCTTGATTTTCGTCTATGGCCAGCCCAAGTTTATCTATATCAAGGGCTTCGACAAAAGCGTCATAGGCGCGTACAGGATCGTCCTTTGCGATATAGTCTTCTATTGCTTGTGGTAAAAACGTTATTTGGTTGCGGTTACCTTTAATGTATGCCATGACAATTACCTCCTTGTATGGAGATATTTTACCATAGATATTTGGTATTATTTACGCTATATTGTCAAAGAATAGAAACCATGCAGATTGATATGACCCAGTCTATAACGCCGGAGGAAGTTCCGAAACCTTCTTTTTCTTCCGAAGAAGGAATATATTCACCCGTATTTGATTTAATATTTTCAAGACCAAGATAAGGAGAAATCTTTATTTTTTTACCGCCATAGGCTATAATTATAATCGTTGAATTTATATCGAAAATACTTACTTGGATCATTGAAGAACAGATTTCAACTTATTAAGCTTACAGTTTTGCATATTGTTAATATATGAGCAAAGATTTTATGAGAAGTGGCACAAGGTTTCGAAGACGAAAGGTCTCAACGAAATTCTCTATTGAATAGAGATGTTGTTCACTATGTTAGCAAAAACTTTGGTACAGTTTAAAGGGGGTTACGTTGAACTACCCAGAAAAGAGATATAAAAAGGATACGGATTCCATGGATGGTACACAAAGATGGAGCAGATAAGACTCTAAAAACAAGGAGAGATATCTAGTGTAGTGTCCCTAACACTTCTTTACTTTTGAAATTTTGTTCATGATCTGTTGTGCGGAAGCGCTCCAAATGAAAATCTTTGGATTCTGGTTGTGATTTGTGATGTACCGATCAATGGTTTGGATCAATGACGGAAC
>JBDRAN010000029.1:0-30917 GCA_043823745.1 Candidatus Omnitrophota bacterium | reverse complement strand
AACTTACTTCAACAAACTTGGATTAGTAAACCTCACGACAAAACTGGGGAACTCTTAAAACCTTTATGAACCGCCGTATACGGAACCGTACGTACGGTGGTGTGAAAGGACGGCGGAAGTGATTCCGCCTCCTATTCGATCTTGCATTCTTGTCTTCTGGCACAGATCTCGCCAACCGCTATGAATAATCAAATCAAACCGTTACGTTTCCCCGAAGTTGTTGCAACCGAGGCTTCTGCCGGTTCAGGGAAAACGTTTGCGTTGGCTACCCGCTACCTGCAGCTTTTGATGCATCCCGCCGTCAGCCCGGACTCCCCCCGCACGTTACGTGCGATCCTGGCGATCACCTTTACCAATAAAGCAACCGTTGAAATGAAGGAGCGCATTGTCGAATTCACCAAACGTATTGCCTTTGATACCTGGAAGTCGCGGCTGCAAGAGGAAGAGATTTTGGCTAGTCTTGGCCTTACGCGCCAAGCCGCGCGTGCGGCGGCAGTTCGCATTATGGATGAGCTTATTCGGCACTACAGTTTTTTTCAGGTCAGGACCATTGACAGTTTTATTAACTCACTTCTTTTAGGTTGTTCGCTCACCATTGATCGTTCCGCACATTTTAAGATTAAGGGCGATTATTCTGATTACCTGGCATATTGTCTTGATTGCGCGATTGAAGAGGCTCGTGTTGACCCGCGGGTGCACGATTTTTTTCTTGAGTTTCTTGAGCATTATCTTTTTGTCGAGAACAGAACGGGGTGGTTTCCCAAGGATGATATATTAACGTTTATCCGGTCATTATTCCAGCTGACCAATAAATACGGGAAATCTTTCAGCTGCGCTCCCGGCTGCGGCAGCGATGTGATCAAGAGGAAGCGCCAGCTTTTCGCGCAGATAGGAAAGCTGGCCCAGTATATTGGTGAGGGTTTGCATGGTTCCCGCGCTAAGAGTATTCGTAGTTTTCTTGAAAGATCCGAGCCCACGTTTCTTATTGACCGCATTCCCAACGTATTTATCTATCCGAATCCGCCGATGAATAAAGGGAAAGATCCTTCCCGAGAGTTCCTAAACCTTTGGGGCCAGGTGCATCAGGGTTTGCGGGAATTGGTTGAGCTTGACGCGGCTGTTTTTTATAATCCTTATATTCTTCTTCTTGAGCGCATCGCGTATTTTTTTCAGGATATTTCGAAAAAGGATGATGTTTTGTTTCTTGAGGAACTCAACCATAAAGCGCGCGGCCTCTTTGGTGAAGGAGGGATCACGGTTGCTGAAATTTACTATCGGTTAGCGACGCGTTTCCATCAATACCTTATCGATGAATTTCAGGATACAAGTATCTTGCAGTGGCAAAATCTTTCTCCGATGATCCAGGAGGCGCTTTCGTGCGGGGGGTCTCTTTTTTATGTCGGAGACACCAAGCAGGCAATTTATCGTTTTAGGGGAGGGGAGGCGGAGCTTTTTAGCCATGTGGGTCATGAGTTGTCCTCTTATAATGTTCGCAATGACGTTCTTTCCAAGAACTGGCGCAGCCAGCGGGCAATTATAGAGTTTAACAACAGGGTTTTTTCTCGGGAGAATCTGGCGCACGCGATCACACTCGATGAGATTACTGAAAAGTTTTCAAACGTTTCCGAGGAATGTCGTCATATTCTTGATGTATTTTCTGACGCTCAGCAGAGCTGGCGGGAGGATCACCAGTTCGGCTACGTGTATGTCGAGCGCCTTGCAGAAGAGGATACGCAAAAGCGTGAGAACCTGATGCGCACAAAGACGCTCCAACTCCTTGCCCAGCTTGTGGAACGCTTTTCGTATCAAGATATTGCGATACTGGCGCGGGGTAATGATGAGGTGGAGCTTGTTACGTCGTGGCTCCTTGAGGCAGGAATTCCCGTTGAATCGGAAAAAACGCTCAATGTCCTTGAGAATTCGCTTATCAAAGAGGTGATTGCTTTTCTTAGGTTTTTGCACTCACCGCCCGATGACTTAAGCTTTGCCGCCTTCATCCTCGGTGATATTGCCTGCCGGGCGAGTGGTATCAGCCGTCAGGTTATTACCGACTTCATTTTTACGCTGCGCACGGAAAAAAAACTCGGGGTCAGTCCTCTGTACCGGTATTTCCGCGAACGCTGGCCTGGAGCATGGGACAGTCTTATCGATGAGTTCTTCAGGAGCGTCGGGTTTTTATCGCACTATGAACTTACGACCGCGTTCTTCGAGCGATTTTCGGTGTATGAGAGTTTTTCCGACACACAGGCGTTCTTCATGAAATTTCTTGAATTGATAAAAGCTACCGAGGAAGATCATGTTGACCTGGGGGGTTTTCTTTCTTATTGTGCCAGCGCCCGGGATGATGAGCTCTATGTGAGCGTGGCGGGAGCCTCGGCGGTCCGCGTGATCACTATTCATAAAGCAAAAGGACTTGAATTTGACGTGGTGATTGTGCCCTTTTTACGGATGGAAGTGAATCCTGAGACCGCGGGAAAAGGGACAAGTTCATATGTTTCCCCGGAAGATTTTCGTCTGGTGCGCATTACCGAGCGGCATCGTTATTTTTCCCAGCGCCTTCGAGATATTTATTCGTATAACTATCGTAAAGCCTGCATCGATGAGCTTAACGCGATCTATGTCGCGCTTACCCGTCCGCGCTACGAGCTTTATATTTTTGTGCCGGCTATTGCCAGTGGAAATGAGAAGAATAAGGCTCGGTTCCTGATCCCGGAAGATATTACCGAAATTGGCGCAAAGCGCACGTATTCGGATTCTGCGCGCCCGACGCAAGCGTCGGTAGTGATTAGCCCTTCACGATATAAAGATTGGGCCGCCGCGATCCGGGATGAATTCGGAGACGCATCCTCGATTCGTAATCGCAAGAAGATTTTAGAAGGGAATGTGGTTCATGCAATACTTTCGCGTATCGGTAATTGCCTAGGATGCGAGGTTATTGAGCTTATTGCCGGGGCTCTTGGATATGCCCAGGGGGAATTTCCCGGAGAAAATATCGCCGGCTACCGGCAAACAATACAGGATTTAATTCGAGCGCCCGCGCTGTATGATTTTTTCTTTCTGGAGGCCGGTGAGGTTTTCTGTGAGAAAGAGTTTGTTGACGCGACCGGTAACCTGCGGCGCATTGATCGGCTTATCGTGCGTACCGATGAGGTGATTGTCGTTGATTTTAAGACCTCGGGTGAGATAACCGAAAATGCCCGCGTTCAGGTGCAGCACTATATACGCATGATGGGCGATATATATCCAGGTCGTGGTGTTAGAGGGTATCTGGTGTATGTGGAGAGTAAAGAAGCGATTGAGGTTCATTGAAAAGATTCCAGATGGCAGATACAGAAGGCGTATTGCGTATTGAGTATCGAGTATCGAGTGAGGGTTAAAAGTACTATTGTAATAAACTCAATACCCAATACTCAATACTCGATACTTCTGATTAGCGGAAATTAGCGTTTTCAATTAGCGGTAATTAGCGTTTTAAAAAAGGAGGCTCTATGAAACAGATGTTTGCTGTATTGTTTTGCGTATGTGTATTGGCCAGCAGCGTGTGCGTGGCATCTGAGGCTCCTTTTGAGGTGATGGTGGTGATCCCTGAGTTTGGTCAGGGTGGTAGGCATTTATGTTACGCGCGTGAACAATGCAACGGTCCCGATTTTCATGTGATACTTAAGAATACCTCTCGTACCCCGCAGAACGTGTTTCAAGTATGTAATAGCTGGGGGTATAATAATATTTCTTTTGAAATGGAATACGACGGCAGGCGCATCAGCGTTGTCAGAAAAGAATTCAATAAACCAGCGTCCGATGTGCCGTTTTTTTGGGTGCTGTATCCCGGAGAATACCGCGTGTACGATATTTATCTTAAAGAGTATACGAATGTTCCAAGCACGCGCGGTCAGCGTAAGCCCATAAAGGTTAAGGCCGTATATCGGCTCGGTTACGATCTTTACAATCCTTTGCGTACCTTTGATTTTGCCGGTTTCTGGAAGGGGCGTGTTGAGTCGGCGCCGCTTGAGGTGATGGTTGGAGAATGTAGCCCTACATAGTCAAAAGACACACGAGGTGTCTTTGGAGGCAGGGGTAGTTTTGTATGGAAAAAGTCATCACGTATCAGTTAAGCGAAAACTTTATTGAGCGTTTATCGGATATGCTTGCCGGCCTTGCGCCGGGCGGGAATCTAGGCCGTTACGTCTGCGTTTTTGGGGGTAGGCGCCCGGCACTTTTTTTAAATCGGGCATTAGCCGTTCGTTTTAAGAAGAGTTTTATCCCGCCGGTTATTTTTTCCATCGATTCGTTTGTTGACTATATCCTCGGTGAATCCGGGAAACTTCCCTGTGTCGGAGAGCTTGATGCGTCCTATCTCATGTATCAGTTGGTAAAAGAAAGAGCCCCCGGGCTTCTTTCAGGAAAGGAATCGTTCGCCGCATTTTTAACCTGGGCGCAAGAAATGGTTTCGTTTATCGAACAATTGGATTTAGAGGATATCAGTGACGACGCGCTGACGCATATCGAGAAGAGTGCGGCTATAGGGTATGAAATCCCTGAGAGCATCAACCGGGTACTTACGGGTATCAGTACGTTGCGTGCCCACTATCATGAGGCGCTCACCGGCCGCGGCATAATGAGCCGTGGTATGCGCTATCGGCAGGCTGCGCATGCAGCCGCACGCGTTTCCTTCGGGGAATTTGATCGAATATTTTTCTGCGGATTTTTTTATTTGCACGCCACGGAGCGGGCGATTATTCGCGAGGTTTTAAATCGCTCCAAGGGTACGTGTATTTTTCAGGGAGATAGCTCACACTGGTCGGTTCTTGAAGATAGCGCGCGTTTTTTTTCGTTTCCAATCGTTCCTGGCACGCCTTGCCCCGCGCGGTACGAACTTTCGCTGTATCAGGGGTTTGATATGCATTCGCAGTGCGCCCTGGCGCGCACGATACTGGCAACGGACGCCGGGGACGTAGCGGATACAGTAATACTTCTTCCGCGCCCTGAGACGGCCGTACCCCTTCTTACGGAAGTATCCTCGGTGCTCGATGAATATAATATCTCGATGGGGTATTCCTTAAAGCGCACGCCGCTCTACGCGCTCTGTGTGGCTATCGGGCGCGCGCAGGAAAGTCGTAAGCACGATACCTACTATAGCCGCGATTATTTGAGTCTTCTGATGCACCCGCTTGCTAAAAACCTTAACGTTAACCAGGATCCCGTAGTAACACGTATCATCGTGCATACGCTTCAGGAGATTTTGCAGGGTAGAATCGAAGCCTCAATCGGCGGTAGTGTTTTTGTGAACATAGAGGAAATAGAGCAAGACGAAGTATTGTATCATGCCAGTGCCGTCGCCCTGCAGGGTGCAGGCATTACCGTGACTACCGATCAATGCAAAGATGTCCTGAGTGTTCTCCATGCGCTTTTTTTCAAGAATTGGGAACGCTTGGAAAATTTTAAATCATTCAGTGTCGCTATCGCTACGCTTCTTGAGGCACTCATCGAGAAAAGTATTCTGACAGATTTTGTCTTCAATGTGAAAGTTATCGAGAAACTGCAGGCTATTCAGAAAGAGCTGGCGCAGCTCTCGTTTTGCGGTGAGCCGTTTGGAGCGCTTGAGTTGTGGGAAATATTCCGGAAAAAATTGGAAGGGGAGATGATTTCTTTTGTCGGTTCCCCGTTGCACGGCACCCAGATACTTGGTCTTTTCGAGACGCGTTTGCTTAACTTTCAAAACGTAATTGTTCTTGATGCTAACGAGTCGGTGTTGCCGAAGCTCACTATTTATGAGCCTTTGATTCCGCGTGAAGTGATGCTTAATCTCGGGCTTAACCGTCTCGAAAAAGAAGAGGAAATTCAGCGGTACCAGTTTATGCGTTTGATAGAGGGTGCTGCGCGGGTGCATCTTATCTACGAAGAAAATCAGGAAAAAGAAAAAAGCAGGTTTATCGAAGAGTTGATCTGGCGCCGGCAAAAAGAAGCGGGGGCTCTTCAGGTTTTCGAGGTTCCCCGGGCCAATTTCCGCTTAGGCTTTTCCTCCGGGCCGGCTCCGGTCGCCAAAACCCCCAGAATGATTGAATATATAAAAGCAGCATGTTATTCTGCAAGCCGTATCAATACGTATGTTAATTGTCCTTTGCGGTTTTATTACCAGTATGTGCTTGGCTTGAAAGAAAAAGACGATTTGTTGGAGGAGCCACAGGCGCAGCACATCGGAACCTTTATCCATGAGTTACTTGAAGAAGCATTCGCGCCCTTCGTCGGTAAAAAACCTCATTTTGATAAACGTTTTAAGGATTTATTTTTTACCCGTTTCCAGGATAAGTTTGATCAACAGCTTGGCCGGCGGATGAAATCAGACGCTTTTTTGCTCAAGCATATTATGCGCGAGCGCCTGAGCGCTTTTCTTGAGGAGGAAGCTACGCGTCCGGTCGCGCGCATCATCTCGCTTGAACATGAATGCACCGGTACCATCGCGCTTGCCGGCATGGAGGTTCCTTTTAAATATATGGTTGACAGGGTCGATGAGATGGCAGACGGCAGTATCGTTATTATCGATTATAAAACCGGAAGCGTTGATGCGGTGCCCGCGAAACGCGCGGCGCTGGAGAGCCTTGAACTAAGCCGCCAGACGATCAAGAAGAAGATAAAATCTTTTCAACTCCCGATCTACTATTACTTTTTAAGCAAAGAGTTTCCTTCGAGGTCGGTCAATGCTGAATTATATAGTGTGCGCACACTCGCGCGCGAAGTGTTTATCTCTGAAAAGGATTACCCCTTGCGAGATACGATCATGCAGGTGTGTCTTTCGGCACTTTCGTTTATTTTCGGTGAAATTATAAATCCTGATGTTGGATTTGTAGCGCATAAGGAGGAGCGAAAATGTCAAAATTGTATTTTTACCGCTTTGTGTGTTTAATCGATGCGCAGCCCCCCAGGGGCGTTCTTGGAGGACAGGAATCTCAGGCCCAAAAGCCCCAGATGAATGCGCATCGATTATCCCGCGAGGCCGGCAAAATTATCGTAGAGAATTTTTCCGTATACAGCCGAGCAGGGATTATGCAGAAACTCCGGGTTTTAGCCCGAAGAAGTTCATTTCGATCTATTCTGGCCGCGGGGCTTTTGTTCCTTTCTGCCTGTGCAACGCCCGCGCCTTTCTATGAAAAAAGTCGGGGCCTTAGCTTTTCCAGCACCGACAGTATGCACGGCGTGCGTATTTATGAAGGAGGCCTTCCGGAAGATGTTACCTACCAGTTTCTTGGCATGGTTGATGCCTGTAGCGCCGATAGCGGCATCTTAGGGGAGAACCTGGTCGGCGCCCGCGAAGAAATGACGCGTCAGGCCCGTTTACGGGATGCAAACGCGATCATCGAGGCCCGGCCGCAAGGCGGTTTTGGCGAAGTGTGCCTCCAGGCAAAAGCGGTCAAGGCAACAAAGCTTCCTGAAAAATTTACCCCGCCCGACTTAACTGTGGTGACGGCCTACACCAATAGCCGCGTCATACCGGTTGATGTTGCAGGAGTTTTTACCGCGGCAAAGGCCTTACTTGAGGCTGATTTATACGAGATTGCCGGCGCCGATAAAAATACGGGCATTATTATTACGAAAGAGCAGGAAGTCTCAACCGGAAAACTGAAGTGGAGATCAAAGAATTTAGGTGGGCCATATCCGTTGTTGACTATAAAAATCATTATTGAGAAGAAAAAGAGCGGCACAGCTATGGTAACCAGAATCGATACACTGCGTGGGGTACCGTGGACTAAGCAGTACACGAAACGTAACGCCGATAATTTCTTTTTTGATATGCTCCAGTATCTCCCGTAGCAGGGTTATAAACGCTTTCATGAAATGTATCATTTCTGATAGAATGATGCTGTACGCTCGGTAGGTTTCCGGGTTTATGTAATCTTTTCTAGGGATGGTGAACGTAGAGAGGTATTCCAAGCAGAAAAGGAGGCAAGCGTGATGAAATCGTTACTCACCATAATTTCTCAATATTTGGCAACGATTTTTTTGTATTCAGTCGGCGTACTTATCATGGGCTTAAGTATATTTCCGGGGCTTCTTTTGTGTTTTTACGTATGGGGGCATTCGCACGCATACTCAATGCATCTGCGTATCCTTGTTGTATCTTTAAGTGTTGCGGGTGCTTTCTTTCTGTACGGCATGACACTCATGGCACTGGCCGGTATCCTGAGGGTAATGTTTAGATTGAATTTAAAGGAAGGAGAGCATCGTATTCCATCGCTGGGTGTGTTTAAATGGCTTTTCGCGAACGCACTCTACATGGTTGTCGGAGCAACGTTCATGGATTTTATCCTTTTAACTCCTTTTGCCAACATATTCTATCGCCTGATGGGAGCAAAAATTGGTAAGAACGTTCAATTGAATTCTAAATTCTGCGCGGACGTGTCTCTTCTGGAGGTAGGAGATGAAGCCATCATAGGAGGCCACGCTACCGTCATATGTCATTCTTTTGAGCGGCATCGATTAATATTGAAGAAAGTCAAAATAGGCAAGCGGGCAATAATAGGATTAAACTCGGTTATATTGCCGGGCTGCGAGATAGGCGAAGGAGCCCTGATAGCTGCCGGAGCTGTTTTGAGTAAAAATACTCATGTGGAGCCGCGTGATGTTTATTGTGGTGTTCCGGCGGTATCTGCGCGCGAGCGTCACGTGAAGGAGGCATAATGGCTGAGAAATTTATTCATGGAATGGCAAAGACGATATTAAAGAACATAACCATACATGATGTTCTTGAGGCGATAAATAAAAACTATGGCGATATCACCGCCCTTGCAATCAGAGAGAAAGACGGTACGTACAGAAAAATTTCCTATGTCGAGCTGGGAAGAAGAGCTGTCGATGTTTCTTCCACGCTTATCAAGCTTGGTGTCGAAAAAGGGGATCGGGTTGCTATCCTTTCAGAGTCAAAGCCTGAATGGGTTATCGCATGTTTTGGAATCATATCGTGCGGAGCAATCATTGTACCGATCGATGGTAAGCTCAGAGAGAAAGAGGTTCAATTTATATTGAATGACAGCCAGGCGAAGTGCATATTTGTTAGCGGACAGCACTTTGAGACTATCGATAATTTAAAAACGGTACTTCCGCATATAACACATATCATAGCGTCTGACGATGTAGGGCGGGGTGATGTTATCCTCTTAAAGAATCTAAAAATGAAGGAGGGCGAGAAGAAGTATAACCCGATATATCCTGAAGATACTGCATTGATCGTCTATACCTCCGGGACAACAGGGGTTGCGAAAGGCGTTGAGCTATCGTACAGAAATCTTTTATTCCAGGTTATCGGGATAAGCGAAATAGTCCGCTACAGCACCGAAGACCAATTCCTATCGATATTACCGTTAAATCATATGCTTGAGATAACCGGGGGCATGATCGCGCCGCTGTACGCCGGTTCAGGTATTACCTATTGCGATACGATAAAGACAACTACTCTTATGGCGATCATGAAAGAGACGCATACAACAGCGATGGTCTGTGTGCCGCTGGTGTTAAAGATGTTCCATGACGGTATTATGAGAAAAGTTGAAAAGCTTTCACCCATAAAACAGAATATCTTTGCGGGGCTGTTGGCCTTATCGAAGGGGTTGCTTACATTCAATATACGGATAGGGAAACGATTGTTCCCGTCTGTTCATCAAGAATTTGGCGGGAAGCTCAGATGCTTTATAAGCGGGGGAGCCCCGCTTAATACGGAAGTGGAACGTAACCTTAACGCCCTGGGTTTCATGGTGCTTCAGGGGTACGGTCTTACCGAGACTGCCCCCGTAATTTCCGTGAATACGTTTAAATATAATAAGGCGGGAACCGTCGGTATACCCCTCGAGGGCGCGGAAGTTAAGATCACCAAAGAGAGCGCTGACGCGAAAGACGGCGAGATTCTAACGCGCGGCCCGCATGTGATGAAGGGGTATTACAAAAATCCCGAAAAGACCGCGGAGGTTATCAGGGATGGGTGGCTTCATACGGGGGATATCGGATACCTCGACGGAGATGGATTTTTACATATTTCGGGCCGTCTGCGTAATCTTATTGTGCTAGGCGCCGGCAAAAAAGTTTTTCCTGAAGAAGTGGAAGAGGTTATAAGCAAAAGCCCTTTCATAAAAGAATTATGTGTTTTGGCTAGGATCGCTACACAGGGCGTACGCACGGGGTGCGAGGAAGTCTACGCGGTCATTGTACCGAATCTTGACGCGTTTGGGCCTGATGAAAAAAATAATACACAAAAGATAAGAGAGCAGATATCATCGGAAGTTGCGCGATTAAGCGAAAACCTTGCCGAGTATAAGCGAATAATGGCGTTTGAGGTACGCCTTGATGAGCTTCCCAAAACGGCAACCAGAAAGATACGAAGAAAAGAGATTGCCGAAGCAGTCAATAGATGAGTAGTTCCGCACAATATAACTATCCGAGGGCGCTCCCCGCAATAATCTCATTTCTTGTAACCAATAGGTGTGTTTGCCGTTGTAGCCATTGTTTTAATTGGCACGATACGAATCCGGCAGGGGCAATCGGCAATAGTCATAAAATTGATTTGACCGTTGATGAGATAAAAGAAGTTTTTCTTAGTCTTGGTTCAATCGATTATATATACATAGGCGGTGGTGAGCCGTTTATCAGAAAAGATTTTGCAGAAATACTAAACATAATTCATGAGTCGGCCAAGCCGAAAACGATCAATATATCAACAAACGGGCAAGTAGTCGAAGATATACATAAAACGGCAGAAAATTTCCTGAAGCAGCGCTTGAGAGTTCAATTAATAATAAAGATCTCGATCGACGGCATCGGAGATGATCATGATGCGATCAGAGGATTGCCGGGTGCGTTTGACCGGGCAATCGCGACCTACCGGGCCTTGAGTGGCCTCAAACAAGGGTACAAAAACCTTAAAGTAGGCATTAACACGGTTTTTTCTTCGTTGAACCAAAACAAGATATTTGATCTCTATGAGTATCTGTACAATCTTAAACCACGACCGGATTGTATGGCACAGCTTTTGGTGAGGGATAAGCCGAGAGACCCCGGTTGTAAGGTTGACCTTTCATTAGAACATTACAAGCAATGGACGCAGCGGTATACCAGGGATATGATAAAAGGCATATTTGAACCGGAACTAGATATCAAGGTTGGAACAATACTAATGTATGATTACCTGTATCGAATGCTCTCCGATAATACTCGCCGGTTTAGGTGTTATGCGGGCATTTCGGGTGGTTTTATCGATAATGAAGGCTTGGTCGGTGCCTGCGAACATCAAGAACCTTTTGGAAGCCTTAAGGAGAATAATTACGATTTTAAAAAAATATGGCATTCGCCCGAAGCAGAAAAAATACGGGAGGAGATAACCGGTCGTTGCGTTTGTACAAACGAACCGCAATGGTGGCACCCGACCATTGTATATAATAAAAGAATTTTTACCCACAGCATAATGATTCTTAAGCACATAGTATCTGCTTTCATGGCCCGGTAGAGCATATGAGCGGTTAGGAAGAGGCTGTGCCATGGTAACGTGTGTGTATGATGGTCTTTTGATTAGCCTTGTGTTCTTTGGCAGCTTTCGTATAATACTCCTATGAAGCGTATTGTCTCTTTGTTATTGTGTTGCGCACTCGCGATACCCGCATATACCATGACACGCGTAAAAAAGGAATCCATGAAAAAGAATCAAGAAGAACAATTACAAAAAGAACCTTTGCGATGCGACATCCCCCGTACTGACGAAGAATTAAAGAAGATATTAACTCCTGCGCAGTACTATGTGATGCGTCAATCCGGAACTGAAGCTCCGTTTGCCAATGAGTATTGGGACAATAGGCGTCCCGGTCTCTATGTTGACGCGATAAGCGGCGAGGTGCTGTTTAGTTCCCGGGATAAGTTTGATTCAGGAACCGGCTGGCCGAGCTTTAGCGTTCCGGTTGATGGAAAGAATATTGTCACCAAGCAAGACCGGAGCCAGGGTATGGAGCGCGTTGAAGTGCGTGCGAAGACAAGTGATTCTCATCTCGGGCATGTTTTTAGCGATGGGCCGGCTCCCGACGGAAATCGTTACTGTATTAATTCCGCGTCTTTAAAGTTCATTCCTCTGGAAGATCTGGAACGTCAAGGATATGGGAAATACCGATATCTTTTTGAGGATAAACAAACACCTCAAACCAAAGAGGTCGCGGTTTTTGGCGCTGGTTGTTTCTGGGGAGTAGAATCAGCTTTTCGTCACGTCGATGGCGTTCTTGGAACGCTGGTCGGCTACATGGGTGGCTTGACGAGTAACCCTACCTATGAAGAGGTGTGTACGAATAAAACCGGTCATACCGAAGTAGTAAGGCTTGAGTTTGACCCCGATCGCGTCAGTTATGAAGACTTACTCAACGTTTTCTGGAATATACATGACCCCACGACCGTAAACCGTCAGGGCCCCGACGTGGGAACGCAATACCGTTCGGTTATTTTTTATACGAGTCGAGAGCAAGAGGTATCCGCAGAAAAATCAAAAGAGAATTTGAGCGCTTCCGGGGTAGTTCAAGGGACTGTGGTTACCGAGATCCTTCCGACAGGACCATTCTATCGGGCAGAGGAATACCACCAGCGTTACTTCGAAAAACAGGGTATTGCCCCTATCTGTTATATTCCTCAGAAAAAGAAATAGGTCAGGCAGTATGGGTAAAGAGAGCTTTTGCGATGTGGCCTTCACTGCGGCTCGCGCCGCCGGAGGGGTCCACAAAAAATATTTTCAGGGCACGTTTGACGTTAGAACCAAGTCGTCGTCGTATGACCTGGTAACGGTTGCTGATATTAAAGCGGAGCGGGCAGTCGTTTCTTGTATTAGGAAATATTTTCCCGATCACAATTTTATCGCGGAGGAACACGTTTATCCTAAAACGACGTCTGTATACACCTGGATTATCGACCCTTTGGACGGGACGAATAACTTTGCCTGCGGGATACCCATTTTTTGCGTGTCGATTGCGCTTATGTATCGAGGCAAGCTGGTACTTGGCGTCATTTATGATGTTTTGCGCGATGAATTATTTCATGCGTACCGTGGCCGCGGCGCGTATTGTAACGGAAAGCGTATCAGCGTTAATGGTGTTCGCCACCTGCGTCAGGCAATGCTGATCACCGGCTTTTATTATGACCGGGGTAACGAAATGCGGCGTACCCTCGCCGCGGTTGAGCGTTTTCTTTCGCTTCAGGTGCTCGGTATCCGGCGTCTTGGCTCAGCCGCGCTCGATTTAGCGTATGTCGCCTGTGGCCGCGCCGCGGGGTTTTGGGAGTTTGAGCTTTCCCCATGGGATTTTTGCGCCGGGATACTGCTGGTCGAGGAGGCCGGCGGACGTACCAGCAATCAATATAATAAACCGATACCGGTAACCGAGAAACATTTCATTGTAGCCTCAAACGGTAAAATCCATAACGCGATGATGCCGGTCATCAATACCCCGGCACGCAGGTTCCTATGAGTTTTTGCGTTATCGATGCTCAGAGATGTATTCGTTGCGGCGCCTGCGTTACGGTTTGCCCCTTAAAGATTATTACCATAGATACCGCGCGCCGGCTTCCGGTTTCTATCGCAGAACGCGAGCCCCTTTGTATCCAGTGTGGCCATTGCGTGGCAGTGTGTCCGTCTGGAGCGTTTACTCTTTCGTCGATGCCGCCGGGGTCGTGCCGCGAGCTTACGCCGGGGTGGGATCTTTCTTTTGAAGCAATTGAAAATTTTTTATGCGGTCGGCGTTCAATCCGTGTTTATAAGAATGATATTGTTACGAAAGATAGTATTGAAAAAATTATTAATGCTGCGCGATATGCTCCCTCGGGAATAAATCGTCAGCCCGCCCGCTGGGCGGTTATCCATGATCCTGCCAGGGTGCAACTCGTTTCAGGTGAAGTAATCAACTGGATGCGTGCGCTCATTGCTCAGGGTGATTCTATGGCCGCTGCATTGCGCATGGAAGCAATGGTTGGCGCCTGGGAATCCGGCAATGATTGTATCTGTCGGGGGGCCCCGCATATAGTTTGCGTGTACGCGCTTCGTGATGATATGACCGCTCCGGCTGCCTGTACGATTGCCGCGACGTATTTTGAGCTGGCAGCGGCGTCTTTAGGCCTTGGCGCGTGCTGGGCAGGGTATGTTCAAATGGCTGTTAATGCGTATGATCCGGCTCGTCGCGCCGCCGGTATTCCCCGTCAGGCAGCATGTTTTTCCTCTTTGATGTTCGGATACCCCGCCTATCGCTACAGACGCATTCCGTTACGCAATCCCGCACGTATTCTTTGGAGATAATCGCAACCAGTCGCAATGGGGCCATGTGTCAGGGGGTAACCTGACAGGGAGGGCTGTTCTCCGGTTTCCCCGCTGGCCCAAGTCTTTTGTTGAAAACAGTGTCTATTAATGATACAGTAAACGTAGAGAGATTCTCGGCACGGATTTTCCCCATTATACGTACCATGGTTTGTTTATGTGCAGGATTTGTTATGTGAAGAGGTGTTTTTCTGTAACGATAAGGAGTGCCAGGTGACCATTACGCTTAAGTTCTGCGGCGGCGCGCGCACCGTGACCGGTTCAATGCATCTTTTGTCGGTAGACCGGACTCACGTACTTTTTGATTGCGGTCTTTTTCATGGCCGCCGTGATGAATTTTACTCTGTTAACTCAAACTTTTCCTTTAATCCTCAGAATCTAGCGGCGTGCGTTTTGTCTCACGCTCACATTGACCATTGTGGTAATTTACCTACCTTGATCAAGAAGGGTTACCGGCAGCATGTGTTTGCTACCCCACCCACGAAAGAGCTATGTCGGTATATGCTTCCCGATAGCGGCTATGTACAGGAAGAAGATGTAAAATTTGTCAATAAGATCAATAAGGGAAAAGGCATCCCCCCACGGAGTCCGCTTTATACCAAGCCCGAGGCGGAAGCAGCGCTTAAATATGTACGCTCTCTTGAGTACCACACGCGCTATGCGCTCACCCGGGAGGTTGATCTGACATTTTTTAATTCTGGTCATATCCTGGGCGCCGCGGTCCCGGTATTTGATATTAAAACAGGGACTGCTAGGCCCACGCGTATTGCCTACGCCGTTGATTTGGGCCGGTACAATATGCCCCTGATGCGTGACCCTGAGGCGCCCAAGAACGTTGATTATCTTATTATAGAAAGTACCTATGGCGCCCGAACGCATGCAAGCATCGAAGCAGCCGAGGATGAGCTTGCCGATACTATTACCAGGACGGCTCGGCGAGGAGGAAAAGTCATTATTCCTTCATTTGCGCTTGAGCGTACCCAATTGATTGTTTATTTTATTAATCAGTTGATACGGAAAAACAAAATCAAAAAAATCCCTATTTATGTTGATAGCCCCCTTGCGGTTAATCTTACCGAAGTGTTCAGGCAGAATTGGGAATATTTTGATGAAGATATCAAGCAGGCATACTCTCATGATGACGATATTCTGGGAAGCGATAATATCAACTATGTTACCTCGGTGGATGAATCTAAGCACCTTAACGAGGAAACCAGGCCGCTTATTATTATTTCTGCTTCCGGAATGTGTGAAAACGGCCGGATTTTGCATCACTTAAAGAATAACATTGAAAATCCGAATAATACGATTGTCGTCGTCGGTTTTATGGCAAAAGAGACGCTTGGCCGGCGTATTGTCGAACGGGAGCAAACGGTAAAAATATTCGGCCACCCCTACCAGTTGCGCGCCCAAGTCGTTACACTCAACGCGTTCAGTTCTCACGCTGATAAAGACGGCCTCGTTGAGTATGTTAAGAATTTTGACGATACGCTCAAGAAAGTTTTTATTGTCCATGGTGACGAAGAGCAGTCGGAAGTTTTGCGCACTAATCTCAAAAAAATAAACCTTAAAGTGCAGGTGCCGGCAAAAGATGAGATTGTCTTTTTGGCTCAGGCAAGGTAAAATATCATGTAATGCGTCGCGTGCGGCACGTTCCAGGTTCTTGTGGGAAGCTGGGTTTGTGTTCACGGATGCCTGTTAAAGGAGGAGTATATGGATACGAATTGTCCGCAATGTCACAAAGAGTCAATTGTGCAGGGGAAGATTTATAATCAGGCAGATTATGTAGACCCGAAAGCGTATTTCCGTCCCATCGGACTTCCTTTTTTTGCTTTTTTTGGCACCAACATCTGGGTTGAGAATTTTTTCTTTGCCTGTTCTTTTTGCGGCCATGTCTGGGCAAAACTTGATGCGGCTAAGCTTGCGGAAGTAATGGCGAAAACAGCGTCTCGCCACGGCAAAGGGCCTGGAGCCGACGGAGTATACGATCTCGGTACAGAAGAAAAGTAAACCCTCATTATATTTTTGAACGGCTGCTCGTATATTCAATACTCCTCGCGTAATGGAAATCAAAAAAAATATATGGTTGCCAGCCCCGGTATTTTTAAGAATTGACCCGCGGCCGTTTACTTTGCAATTGGTATGCTGTGTTGAGAGAAGGCCATTGATGCGTTTGTGGTACAAATCCCAAGCGTTCCTCTGCGAAAACAATCTGGTCGGTTGTTGTTGTCTTGAGTCCGGCCCGGAACCCAGGCAACCCAGCGTAAGGGTTGGATGTAAGCCCAAGGCAAGGATGCGCGGCTGAGCGTATCGATGAAGTTGTTACAAAAGGAGGCCCATGACAAAAGTATTCTTTATTCTCTCATTCGCGACGATGGTTATTTTTCCTTCTTTTGCGCAGATTGAGCCGCTTGCCGCAGAGGATGTTTCTGCGCCCGCAGAAGAGCTTAAAACGTGTACAGGCAAAGTTGCGAACATCTCGTTTGAGGAGCGTACGCGTGATTACCCCGCGCGCATTCAAATTGTCGATGAGCGGGGGCAACGCCTTGTTTTTGTGGTGGAAGAGCGAATTCCGGTGCATGCTAAAAACGGGACTACGATTTATTTGCGTAAAGTAGGCCACGACGAGAAGATTGTCGTTGAATATGTTTTGACAAAGAAGAATCGGAAGATAGTAAAATCGGTCCGCGTTGTTGATTGATTCCGAACATATCCGACAAGGGATTAACAGGAAAGCAGCAAAAGGAGACCGGCTATGCGCATTGTGGTAGTCTCATCGAGCCCGCACAAAGAAAAAAGCAGCACGTTTCAACTCGCCTGTGAAGTATTAAAAGGTTTACCCGCGAACGACTGTGCGGTCGAGATCATTCATCTGGCAGATTGTGCGCTCGGCTTCTGCCTGCATTGCGAAGCCTGTCACGCGAAAATTCTTGATTGTTCTCTTCGTGATGATGCGATGGAAATTGCAAAGAAGATGATGGCAGCCGACGGTATTATTCTCGCCACGCCCAACTATATCCATCAAGTCACCGGTTCCATGAAGACCATCTTTGATCGCTCAGGCCACTTTATTCATTGCAAGCGTTTCCTCGATAAATACGTTGTCGGGGTGGTTACCTCAGGCAGTGGCGATAATAAAGAGGTTCTCGACTACCTAAAGTTTTATACGCTTGTCTGCGGTGGTCAATATAGCGGAGGAGTTTCGGCTATGCGTCATCTCGAAAAAGCGGCTCTCGTCGAAGCGTTTGATCTCGGCGCGCACCTTGCGCTTGATATCACCAAGAAAACACGGCACCCGACACAGGTAGCGTTTTTGGAGCGCGACCGAAAGCATTTCGCTCCCATCGTCGCGGCGAGAAAAGACGAATGGGTAGAGGAGTATCGATACTGGCAGAAGATGGGGTGGCTGTGAAAGAAAGCGGTTAGCGTAGAGCGTATAGTTAAAAGCTATCAGCTTTTCAAAACCGTGGACCGTAGACTGCGGACTATTTTTACGTCACGCTAGTCTTTAACGCCGGATACCTTGGCACCTGGTATTCAATATAAATCTTACTATGTCTAAAAAAAGCTACCGTATCGATAAAAATAATCGTCTCATCGTGCGGGTTGGCAAGGAAACCTTTATCCCGCGAGGCAGATTTACGATTGGACCAACCAATAATCTTGTCTTTTTTGTGCGAGAGCCGGCGCATGCCCGTGCGCGGTTCGATTTGCCTGAGAAAATAGACCTCGAAGGTTCGTGGCGCCTCGATGCTGATCACGACCTTATTTTCACGCTCAAAAAAACCAAAAATCAGCAGAAAGAAGAACTTTTTTTTAAAACAGAATTATTGGATACACGTTCAGACGCGCTCATCGTTACCCTGGCGACCAAGGAGGAAAACAACGCGCAGACAATACGGCTTATGCAATTGAAAGGCAAATGGCAGGCGTCCGTGCATAATCGTTTGATATTCGTGATTCAACGAAGTGGCACGGTACGCGATGTGCTTATTTTTGAGGGCGCCTGGGAAATCAACGATACTCACACCCTTACCTATACTTACGAGAAGGCCTACGGAGTGCGCGCGGTGCGTATTAAAAAAACTATCAGTTTTAAAGGATTCTGGCAGATATGGGAGAAAAATAGGCTCAGTTATATTCTTGATATACGCAAGGATTCGTATTTTAACTTTAAGGTTGCCTTCCAGACGCCAAGTATCCTGGCCAAAAAAGGGGAGATCAGGTATCGCGTCGGCATTGGTGTCCGCGGATCGCGTTCGTTCCGTGAAAAAACGTTTATCCTCTATGGCACCTGGAACGTAAGCCGGGACTTCGGATTTTCGTTTGAAATCGACTATGGTAAAAGCCGGCTTACCCGGATGCATTTTGGCGCCCGTGTGCGCTCTGCCGGGAAAAACGAAATCGAGTTCCAATTAACCACGCGCGAAGGCAACGATATCGGTTTTGCGGTTATGGTGAGCCGCCGTTTCCTGAGCAACAACGCGCAGTGGTTTGTGCGTTTGATGAAGCGCGCCCAGGAGACGGCTCTCCAGGGAGGAGTCCTGGTTCGTTTTTAGTCAACATCCGGCCGAATCGCGCCCGACGCTTATCGGCATTGCGCCGGTGTACGCCTTGTGGCGGAGAATTACGCCGGTAGCGCACAAAGCGCATACTCGCCATTCCTTTGAGGCGAGGTATGTACGTCTCTACGCAACACCCGGCTTTATCGGAGAAGCCGGTGTGCGCCTCTGCGCAACACCCGGCCTTATAGGAGAAGCCGGTGTGCGTCTCTACGCAATGAGTTTTATGAGCAAGAAAATCATACTGTCGTTATGTTTGTTGTTTTCCGTATTGTATCCAGCCACGGCGCAGGATGAAGGATATCTTACCGGCCTGGTAGGCGCGGTACAAAGCGCTTATGAAGTGTCAGCTAAGAGCACTGTTGTAGGTATTGCAAATGCCTGCGAAATGTTTATGGCCGAAAACGGAAGTTATCCGTTAGCCCTTTCCGTGTTGACCAGGTCGGAAGCGGCATACCTTACGGATAAGCCCTATAGCGAAGGTTTCACCGGATATCGATATTCTTTTAAAGGAACTCCTGCCGGCTATATCATTACCGCAATGCCCCTGGAATGTGGGAAAACAGGAACAAAAATATTTATTAAGGAATCATCAAAAGATATTATTGGAAAGGATTGTCGCACCTAGCCTTCGGCGGTGTGCGGTTGTATGCTATGATTTCGATTCAGGAGAGCTTTGAGACCGCAATCGCGGATTACCGTCTTATTGAGCATGGCGATCGGATTCTTGTCGCCGTCTCGGGCGGCAAGGATAGCCTTACGCTTCTTTCTTTGCTGAGCCGTTTACGTAAGGACAGCGCGTATAACTTTTCTCTGGTCGTTCTCCATGTGCGGACTGATTTTCATTGTGCAAGTTGCACTCATACCGATACATTAATCGAAATCTTCAAGAAACTTGAGGTTGAATATCTTTTCAAGGACGTCAAGGTCCTTGACTCAAGCGGCATGACGAATTGTTTTTGGTGTTCTTGGAATAAGCGAAAAACATTTTTCAAGACCGCGCGGGAACTTTCCTGCAACAAGATAGCATTGGGTCACCACAAGAATGATATTGTTGAAACAATTCTCATGAACATGTTTTTTAACGGGATGCTTTCCGCGATGCGCCCGCAGCAAGAGCTTTTTGGAGGAGCGATTACGTTGATCAGGCCGCTCTGTTACGTCGAGGAGGGCGTTACCGCGCAATTTGCCCGAGGGAGCGGTTTTCCTTCAAAGCTCTGTAAGTGTCCGTTTGGCAGGGATTCGCAGCGGCGCCGCATGAAAGAAATAATCGGGAAGATACAGCATATTGATCCCGCCGCTGACGTTAAGGAGAACATTTTTAAGGGATTTATCGGCCTTCGGGGTGCGTGCGGCGTTGCGGATAGCACCCCTGAAGCACGATAAGCGTAATCGCCGAGCAGCCATGGAAATTAAAATCATTCGCAGCCCCCGCCGCAGGCGCACCGTTGCCGCGCGACTTATTAATGATTGTCTGGTCGTGCGCGCTCCTTGTGGGGTATCGAATGCGCGTCTTGATGAAATTGTCGCGCGCTTTAAAGAAACCTTTGAAAAGAGAAAGATACGGACGGAACTTACGGGCAATCAGCCGCTTGCCGAAGTCGCTCAGCGCCTTAATAAGGAATATTTCGGCGGAACGCTTTGCATTAATTCCATTGAATATGTAACAAATCAAAACGCTAAATACGGCTGTTGCGATTATCGAAAAGGGAATATCCGCATATCGCATAAGGTCGGTTTGATGCCTTCATGGGTGCGGGATTATGTTATAATACATGAAATGGCGCATTTACGTGAGCCCAATCACAGTCGTGCCTTCTGGAATATTGTTTCCCGGTATAAACTTTTCGAGCGCGCGCGGGGTTTTTTGATTGCACAGGGTTTTTTAAGCAGAGAATAATGTTTCGTGGATCGATGGCTTTTCGTAATACATGGGTGATGCGCCCGGCTTTAGTGGATGAGCCGGCGTGCGTTTTCTACGCAACAGGCGGCTTTAGTGGATAAGCCGGCACCTTGCCTTAGTGCACCCGGAGTCATTGGAATACTCCGGTGTACGCTTGTGCGTTAGATAGGCAAGTGCACCCTTTCTGGCTCGTGCGCGTTTCTACGTTACACCCGGTTGTAGCGGATTAACCGGTGTGCGTCTCTACGTTACACCCGGTTATAGCGGATTAACCGGTGTGCGTCTCTACGCAAGGAGGTTGTTATGCAATTGCCTGAACTTAAAGGAAGGCTCGTTCTGTTCAAATTTTCCGATGAAGTGCGCGGCGATTTATCGCTCTTTCAAATTTACAAAGATGAAGTATGGGCAGTGGTAACCGGCGTTGAGGCCGAAGGCATCTGGATTGAGAACCCGTCATATGAACTGGGGATCTGGTGGGACGATAAGGGTAATTTAATCCCGAATGAAAAACAGGTAAAAGAGAAAGTTAAGACAAGCATTCTTATCTCCTGGCGCTACATTAAAGGGCTCATGACTGTTGATGACGAGCGTTTTCAGAAGATAAAAGACGAACGGTTTCCGGGTTTCCAGGTTTATAAGTAATTGGTTCATCAGGGACACGCGGGTAGGAAATGAAGAGATTTATCGTAAAAAGTTTTCAGATGAGAGTGACACTTGCGCTCGTTGCCGCGCTTTTTCTTGTCGCGGCGTTGAGTAATTTTCTCATTTACCGGTTTATGGCGCAGTTTCAGCTGGAAAGTTTACGCGATAAACTTAAGATCATTGCTCAAACTGCATCTCTTGCGCTTGATGCTGAAACCTTGATGAGCGTTCCTTTGCGTAAAGAGGGAATCGAGACTCCGCAGTATCGGGTGATCGCCGATAAGCTGAGCCAAATTAAAAAAGCCAATCCGCCGATCCGTTTCATTTATACGATGACCAAGACCGAACAAGAAGGGATCTGGCAGTTTGTGGTTGATCCGGAGCCTGCCGCTGACGGCGCGCGGGGGAAAAATGCTACTGCGTATCCCGGAGACCGTTATGACGCGCGCCGCTTCCATGAGTTGCTTCGCGCTTTTGACGGCCCCAGCGCAGATAAAAAACTGGAGGTTGATGAGTGGGGAGTAACGCTTTCCGGGTATGCTCCTATTCTCGATAGTAATGGCTATGCGGTGGCAGTACTTGGCGTTGATATTCTTGCGCCGGAAGTTTTCCACATGCGGCGTGAGATTAACCGGCGTGCACTCTTTGTGCTGGTGTTTGGTATTGTATTCTCGCTTCTTGTGGGGATGTTGGTCTCACGCAGTATCAGCGCTCCGATCCTCGCGCTTACGCACGCGACGCGCACGCTTGCGTCGGGAAATTTACGTTTTAGGCTCACCCCTTCAGGGGATGATGAAATCGGCGCCTTGGCTACCTGTTTTAATGTGATGGCGGAAAGCTTGAGCGAATCGCGCGCGCGGATCCATGATTATTTTTATGATGTTATACAGTCATTGGTGCGTATCGTGGAAGCGCGCGACCGTTATACCCGGGGACATTCGGAGCGCGTGGCAGAGTATGCGGCAGCGATCGCGGCGCGTATGGGTTTTGATTCCAAGTCGATCGAGATGCTCAGAGAAACGGCGTTACTCCATGATATAGGAAAATTAGGCATTCAGGAAGATATTTTAAACAAAAAGGAGAAGCTTACCGACCAGGAGTGGGAAGTCATCAAGAAGCATCCTATAATCGGAGAGGATATATTAAGGCCGGTGGCCATCAATCCCGAGATGCTTGCGATCGTGAGAGGCCATCACGAGCGCTATGATGGTACCGGGTATCCCGATCGCTTGCTTGTCGGCTCAATTACTGTTTTTGCTCAAATCATCTCTGTTGCTGACGCTTATGATGCAATGGCTTCTTCGCGCGCGTACCGGACTGCGTTTAGTAAGGGAAAGGCTCTTGAGGAGCTTAAGCGCAACAAGGGAACGCAATTTAACCCTCGTATTGTCGATATTTTCGTGGAAATCCTGCAGGAAGGTTTTGTGGTTTAGGTGATGTGTGATTGGAGGTTTAGCGCCGCTGGTTACCATTTACGATATCTATACGTGATTGTTTTAGAGTAATTTATGGATTTCCATACTCAGAAGAACTTCCGTCGCATTGTCTATCAGCATTATGCGCAGAACGCCCGGAGTCTTCCCTGGCGCCTGACGCACGATCCCTACAAGATCCTGGTTTCCGAAATAATGTTGCAGCAGACGCAAGTGCCGCGCGTTGTCGAAAAATACCCTTTGTTTATAAAGAGGTTTCCTACGATTGAAATCCTCGCGCGCGCTCACCTGCGTTCGGTAATCCGCGCGTGGCAGGGCCTCGGATACAATCGCCGCGCGCTTCTTTTACATCGATTGGCCCGTGAGGTTGTACGTGCGTGCGCAGGCCGTATTCCCCGAAACCCCGAGGATTTAGAGAAACTTCCCGGGATCGGTGAGGCAACCGCCGCCTCCATATGTGCATTTGCGTTTAATAGCCCGGTAGTTTTTATCGAAACAAATATCCGTAGTGTTTTTATCCATCATTTTTTTAAGGATCGCACGAATGTCAATGATCAGGAATTGCTACCATATGTCGAGGAAACACTTGATAGAAAAAATCCTTGGCGGTGGTATTCAGCGCTTATGGATTACGGGGTTTATCTTAAGTCAATTGTTTCCAACCCTTCCCGGCGCAGCCGACACTACGTAAAGCAAAGCCCCTTTGAAGGGTCCCGTCGTCAGATACGAGGAATGATTATGGCCATGCTGGCGAAGCGCAGGTATCTGGTGGTTGGGGCGCTGCCCGCATTGGTGCGTGCCCCGGCGCCGCGCGCCTATAGCGTCATGGAGGCGCTGTGTAGAGAGGGTTTAATCAAGCGCTCTGGCCAGATGCTTACGATTTAGCGGTTTAGATTTCGGTTGGAAATTTATATAAAAGGATTACAATTAAGGTAGTGCGTACCGGGTGATTAATGGCGTGTTTCAGTAAGCCGGATAAGCGGTATATGCGGCGGGCGATACGGGAGGCAGAACGGAACATGAGGCTGCGTTCCGGAGGTCCTTTTGGCGCTTGCATCGTGATGCGCGGAAAGATTCTTGCCGTTGCTCGAAACACGGTGCTTACAACTGATAGCACAGCCCACGCGGAAATAAATGCCATCCGAAGGGCGTCCCGGTTGGTGAAAAAATATAATTTGGCTGGTTGTCAGATTTACTCAACGACTGAACCATGCCCGATGTGTTTTAGCGCGATACATTGGGCGCGCATCGGGGTTCTTGTGTACGGTACTTCGATCGGTGACGCAAAACGTTGTGGTTTTAATGAGCTTTGTGTTTCCGCGCGACACATGAAGCGCGCCGGGCGCAGCGGTATTAAAATTTTTTCCGCATTTTTAAAAAATGAATGTAGTGCATTACTTGACACCTACGCGGCGCTGCCTGATGCGGAAACGTATTAAACGAAAGAGGTTGACGATGAGAATGTTCTGGTATTTTTTCTTCTGTGTGAGCCTGGTGTTTCCGGTATACAGCCAAGACAAGGATCCTCAGGTTCAGACGTTGCATCTTTCCGGTCAGGTTTCAAGTGTTGACTGGGTTGCCGCAAAGCTTGCCTTACGGGTTTATGAACCGTCGCAGGATTCGCGCAGCGAGATGTTGTTTGTAATTGGGTCCCAGACTAAATTCTTACGCGGCACGGACACCATTAACTTTAGCGACATTGAGCAGGGCGATAATGTCCAGATAGAATATTACCGTGATGCCCAGGGGCAATTACAGGCAGTAAGTATTATGGATGAGAATCCCGCTCTTGAATGAACACGCTATGCCGCAAGCTGAGGCTATAACGCATATTGAATTGGTACAGGCGGACATTACGACCATCGTCGTTGACGCTATTGTTAACGCGGCGAATTCAACGTTGTGCGGCGGAGGTGGCGTTGACGGAGCGATACACCGCGCTGCCGGGCCGGAGCTTCTTGCTGAATGCCGCACGCTCGGCCGTTGCGCGACCGGTCAAGCCAAGATCACCAAGGGGTATCGATTACCGGCGCGATACGTAATTCACGCAGTCGGCCCCGTATGGCAGGGCAGGGGCGAGGCCGATGATGAACTGCTTGTTTCTTGTTATCGGGAGGCACTTCTAATCGCGCAAGCGCATAAGCTTGGTAGCATCGCGTTTCCTTCGATCTCTACCGGAGCGTATCGTTTTCCGATCGCGCGCGCGGCGGTTCTGGCGGTTGGCGCGGTGCGCGCATTCGTAGAAAAGAATCCCTCGGTATTTAAGAGAATCATATTTACTGTTTTTTCAAAAAATGATTTTGCGGTTTATGATGAAGCATTACGGAAAAAGTTGTAATATAAACGTAAGGGGGGCGATTATGAGACGTTGCGTGAGCATACTGGCCTGGTTATTGTTGTGGCAAGGGTTTTGTCTTGCTCAAGAAGTCTCGGTTATTCATGTTACCGGCAATGCTCAGGTTTGCGATGGCCAGGGTAATAATTGCACTGCGGTCATCGAGGATATGGATATTGCCGCCGGCCAGCGCATCAAGACCGCTCCAGGCGCCTCAGTTGAGCTTTCGTTTGATGAGAACAAAGAAAATATCGCGCGTATTAATGACGATAGCGATGTTATCGTAGTGCTTGGCGAAAGCGAGAAGATTGAGCTTTTAAGCGGTGAGATATTTTCTACCATCGGTGATCTTCCGCCGGGGTCTTCGTTCGAGATAAAAACCCCCACCGCGGTTGCCGGAGTGCGCGGCACCGAGTGGCTGACAAAGGTTGATGCCGAGGGAACCGACATTGAAGCATTTGACGGGACCCCGTATACAAAAAGTATTGATATAAGCGGTAAGGTATCACCCGAAGAAGTTATAATACCGGTGGGTCACATGACCCGCGTGAAGCGGTTTGGGAGGCCGGCGGTCCCGGTACGAATACCTGCTATCAAGCAACAACGCTGGCAAGAGATGCGCAGTAAGATTTTTGATCACCGTAAAGCTGCGCTCATCCGCCGGCCGCCGTTTAAGAAGCCCCCGATACCCGGCGGCGGTAGAGTGCCGGATAAGAAAGGTGCCCCCGGCATACAACCGGACATGAAAAACGCTCCGGGCGGGCAAGGTGAATTTTTCCCGCCAGCGGGACAGCCGAAGAAGCAACCGCCTAAAAAGGGACCGTCAAAAAAAGAGCCGCCGCAGCAGGTTCGTAAGTTTATCCCGCGGTAGGCAGCTCATCGGTAGAGACAACCAACGCTTGAGGGAAAAAGTCATCACGGCTATTTCGGGATGTTTGCGATAACGTAACACAACTGTCATGACACATCAGAAAAAGAAAGGGAAAAAAATCATGGTGCTTTGCGGTAGCCCCCGATCTGGGGGAAGCACCGATGTTATTGTCCAATGGGCGGCCGAAGGCGCGAGGCAGGCCGGAGCGACGGTTGAAATTATTGATGTCACCAAGCTTACCTATAAATCCTATGGGTGCACGGCATGTATGGGGTGTCAGCGGTCAAAGAAATTCGCCTGCGTTATCCCTGATGAAGCAACACCGGTTCTTGCGCGTATTCCCGAGAACGATATTCTTGTCTTCGCTACGCCGCTTTATTTTTTCGGGCCAAGTGCCCAGCTTAAGGTTTTTACCGACCGGATGTACTCTTTATTTAAGTTTGATCGCGCATCCGGCATAATCCGGCATAATTTAGGGCACATGAAATGCGCGGTGATTTCTACTGCCGGTAGTAACGAATTTGGGTCCCTAACACGGCTCTTTGACGTCTTTGCTTCTTTTCTTGGCGCTCAAGTACAATCGCTGCTTATTCCTTTTGTGCGCGATACTGATACGCTTCGCTCAAGCGCCGCGGTCCGGCAGAAAGCGATTGTTTTTGGCGCAAAGCTTGTCCAAACGTAAAACACTATGATACTTTTGTACTTCCTTTTCCGTTTAATTCTTTTTCTGCTTTTTATTTTTTTCATTTTTAGCATTTTTATATCTCTGATTCTCTTTTTCATCCGCCGGAAAATTAGAAGCACCACGTCATCAACCGATACTGCCTCATCAAAGAAGAGTCCCTGGCAGGGTGAAACAATCGAAGACGCTGACTTTAAGGAAATTAAATAAATCTCTGGTATGCAGAATGAACGTTTCATTGCCCACGTTGATATGGACGCGTTTTTTGCCGCGGTTGAACAGCGCGATAATCCTCGTTTAATCGGTAAACCGGTCATCATAGGCGCAGACCCCAAAGACGGCAGAGGACGAGGAGTTGTTTCAACCTGTTCCTACCAGGCGCGTATCTTTGGAATTCGTTCCGCCATGCCCATATCAATCGCCTACCGGCTTTGTCCGTCCGCTTGTTTCCTGCCCCCGGATATGCCAAAATACGCGCGCGTTTCCCGTCAGATTTACGGTATTCTTGAAAATTTTACCCCCTGTATTGAGCCGGCGGGGATTGATGAAGCTTTTCTTGATATTACGGGAAGCTCCCATCTTTTTGGCTCACCGCGCGATACGTGCGTGCGGGTCAAAGAGCGTATTAAGAGCGAAACGAAACTTATTGCTTCAGTTGGCCTTGCGCCTACGCGGATGGCAGCAAAGATTGCTTCAGATATGTCAAAACCCGATGGGTTTCTCCAGGTGCAGCGAGAGGAGCTTCTTGACTTTTTATGGCCCTTGCCTGTTGATAGGATTTGGGGTTTGGGTAAAAAAACAAAAGAGGCGCTTAATAGTTACGGCATTATAACGATCGGTGATCTTGCTCACCGCAACCGCAATGAACTTAGAGTTATGCTCGGGGTAAACGGGGAGTATTTCTGGAATCTTGCGCATGGCCGCGATGAGCGCAGGCTTTGTGGCCAGGCAGAAGCTAAGTCTATCAGCAACGAGACAACGTTTGAGCACGATACGAATAACAGTGAACACATTAAGGCCGCACTCCTTTCGCTTTGTGAGAAAGTTTCAGGCCGCCTGCGTGCTGAAGGGCTTAAGGCAAGAACGATCACGCTTAAAATACGCCTTGAGGGGTTCCAGACACATACCCGGACGCTCACGCTACAGAAAGCGACTAATTTTTCTGACACTATCTATCGGGATATCAAAAAGCTTTACGAGAGTTTTTCGTCCCATAAAAAAGTGCGCCTGGTGGGTGTTAAGGTTTCGGGGCTCTTGCCTGTTGATATCCAGGATAGCATTTTTGTCGGCCCTGACGATCTGAAAAAAGAAAGCGTTCATAAGGCTATTGACGCGATCAAGGAGAAATTCGGCGACGCGATGATTCATCGCGCGGGGAGCGGTTTTATGCGATCGCAAGCGTTCGGATAATAATTTTTATATTTAAAAAGTGAGGGTATATGGTACGAACAAAAATAATAGCGACGCTCGGTCCGGCGACAGATCGGGCCCCGGTGCTGCGCGCCATGGTGCGCGCGGGTCTTGACGTGGTACGGCTTAACTTTTCGCATGGGACGCTCACGCAGCATACCGCGCGCCTTCATTGTGTGCGCGAAATTAATAAAAAATACCGCCGGGCTATTAAGCTGATGCAGGACTTAGAGGGGTATCGTATCCGTATCGGCAGAATCTCTAAGGAAATTAATCTTAAAAAAGGAGCTATTCTTTATTTGACGCAAAAGGAGTGTCTAGGCAGCGAAAAAGAGGTTTCCTTTGACTATCAGGGAAGTCTTCAGGGGATCAAGCGCGGCCACCATATTTATATTGACGACGGAAAAATTTCCTTAGAGGTTGTTTCTATCGAGAAACGCCGTCTAAAAACACGCATTATTACCGCGAGCGTTTTAAAGGAACATAAAGGCGTTAATGTTCCCCAGGCGCATCTTGAATTCGAGGCGCTTACGCAAAAAGATAGAGAAGACGCGCAGTTTGCGGTGCGCGAAAAGCTTGATTGTATCGCGCAATCATTTGTGCGGCGAGCCCGGGATATCGAGCTTTTACGCTCGTACGTTCGCCCCGGGCACCCAGTCTGCAAGATCATCGCTAAGATCGAAAGCAGGGAGTCGCTTGCCAATATTGATGAAATAATCGCCGCCTCAGACGGAATAATGGTTGCGCGCGGCGATATGGGGATATGTTTTCCTATCTATACGATCCCGGTGCTGCAAAAAACGATTATCCAAAAATGTATCCGTGCGGGCAAACCGGTTATCGTGGCAACCCAGATGCTTGAGAGCATGACTACATCGCTCCTTCCGACCAGGGCAGAGGTAAGCGACGTTGCCAACGCTATTTTTGACGGCTCAAGCGCCGTGATGCTTTCGGGAGAAACTGCCGTGGGTGCACATCCACAGCTTGTGGTTGCGATGATGAATAAGATCCTTGCCTATACCGAAGCGCATCAAAAAAAATCTAAAAAATAATGACGATATGAAACCGCTTATTGCGCTTATCTCTGATTTTGGCCTGCGGGATAATTTTGTAGGCGTATTGAAGGCTGTCATGCTTGGGATTGCGCCTCGTGCGCGCATCGTGGATATCTCGCACGGAGTTCCCCGCCACGACATACGCGCCGCCGCTTTTTTACTGGCGAGCAGCGTTTCCTATTTTCCGCGTGGAACTGTTTTTGTAAGCGTTGTTGACCCTGGCGTGGGCTCGGGCCGGCGCGCGATTGCCATGAGGAGCCGAAATTATTATTTTATCGGTCCCGATAACGGGATTTCCAGCATCGCCGCCGCACACGATGGAATCAAGAAAGTCGTTGTTTTAGAAAATAAACGCTATTTCCGTAAGAGTATTTCTTCAACGTTTCACGGCCGGGACATTTTTGCGCCGGTTGCCGCCCATCTTGCTTGCGGCGTGAGCCTTGAGCGATTCGGAAGACCAACAATACAGCATCACGCTATCGGGATACCCGCGCCCGCGATACGCGCTGACATGCTGTGCGGTGAAACTATTCATATTGATGTTTTTGGCAACGTTATTACGAATATTACAAAAAAAGATCTTGTGAATTTTATCCGCCGTAAAAGATTTAAGGCCCAGCTTGCCCGAAAAAAAATTACGCGATTGGCTTCGTCGTATGCCGCCGCAGGCCCCGGTCCTTTTTTCATTGAGGGAAGCTTTGGATTTCTTGAGGTTTCAATGGCTCATAAAAGCGCAGCCCGCTATTTTTCTTTGCGAGGCTCCAGGGGAGTGCCTGTCATTATTCGGCGCGCATAGCCGTAAAGGTAGAGTAATCAACATGAAGTTTCAAGGTGTCGTAAAGTATGTGTATAAACAGATGGGCAGGGCGATCAATGAGCGCAGCCTCCTGTCAGGTGGCGACAAAATCCTGGTTGGTGTCTCCGGCAGCGCAAAAAGCCTTGTTATGCTTGAGCTTCTTTTTGAGCGCCAGCGCCGCGTTCCTTTGCATTTTGAGATAATTCCTTGTTTTGTTCAAACGGATCCGGCAGCAGGCGAGGAGCATTCCCTGCGTCGGTACCTTGAATCATTGGGCACCCCGTGCGTCATGCGTGAATTAGCCTTAGCCCCTGTTGACGGTGACGCTTTTTGGTGTTCTTGGGAGGCCAGAAAAGTAATCTTTGCGGCCGCCCGGCAGTTTTCTTGTAATAAAATCGCACTTGGCCACGATTTGGATGATATCATTGAAACAACCATGATGAACATTCTGTTCAAGGGCTCCGTGAGTGCCCCAAGACCAAAAATAGAATTGTTTGGCGGCAAACTCACCGTGATCCGGCCACTCTGTTATGTGGAACACAAGTCGATACAAGAATGTTACGCGCAATGTTCGTTTCCGTGCGCGTCCCGCGACCACCTATGCAAAACAAACTCAACGCGTGGACGCATGCGCGAGATACTCAACGATGTTTTAATTCAGTACCCTTTCATAAAAACGAACATTTTCCGTTCTTTGGATAGAATCCGTGGCGACTACACACTCTAAATACAAAAAAAGATTGCATATCTATCTAAGAACGTATACAATAATAGTTGTTTAACCCAAATAATGCGTTAGCATTATTTGCCCGGAGGGTCGTTCCTTGAATTTCGCAAGAAATTCAAGAGTGTTTACGAGGTATCCGGAAAAATGCACCTTAACCTTTTGGTGCGTTTGCGTTTTTGTATAACCATTG
>JBDRAN010000028.1:0-136305 GCA_043823745.1 Candidatus Omnitrophota bacterium | reverse complement strand
GGCGTTGGGCTTGTTCATGATGATCTTGCCGACGATGGCAAAGTTATTGCTGGAGATGTTCTGGGCTAATGAACCGCCGACTTCGGTGATGTTAACACGCACGGTGTTAGAGATATCATCGGGTATGGTCCACTCGTAGGTTTGGTTAGAAGCAACCACGTTATTGACAATGAACTTCCAGGGGCCGGCGAGTGAGTCATTCGAATAGGTGATGTTGACGTTACCGATAGCGCCAAAGATAGTCCAGGTGATGTTGTATTTATCGTAGGTTTTAAGGTTGATACCCGTGGCATTAGGAGCGGTGACGCGTATGGCGCCTTTGACCGAGAAGTTGGCATCAGAAGTATCTTCGGTAAGCGGCTGGTCCTTATCGAATACCTTGATGCGGCCGGTTGTAGTGAGCGTGGTATTGGCGGCAATGGTCCAGTTCCAGATGCCGTTGGAAGCAAGTGTTGAATTCGTAAGGTTGATCCAGGGGCCGTTGGTGCTGTTATAGGAATACTGGATGGTAACGTTCTGTACGGGGCCGATATAGGACCAGTTGATCGGGTAGGTCGAGCCCGCATCCCAGGAGACCGGCGTATTGGGAGCGGTGACGGTGATGTTACCTCTGATCGTAAACGGCGGACTTGATTCGTTCCAGTTGTTTGAGTTAATAGGCGACTGGACTTTTACTTTACAGTTAGTTGAGATGGCATCCGTCGGCACCTGCCATTGTCTCGTTCCGTTGTTAGTGACGTTAATGCCAAAGAGCTGGGTATAGCTTCCGCTGCCGTTATAAAGCCAGAGCGTGACATTAGCCAGCGCCGCAGAGCCGCGCTTAGTCCAGTTAATTGGATAGACTTCGTTGGCGACAAGCACCAGGCCGTTTTCCGGAGTGACGATGTTAAAGCCTTCCACCAGCCAGAAGTCAGCGCTTGTAGCGTTGATGGCTTCATTGGCAGTTGCGTTTATTTTGATGCGGGCGGCGTTTGAGACCGCATCAGGCATGTTCACATCCCAGTAGGTTAAGGATGAAGCAACCGCGTCAGGGATGGTTTTAATCAAGGTCCAGGTGTCTCCTGCGTCTAATGAATAAGAGATACGCATATTGGTAACGTTGTAGGCTTGCCATTGGATTTCAGTGGTGTTGGTAAGGATCGTGATATTCTCTCCTCCTGCGGGGCTTAAGAGTATTGTCTTACCGATAATATTAAAGGCGGCAGACTCTCCATAAACCGTATCATTGGCAGGAGTGCCGGTTGAATTATCGACGACTTTGATCTTTGCGGTTGCGGTTGCGCGTGTTGGGACATTGTTCCAGCTTACGTTACCCTGGCTGGCAGTAACGCGAGAGGCTATGGTATAGGGGTATCCTCCGGTGCCGTCAGCGATATCATAGACCACGTCAACGAAGTCAACGGTGGTACCGGTGATGTTCCATTGGATCAGGCCGGTATAGTTATTGGTAACGTAAATATTCTGGTTTAAGGTAGGACTGGTGACATTGATGCGCGGACGGATATGGAAGTCAACATCAGAGAGGTCAAAAACGGTTGCGTCAGAGGCATCCGTAACATTTATCTTGCAGTTCTCTGATTTGATATCAAGCGGTATGCTCCAGCCGGAGTAACTCCCCGACCCGATACCCGCGCCGCCGGTTGCCGTAGAATTGGTGATGTTGCGCCAGGTGAGGCCGTCCCAGAGGCGCAGGGAGACATTACCGACGGTACCGTTGGCGTACCACTGCAAGGTCGGGTTCTCATTAGCATACCAGGTAAGGTTGGTGTTGGGAGTATTGACCGTGAGATTGCCTTTGATGGAGAAGTTACCGCTTGACTGGTTGGTGACCAAAGCCGTGCGTGTGGTATTGGCGTCAGAGACTCTGATGCGTGTCGTATCAGAGATATAGTCTCCGACGGTCCAGGTATAGGATTGCTGTACTCCTCCGGTTCCCGCGGGAACTGAATTGTTAATCGGGAAGGTCAGCGTCTCATTGATAAAACCATTGGTTGAGCCTTCGAGCTTAACCGCGGTAAAGTTACCCACCGGTGTCCAGTTGATTTGTCTGGTCTGGCCTACCACCCAGTTAGGCTCACCGGAATTAGGCTTGTTCATGGTTATTTTACCGATGATGGCGAAGTCATTGCTTGAGAGGTTCTCGGCGAATGAACCGCCGACTTCAGTGATGTTGACGCGCACGGTATTAGAGATATCATCGGGTATGGTCCAGTTGTAGGTTAGGTTAGAGCCATTAATATTGTTGGCAATCGGTTTCCAGGGGCCATTATAGGAGTCATTGCAGTAGGTGATATTAACCTTATCGATGGCACCAAAAGTTGTCCAGTTGATAGCGTATATATCACTAACCTTGACGGATATGCCGGTGGCATTGGGAGCGGTGACGCGCACCGACCCTTTTATCGTAAAGTTGGCATCAGACATATCTTTACTGAATGTATCAAAAAGCGGATCGGTATCAGCAACCTGAATCCTCCCGCTAGTCGTAAGCGGCGTATTGGCGGGGATAGTCCAGTTAAAAAATCCTATACCAGCAGAGCCAATGGAAGCATTAGCAGTAACAGTTGTGTTCCAGGTGCCATCGAGGCCGGATGTTGTTGAATATTTTATGGAAACATACTTGGCGGCGCCGACATAGGTCCAGTTAATCTGGTACGTTGAGCCCGCGTCCCAGGAGACTGCGCTATTAGGACTGGTCACGGTAATATTCGCCCTCACCGTAAAAGGATTGGCGGAGAGGTTGTAGTTATTGGGATTTACCGGGCTTTCTACCTTTACCTTATAATTATGCGACTGCACAGCGCTGGGCACTTGCCAGTTACTGTAATTACCGCTGTTGGGAACTGTATTAATAAAAGTCCAACCGCTGCTATTGTTATAATACAAGTTAACCGTGGAAAGCGCGCTGTTGCTCTTTTTGGTCCAATTGATGTATTGGGTATCATTTGAAACATACACCGTGCCGTTTTCCGGCCTGGTAACATCAAAACGCTCGACAGTAGTAAAATTAGCCGAAGTCGCGTTTACTGCCGCATCCAGCGCCGCTTCAAGTTTAATCCGCGTGATATTCGAAATTACTTCATCGGCATTGGGATCCCAGTAGGTAGAGCCTGCCAAATAATCAACACCAACCTTTATCAACGTCCAATCCTGCCCGCCATTGGTTGAATAATACGCTTTAAGGTTGCTGGTAACGTTAAAGGGCACCCACTGAATCAGCGTAGTGTTATCAAGGATATCCACGCTCTGATCAGCCGCCGGATCAGTCACTGCAATCGTACCCACAATACGAAACGGCGCGGAATCTCCATACACGGCAGTTGAAGGAGTACCCGAACTATTATCCACGATACGCACCTGCGCGTCATCACTGATACGCTGCGGCACATTAAGCCAATCGTATTTATTCAGATTGGCATCCACGTAAGAAGCGATTGTGTAAGGAAACGTATCCGGCCCAATGTCATATTTAATATCAACGTAGGAAACGCTTGAGCCGGTGATATTCCAGGTAATAAGATCAGTATAATTTTGCTTAACGCGCAACGCCTGTCCGCTTGCGGGTCCAGTCACGTTAATCAGCGGCCGGATGGCAAACACCGCGTCCGATACATCATAGATACTTGCGTCGCTTTCATCCGTAATATTGACATAGCAATTCTCACTTTTAATATCCGGGATGGTCCAGTTCACATAGGTACTGTCGCCCTTACCGCTGCAGGCAGGCCCTGAACAGGTAGAATAGGTAATATTCTGCCAGCCGGTACCGTTCCAGAGACGGATACTGACATTGCCGATAGTACCATTGGTCGCCCAGAGGACGTTATGCAAACTGTTCACGTACCAGGCCTCGGTGCCATTGGGAACCTTGACCGTGACTTTACCTTTAATCGTAAAATTAGCCGAACGATTAGAAACCGTTGGGTCACTTGCATCCGACACATTAATGCTTGAGGTATTACCAATATCATCAGGCACCGTCCAGGTGCTATAAGCGCCCACATTAGAAACGCTTCCGGCGATTGGGGTTGTGCCGCTTATATTAATCCAACTCAAATTAACCTGGTTGATACTTCCGTTATAGGTCCAGTTAATTGTCGGCTGGGTGTCAACAATCCAAATGTCGCTGGCTTCCGGATCCGTGACAAAAATTCTTCCTTTAATAGTAAAATTATTAACCGATGTATCATTGGTGCCGCTATCGTCCGCCTTCTGCACCTTAACTTTTAACTTCGTACCGATAACATCAGGGACTCTCCAGGAATAAGTATAGTTGGTGAAAATCTGGCTGGCGTTAATCAACTGCCAAGCGCCGCTATTATTGGAGTAATATAAACTTACGTTACCAATCTTACCAACGCCGGTCCAGTTAATAATCCCTGTCTCATTAACATAATACGTTTCTCCGCCGTCAGGCGCGGTAAGATTGAGGGTGCCGCGTAAATAAAAGGTGCTGTTAGAGGTATCATCAATAACCAACGGCTCGTTAAAAGCAAACGCCCCTACTGTTACTGTTGTGCCCAGGTTTGTTGTAGCCGGGTCAGGATTCCAGGTATAAGGAACCGCGTTTTTATTAACACCGTCTTCAATGGTATAGTTGGTAGTAACAAAATTATCTAACGAATAGCGCAGGTTAAGACCGCCGGCAACACCGCCATAAGTCCAATTAATCGCATTATTCTGCCCCACCAGGTACACTTCCCCTCCGTTAGGCGCCAATACATTCGTATAACCCTTGGTATTAAAAGGCGCGGAAGTAGCGTTAACATGGTCGGGGTCAAGCGTGTAGGCAATGCGGATGGTTGAGGCGGAGCTGGTCGCGGTAGCATTAACCGGGTTCCAGGCGTAACTGCTGTCTTTAACGCTTACCGTGTAATTATCGGTAATAGTCCTGTTAAAAGTAGTACCGTCAGCCGCGTATTTAATGGAAACGTTTTTACTTAAAAGGTCGGAGCTAACCGTAAAATTAATGGCGTAAGAAGTATTAATCCGCACGTTCGCGCCGGAATAAGGGGTGCTTATGGAAATCGCAGGATAGACGGTAAAGGGCAAGGGTGAATCATCGTACGGAATACCCGGAGCAGCAGGATAACTTCCGTTGGCAACCCTGATCCAGGATTGATTAAGCGTGGCGTTACCTTCAGGGATGGTCCAGAGAATCGAATAGTTGTTATAACCGGTAGTGTCAATTGCTGTGTCCGTGACGCGCACCCAGTTTGTGGCGTTATTCTTGGAATACCAAACGTGGCTTGATGGGAAATTACCCGAAAGATTCCAGCTCACGTTCATTGCTTCGCCGATAGTAAAATTCTGCAGGCCCGTAGGCTTGGTAACGGTAACATAGGCCGAGACAGCGAACGATTGTGACTCATTGGAAATCTGCAGCGCCGGATCCTGAGTGCTTGTTGCAACCACGCGCACGTTAGCGCCCACCGCGCCCGGGTCAACCGTCCAATTATAGGTACAATTAGAATACGTTGCGTAATTAGTACAGCTTCCGGTAATATTATCCATAATCGTGTAATTGATTCCTTCAGCGGGAAAATAATAACTTAAGTTTACGGAGTTGGCGCCGTACGGGGCTCCGGGCGAGGTCCAGTTACCGTACCGGGTCCAGGCAATATCGTGATACGTCGAAGCATACCAGCTGTCTCCGGTAGTCGGCGCGGTAACATTGAGTTTTCCTTTAATGCTGAAATTACTACTTGAGCTCCCGGTAATATTGACCGGTTCGGACATAAGATTGACTTTAACGCGCAGGGTTTTATTTGAATTATAGTACAGCGGGTTCCAGGCATAGGAGCAATTATCTCCGGAGCAGTTTCCGGTCTGATTAACCCCGGCCGCGACAACCGTGGTATAACTTCCACCGCCATCAGTAGATAAGGTGATATTAAAATTCGAAATGCCACTATAGTTTCCGTGTTTGGTCCAGTTGATGGCGCGCGCGGTATCATTGACATACCAAGCCTCACCGCCTACCGGCAGCGTTAAGTTCATATCGCCGGTAATCGTAAAAACGCCGGTTGTTGTAGTATTAACCGGCGTCGGGTAATTTGAATTAAGCGAAACCTTAACCTTATAATTACTTCCAAATCCCTTGGGCACGCTCCAGGCGTAGGAGCAGGTATTGTCATTCTCGTCGCAGTTTGCCATGGTCTGATTTTGCGTGACATCACCGTTAATAACCGTGGCATAACTGCTACCCCCGTTATCGGATAAGGTAATATTAAATGAAGTATAGTTAAAATTACCGGTCTTATCCCAAGTGATATCTCGCAGCTCTCCGATATACCAGGTCTCGCCCCCGTCGGGAAGAATCATGGTCACTGAACCGTTAATGGTAAAGTTATTATTGGAAATATCCCAGTTGCGGCTTGTCTGATTGGTCGTTGCCCAGCTGCGGGCGGTCGTATCGATAAGCGCAACACGCAGGGTGCCGTTAATAGGATTAGCGGTGCTGTTGACCGTATTCCCGATAGTCCAGTTATAAGTATCGTTTGAAGCATTGACGTTACTTGCGACCAGAATATTGTAATTAGCGATCTGGTCACAGCCGCTTTTACATAAAGCAATAGTCAGGTCATGACCTGCCGCCGAGTCAGCGTGTTTCCAGGTAATCGCCTGTGTTTGGCCTACAGTCAAACCTTCTCCTCCGTTAGGAGTAATCACATCTAAAGAGGGAAACTCTATAATGCTGGCGGCAATTCCCAGCGCGCTATTTCTCGCAAGATCTCTTCTGACAGTCAAATTAACATCATTGCTCGTTTGATTAAGCTGGGCCGTGGTAAAGAAGAGCTCACCGTCGGTTTGGTTGATTGACTGAAGACTTACGGAATGAAAAAACGTGGTTCTGTTTAAATCCCATTGGGGCGAGACGCTCAGATTAGTGTTGCTTATATTAGTAGCGTTCTGCCAAGAGGTTGCAGTCTGCGTCAATGCATTATTTTGAAATTCCGCCAAAAACCAGTAAATAGTCACATTACCCACAGTATCAAACCGTTCAAAGCGCAGGTTGGAATTATTGGTTAAGTAACCCCTCACCGGGTATGCACCGTCTTCACCGTTGATGGTTCCCGAAGGCATGGTGTTAAATACTAACCATGTTTTATTCATATCAGTAAGAGAAACCGTGGCATCAACAGAAGTTCCGGTAAGAAGCGTCTGGCCTTTGGTAACATTAACGTCGCGGTCAAACTCTACAACCTGATAGGCAATATCATTATTAAAGCCGCTTCTGGTTTCCGAGCGGCCGATAAATAAGGTATCAGCTGAAGTGATATTCGCCGCAAAAAAATTCATCTCATCAGCTCTGGTTGATGTCCTAAACGATTTCCAGCTTAAAATCGGAATAGACCTGCTTACATTGACACTATCAGGAAGGGTAATGGTCTTATTTGCCTTAGTCTCAGGTATGGTGGTAATGCCTGACTGAACACTCACGCCTGAATTAAACTCAACCACCTGATACTCAGTACTAACATTAGTAGCAGAATTAATACGCGCCAAGAGCAAGTTTGTGGGGTCATCGATTACATTAAGGATATCTCCGGCGGAATGCGAATCGCTTGTATGACGCCTGCTCAAAAGGATAAAGGCATTGCTATTGTTAATCCCCGTACCGCCAAGCTGCCCGCTGATATCTATGGTAGTTGCCTCTGTACCTATTAGAAATGTGTAATTACCCCTGATAATACGCTTAATCTGATAGGCATGCGCCTGGCGCACAAAGAAAAACAAGCCGGCGGCTGCGACAAGAAGAATGAACACTAAAGAGGCAAACACTCTCGCCGAGCGTAAAGAGTACGAAAGGCGGCTTACCTGCGCGCCGGCCGCGCGTGCACCCAATGTCCTCTTGAGGCCATTAATTGTCTGAATAAATATTTTTTTAATTCCCTGCCGCATATAGCCTATACTGCACCCTTAATTGCACACTTAAGGTTCAACCTTATCTGTGCAATTAACCCCTTCCAAACCCGCATTGGAATGGGAAAGGGAGTGTTTTCGCTGACGCTTAACCTTCTTTTTTCCTTCTTACCCATCTCTTTCTATCCTTAGGTTGACACTTTCAACAATGCTCATTTTGTGACATCTTGTCGAATTAACCCTCTCCCCCTAAATTAACCTTTCCCACCTACACGCTGGAATTCCTTTGGCTTAACAATATTTTCTTTACAAATGCAATAATCTCTTCGGCAAAGGCCAATGACCTCTTAGCTTCTTCGAAACTCGGCAACCCTTCTGGTAAAACACCTGCTAAAGCATCTGGATATCTAACCGACAGATAAAACCTGCTCAAATATGCGCATCCCTTCTGAAGTGTACAAAACTTGTTATTCTTTTCTTTACACATCTCCAATAATTCTAACAAGCTATGGATCTTAGGTGGTAGTATCTTCTGAGATTTTAGGAAGGCTTTGAGTATCTTTTCTACTGATTGCTGGCTATGAAAACAGACCTGATTATGTATCTTCTTCTCTAAAAGAGCCTCAGCTGAAAGAAGGTCCTCCTCAGCAAATTGTAGCCACACCGAAAAACCATATTTATTCGTTTCGTTATTGTTTAACATAAATCACTTTTCCCTTTTCCACCACTTCCTTTTTTATAAAGTCTTCTTTTGTTTCGAGGCGCGCAAATTCTTCAGGAGTATAGACAATAAAATCAACTGCCATCGTAGGATGACAGAGTTCTATTACTTCTCCGATTCTTTCAGTAAATTTCTTATGTGTCTTCTTTATAATTACTAAATCTATATCGCTGTTCTCACCTATGGTACCGCGCGCAAACGAACCAAAAACAATCAATTCCTCGGGAGAATATTTATGTATCAATATCTCTACGATTCTTTTAAATTCAGCTTCTAATTTTTCTTTACGAAGATTATCGCTCACCGTTAAACCCCTCTCCTCCTAGTTTCTTCTTCCCGCAACCCCATCTGACCTCTACACTTCTTACGCACCTTTTCCTTATATGGCAGAAATGTTGAAATTATCTTCTCTCCTCCTTTGCTTTTTTAATCCACTCCTTAGTTAACTCCTTCATAATCTTTTACCCGTTTCGAGGATTGCTTTCAAAAAGAAATCCCCTTCTTTTATTCTTTCCTTTATGTCTTTTGGTTTTCTTACCATGAGGTCTAGGGGGAAAGGAGAGGGCAATTCTTTTCTTATAAGTACAGCCTGCTCTACTGGCCTTCGTTTAGTCTCCATAATTACTAACAAATCAACATCGCTATCTTTGCTTGCCCTTCGAACCGCGTATGAACCAAAAAGAATAATTTCTTCAGGATGGAATCTCTGTTTTATCTTCTTGGCATAATTAGTTATCGCATCTAATCTAACTCCCATCTTTAACTACCTCCAAACGCCCCTTCCACCTTATTTATTCCAAAAATGGTTAAGTCCAACGTTGTATTTCCTCTCACCACCCGCTTAATCTGATAGGCCCGCGCCTCAGGTACAAAGAAAAGCAGGCCGGCGATAATAAGTAGAAAGGTTAGTACTAACGACAGAAGAACGCGGGCGGAACGCAGCGAGCGGCCAACGCGGGTCGCTGTTGCATCCGGCATGCCGAAATTACCGGCAGCCTTTCGCGCGCCAGCATGTATCGTACGTATTACTTTTTGAATATTCTGCCCGATCATAAAGATTTAAAAATGAAGCCTTCCATATTAGGTAACATTACCGGGTTTCGCACAACGTTTATCAAACTTGCTTACTACTCCCCAACGCCGCTAACCAACACTCCCGTATCTTTGTCCTCTACGCCATAAGGGGTCGGCTTAGCCGGAGCCTTGCGTAAAAAAGTTATTGATTTTGCCTTACGCCTGGTTTTTGCGCCTTCCGGCGTTTCCTCGGTTACCTCTTCGTACGCAACACTTACCGCGTCGCCGACGCCGATGTCGCGTAATCCTTTTTTATGTACAATCTGGACATCCGCATCAAAGGGAAGCAGCATCTCTTGTTCGCTATCTGCGGTGCTGCTAAAGACAACGGCAATGCGGTCACGGGCCAGCCAGGTTACTTCCCCCTGGATTTCTTTGGCAACGCGCGTCTTATTAAACTGGGGCTTTTTTAATTCGGGGGTGTCCCGGGCAAAACCGGAAGTTGCCAGAAAACTGATTAGAATAAAAATTATGAGCGCACCAATATAATGTTTCCTCATGTTCATGACGCTTGATTGTTTGTGCATTTTTTCTAACTAAGGTTCATCATCCTCTACGAGGGTACTTCGGCTACCCAACAGGGTGTCCCGTTGGGCTACCCAACAGAGTGCACTGGTATGCTACACACTTTTTCTCTCACTCTGTTTGGAGGCCTCACCTCTTAAATACTAACCCCCCCTTCTAAAATTTCTTTTAAAAAACTGGCTTCTTGAGCCGCCTCTATTTCTTCTGGGGTATATCCCTTTGCTTCAATGGGTTTGTGCATCCTTGCGGCTGCTATACCCAAAATCTCAAGCCTCTCTCGTAAGTTTAAATTTCTAAAATCTTTTGAGACAACCATCACATCTATATCGCTGTCTTCTCTCTGATTTCCTAATACATGTGAACCGTAAAGAATCACACCTTCAGCATTAATTCCCAATGCTTTTAACGCTTGTTTATATTCTTCTATTATTTCTTTAACCTCGGGTCTTGCTTTATGCATTTTATTACCTCTTGTGTTTTGTCTAAATATTTCTTAGCGACTTCTTCGGGATAACTTAAAACAAGTTTTGATAAATCTTCAGGATACCTTGTTACTATACCGGCATTATTTATTATGCCAAGAAAATCCAGCAAATCACTAGACAGCTCAACTTTCCCAAGATTAACCAAATAAATTAAATCATGTGTTTTGGGAGGAACCTTATTTGTCTCTTCGCAGATTATCGCTTTCAGAACCTTCTCGGTAGCCAGATGACACATAAAAATAACATAGACATAACGGCCTGCCTTAAACATTTCTTGAGCCGTAGCTAAATCATACTCAACCATCTCTAACCAATTTTTGGTCTCTTCCTTCATAACCTTTTCACCGATTCAACCTCGCAGGTTGAATCCATGCACCTTTCCAATGGCGTTCACTTTGGTGGTTACAAACTCTTCATAACTCATTTCTTTTATGAATTCCTCAATCTCTTGTGCACAATCTGGGCATCCGCGTCAAAGGGAAGCAGTATCTCTTGCTCGCTATCGGCGGTGCTGCTAAAGACAAGAGCAATGCGGTCACGGGCTATCCATGTCACTTCCCCCTGGATTTCTTTGGCAACGCGCGTCTTATTAAACTGGGGGCCTTTTAGTGCGAGGGTGCCCTGGGTTCCTTGGGTAAAACCGGGGGCTGCTGGGAAACAGATTAGAATAAAAGTTACGAGTGCGCTAACGGAATTCTTTTTTTTGTTCATGGTGTTTTTCATTTCTTAACTGCTCCCGTTTTAACACGCAGCCGCGGAACGATGGGATACGGCATAGTAGGCCTTTAATGAGAATGTAGCTATGCTCCGAGCTCTTTTAAATGTTGGGTAATCTTACGTATAAATTCATTACCTTCTTCAAGTAATTCTCTGGCTTCCTCTTGAGAGATTACAAAAGCAGCGCTATAATCCCCTAATTGTTTTTTCTCAAACGCCCGGTTAAGTTCTCTGCCCATATCTTTGGAAAAAATCCAGTTTTGACAAAGTGCTCTCCAAAGGCGGAAATCACCGCTTTGTGAGAAGAGAATGACAAATTTTTCGTAAGCAATACCGCTTCTGTCGCATAAAACATAGCGTAGTAAACCGTTCCACAGAACTTACCCAAATATTCCCGAGGAAGATTTGGCGTCTGCTTCCTGCTTCAGCGATACATGACTCGTAGACTCCCGTTTTATCGGAATTCCGCCGCCAGAGGTATCTCTACAGGCGTAACTTCCCGCAGAACTTGCGGTAGTATACTTCTTTAAATTAACCGCCGCGTTTAAATCGCGGTTGATTCGCAATCCGCATCCCGGACACTCAAATACGCGGTCACTTAGTTCTAAAGCGGCATTATAAGTGCCGCAGTTACTGCATATCCGCGATGAAGGGAAAAAGTCCGGCGCTTCTATCAGTTTTGAACCATACCAGGAAGCCTTATATCTCAACATGGCTTTGAACATGCCCCAACCAACATCGCTGATAGCGCCGCTTAGACAACGGTTTTTTACCATCCCTTTTACATTTAAGCTTTCCACCACAATCATTGACTTGGTTTTCGCCAACTCTGTGCTCGCTTTATGTAAAAAGTCAAACCGTTTATTCCGGACGCGGCGATGTAAACGGCTCAGTTTAATTATGGCTTTCTTGCGATTATAGGAGCTTTTTTGTTTACGGGTAAGCTGCTTGCAGCTCCGCCGCAATAATCGCAATGATTTTTTATAGAACATGGGATTAGGTATCTGACTGCTGTCTGATAAAACCGCGAAGTTTTCCAACCCGAGGTCTATGCCCACCGCTTCCCCGTTATTATTAACCGCTATCTTCCTATCTCTCTCTACGGCAAAACTTACATACCACCGGTCAGCCTCTTTACTGATTGCAGCCGATAGTATTCTTCCTTTTAAATCAATTCTTTCTTTTGCGCGGATTTTCCCCAGCCGGGGAAGCTGTACAGTATTGTCTGTCGCCCCAATTGCGCCGGTCAGACGGAATGAATCATGCATGTCTTTCTTTTTGAATTTGGGAAATCCTGTTTTCTTGCCTTTTTTAAGCTCACGGAAAAAATTCTGGTAAGCTTGATGTAAATCCCTTAAAGCTTCCTGCGGCGCGCATTTTGATACTTCGTACATCCAGGGAAATTCACTTTTTTTCAGCTTATTCAATTCCCGGTGCTGGTTTACGGCGGTTGTACTTCCCTTCGTTTTTTCGTATAACTCTTTTCGCCGGACCAGGCCCCAATTATAAGCAAACCGGGCGACGCCGGCGTGTTTTGCCAACAACGTCTTTTGTTTATTGTTGGGCTTCAATTCGTATCTATAGGCTTGGTTAATCAGCATTATCTATCGCCTGTATGGCTTTTTTCGCCCGGTTTTTCGCTGAACGCCGGCCATATAATCTTGCGCAGAAACTGGTTAATACATCAATCATATCCTGAACTAAATCATCTTTCATCTCGGTGTTATCGACTACTATTATTTTTCTGCCCGAAGCCATCAGCAATGATTCTATATATTCAAAACCAAATCGAACCCTCGATACACAAGATTCGTAGTCGCCCTCTTTGAGGAGCAACCGGGCACTCTTAAGATATCTCTCCGCCCTTTTAATGAACGGTGCGGCTCCCTTCCTTTTCATGCCGGCACCCCCTCTCTTCGTACATTCATCAGCAGGGGGCTTTTAAAAAAAGAGTGCTCTTCCTCAGAAACCGGATAAATCCCGTTAGAAAACTCACACGGGGTATTAGACCCCGTGTTCGTAAAATTTGGAAGAACCCTGTAGCAAGCCACAGGGTATTTTCTAACGGGATAAACCGCTAAAAGCACTCCATATTTCAAATTTAACTCTGTAATTATATCTATCATTTTATCTATCTCTCTACCTGGGGTAACCTTTCCTTTAAGAATAATCAACAAATCTATATCCAAGTCTTGCGTTGCCTCATTCCTCGCCCAGGAGCCGTAAAGGATTATCTCTTTTAGTCTCCGGCCATAAAGCTCCCTCGTCATTACTTTAAACTCTCTGAGAACCTTTTTTATCTCCATAAATTATAATTTCCTTATTCTTGCCAATCAATAACCAGCCTTTTCCAAACCCGCGTTGAAATTAGGTTTCAGGATAATCCACCTACAGATTTTCACTACGCATTACTCTCGCGAAAATCTAAGTCTCATTACCCCTTGCCTCTTGGTATCGGTAAACTTTCTTGGCAGGAACCGGCGAAAGTTTACCGAAAGGCTTCTTGTCCCCTTCGAGGATAATTTAGCTAAGTCACGATTACATCGTGACAAGCTTCATTAGATAATTCGCACTATTCTTTTTTCTACGCTCCCTTTCGGTCGCTTGAAAAAAGAATGCGCTCATTAATAAAATATCCCAGGGTTCCATAAACAACCCTGGGATGTATAAAGACTCTTCTTATGCACGTCTCACCCATAGCTACCAATGCTAACAAAGGAGCCATCTTCTTACCTATATATAGAATACAAAAAACCCCGACGCTCTGAACTCTTCTGATGCGCCTGAACACCTCCCGAAAATACTATTTCTTCTTTGGCGGCGCGGACTCACCAACTTCCTTAAGCGCCGGCATTGCGCTTGAGAAATTATACATCACGGTTGCGCCTGATTTTGAACGCATCGTTACAACGCCGTTAATCCCGTCTTCCCGGTACTCGCCGCGCCAGAGCGCCAGATCGTCATCCGCGTTGCGCTGGACTGTTTCCCATACCGCGCCACCATCATCGTTTATTTTAAGCGCGTAGCTAGAAACATTATAGCCTTTGGCAACAAGATTCGTTGAAGCAACGGTCATAGAAGTAAAGGTGAGTGTGTCGGTCTGCACGCTGGGTCTCGCGACGTTCTGCTGAGTCAGATAAATAGTCCACGCCTGAGCGGTCATAGCCGCGGTGGCATCCTCCGCAATCGCTACCCGCTGCTGTTCGGATAACCCCATGCGCGCTGCTACTCTTTTCTTGTCAGCCGCAAAGCTCACGCCGCAGGCTGCTACAAAAAATAAAACCGCCAAGGGAACAACCATTCTCTTCATGATGCCCTCCTTCTTTCTCCCGATACAAAACATATTAGTTGCTATTATCGCACATTATCTCGTACTTCGCCATATATTTTTATCTGGGCCGCGTTTTTAAGCCCTACAAACCAATTCGCAAAGCCTGAAACTTTCTTCTTTGCCTTTACTTTTTCCCTATAGTTTTCTTTTGCTCCGGGAAAAAGCGACGTATCTGCCTGGCGCGTCTGGAGAATTTTAAACACCGCATATCCTTTATAGACCGGCCGGGGCGGATAGATATCCCCGATAGACCGCGTCACCATTGCAAACGCAGCGTCGGCAGGTATTCCCCAAAGATCGATTAGAAATTCGAGCGACACAAACCCCGGCTTACGTACATCCTTTTCATACCGCGTCTTTTCCCGATCCCAGGAGCGTGAACGGCCTGCAACTTTCTTATAGAACGCACCAGCCTCTTCTTGCGCCTTAAACTGCACAAGTTCAAGCGCAAGTGTGTTATGCTCGCGTAAAAAAGCCTCGTAGGCTTCCTCGTCGCTTACTGTAATCCTTGGAGCAACAACGGTGTCGATAACATGATTTTTAAGTTTCTGAAGCTGCAGGAGATATCTGATCTGATTTTCAAAAAGCTCCGGAGTCAGGCCAGCTTTTTTCTGCAGCCACTCATGGTAATTTTCGGGATCGCTAACGCGGTCGAAGGCCGTGTGCTCCGCGGCAAGCGTTCTGGTTATCTCGGCGTCAATTTCTTCTTGCGTGACGCTGATATTCTGGCTGAACGCCACCAGAGACAACAGGAGCTGATCCCAAATCGCACTTTCAAGGTCTTCTTTTGTGTTTGGCGGCGCGCCAAACTTATTGCCGAACACCGCGATCACACCGCGCACAAAATAATAATTGTTTATCGGAACCTTTTCACCGAAGATCTCTCCGACAAAACCGTCAGCATTGTTGTCGGCCGAAGCCTCCGCGGCATCCGGTTGACGCACCGATTCGTTACCGGCGCCTGCCGCTACCTGCGCCGGCAATGCCGGCGCAGACGCACCGTTTCCGCAGCCTGATACAGAGAAAAAAAATACCCCTGCGCTTATGCAGGCGGCCAGCTTTCCAAAGAACTGTTTTATTTCATTGGCTGTTGAGCCTGCCATGTTTCCCATGTAAGGATATATTTTTTGACCCAATCGACGTCTTTATCGTCACTCTTTGCGACGCGCAAGTAGTGCCTGAAATGCTCCACTGCTTTTTTACGATTCACCAGATACTCGGCATACATATAACCTAAATTAAAATGCGCGTAGGCGTCGTCCGGAGTAAGCTCAACCGCTTTTTCAAATTCCGCTACCGCGCGCGAATATTCTTTTTGTTTTAAGTAAAATACCCCCATGTTGTAATGCATGGTGGAGGTATCGCGTATAAGCGCCTTATTCTGCCGCGCAATTTCCGTAAACTTTGCCGGGTCTCGCGCGACCTTGGCTTCAAAGGATTTTGTTTTCTTAACCGCCTCGGCGTATTTCTTGGTTAACTCTTTCTCGTGAAGCTGGTATTCCTTAACTTTATCCTGCAGCTGCGCGTCGCTCGCTTTAAGCGTGGTGACCGTATCCAGCGCCTGCTTAAGCGTTGCCGATTGAGCGCTCTGCAGGCGCCCGTTTTCCTCCTGTGCGGCAGCCAGGCGCCTGGTAAGCTCAGCATTCTGCTGCTCAAGGACCATTTTTCCCGAAGCGTCTTTTGCGCGCACGAGCTCTTCGCTGAGCGCGTCACGCGCATCAAGCGCCTGCTTATACACACCCTGGAGTTTATCGATTTTTTCTTTTAAATCGGCATTCTGGTTAAGAAGCGCCAGCTTTTCGCTTTCAAGCCCATCCTTTTCTTTAGTAAATTCTCCGGTTGCTGCCTCAAGCTCGGCTAGGCGGTTTACATCAGCGACATTTTTCTTTATCTGGATAAGAAGATTATCGCGGTCAGCCGAGATGTTGTCGTAGTCTTTTTTTATCTTTTCGTAATCATTTTTTATGGTAACATACGCATCACGCAGTTCAACGTTTTCTTTGTTGAATTTCTCATACGTTCCGCCTTGCGCGCGAAGCCGCGCGGAATATGTATGAGCTTTCAGGGCAAAATATGACGCTGCCATGAGCGCCGCGGCAAGAGGAACAACAAAAAAGATAACGTTCCGGTTAATGATGATCTTCAAAAATCCTGCCTGCATTTTCATTTACGCATCCTCGCCTTTTTTTTCGCTAAAACTTAAATAATCACGGTACGACTTAGGCGCAAGCGCCGGGCCTTGTGTGGCTCCGGCGGGAAGCAACGTTTTATCGGGTGTAATCGGCTGATATTGGCGGTAATCTTTCGGCGGCTTATCGCCGATTTCACGCGCCGCACCGGCTTCAAAATCATTTCCGGCAACGATATGCGGCGTTATCATAACCAGAAGCTCAGTCCTGTCTGTCTTATCGGTCGAGCTTTTAAAAAGGTTCCCCACGAACGGAAGACTACCCAAAAACGGGGTTTGCGTGGAATCAAGGAATTTTTCTTCTTTGCGTAAGCCGCCGATGAGCAGTGTAACTCCATCCTTGACCATAACCGTGGTTTCGGTTAACGACGTATCAATAATAGGGATCTTATTTCCCGTCGGTGTCGTTAAAATCGAACTGACGCTTGAAATTTCCGGCTTAACCTTCATGGTAACAAAACCATCGTCATTGATCGTGGGGGTTACGGATAGCTGTATGCCCACATCCACGAACTGGACCTCTTCGGAAACAGTGCTGGTGGATTGCCCCGTGGTTGTGGTCGTTGTAACGTAGGCCTGGCGCTCGCCGATATGGATTTTTGCCTCCTGATTGTTTACCACGATGATTTTAGGATTTGCCAGCACCCGGGTTTTACCGATGGTATTAAAATAATTAAGAAGGAGGTCAAAATCAAGATCCTCGGAAACCATGCCAAAGTGCATGTTTTTACCGACAACAGTTTTAGTGCTGGTACTTAATGCTGGGGTGGTGCCGCTAAACGGGTAGTATCCGACATTGCCTCCCGTGCTGTCCAGTTGATTAACGCGCGTCTGAAACGCGGGCGTGGTAACGCCGGCATTCATGACGCTGTAGGGATACGAGCCAAGATAGGTCCCGCCGAATTTCTTCAGAACATTAAAAAGCCCTTCCCATTCAAGGCCCGAGGTCAACTGATCCGAAAGTTTTATTTTAATAATTTTCGTATCGATGAGCACTTCCTTGGTGGTCCGGTCAAGGCGCCCGATAAGGGTCGTAATTTCGTCCATACGATCGGCAAGCGTCTGAACAATAATTTGATTATTTCGCTCATCGGCCTTCACTGAACCGACGCTCTTTGCGTCAAGCCGGCTGCGCAGGATCTCCTCGACCTCTTTGGCGCGCGCGTATTTTAAGGAAAAAACTCTCACGATATTGCGCTTTTCAAATTCCGCCAGCGCCGCTTCCATCTGAACGATACGCTCGGGCGTATCCATGATCATGACATTGCCCGATTCTTTATCGGTGATAACGCGCCCCAGGTCGCTCTTTATCGCGTCAAGCATCGTAAATGCCTGCTCGGGTATCGCGTATTGCAAGCGTAAAACCTTAACCTGCCGGACGTCAAAGAAATTTTTCCCGTACAACGCTTTATATTCCGCCTCGGTCATTACCGAATAAATTTTCCCGACTTTTGTGTACGCGAGGCCGTTTGAGCGCAGCAGGAGATCAAACACATCCTTAAAAGGGACGTCCTCGATCGTAAGGCTGACCCGGCCGGAAACATTTTTCGTGGGGACGATATTAAGGCCGCTTTTTGTCGAGAGGAATTTGAGCGCTTCAAGAACATCGATATTACGAAGATCAAGCGATACGCGCTGGCTGAAAAGCTCATCCTCGCTCATGCTCTGGCGCAGGCGCTTCAGCGCTTCCTCTTCGCTTTCCTCGGCTGCCGCCGCTATTTCTTTATCCTCCTTTCCCGCTATCTCTTCTTCTTCGAGTTTTGCCGGTGACGCAACCGCCTCATGGGCGAGGGTCTCGCCAGGAACTGCCTCTATGACCGCCTCATCGATGATCGATACCGCCTCTTCTGCGGCGTGTGCCAGCGGCAACAACACCACAGATAAGACAAGAATGTTTACAAGGCAAACACACATGCGCCCGCGCCTGATTGTGTTTAATAATTTCATCGCCGATTACTTTCCCCTCTTAACCGGAAAAATGCAATTGAAAGGTTCAACATTTTTCCGGTATACCCCGCCGTTTCCCGAAATTCCCATAGTCCAACAGGACACCCTGCTGGGTAGCCTTCGGCTTAGAAATTTCGGCGGCGGCCCGTGCGCGACCTCCCATTATGGTGACACCAATGGCGTCCTGCAGCCTATCGTGAAAATATCGTTGAGATTTTCGCGATGTATAGGCAAAGGACAGCCTACCCGCCAGGGTATTCGGGCAAAAAATGCCTGCGAAGCGTCCCCGAAGGGGGCTGCGAAGCGTGCATTTTTTGGGTTAATGACTTTCCGGCCGTTCATCCTGCCACGTTTCCCATGTTAAAATATATTTACGCGCGCGATCGGCATCTTTGTCCTTGGGGTCAAGCGTAAGGTACCGCTTAAAATGCGCGATCGCCTTTGGCTTATTATCGAGATATTCAGAATAGACAAGCCCAAGATTATAATGGGTAGCCGCGTCATCGGGGCTAAGCTCCAGGACCTTCTCAAACTCAACGATCGCCTCATTATAATCCTGCCGCTGCAGGTAAAAAACACCGAGGTTGTAGTGCAAGACTGAGTTTTCTTTTAAAAGCCGGTCTTTAAGCACCGCCATCTTTGAAAGCCTGCCGGCATAGAGATCGACTTTTTGTTTCAGAAGCTTATTATCCTTAAAAAGAAGGGTGTTTTTTTCCTGCAGCTGACCCTGCTGCCGCTGAACGTCGCGCAGTTGCGTCTCATAGTTCTGTTGCAGAGTCAGTAAATCTTTAACATTTCTTTCCTTCATATCAATAGCAGCCGCCAGCTGCTCATTTTTCGCGAGCCATGCTTGCTCTTTAAGCTCGTAATCCCTAACGCGGCCGTCAAGCGTTACTTTTTCTGATTGTAAAACTCCTAACGCCATCTCGCTATTGTTAAACTGCGTAACGATTGCCTCCTGCTTTTTAGCGAGCTCATTGTATTGGGCCTGAAGTGTCACGATGGTTTTCATTTTTTGCTGCAGGAGATCATTAATCTGTGTAAATTGATTCTGCAGGCCGGCACGTTCGCTCCGAAGCTGCGCCATTTTTATTTCTGACTCTCTAACCTGCATACTGGAATGCTTAAAGTCTTCTGTCAGGCCAGAAATGATTTTAGCCTTATCCCCCATGGTAGCCGCGCATTGAACGAGTTGTTTTTGCAATTCAGACTTTTCATTCGCTGCGTGGGCAAGCTGTGCCTCAAAGCCTTTAAGTTGTATGGCGGTAATCTGATGACTTTGAGCCAAGCCGGCGATTGTTTTTTCCTTCTCCTGCAGGCTCGCGACCGCCTGTTGCGTGCTCATCTGGGCGGCCTGCTCTCTAAGCTGCAGCTCTTTGAACTGCGTGGCAAGAGCCGCCTTCTCAAGCTGCAGCGCGGCACTCTGTGCTTCATAATCCTTAAGCTGAATAGCATTCTGATACACTGTTTGTTTGAGTTCCGCGATATTTTTATCTCTATCGGTAATAGCGGTAGATAATTGTCCAGAGCGTACCTGCCAGCCGGCCTCTTTGGTCGTGTAGGCATTAAGTTGCGCTTCGAGAGACCCTTTTTCGGACGCAGTCTGCGCTCGCAAGGCTTTTTCTTTCTCGCTCAGTTCATCAAACTGTTTACGTAACGCTTCGCGCGCCGATACTTCCTGTGCATACTTCTCCCTGGTTTCGCGTAGTTGAGTGAGTATTTGGGTTTTCTCCTGCGAGAGTTGAATGATCGCTTTTTCTTTTTCGGCAATAACGCCGGCAAGCTGCCCGGCGCGCTGCTGCCAGCCGGCTTCCTTGGTTTTGTAGGCGGCCAGCTGCCCGTCAAGGCTTTCTTTGTCTATTTGCAGGGTTCCTGATTTAGCTTCCAGCTCTTTTATCTGGCCGAGAAGCTGCTCTTTGGCCTTCGCCAGCTCCATAAGAGCTTTGTCTCTTCCCTGGAGCACTCTCGTTGCCTCTCCAAACTGCACCCGCAACGACTCTTGCTGCGTTTGCGCGTCTTGCATCTTAGACTCAAGAGCCGCTCGCTGTGACTCAAGGGCAACTATCTTTGTTTCGTAATCCCTCAAAGTTGCGGCAGTCTGAGTACCTGTTTGTGTAAGTGCTTCAATCGTTTTCTCCTTATCAGCGATATCGCTTGCAAGCTGCTGGCTGCGCACTTGCCACCCCGCCTCCTTGATTTTGTAGCCATTGAGCTGACCGGTAAGCGCTGTTTTTTCCGAAAGCGTTTGAGCAAGACTGCTTCCAAGATCTTTAGCCTGCGCCACCAGTTGCTGACGAGTATGTTCAAGCTGCGCAAACTCACGTTCCTTCTCTTGCCCGGCGGCGACCATCTGCCCTAGCTGCGCATCAAACGAATCAACTTTTGCTTTCATATTTTTTATCTGTGTTTCAAGAGCCATCCGTTGCTGATTCAAAATCGTTATTCGCGCTTCATATTCTTTGATAAGATTGTTGTTATTATTTTCTGATTGCGTAAGCTGGGCGATACCTTTTTCTTTCTCGCTGACCAGTTCGGTTAACTGCTGGCTGCGCTGCTGCCAGCCGGCTTCCTTGGTTTTGTAGGCGGCCAGCTGCGGCAGAAGCGCTGATTTTTCAGAACTCACCTGCGAAAATTTTGCCTCAAGATCCTTAGCCTCCATTGCCAGCTGCTGGCTGCGCTGCTGCCAGCCGGATTCTTTGGCTTTGTAGGCGGCGAGCTGTCCGTCGAGGTTTGTTTTATCTAATTGCAGGGCTGCCGACTTCGTTTCCAGCTCTTTTATCTGAACAAGGAACTGTTCCTTTGCTTTCGTCAGCTCCACCAGTGCTTTATCTTTCTCCTGAAGCGCTGCGGCCGTCTGCTCAAGCTGCACGCGCGCCGACTGTCCCTGCGTTTGCAGGCCTTTCGCCGCTGCCTCGAGCGCGGCTTTTTGGGATTCAAGCCCCGCGATCTTTTCGTCGTACTCTTTGAGCTTCGCGCTGGCTTGCTTGCCTGCGGCTGCGAGATCCGCGATCGCTTTTTCTTTTTCGGCGATCGTCTCCGCGAACTGATTCGCGCGCTGCTGCCAACCGGTTTCTTTGGCTTTGTAGGCGGCGAGCTGACTGTTGAGACTGGCTTTTTCTGATTGCACCGCCGCTGATTTAGTTTCTAATTCCTTTGTCTGAGCGAGAAGTTGTTCCCTGGTTGTTGCCAGTTCCGCAAGCGCCTTATCTTTTTCCTGGAGTGTTGCCGCAAGACGCGATTGGAGCTCTTGTGCCTGGACAAGAAGCTGCTGCTTAGCCTGTGTTAATTCGTTTAGAGTTTTTTCGTTACCCTGAAGGTTCGCGCCAGCCTGCTGCGCTTGCGCCTCGAGTGCCTGCTCGCGAGCCTGTGACTCTTGAACGCGCTTCTCGAGTACTGTTTTCTGAGATTCAAGAGCGGCTAGCTTCGCTTCATAGTCTTTAAGTTTTACGCTAACCTGATTGGCTGCGCCTGTTGCATTGATAATCGCTTTTTCTTTTTCGGCAATAACGCCGGCAAGCTGTCCGGCGCGCTGCTGCCAGCCGGATTCTTTGGCTTTGTAGGCGGCAAGCTGGGTTACGATGGCTGCCTTCTCAGAGACGATTTGCGCGAGCCGCGCTTCTGTTTCCTTAAGATTCATGTTCAATTGCTGGCGGGTATTCTCAATCTCCGCAAGATTCTTTTCTTTATTCGTAAGGTCGCTTGCCGTTTGCTGCAATTGGGCGCGCGCGCGATCGCCGGAGGCTTGTGTCTGAGAAAACTTATCTTCAATATCTTTAAGCTGATTCGCAAGTTTCTGCCTGGCGCGCTCCGTCTCATTGATAAACCCCTCTTTTTCTGCAATCGAGCTTTGCGCCTGCTCATAGCGCAGCTTTAATGTTTCCCGCGCGGCATGGGCCTGGGCAAGCTGTGCACTAAGCGCGGCGCGCTCTGCGGCGGCGGCGGCAAGCTGCGCCTGAGCATCCACAGAGGCTTGCATGTATTCACTCGTGAGATTCCGGTAATCGTCCCTCGCAGCCGCGAGCTCCTCTTTGAGACTATTAAAATCATCCAAGAGGCCGCTTAATTCATCATCAACGCTCGCCGGCGAACCGTTTCCGTTACGCGCGAATCCGCACACCGACACCATCATGGCTACAAAGAAAATAACGATTATTTTTTTCATTCCGCTTCTCCCTCTTAGCTCTTGCGCCTCACTCCCCGGACGACAAAAAAATACAATGATCAATTATACGGTTTAAAACCTTTCACTGCCTGGCTATCGCCGCCGGAAAACTTCTTAACCGCGTCATCAGTCACGTCCTGATTCGAAGAAAATCCTTCATACATCTTAAAACCTTTAGCGGAAACATCCCTTTGAAACGGAAGCGGAACGCCTGAGCCGGTATGTATAGGGCCGGCCGCTCCTAGCTCCGGGCGCTTAAGCCCCTTATAGATTTCCGGTGATGTCATCGGCTTGCTTAAGGACGATTGCGGCAGGGGCGATTCCTGCTTGAAAACATCGAATTTTTTTACCGGCTTAACCGGAAACTTGTCTGCGTCTTTGGTGGTAATGAATTTATCCCCTTCAAAAATGATAGGGGTAATCATAATAATCAGCTCAACGCGCTCTTTGCGTTTCGTACTATTCTTAAAAAGATTACCGATAATGGGAATTTTGCTGAGAAACGGAACCCCCTCGGAGCCTTCCGTAACCTCCTCCCTTCCCATGCCCCCGATGATAACGGTTGAACCATCCTTGGCTATAACGGTTGTTTCGGCGGTATTAGTGTCGATAATGGGGACCACGTTATTGCTGGAGGAAGTAATGCTGCCGATAATACTGCTTATTTCCGGCTTCACCTTCATCGTGATATACCCGTCGTCATTGATCGTAGGGATCACCGACAGGCGCACTCCCACGTCAACAAACGTTACCTCCTCGGAAACAGTCGACGTTGTGGACCCGGTGGTCGTCGTTGTCGTAATGTAGGCCCTTCGCTCGCCGATATGGATCTTTGCTTCCTGGTTATTGACGACCGCCAGCGACGGGCTTGCCATTATTTTAGAATTACCCAAGGTCTGCAGGTATTTAATCAAAACGTCGAAATCGGTCTTGGAGCCGACGATCCCGACATGCATCCTCTCACCCGGCGCAACCTTTGTGCTTGCATTAAGGCTTGAGGTTGTGCCGCTAAAAGGGTACTGGCCGGCGCTGTTGACCGTGTTGGCATAATCGGCTCGTGAGGTAAAGGCGGGATTGGTGATTCCGGCAGTCATCACGCTAAAGGGATAGGAGCCCAGATACGCCATGCCATAGGCTTTGGCAATATTAAAAAGGCCTTCCCACTGAATGCCTTGGTCACGCTGGTCGCTTAACTTTATTTTAATAATCTTACAGTCAATAAGCACGCCCTTGGTTTTTTTATCAAGGCTCGTAATAAGCTCTTCGATATTCTGCATGCGCTCAGGCAGCGTCTGCACGATAACCTGGTTCGTCCTCTCGTCGGCCTTGATAAGGCCGACCTTTTTAAGATCGAGTTGGACTTTAAGCTGCTCCTCGACTTCCTTTGCCTTGGCATATTTAAGCGTGAACACCTTTACCATATTCTTCTGCTCCATGGCTGAGAGGGCGCTTTCCGCTTCCGCAATTTTTTCCGGCGTATCGATAATCACCACGGAACCTGACTCTGAATCCACCAAGAGCCTGCCGATATCACTTTTAATCGCATCAAGAAGGCTGAACGCCTGTTCGGGTATCGCATATTTGAGCCGGAATACCTTAACCTGACGGCTGTCAAAAAAATTCTTTCCGTACAGCTGCTTGTACTCCGCCTCCGTCATAACATTATAGATGTCGCCCCGCTTATCGTAGGCAAGATTATTGGAACGCAACATAACGTCAAAGACATCTTTTACCGTTACATTTTCAACGTTAAGCGTCACGCGGCCGGCGACTTTCTGGGTAGGGATAATATTATAGCCTGAGCGAAGAGAGAAAAACTTAAGCGCCTCGATTATGTCGATGTTGCGCAAATTAAGCGATATGCGTTCCTGGGGCGCGGCCGAGACAAGGTCTTCGCGCGCGGCGGCGGATTCGGCCACAACGTACGAAAAGGCCTGGTTTCCCGCCACGCGGGGCGCATTCGCGCCAAGCCCCAAAGAAAACGACAGCGCGCCAACAAAAAGCCGGGCAACGAATGAAGTGGTATGCCGCTTGACCATCATCGTAATTCTATCTCCTCGCCTCCATAGCTTAAAAGAACTTTATCCTTAAAAACGCTTTTAAGCTTGATCTTGTTATCGATCAGTTGCCCTTTTTTAAGAAACAAGGTGCGCTTATTCTTAATGTCCTCAATCATCACGTCCGGGTCAGCCGACCACGATATCCCCACCAGGCGAAAATCTTTCGTCTCCTCGATAATTCTGCTGACACTGACTTTGCCGCCCGGAGCCGAAACTTTTCTTAAACCCATCGTAAAGATATCACGCTGACGGGCTTTATCGAGATAATATGACGCTGCTTTCAAAAACGAAATAGCCGCGGGCTCTTCAACGCCTTTTACCCCTTCTTCCGAGGTGACCGTAAACCCCTTACGCAGGTCGGCCATCGAACCCGCCAGGCTCAGCAAAAAATAAACCGTCAAAACAACAATAACGATCCGAAGAATGCCGTTCAGCAGCTTAACGTCAAATTGAGAAAAATCGGGTAATTTGAATCCGCTCTTAAGGCTATTGCGCAGAAAAGAAAACCTACCCTTAAGAGCCGCCGGTGAAAAAAGGCTGAACCCATGGTGTTTAATAGTCGCGGTTGAAAGTGGCGCGCGCGACGAAGGAGTCTCAATGAGGTTAAGCAGGTTTTTCTCCGGCGTACGCGCTTTGTCGTCCTTTGCCATCATCGTATAGTGCGTGGTGTATCCATAAGCACCGATTCACACAACCCCAAAAGCAGGCCTCACAAAATAGCCAGCGGTTCTTTTAAGAACGCTGTGCGTGCGGACACGACAGGCACTCATGGCGCGCCGCACGGTTAAACCCGCTCTTTCATCACCCGATACCCCGGCGCAGTGCGAATACGCACATCACCGCAAGGAGCATCGTACTCACGGAGAGACCTATCGAGAGGCCCGCATCAACTATTGCGATCGGGCCTGCTGCGCGCTTTCAACGCGAAGCAATTCCAGCTCCACGTAAAGATTGCTGATCTTTTTCTTCAAAGAATTATTCAACGCCTTGGCCTGCTCAAGCTGCCGGCCGGCATCAGCCTCATAGCTGCGCCCTGAACCAAGCTCCTGTTGCAGGACAGCGCTCTGGGCTTCCATATTCTTAAGGGCCGCGCGTAAACCATTGATGCTTCTTTCCCGCTCTTCAAGCGTAAGAATAAGATTATTACGCTCGGCGGTCGTTTTTTGCAGAAGCCCGGTGAGCTTTTCAATCTCACGCTGCTTCTCGTTGATCGAAAGTTCTTTTTGAGCGATAATCTCAGAAAGCTCTGAAGTGGATTTTTTGGTTGCATCGGATGCCCGGGTAAGCTCCTCGATGCGATTGAGAAATTCCTGAATTTTCTTTTCACTCTCTGCCTGCGCATCGGTGAGTTCCCTGATGCGCGCCTCAGACTGCGCCCGGTACGCGTCAAACTGAGCCTGGACGTCGGCGCTTGAGCGTCCACGACTTTCTGCCTGGTTGGCGCGATCCGATAGCTCATTCACGCTGCGATTTAAAGCCTCATTCACCGCCAGCTGCTTGGCGAGCTCTTCTTTAATGCTCCGCAACTCCCCTTCAAGGCCGCTCTTTGCGGTGACAGCCTCAGCAAGCCGCGCTTCCAAATCCTGCGCCGCAGAAGAAAGCTCACTCTTGTTGCGCTTAAGACTGACGAGCTCCGCTTCGATATTTTTCTTAAATATCCCTAATTGTTCCAGCTCGCCCGCGACGAGCTGGCGCTGACTTTCTTTGTCTCGCAAGGCAGCCGTTAATTCTTCAACATTTTTATGTAACGCTTCATTGGCGGTATTCTGCCGCGCAAGGTCATCGGTGAGCTTACGCACCGACTCCTCGAGGCTTGTTTTGCCGGCCAATGCATTTGCAAGTTGAAACTGCACGGCATCATGCGCGCTTGAGAGGCCGGTAATTTTGTTGCCAAGGCTATTCAGCTCGCCCTCAAGGTTACGCTTGGCGGTATTAAGCCCCGACAGCACGAGGTCTTTTTGAGCAAGTTGCACGTTCAGATTACTGAGTTGTGCGGCAAACTTACCTTTCAGCCTGGTTTGCTCTTTCTGTATCGTTTCCACATCATTCTTAAGGCGCGCGTTTTCCTGCGTCAGATGCTCTGTTTCTTTTGCTTTTGCCTCAAGCAGGTTACCCAGAAGCGCCGCCTTCTCCTTGAGGAACGCGTTTGCCTCGGCAGCGCTCTTCATGTATCCTTTAATGCGCCACAGGCTTTTCTCAACGGCAGGCTGGGTACGGGATGAAGGCGCTTCGGCCGCCGAGGCTTCTTGAACCGACCCTTTCGTTCGCAGCGCGCGTGCGCGGGCAAATCCCGCGGCGGCGGAGCTCGTCGGCCGGCGGGCCAGCGGATACGACGCCGAAGGAACGGTTACGTCCCGCACCGTGTTCGCTGATTTTTCAGGCTCACGGCGCAGAAGGCTGACGGCGAGCGTAAACACGATCGCAAGAATAACGAGAATAAAAAAACTCTTGGTGCGCGCCAAACGAGGACGAAAAAATCTGATTTGAATACTCATATTATTATTCTGCTTTTACCACTGCCTTCTGAGGCACGGCGTTTGCATTGTACCACCCGAGCTTATGCTCCTCTTGAATCAACTCCCGAATAATTTCCGCGTCAATTACAAATTTATTTTTAAGCACCAGGCTCTTAAGCGCTTTGTGACAAAGCATCGTCACGCGGCGCGGATAACCCCGGGTATGCTGATGAATCTCTCTGATCGCATCATCAAGAAAAATATACATGTTTGCTTTATAACCCGCCTGGCGGACGCGAAACTCGATCATTTCGCGTGTCTCGTTAATATCGAGAGGGTTTAAGGTATACTTAAAACTGATACGGTCAAAAAAATTAGCGATACCCATGATGCGCGAATACAACTCAAGCTGCCCCAGAAGAATAAGCTGCAGGAGCTTATACTCGTTGGTCTCATAGTTCAGAAGAACCCGTAAGAGCTCAAGCGACCCGTCGCTGAGTTTCTGGGCCTCGTCAACGATCAGGGTAATTGTTTTGTGCTCGTTTACTCCCTTCTGGAAAAGAAACCGTTCCAGCGCCTCACGCAAATCAAGTACGGTCGCGCCGGGTTGCTGAACGGACGCAATCTCAAAGTTACGCGCAAGTGACGTAAGAAAAAGCTGCTCATCGTCAAACGAGGGGTCAAGCACCATATGGAACACAAAATCGTCACGCGATTTTAACTCCTGGATAAGCTTGCGCGAAAGGGTCGTTTTCCCGGTGCCCACATCACCCAGAATGACTGAAAGCCCCCGTTTTAAGCGCAGCTCGATCAGGATGTTCGTAAGCGCTGTCTCATGCTCCTTGGAAAGATAAAAAAAATCAGGGTCCGGACTTGTGGAAAACGGCTCTTTGTCAAATCCTAAAACTTTATAATAACTCATGGTTTAAATAACCGATAATCAATTTCCAATAACCAAACAATACTCAATGACCAAATTCCAATCATCAAACAAATCAATTTTCTTATTGGTTATTGGGTGTTGCGATCTGTTTGGTGCTTGTATCTTGGTTATTGGTAATTTTTTCATTATATTCCAATAAGTTTCTTACGGATAAGCCGCAACGAATAACCTTCCCTCTTGAACTCCTCTATCTGCGTTAAACGCTTATCAATAAGGTCAGTATCGTAAAAACGCACGTTACCCTTCTTGGTGACAACCGGCAATAATCCAAAATCTGTGTAATGATTGACCGTTTGGTAGGTGATATTGTATTGTGCAACAATATCCTTTGCGGAAATGACACGAGCTTGTTCGCTGCTTTTATTGCTTTCGGTCATTGATGTATCCCGTTGGTAACCCCTTCGCCTCTGGCCCCCCGGCTCTCGCCTTTGGCTCCATCCCGTACGGGTTATACTTAAAACACCGGCGAAGTATAACAATAACGCGTCCGAAAAAAAATAAATATAAAACGTACGTTGCAACGCGTGCGTTTTAGTATATATATTATACTAATAGATCGACATACCGAACTTATCGTATGTACCGTAATTCGATTGTAGCATAAATGGGGTAGCTGTCAATAAAAAATTGGTTTTGTGCTTTATTTAACAGGCGTTTTCGCTCAAAATGATACTCAACAACAATCAACAAGGCTCTTGCATCTCGTAAGAAACAAAAACCTCTTATCAAAACAAAGCCTTCTGGTATAATACCGTTTGTTTACGGGGTGCATAAACGAAAAACTACCCTCTCATTCTTGATTCGATATTTCTAAATGTGACATGCGGCGGCCATCAATACAGCGCCCTAACACAACCTTTCCTGTATCATATGAAGATAGCCCTTATCCGCAGGATAGATAAATTTATCGGCGTGCCTCTCTGTGCTCTCTTAACAATACACCGGATACTCTTCACGAAAGCGACCCAATACGCTCGGCACGCGAACAAAACGCAAAAAATTATTTTCATTAAGCTAAGCGAACAAGGCTCAACAGTCATCAGCATCCCCGCCCTCCAGAGAGCGTCGAAACTCGTCGGTGCAGGTAATGTCTACTTTTTAGTATTTACGCAAAACCGCCCCATTCTTGATATGCTCGGAATTATTCTTCCGGAGAACATCATCGAGATCGACGCGTGCCGGCCTATCCGAATGTTTTTTTCTTTTCTGCGCGCTCTTTGCCGTATCCGCAAAGAAAAAATCGATACATGCCTTGACATGGAATTTTATTCACGAGGCTCGGCGATCATCGCGTACCTGTCGGGCGCCCGAGCCCGAGTCGGCTTACATGCCGCGCCGGGCTGCGGACCATGGCGGGGAGACCTGTTAACGCATCGGTTGGCCTACGATCCAACGCTGCACACAGAACTTTTTTTCGTACGGTTAGTGGAAACAGCGAGCCATGGCGCCGACCAACACGCCCGCGCGCGTCCTCACCCCCAATCGCTTGCCGCGCTGCCGCAATTTACGCCGAGACTGCAAGAGAAAGACTCTCTCACGAACATCATCATGCAACGCACGCGCGCGCCGGTAACGTTCCCGATAATTATTATAAATCCAAATACTGCGGACCCGTTGAGGGTGCGCGCGTGGCCGAAAGAAAATTTTATCGAACTTGGAAAAAAAATTATGCGCGATATCCCTTCGGCCACGATCGTCGTCAGCGGAACATACGACGAGCAGCGCTCGACAGGAGAAATTGCCGCGGCCATACCGGGCGCCTGTTCTCTTGCCGGTAAAACTTCTCTTCGGGAACTCCTTACGCTTTACTGCATCGCCGACGTCCTGGTGACCAGCGATTCTGGCCCCGGACACTTTGCGGCGCTTACCCCGATCAACGCCGTAATACTCTTTGGCCCGGAAACACCGCTTCTCTATGGACCGCGCTCGCCAAACACAACCATACTCTACCACGCGCAGGAATGCAGCCCGTGTTTAAGCGCCTACAACCAAAGACAGTCTACATGCAAGCAGGCACGCTGCCTTGAGTCTATCAGCGTCAATGAAGTATATCGAAATATAACAAGCGCCCTGAAGCGTCGAGGCGGCCAATGAGGCTCGCGCTCATATTTACCCCTTTTAAGTACAAAATCCATGAAGAGAATTTACGCATAGTGCAAAAATACTTCGGGATGTTCCCCCCTTTAAGCCTGGCATGGGTCGCTTCAATCGCCCGGGACGCCGGTCACGATGTAACGCTCATTGACGCGCGCACGTTACGCCTCTCTCCACAGCAGGTAGCGGAACGCCTACGCGCGTTTAAGCCGGATATTATGGGCTTCATGATGACCACCTACATGTTCCGCGATACGCTGGAATGGATACGAATCCTTAAGAAAGAATGCGATGTCCCGGTGGTGATCGGCGGCTACAACCTGCGTGTCTATCCGAAAGAATCCATCAGCCATCCTGAAATAGACTATGGCGTTATCGAACATGCTCTGGAAACCGTGCCGCAACTCCTGGAGGCGCTCCAGGGAAAACGAAAACTCAGCGAGGTAGTCGGACTGGTCTACAAGGAAGCCGGGCAGATACGGCTTAATCCTCCCCGGGAAGTTTCCTTTGAGCAATTCCCCGCTCCTGCGCGGGACTTGTTACCCAATGATCTCTACGCCGAGTTTCCCACGGAGCGTAAAAACTTCACGGTCATGGTAACCAGCCTTGGCTGCCCCCGGGGATGTTTTTTCTGTGAAGCAGGCAGAACAGCCTACAACCCGCGCTCACCCCTGACCGTCGTCGATGAGATGACTGAATGCTACCACCGTTACGGGGTCCGGGAAATCGATATTTTTGACTACGACTTTACTGCCGACAAAAGCCGGACAATCGCGATTTGCCGTCTCATGAGGGAACGCAACCTCGATATCCTCTGGGCCTGCCGCTCGCGAATAGACATAGATGCTCAGCTCCTGCGCGAAATGAGTCAAGCCGGGTGCGGAAGGATCTACTACGGCATCGAGTCGGGCTCACAGAAAATTCTTGATACCGTGGCCAAAGGGATCACGCTCGCGCAGATACAAGACACCATCGCCGCAACCAAGGCCCTGGGCATAAAAGCCCTCGGTTTCTTTCTCGTCGGAGCGCCGGGCGAAACCGTACAGACCGTGCGACAAACCGTCGCCTTTGCCGAAAAACTAGATCTTGATTATGTGCAATTCTCAAAATGCCTGGCTAAACCACGTACGCCGCTCTGGGAAAATCTCGTCGAGCAAACCGGACAAGATTTCTGGAAAGAATGGGTGCTCGGCAATGAAGTTGACCGCGTCCTGGAACGGCCCTGGACGCAGCTAACCAACGAGCAGATCGACCGGCTCACAAAATGGGCGTATGTACGTTTTCATTCCCGGCCCTCATTTCTATTAAAATCCGCTCTGGCGGTGCGTTCGCTCCCTGAGTTTAAACGAAAACTCTCCGCCTACCTTGGAATGCTCTTGGGCCAGGAAAACACCTCGACGCGCGACGACCGGTTTGTTGCGTACCACGAGGAGCGCCGGCGGATCAACGATCACGTGAAAGCCGAAAAACTAATATGAAACTTGTATTCGCCTATAAAAATCGCTACCATGTTTACGATAGCATCTCGCTTGAATACCTCTCTGCCATCGCGCGCGCAAGAGGTCATCGCGCAGGCCTCGTATACGATCAAGATATTTTCGGCACGAGCGACAATATCATCTCGCTACCGCGATTTGCCCGGATCTTCGCAGACGAAAAGAAAACGCTCCGCGAGATCATCTCCCAAAACCCGGACGCCGCGATCTTTCTTGATGGCGCAACCCGCAGACAATGGAACAAACGTCTTGCGGCTTCGCTTAAAGAAGAGCGCCCGAAAATGCCCACCATACTTTTTACGGATGCGCGCGTGATACCGGGCGAGACGGTCTATGATTACATTCTTGCCGGAGAGCCTGAATACGCTGCAACGCGTTTCTTTGACGACAGGATCTTCACTTCAAAAAAAGATATCTATCGTTTCGAGGAGCTGGCAGACTTAGACGCGCTGCCGGCACCGGATAAAACACTCTTTAGCCGCTTTGTTAATTTTAGCGACAGCTACCTCATCTATACCGGTAAAGGATGCGCGGCAGCGTGCGCATATTGCCAGGAAACCCTGCGTAAAGAGAATTTCGGACAAGCGTATATCCGCCGCAGGAGCCCCGAAACGGTTATTGCTGAGTTAATCCGGGCGCGCGCCAACTTTAAACCACGAGAAATTATTTATAAAGATGCGGTGTTTACTGCCGACCCCGCCTGGCTTGCGCGCTATCTTGCCCTCTACCGGGAAAACATAGGTATTCCTTATAAGTGTTTTGCCAAGGCCGACACCTTTACCCAAGACACGGCGCACCTCCTCAAAGAGAGTAACTGTTACTGCGTCGAATTTGGAGTCCAAACCTTCAACGAGCGTCTCAAAAAAGAAGTGCTCCATAGACCGGAAGGCACGCGGACACTCCTTGAAGCGTTTGCGCTCTGCGAACGCCTTGGGATTTCCTATGACATCGATCATCTCTTTGGTATCCCGGGCGAAACCGAAGATGACCTGCTACAGGCAGCCCAACACTACACTCAGCTGCGCGGCTTAAACCGTATTAAGTGCCATAACCTTACCGTGTATCCGGGTTCCGCGCTCTATAGCAAGGCTCCTTCTGAAGCAAAAAGCCCTGACGGCCCGGACAATGATTTTTTTTCCGGGGTGCCGGGTGAGGGCCGGATGCGCCGGGTCAATAGATCATTTCAAAATTATTTCAAGATGCTTCCCCTGATACCGCGGCCCCTAAACCGCTTTATTATCCGGGGCAGACTCGTAGGCCTGTTTCGCTTTATCCCGCGCCCTTTTACCGTTATTGCCATGGCTCTTCAAGCGCTCAAGCAGCACGATAGGCGTTTTTATATTTACGCCCGATACTACCCACGCGCTATAACGAACGCGCTCAAAAGAATATTCTTGGCAGGGCCCATAAGCACGAGAGAGTATTTTGATAGCCGGGCAGACCGCCTTAAGGAAACAAGAGTCCGGCTTCAGGCGCCGCTCATAGCCGCCACGCTCAAGGCCCTCGAGGGAAAACTTTTTGGGAACGTTCTTGATATCGGCGCAGGAACAACCACCGATTACCGCACCCATGCCATCTCGATGCTGGTATGCGCCGATACATCCCCTGAGTCGCTTAAAAGACACGCCTCGGCCGCCCTGGCGCTGGCAACAAAAAGCGAAAATCTTGGCCTACGCAACAACACGTTCGATCACGCCCTCCTCTTACATACGCTACACCATATAGCCGGCGACACTGCCGCATCGACCAGGCACAATTTGAGCGCCACGCTCGATGAAGCGCAGCGAGTGCTCCGAAACGCCGGAAAGATATTCATTATCGAAGCAGTCTGCCCCCACGAGCTTGAAATGCTTACCTTTATGTTTCATGGAATATTGACGCAACTGGCGCGCGTGGCTCAAAAACCAATGGTACACTTTTTTTCTCATGCAACGATCAACGCAGCGCTTCATGAGAATGGCTTTACCGATATAGAAACGCATTCCCTTGACACCGGGGGCGCGCTCATGACGCCTTTTGACGCCGAAATCGGCATCCCCTTTCGTCGTACGCCGTTACGGCACATTTGTATCCAGGCGACAAAAAGAGTTAAAAACTAATGAACATAAAAAAAATAAAAACGATTACCGCGGGAGCAGCCGCCATCATTAAAGCAAAAGCCTTTATGAAGAAATTTCCGCTGGCGGTCGGCTGGGCGCTTACCTACCACTGTAACCGGCACTGCCTCTACTGCCGGCTCTGGGATAAAAAAAACGCTGAACTGACCAGGAAAGAAGTGCTAACGGTTATTGATGACCTTAAAAAAATGGGGACGATGATGATTTCTTTCACCGGCGGAGAACCCCTGCTGCGGGACGATATCGAAGAAATCATAACCCACGCTCACAATCAAAACATCAAAGTAAAACTTAACTCAAACGGCGCGCTGGTAAAAGAGAAAATAGAAGCGCTCAAAAACCTTGATATCCTATACCTAAGCCTCGAAGGTCCTCGGGAAGTCCATGATGCTATCCGCGGCCAAGGGTCATGGGATGAAGTGATGGGAGCGATAAGCGCGGCAACCAACCGGGGTATCCGGTGCGCGTTTTATACCGTTCTTACCAAGCATAACTGCAAGCATCTTGACTCAGTGCTTGCTGCTGCGCAAAGCTACCACGCAAAAGTCTATGTTCAACCCGTCGAGAAAATAGCGCTGGGAAGTACGTATGCGCATATGCTAGCGCCTTCAACCACTCAAATACACCAGGCAATTGATTATCTCATTGAACAGAAGAAGAAAAAAAATCCCTCAGTCGGCAATTCGCGTGCGGCGCTCAAACACCTGCGCCTCTGGCCCCAGGCATCAACGTTGCGCTGTGCAAGCGGCCGCCTCACCTGCCGGATTGAGCCGGACGGTGACATGCTCAATTGCAGCCGAAAAAAAATTCCGGCCAAACCCGGCAATTGCATCCGCGACGGCGTACGAGCAGCGTTTGAAAATTTGAGCGAGACAAACTGTCCGAACTGCTGGTGCGCATCGCGCATCGAGATAAACAGGATCTTAACCGCCGATATACAAACCGCGCTTGATTACGCGCGTTCATTTTTGCTATAACATGACTGCTCAAACAAAAAATTTCCTGATAACGACCGCGAGCGTTGCCGTATCAACGCTTATTATCGCAGCGCTCCTGCGCGCAGTCGATGTCCGCGCCGTCATACACACTATTCGCGCGGCGCGGCGCGAGACCCTGATTATAAGCTGCCTGATTTCCCTGGGAATAAATATTTTCCTGGGAACCGCGAAGTGGAAAAGGATCATTGCAGCCCTTGGCTGCACGGTCTCTTTTAAAGAAACGCTGATGATCCGCAGCGGCTGCCTTCCGTTGAAACTTATCTTACCCCTCAAAACACATGAGATCCTAAAGATCGCGTACCTGGCGCGACGCAAGAATATCTCAGTTGCCCGCGCAGCGCATTCCCTGGTTCTCGATAAAGCCTTAAATCTCTTAACGCTTGCCGGAATAATGCTTGTCGGCACGATCATCGCGCCCTTACCGATGCCAAAGCTCATTCCTTTCATAGCGCTCCTGGGCATGGCCGCGCTCATATTCTTTACGCGCCCCTATGACATCCTTGTGCGTTACGTCAAATGCTTGCTGCCCCGATACACACGCCACGTCGAAGAGTTAGCCAGTGGCATGCGCGAAATACCCGCAAAAGAAAAAGCAATACTTGCCGGATATTCGCTGGTCTATCAATCTTCAGAATTTCTGAATACCTACCTCCTCATGACCGCTGTAGGATGTTTCGTTCCTTTTTCTCAAATTCTTGTTTTTATTCCCTTCGTCATGCTGGCCGGCGCTCTTCCGATGACAATCCTCGGTATGGGAACACGCGAAGGATTGATGATATTCTTATTCGCCGCGTATGCCCCGGCTGCCACGCTCATGAGCGCAGGAATACTGGTCTCGCTCGTTGAGCATCTCTTACCGGTTATCTTTGGCCTTATTTTTTTATTTCCTTTTATCCGCGGCTTAAGCAGCGTGACACGCACGCATAAGGATAAACCACAATGAATGTTACGCTGATAAACCCCCGAGGCAAGGAACGCGGCAGCGCAATAGCACAAAAATGCTTTGCGCCGATAGGCCTCCTCTATCTGGCAGCGTATGCACAACGCGATAAACACGCGGTGCGCATCATTGATGCGGCCGCGCACAATCTCACCGATACCGCCATCATCAAGAAACTGCGCGAAGCCCGCTGCGATATCGTCGGCATCGGGCTTTTCTCTGAAATTTTTATCCCTACCTATGCGCTCATTAAACGAATAAAAGCGGCGTTCCCCAAAATAATTCTGGTTGTCGGCGGCCCGCACGCGCACGCGAAAGGACAAGCGCTCTTGGCTGAATGTCCTGAAATCGACTATCTTTTCAAGGCGGAAGCGGAGGAAAGTTTCAGCCTCTTTTGCAACAAACTGCCCGGTGGTGACATCTCAGGAGTCCCCGGACTGCTTTGGCGCCAGGCCGCCTTCATCCGCGAGAACGCCGCACGCACAAACACCACATCCCTCGACGACTTTCTTCTGCCGGCGCGCGAGCTCCTTGCGCGTGAATACGAGCAAAAAAAATATTATATCGTCATTACGCGCGAGCGGCCCGTAGAAACTATTGTCACCAGCCGCGGCTGCCCCTTTACCTGCCGCTTCTGCTCTAATACCACAACCGCGTACCGCGCGCGCAGCGCGGAAAACGTCGTAGCAGAGATCCATTCGCGCTACAAACAGGGAATACGCCTTTTTGATGTCTCTGATGCTAATTTCACCTTCGACCGCGAGCGAGCCATGCGTATTTTTGAGTTATTAAAAAAAGAAGGCTTGCGTATCAGGTTCAGGTTTAAAAGCCGGACCGGCTCGATTGACCGGGAACTGGTTGCAAGCGCCCGGCAAGCAGGAACATACCTTATTTCACTAGGCATGGAGTCGGGCTCACAAAATATTCTTGACCGTATGGCGAAAGGGACGAATGTCAAAGCAAATATCGACGCGGGCCGGATAGTGCTTGATGCAGGAATTAAATTAAACACCGGCTGGATCATCGGGTTTCCCGGGGAAACCGACGAATCGATACGTCAAACTATCTCCGCAGTAACCGCGCTAAAACCCACAACCGCCAACATCAACATCCTTGTTCCTTATCCGGGTACCGCTATCTATGAGCACGCGCGCCAAGATAAAACCCTGATTGGAGACTGGAACACAACTGCTTCCTTTATCCCCTGGATAAAGCTCCCCTGGACGCGGAGTTTCGCAGACCTCGCGCAGCGCAGAGAATTCATGCGGCGCGCAGTGTACGGAAAAACTTACTATCTGTTAAATTTTTGCAAAGAGATTGTGGGCAACATGAATCTTACGCTTGGCCGCTATATGGCGCAGGAAGCGTGGCTGGTTACGAAAGCCAAACTGCGGGGGATAAAGAAACCTACAAATTCTGATTAACGCCGTGCTTGGCGCTACGCTCTTTAAAATCATATCCGCGGCAAAGCGTGCAGAGAAACGGAACTTTGCAATCGCGCTTGTTGACCGAATCCCTGAATTCCCTAAAGCGCGGAGAATTCCAGATCTCTTTGATGTTCTGCTGGAAAATATTACCGAAGCTATGCTCCCGCAAGGCCGTGCGCGCATTAGACATCAAAATATTACAGCAGGGTATAACATTGCCGCCCATGGTGATATAGGGCTCAAGCCAGCAAATACATTGCTCGATCGGCGGATTGCGTTTTATTTCGGTGTGGCTTAAAAAGGTATTCAGCCCATACTGCTTGGTCTTCTCGATAACACCCTTAAGGATATCGTCGGTAAGCTCATACACGCTTAAATCTTTTACCTGGGGAAACTCGAGATTACCGACAAAGTCAACCCTTCCTCCTTCACCTAATAGTTTACGCGAGCCGAAAGAATTAACCAAATCGAGAAACGCCGGCATCTGGTGCACGTTATGTTTCATCACGATATAACGGAAACTTATTTCGGGAAGCAGTGACTTCTTTTTTTCTTTAAGCGCGATAAATTTTCTGATATTGCCCAGGACCCGATCAAAGTCACAGCCGACCCGTATCTTCTCGTACACGTCTTTTGTCGCAGCATCAAGCGAAATATAAATACCTTCAATTTTAAGATCGATCAACTTCTCAAGCGCCGATTCAGGAATGTGATCAAGCGAGTCAACCAGATACACACAAATGTTTTTGCTTTTGGCGTACTCAAGCATTTTCGGATAATCGGGATTAGTAAAGGCTGAGCCCTCGCCGGTCAGATGCAGCCAGCGCAACTTGGGAAATTGCCCCACGATATGCTTAAACTCATCAAACGAAAGATGCCGCTCCTCCTGATCAAGCCAATAGGTATGCTCGCACATAATGCATTTGCGCGGACAAATCGTGGTTACTTCGATCTCGACATACTGCGGAAGAGGCGCCAGCCGCGGGAATTTACGTATAAGCGGGTTAAAAAAAACATAGAACGCTGCGCCGGCGCCTTCGCCCACCGGAACAAAAAATTTCGTATAGAAAAAATTGTAGGCAGCGACAGGCGGCCTGGTAAACAACAGATAAAAAAACGTTTTGGTATAGCTTTTAGCCATACGCCAGGCCATGGCAAACAGATACCCCGCGCCGAAAACGTTGGAAGTGGTAAAAACTCCTCCCGGTAACAATGCCAGCCATTTCTTAAACGGATGTTTTTTTTCGTTCATTTAAGACTCCTAGTGTAATTTTCAGATATAACATATTATACTCGATTCCAATGATTTAAAACTGATTACACAGATTACGGGCGTCTTGATGGTACCCATGAAACTCTCCCTAAATAATCTCTGTAATCATCCCCTAATCGCTGCAATCAAGACATCCTGATTGCTATAGGATGTCTTTCTAAAGATGCGCAAAATAACTAGTCGTTTTATTGAGCTCTTCTTGAGAATTAACATTAATATATTCGGTACAAATGGAAAATGTCTTCACCATATGACCGTCATCAACCGCACACTGAATTAAATCCGGCAATTCTTTTTCCTGCCGGCTTTGGTTGATCGGCGTACGGTTGATATACGAAAGGATTTCGTTCTTAAAAATACAATTGCCGGTTCCCATAATATTATTCAGGGGCTTCGCCGGCTTTTCAATCAGCCGCACGATGCGTCCGTCGGGAAGCTCTAGAACCGAATAGGTTTTTGAAATAAGACTTTTATCGGCTACCGAGACCACGCCACAGAGCGCAAACGCGCGCTCCCGGCCAAATGCTTCGATGAACTCAGCATGCCGGGCATTTACCATAAACTCATCACCCAGCATCAACATAAAGTCACTTGCACCCAACGCCAATTTTGCACATTCAATGGCATGCACCAGGCCATGCTGCTCGCCTTGGCGGACATACACGATCGGCTTTCCACGATACGCGCTCCCGTAGCGAGCGATAATATCTTGGGCCTTATAGCCCACGACAATCACGATCTCGCTAACGGCGGCGAGCGCCGCGACCGCATCAAGACTATACTCAATCAGCGGCTTGTTCTGAACCAGCAACAAACACTTATTGATCCCCTCTGATACTTTTCCTAATCTCTTTCCGCGGCCGGCAGCTAATAATAACACTTTCATATAGTTATCCAATCATCTCGTCGTGCGTCCTGCGGTTGCGCGGCTCGCTTCCCTACCTGTCGACAGCGTAGTTCTTTAGTGCTTCGGTAACGGTTAGGGTAACGTTGCCAGTATCGGTTACGTTTAGGGGTTCCGCTCAATATATAAAATTAAGGATAAACCGTAGCCCCAAGGCAAAACGAGCATCTCAGCCCCTCACGGGACGCACTGGGGCGCAGCCCCTCAAGAAGCCTGGAATAAGCTTCTATTCTTCTCTATCCAAGCAATAAGCCGGCTGATCCCTTCACGCGGCTTGATCGCCGCCGACCAGCCAAAGGCTTTACGCGCCTTTCTGGTGTCGCAAACAAAATAACGCAGATCGCCCAAACGCTCCGGCCCAAAGGTTGCGTCTATTTTTTTTCCGGTGAGCTCCGCGATGATCTTGATGCTTTCGCGCAACGAGATCATCGTAGCCCGGCTGCCGCCGATATTATAAATTCCCGGGACCTGCTTGCGGTAAAAAGCGTCAAAGGCACGCGCGGCGTCTTCGGCATATAAAATATCCCGTACCTGCTTTCCGGTGCCGTAAATTGAGATCGACATCCCCATCAATGCCCGAATGCAGAAATTCGCCACCCAGCCATGATCCTCTCCACCCAGTTGCCGCTCACCGTATAAGCCGGTAAAACGAAAACTTGCGGCTTTGACTTTAAAAGTATCGATATACGTGCGCACATAAATATCAGCCGAGGCTTTGGAAGCATGTAGCGGCGTTAAGGTTCCGGTCAGCGTAGGATACGTCTCGGCAATCGCAGAGGGCTTGCGGACATAACGGGTTTTTGCCTGCTTTAATTCTTTATTGATCCGGTTCCCGTACACGTGTACCGTGGCACAGGAAACCGCAGGGATCTTAAAGGTACGCGCTGCCTCAAGCACATTGAAGGTGCCGATGACATTCGTAGTTGCATCAAGTTCTGGATTTTCAATGCTGATGGTCATTGCCGGCTGCGCCGCGGTGTGGATGATAAAATCAACGCTCTTGGCGTACTCAAATAATTCTTCTTTATTACGCACGTCAGCCTTGACAAGATCAACGCCGGCACTTTTAAGATAGTTCCAATTATAATCACGGGCACGCTCGACATTATAGCCGGTACGCATCAATTCGTTCTTGGTCATATTATCGTACGCAATAACCGCATCGCCCTTTTTCCGGTAATACTCACATACCCATGAACCAAGAAACCCGCAACCGCCGGTAACAAGAACTTTCATTATTAAGCTCCTTCTTTTGAACGCGAATTACTTATTTATGATTACAGCGATTAGAGAAAGATTACAGAGATTCCTAATCGATTAGATCTTTTCTTCATCTCTCGATTTCTTATCTGCCATCTTTCCTATGAGCTTATGAGCTATGAGCTTCCTTGCTTATCCTCGCCGTGCCATCGTTTCCTCAAACACTTTCACCATCGTATCCGTAAACCGCTCCCAAGTCAGATGCTTTTTGACCCAGGCGCATGAGGTGACTGCTTTCTCTTGATATTCCTGGTAACGACTATAAATATCTTTTATCGCCCCGGCGAAATCATCGGAAACAATCCCCAGGTCATGGCGGCTAATGACACTCGCTGCTCCCATGGTCGTTGAAGTGACGATCGGTTTTGCCGCAGACAACGCCTCAAATGGCGCCAGCCAGCCGCCCTGAGATTTTACCGGAAAGAGCGCAACCTGGCAAGCATGATATAAATCACGGACATCATTTTTGGTAATATGTCCGGTAAACACAACCTTATCGGCGATACCAAGAGCATCGGCTTGCCTGCGAAGCATCGAGGCGTATGGTTCCTGAGGTCTTCCGGCAAGGACAAGCATAATATTGGGAATATCTGCTTTGAGCGTCGCAAGGGCCTCGAGGCTTTTTAGTTGATTTTTTTCGGGGCTCAGCATTCCAACCTGCAAAAGCGTAAAAACCGTCTGCGGCTGCTGCGGCGCACTGTCGCCGCCGGATGAGAAAAAATCAGTTTCGATTCCGTAGTTAACGATAACGGGTGTACGGCCGTAGCGCTCTTTAACCATCGCGGCATTGTATTCGTCAGCAACACAAATAGAATCAATGGTGTCATTGACGATTTTTTTGTCAAGACGGATGCCGGCACTGCGTAACAATCGTATTGCCATGGAAGGCTTAGGATTATTATAAAAATCCGGCACTTCATTGCACATCCAAACAACGGGTTTCTTGAGGCCGCCGGCAACCCAGCTCGCCGGAAAATTATGCACGTTAATAAGGTCAAAATCAGCGACATATTTCTTAAGTAACGTCCGTAACGCCTTGATTTCCCTGATAACTCCAACGCTTGAGAAAAATCCGGAACTACGTAGCGTATAATCAAATACTCCGGGCGCACAACGCACATCGATGCCGCTGCAAAGCCTCTCCACTTCAGGGGATACATTAAGGGTGAGTACGGCAGTTGTGATGTTGCAGCGGGTCAATGCGGCGGCAAGCTCTTTTACTACGGTTTCCGCTCCTCCGTACAGCGACATATAACGATTAACTATTAAGACTTTCATATTTATATTACGCTAATGACCGCTAATTTAAAACGCTAATGACCGCAAATGTACAAACACGAATTACCACAAATTGGGTCACGAATTCACACGAATCTTTAATTCGTGATCATTCGTTTTTTATTCGTGGGCATTCGTGCTTATCCGCGTCCCTCGTCCCTCATTCTTATTCTCTCCCATGAGCTAACCGCTAAAAAAGTTTGAGCACGTTCTTCCTGATAAAATTCCACACATACCACTCAAACGGAAAAAACATTATTTTTCTGTCCCAGCGCAAACGCACAAAAATGTTCCGTACGACGCTATCGCACGCTAAAAAAAGATAGAATAGGGGAACGAATTTAAAAAAAGCAATGGCATTCCTCTGCTCCCGGGGCATGTTACGCACTTTATCCGCGAAGAAAATATAGCTGACAATCGCGTTTAAAACCCGCAGTTGGCGATACTGGCGGTTGGAGAGCCAGGGAAAATCTCCCCGGTGCATCTCGATGATCTGATACTGTGCCCAGCCATCCAGCGTTTCCGGCTGCGGAATGTGGTAGTCACGGGAGATTTCTTCGTAAATTTTGGTATTCGGGTAGGGTTGAAACTGAAAAAGTCCATTGATCTGCGCGGCCGGAAATTTCACGCGGATACGGTCAATCAACTGTGTCGTCGCGTCAATCTCGCGTTCACCTTCCGGCGGGTATCCTACCATAAACGAAATAAGCGGCGCGATGTTATGGCGCCGGCATTTTTCAAGTCCCACGAAAAGCTCCTCAACCTTGACGCCTTTATTGAGATAATCAAGGATCTCCTGCGAGCCTGACTCAGCCCCCAGGCGCAGTTGATAACACCCCGAGGCGGCGATTATTGCAAGCACCTCATCGGGTATGCGTGCGAGCGTATCAAAGCGGCAATTAGTTTCCCAGCGGAATTTTAACCCCCGGGAAATTTTCCCCGCCCAGATCCGGCTGACCCAGGGAATACTCATGAAATGGTTGGCGTCGGTAATTTGGATTTCCTGAGGCATAAACTCGCGCTCGATGAAACCTAGATCCTCAATGACTTTATCCGCGGCACGATTACGCCACTTGGTGTGATCATACGAACAAAATTTACACCCATACGGACACCCCCTGCTTGCCTCATAATAAATTTTCCCGTGCTTTAAGTTATACAACTTCTCGTCAAGGATCTGGTACGGATATACGGCAAGCGCGTTCACATCGACATAATCGGGAGCAGGATTTTTAACGAGCTCGCCGGCGGCATTTTTCCAGATAATCCCCGGAACATTTTCAAAGGTTTCTTTTCCGTTTAAAAGATTCCGTGCCAGGGCGGCAACAGAGATTTCTCCTTCGCCGTAACAGGCAACATCAACCAGCGGATGCCGGGCGGCCTGCTCGGGCTTCATGATCACGTGCGGGCCGCCCCAAACCAAGGGAAGCGTGGGATAGCGCGCTCGTAGGTCGCGCGCAAGCGCCAGGGCTCGCGTAATATTAATGTCGGTATAAATACTAAAACCGGCAAAAAGCGCGTCATCGAGCGCGAGAATCTCCGTCTTCTGCAGCACGGTATCGATAATCACCGGAGTAAGCCCCGCATCAGTCAGGGGATTGCAGAGCGCAAGTAATGAATTAGGAAAATGCCTCCAGAGGGGATTATTGGAGACATAAAAAAGATAAATTTTATATTTTTTTTCTTTCATGGATACATGCTGCAGGCCACAACGGCTGGGCGCGTACGCAAAGCAAAGGACACCTGCGCCGAGCCGCCGTACGGCATAATGCATTCTATCGTTGAGTACTGAAAAAGCAAGCGCTCACGATTGAATATTCGCTCCGAGAGCTTCAAGCGCCTGGAAAAGTTCCTCGTTGCGCAGGCCTAACGTTTCCGCTTTTTCAGCGGTGCTCAATGCCCGGTCGTAATCCCGCTGGTAATAGTACACCACCGCCATATTATTGTACGCCTGCGCGAAAGCGGGATTACGCGCTATCGCCTGCGCGAAAGCTTCCAGCCCTTGTGCGTATTGCCCTGCCGAGCAATACGAAACACCTAGATTAAAAAAAACTTCTGCCGACGCGCGCTTTAACACAACCGCTTTTTTATACACAGCGATGGCTTCCTGTGTTTTTCCGCCGGCCTCATACAAGGTGCCCAAATTATTGTACGCCGCCGGGTCGTCCGGGTCGATCGTAATAGCTTCTTGATAAGCATTCGCGGCCTCGAAGCTCCTATTGACAGCCTGGTATGCGGCGCCAAGATTATTATATGTTTCCAGAGAACGGGGATCGACCGCGAATGCCGCGCGATACAATCCTATCGCTTTTTCAAAATCTCCTTTTTGATAATAAATATTGCCCAGATTATTAAGCGCATCGAGCGATGAGGGATTGCGGGCCAGCGACTGCTCATACAAACCGGCTGCCCGCGCAAAATCGCCCTGATACACATAGGCGGTCCCCAAATTATACAGAGCCCTGCTGCTCCAGGGAGACTGACGGACCGTCTTGGACCAAAACGTAATAGAATCTTTCCAGTCAAAATTACGCATAACCGTCGTCGTGCCCCACCAGATAAGAAGCGAAATAAACACAACAGATGCCAACTGCGGCCCCTTGACACGAGAAGTCAACCGCATCCGTGAACACGCCAAGGCATAGATGGCCAACGCACTGAAAATGCAAAATCCGACCGATGGAATATAGAGGCGTTGCTCGGCAATAGGACGCCCTTCAAGAAACAATATATTAGAAACAGGTAGAAGCGTTATGAAAAACCATAATATCGCGAATGCAGCCGGGCGAGATTTCCGTACGACGCTCAAAAAAGCAAATGCGGCTATCAGAAGCGTTCCTATTGAAAAAAATACTCCCGGCTCAACAAATGAACGCGGAATGCCAAAAAAACGTGCGGCATTCAGCCCGACAGGAACGCACACCAGCCTTATATAATATGCGTATGTCTTAAGGACGGCTAAACAATGAATATACACGTTCATCGGGTATGCGGGAGGCGCACTGGTCGCCGGAACGATACTCCTTCCGAATATAAAATAAAGAAAGGCGAGCACAAACATCGGCCCAACTACTGCCGCAGCCCTCCGGCGGCGCCCGGACGGCACAAAAAAAACAACGTACGAAAACAATACCAGCGGCATGACCAAACCCATTTCTTTAGAACAGAATGCCGCGAACATTGCGCCGATGGACGCTAAAGAGAAGAACCAACCGCCGCGCGCCAGAAACCGTGCGAACAATAAAAATGACACGAGAAAAAAGAATAAAGCCAAAAGATCGGAACGGTTCTTTATCCAGGCAACTGACTCTACATGCATCGGATGGACCGCAAAAAGCGCGGCGGCAACAAACGCCGGCTCAAAAAATTGCGGCCACCCTCGGCCCCCCTCTTTTATTTTCGTCCTCGATACCATGGTTGCGGTAAGGAGCCCTGTCAGAAAATATACAAAAATACTGTTAGCGGCATGGAGAAGTGTATTTGTCAAATGGTAGCCAAACGGATTACGCTTCCAGAAAAAGTAATCGATGGTTAACGTCACGACGCGGGCGGGCCGATACCAGCCACGGACCTCAGGCGCATGATATTTCCAGTAACTCGGGGAAAACAAAAACGGAAGGCTTTTAAGCGACTGAATATGAGGGTTTTCAACAATAAGCTGCTGGTCATCCCAGATAAATGCATTTCCAAAAATATTGAAAAAAACAATACACGCCAAGAACGTAATGGCGAAAATTGCAAAAAGATCCTTTTGTGAATGAAATAAATTCATCTTACGGAAGATACTCCGAATTATGCTAACGGCCCGGCGCGCAGATACCTTTTAAAAACCCGCGATGCCAGAAAAAAATACCGGTCAAAAGAAGCCGCAAATCAAGACGGCGAAAACAGCAATACACGTATAATGCCGCCGCCATGCCGACAATGAGCGATACCGCAGCAAACGGATTGATGATAAACAAAGCGATCACGATAAGTAGGACCGCCAGGGCCCCTAACGCCGCCAAATGCAGCAACCGCGTAACCCCGTGCATGCGCACCAGGCACCCCTGCGCCCACCCATACCGTGACATCATCCGCGCAAACAGGGCCATGTCCGTCGGTTTATAATGATACACGACAGCTTTGGGATTGGTGACCAAAGAGTACCCCTTACCGTGCAGCCGCCAGTCAAGTTCAACATCCTCTCCCGGCCAGAAATTCTCGAGGAACCCCCCGCTCTCAAGAAAAATATCACGCTTATACATAACATTGCAGGATGGATTATGCTTCACGAAAACGATCCGATCCCCCGAGGGGGTGCGCACGTAATCAGAAATAATGCCCGCGTGCTGCATAAATAAAAAGACACGCGCCTCAAACGCGGTTGCGTCCGCCGGTAAACGCTGCGGCCCGCCGCAGGCGACGACGCCGGGAAACGCGTCAAAACCCTTCAATAATTCCTCGATCCAATGCCGGTCAACAATACAATCGCTGTCGGTAAACGCAATAAAGTCGGCGGAACTTTGGCGTGCCGCAAGATTGCGCGCCCGGGAGGCGCCTTTGCCGGTGCTCTCAAGCACACGAACGCGCCCCTCAAATGCTTTCAACTGTTCTCGCGCCTCAAGTGTCAAGCCGTCATCGACGAGAATAATCTCAAAAGAACCGGCGCCCTTTATTACCGACTCCAGGCACCGGGCTAGATACGGCGCGTCTCCGCGCACCGGAATTATGACGGATCCCTTCATGGTTGTTTTGCTTTCAGCTCGAACACCAGCGCCGGGAAACGCCGCGAACGAGATTCAAGGACTTGCATATACTGTTCCTGTAAAAACTCCAAAAGTTCCGCGGTCGGTTTATTGTTATACGGCATGAAGATAAAATATCGCGGAAGCCGATGAAGCGCAGTGAGCTCCGGAACGCCGAAAATATTCTGCACAAAACGATCGGTATAGTAGCGCACAAACGGCGAACGGTGGTAATTAATCGCGATCGTATCCTTTTTATCCGAACGAACGCGCAACTGGACCAAACACTGTTTGATCATAAAAAAATCACGCGCGTATTCCCGGAGATCTTTGGTAACCGGCAATCCCGTCCGCGAAATACCGGAGACGGCCACAAAAATGACCCCTCCGGTAATGCAAATATTTTTTATCACCACGGCGTATTGAGGAGCGTTACGCGCGGCCGCGAACAAAATAAAAAACAAAAGCGAAAATCCAATCGTTGCTGCCGGCACCAGGTGGCGCGCCAAAAAAAGCACGTAGGTATGCGCAAGCGAATGCGATGGAAAAAATACATACCACGTAAGCCCGCATATAAAAAGAATAACGAAGAACCGGCCGAGGCTGGCCGCGCGGGCCTTGTCCTGGCCGGACAGATTCCGGCGCGCCAGATAACCGACAAAAAACGAAAATAAGAGTAAAAAGTGGTTAAAAATAAATACGAGCGTAACATTGCGCAGCACGACTTCTCTCCACCAACTGGAAAAATTAAGCGAAAGCGAAGAGTCTTTGCTGGCCACGATGCGCTCGGTGGCACTGGAACGTAAATCGTCAAACGCGCGCGACGCGTCGGCAAAATACCAGGCGTTTTGAATAAAATGCAACAGAAACCCCGCGACCGGAGCGGTGCACAAAAAAACAATCAATTTCCAGGATGGCGCACGAAGGGAGGGTAAAAAATAACGGCACAGGATAAAAAAGAGCGAAAAGAAAATAATGTACTCAAACGAAACTAAGGACGTCGTAAAAATAAGACCCCACAGAACCCAGGCGAGCCAGCGGCCCGGCCGCGCGGCGGTTTGACGATATAAAAAGACGAACAGGATAACCGAACGCAACGCGTCCGCGTAGAGAAATTCGCTCAAAGAATCGATCCCGTAGATAAAAAATGGGTTCGTCAGATAAAAGATGGCGGAAATGATCCCAATGCCCCGAGAACGTGTCAAAAGCAAGACGCACCAATACCAAAATAGAAAATTGGCCAACGACACCAGAAGCGCAACCGCTCTAAAAAAACTCAGCGAGCCGGTTTTAAAAACTTTACGCAAAACGCCGTTTATGATCTGCGGCAGGGGCGGATAATGGGTATAGGGGTCACGCGGGCTCTCAAGTCCTAATTGCAAAACCGGCAGGAACCGGCAGGCGACGAACCCAAAACGTTCAAAGTTAGTCCCCGAATTTAAAACATCGGCATCCTGATAATCATCCCCGTGGTCAAGATCGGGAAACTGAAAACGCGGGACAGCAACGCATAAAAAAAGCATTACCAGAATGCCGACAATACTCATATCAGCAAGACGCGGCAGGCGCATGTATCTCCTTTTTTTGTTTTTTTACATATACGCTGCGTGTTATACGCGTCCCCCAATAATTAGTCCAGGCTACTTTCAATGCCCGCAGGAAACTAACCTGGTGATACCGCGCGTAACTCTTAATGAGAGAAAAATAATAGAAAAAATCATACACAGGATTCGGCCCTATCGCAATCAGAAAAGAACGCATCCTGTACACAACATTGTTATGAATCAAAAACTGAAAAAGCCGGTGCACCACAAGGATCTTGCGGACATCAGGCACCATCACAATTGGATCAAGAAGCCCCAAAGGATCAATATCGTCAAATTGAAACGACGGCGGAAGAAAACCTGACTTAACCGCATAATCGTAAATGTCGGTCCCCGGATACGGCTGCATCGTATAGGCCCAGGCGAAATCAACCTCCATCGCGCGGTTTATATTAATCGTGGCAAGCGCTTTCTCTATATTTTCTCCGGGTAAAAAAAGCATATTTGAAGTACGTACCTTAATATTCTGCGCGTGCAAAAGCTGTGCCGCGCGTAAGTATTGCGCGCCCGGAATGCGCTTACACAAAACTTTTTCCCGTAAATCATCATCCCCGGTCTCAAGGCCAAGCGACAGACAAAAACAATTGGCGCTGCCGAGTTCGCGCGCTACACCTTCATCGACAATATCCGCCCTGATACTGGTAAACCACGGAAGATTAATCGACTCCCGGTAAGCGCTACAATAGGAAGCCAGCCATTTCCTATCGATACCAATAATATCATCATACAAGATCACCGAACGCATCTTCGGATACAACCGGCGCGCGTGCTCCATCTCGGCGATAATATCGCTTACCCCGCGCATACGCACATATTTTCCCTTACCTTTATAGAGTGTTGCCTTGACATGGTTATAGCAAAACGAACAATTAAAAGGGCACCCCCGCGTGGTGGTAAAAGGAACTTCACTCTGGTTACGATAAAAATCATACTTTAGATACAATTCATGATCCGGATGAGGTAAGCTTGATAAATCCTCGACCAGCATTGCTACGTCATTACGCATAATTTCATCGCCACGCTTTACCCACAATCCCTGCGTCGCGCTATAATCTTTACCCTGGCCTAAACACTCAACGAGACGCGGAAACGAATATTCCGCTTCGCCTCGAGCGATAATATCAATACATGACTCTTTGATAAAATCAGTACAATAGGTAGGGTGCGGCCCGCCGGCGATAACTAGCACTCCGGGGAGTTCGCGTTTAAGGCTCGTTGCGACGCGCAACACCCAGTGATGAGCTCCGGTAATAATACTAAAACCAATAACATCGGGCGCGAACGCGCGCACGGCGTTCAAAAAATCTTTCTCTAAAGACTCAACAAACAGTTGGCAATCATGCCCCTGGCTCTTGACTATGGCCGATAAATACATCAGGCCGACATTCTGATTGACCGTTTCCTGTAAAAAAGCGATTTTCATAACAAATTACAATACCAATCCATACCTTATTTTCGTGTTCCCCCGGAAGACGGACGACGAAATAGGGACGACTGCTTAGCTAAATAGACTCTTCAATGGGACAACGATCCGCAATTCTAGAAACAGGCGCGTGAATTCCACAACGAGCGTACGAAATGACTTGAATGACAACGCCTTTGATCTTCCCTGTAATCTTGCCCGTATGCGAATAGGCACCTCGGCAAAGGTAAATCCAGCGGCAGTTGAACGTAATAAATATTCTGTCTGAAAGAAAAAACTATTTGAACGGACCGCGAGCGCGCCAAGAATAGAGCGCTTGTAGATTACATTCCCGTTGGTGTAATTAAAATTGGTACCGAAGCTGGTATTGGTGATCGCAAGATAAAGTTTTGACAAAAACTGCCTCGTCCGGGAACGCACTTCCTTATTGATCACAAAAGGGACAACCACGTCAACATGCGCCAATAACCCCACATACTTAATAACCTCAGCAGGATCATTTTCTCCGTCTCCGGGAAGATAGGTCACCGCGTCTTTGGCCGCCGCACATGCTCCATCACGAAAACTATACCCAATACCCATGGGGCGCTCATGATGAATAACTTTAATGCGCGGCTCTCGAAGCGCACAATCTTCGGCAAGAGCGCCTGTTTTATCTATTGAGCCATCATCAACCAGAATGATTTCCCAATCAATGCCCGCGTCATTGAGCGCGGCCACCATACCCTCCAGCGCTGCGGAAACATTTTCCTCTTCGTTAAGTGCCGGGCTTACCACCGTCAATGAATACTGTACCTTTTCCTTGTTCATATAAAATTTAAATGCTGCGGAGGATTTTTAAGCTTCCACAAGAATTCGTTAATATAATGGGTGCGACAATTAGCGTAGCAAGCTTTGTGCACGTTTATCGCACTCACCTTTCTTACCACATCCCAGTACCGTTTACTTTTGACAATCTGGGTAAACGACTGCTTGGTTAAATCGCCCATACAGTATTCGTCTGATTTATAATCAAAAAACATACCGCACGGGTACACCTTGGCGTCACCGCTTGAGTAAATTAAAAATGGTACGCCCAAACAACGATTAAAACCTTTTATTCCTTTATTCGTTATTTTCTGCCATTTCACGATCACCCGGTACGCCGGACCACTTACGCGTTCGGCTTTTTTTAGAATATCCGAATATCCTTCATATTCACCGAGCCGCTTATACACACCGAGCGTATTAGTGTTGGTGTCCCCGCACTGCTTAACCACCAGATAATCAACACCGAGTTTCTTGCCAAGCCGGGCAAGCGGCAGGACCTGGTCAACATTTGAAGGTGTCAATACCATCTGCAGGCCAATCGTAACGCCAAGCCCACGCTTGCGTTTTTCCCTAACACAAAAGCTGATTTTACTCAATGCCTCTTTAAAATCATTGCTACGATGCACACGCCGATACGCATCATGCGTCGCAGCGCTGATATTAAAACGAATCCACATAAGATATTGCAAAGCTCTTCTTCCGGAAGAGCCGGTATCAAATAAAATGCCATTAGTGCCAAGCGCGATATCCACTCCTGCGCGCGCCCCGATAACAATCGCCTCATACACCGCAGGGTTAAGAAGCGGCTCCCCTTCTCCGATAAGCGCCATAGAGCGCACGCCGGCCCTGCCCGCATCGCACATGTAGCGAAGAAGAGCTTCGCGGGGAAAATAAATATCCGCGCCCTTACGATAGAAATTGCCCTGCGTTACTCCGTAACAATACTCACACTTAATGTTACAGCCCTTTGAAAGGCCCACATCAATATGAATCGGCGCGATATGTTTACCGGAAAACCAATCCTCGACACGATCTAAGTGCCAAAGCAGCTTGTGCCCATCCATAATGTATTGGTCGGACATCTTCTCCTTTAAGTCTAAATTTAAATTTCCAATAACCAAGATACAATTACCAAACAAAATATATATTCTAGAAACACAAAGCTATCAATGCATTTTGTTGATAATAGTTGAAAGGATTTTTTTCAATTCTTCCGCTTCCTTCATAAGTAGTCTGACTTCCCTTTCTCGCTCGGGGCTTGCCTCTAAAAGCAATTCTAACCAATGATAGCTTTCTTTCGCCTCTCTACGCGCTATCCGCATACGCTGGATAAAATCTTTAGGCCCCAAAGGATCATTCGCTTCACGATAATTCGCACCAACAGAGCCACTGGCTGCAACCGCTTGAGCAATCAATCTATCATGTATCGGATTCCGAGATAAAGTTTTACAGAACCTAATCACCGCTTTTGCAAATTCTGTAGTACGCTTCTCCAGATCGAATTCTCGTGCCATGTTTTATAGTTACCCATTAAACATTGATTATTCCTTGGAAATTGTTTCTTGGTTCTTGGTTATTTGTTCTTAATTTCACTACAATACTCCCCCACCGCCTCCTGCCAAGGACGCAGGGGTTTTACTCTTTCCGATGCCAGCGGCGTATAGGTATTTTTGACTGCAACCGAAGGAAAATCTTTATGCGAAGCTTTTGTTATTTCTACCGGCAGCCTCAAGTTTCTCACAATCTCATTCATTAAATCATACAACGAAGCCTTCCCTTGATTTACCAGATGGTATAAACCAGGCGCCTGATTACGCTCGATCATATCCCGAATAGCGCAGGCCACATCTTTATTGTAGGTCGGTGAAACAACGATATCACTTGATATCTTCAAGGAGTGCTCTCCGGCTCTTATACGCGCAAGCATTTTTTCCACAAACTGAGTATTCTTGGTTGTTCTTCCAAATAAAATCGAAATCCTGAAAATATAAGCGTCTGGCGCGATGGCCCGGATAAAACAATCACCCGCGTATTTAGCGATACCATACACATTAAGCGGCCGACACGGGTCACTTTCCCGATAGTAATCTTGTTTTTCGTCATTAAAAACCGCATCCGTGCTAAAATGCACCAGCGTAAACTTTTTTTCACGCGAGAGTTGCGCTAAGGCTTTAGGGAGCAGCGCATTTACGCAAAACGCATCCTGTGGTTTTTGTTCACACTGTTCAATACCGGAAAAAGCAACGGTATTCATAACAATATCGGGTACGACTTCCTCAATAAGACGCTCCAGGCGCGATACATCGCTCATATCAAGATCAGTTGAATGTTTACCGACAATCGCAAAACCCGCGCTAAAAGCATCACTAAGCGCACAGCCCATTTTTCCGGTGTTACCTAATATGAGTATTTTTTTTGCCATAATGGAGCCTCATTTTCTACACGAAGGCGGATAATTACCGAGCCCGGCCGTGTATCTTTTTCTTTATCATACCCTCAATGCGGGCGGCAATTTTTACGGCTGATATCCCGTAATGCTCCCGCATACCAGCCGTATTTTTTATCGCATGAATAAACTCATCGCGAATTCCAAGTGCCGTAAACATACAGGTAGGCTTATGGCGCAAAAAGGCGGCCTCAAGCAATGAGCCTATGCCGCTTCCAAGAAAATGCTCCTCGACAGAAACAACACAGCGTATAGTTCCGGTTACCTCAAAAACCTTGGCGATATCAAGCGGCTGCACGCAGGGAACTGAGATCAGTTTAACTGAGATCTTTCTCTGCGCAAGCATTCCTGCCGCCGCTACCGCTTCCTGGCTTATCGAGCCATGGAAAATAATCGCGGCATCATGGCCTTGGCTTAATACTTGCGGCGCGCGTATGTTACGGATAATACCGCGGTGAAAACAAGGCTCTCCTCTTTTCGGCAGGCGCACATACACAGGTTCCGTGCTCTTTAAACAATATCGCGCCACCGCAGCCGCCTCACAAGGGTCAGCCGGAGAAAATACCAGAAGATTAGGGAGCGTACGCGCGATACCAAGATCTTCTACCGAATAATGCGTCATACCCTGTGGCGCGTAGGTAACACCGCTTCCGATACCCGCTAAAATCACCGGCAATTTCTGATAACAAATATCATTACGCACCTGCTCATAACAACGATAGAGTAAAAATGGAATAATGTTATACACGTAGACGCGATACCCTGCTAACGCCATGCCCGCGCTAAAAGAAATCATATTCTGCTCCGCGACACCAAGATTCAGAAAGCAACCGGGTGAACGTTCCTTGTAATCATCAAAGACACCCAAGCCCGCATCGCCACTGACAATAAAAATATTTTTGTTCTTTTTGGATGCGGCTAAAATAACATTCACAAAGGTATTACGCACAAATAAGCTCCCTTAATGCTTTATTCTTAATTTCATCGCTAACGACATAATAGTGCCAGATAAGCTTATCCTCCATAAATGAAACACCCTTGCCCTTAATCGTGCGGGCAATAATAACCTTGGGGCCGCACGAGGGCGCGCGAAAAGCAGCATCAAGGCTCCTGAAATCATGGCCGTTAGCCTCGACGACTTTCCAACCGAATGATTCCCACTTCGCGCGAAGCGGTTCAAAATGACAAAGCTCCCGAGCCCTGCCGTAACCCTGTAAATTATTATAATCGATGACCGCGGTAAAATTATCAATGCCTAATGTTGGCGCAAAGAGCGCGCCCTCCCAGATCGAGCCTTCCTGCGTTTCTCCGTCGCCAATCAGGCAATACACGCGCTGCGTGAGCTTTTTTTTCTTAAACGCAAAAGCCATACCAAGGCCCATATTAAACCCATGGCCCAGCGAACCCGCAGAAACCTCAATACCTTTTGCGCTAAACCTGTCAAGATGCGCGGGCAAGCTTCCATTGTTTTGATAGTAACCGTCAAGAAGTTTAGCATCAATAATCCCCCGCCGGGCTATGGTCGCATAGAGCGCCATAGCGGAATGCCCTTTGCTTAAGATAAAAATATCACGGCTCTTCCAGGGAACAAGACGCAACTGCTTAAAATATACATACGTAAGGATATCAGCGCAAGAAAGCGCAGAAGCAACATGGGGACTGGCTGAAGCATGCGCCATAGTAATAATACTGCGGCGGATATCGCATGCTACGCTCGTTAGATTTTTATTCTGTATACTCATACACGTTAAGACCGGCGAGCGATTCCTACGCCAATTAAATAGTGCGCCATAGGATAAAAACCGGTATGCACCACTTCATCATTTGCCGAAAAGATCATCACCTGATGAAAATAACGGGAAAGCGAATCACGCAGGCGCTGGGCTGTATATACATTCACATGACTTAATTTTGATGTTTTCGAAGCATAGACGCCGGCGGTTTTATTAGGAGTACCGATAACTGCAAGACCGTAGGGCTTAAGATTTGCACAGATGCTCATCAAAAATTTTTTTTCGTTACTCGGATAAATATGCTCAATCACATCAAGCGCAACAGCAGCGTCAAAAGAACCGATACGTTCCTTCATAATATCCGCAATCATAAACTGTACTTTGTTAGAAGTAAAACTCACCTTGGCGCAAGCAATCGCGTCAATGTCAAAATCAACCGCGACAACGCGGCGCGCCTCTTCCATAAGGATATTCGTTCCAAAACCTTCGCTGCAGCCGACTTCAATGATATCTTTCCCCTGCCCGATTATTTTTGCCGCGAATTTATAGCGACTTAACACAAAAAGCAGCCGCCGGGGAAGATTTTTAAGCACATAGGTGTAATGGGGCCCGAGCGTAACCGTATCACGCCCCATGCACGCTTTCGCTTCGTTCCATTTTTTTATTTCTTTTGATTTCATTCTAACTCCTTTTTAGTTATCAACACATCGTCGTTCGTATTCCGTCTTCCGTATTCCGTATTTCGTATTTCGTCCCACGTCCTACGTCCCTCTCTCCACTAAACGCTATCCGCTATACGCTAATCGCTAAACGCTATACGCTTTCTATCCGTTATCATACGCGTTGAGCAATAATCTGCGCAAGCTTTGCCACAATCTCCCTATCGCGGCCGGTCATCTTAAGTGTGCTGGTCTCCTCGGCGCTAAACCAACCCCAATCCTGGCCCTCCTGTAAACGCAACGTGTTTTTGTCGCCGCCGAAATACTCGGTGAAAACATAAAGCTCGCCACAAAGATCATCTTCGCAAAATGCGTGCGTTAACACAAGCTCCGGACTCTGTACGGTATAGTGCAATTCTTCAAACGCTTCACGCGCAAGCGCCTGACGCGGAGTTTCTCCTGTTTCAAGCCTTCCCCCAAAAAAAGCCCAGTGATTGGGCAGGAGTGCCGCGTCATGAGTACGATGCTGCAGGAGAAATCGCTCCCCTGAATCATACAGAATAATGAGCGCAACCTGTATACGCATAGCGTTAGACGAAGTTAACATGTTCCGGAGGATTCTTGAGCTTCCATAAAAACTTATTGATCTCATCCATGCGGCAATTGATCCTGCAACCGGAAATGCTAAAAGACTTACGCCCGGATAATAATTTCCGCTTTGCAGCACCGTTCCAGATATTTTTGAATGTATCCTGATAGATACTGCCGTACTTAAAGCGCTTATCATTAAAATGCATCGGGCAGCCCCAAACAACCCCTGCACTGTCAATATGCGCCCAGAAATTAAGCGCGTAACAACAATCGTACTCGCGTGATTTCTCGTCCCATTTTTTCATCGTATTAAGCCGGGCGATAACCTCAAAGCGCTCATCATTCAATTCCCGCAAACCATCAATACACTCAAGATAATCGGCATATTTGATATTACGGTATTTGCGCGTGATACTTAAAGGGTGATGTGAATAAGGCTTGACCACCAGATAATCCATCCCGATGGCTTTGGCGCGAACGGCCAGCGAACGCACCTGGTGATAGTTTTCCGGAAGAAGCAAGATCTGCATCCCCAGGGTGCAACGATATTTTTTCTTCTTGCGTAAGCTGACCGCGTAGGTCATATTTTCCATGACTTTCGCGAAATCTCCCGGATGCGCGCGATGAATCCGTTCATAGGTCGCTGATGTACCGGCATTGATACTTACTTTGATCCAGGTCATATGCGGAAGTAACTCCACCGCGCGGGCCATGGTAAAGAGTACGGCATTCGTTGCCAGCGCGCTATCAATACCGGCGCGCGCGCCGGAAGCCGCGATGCGGCCGATTTCAGGATGAAGTAATGGCTCCCCTTCTCCGGAATAAAGCACGCTTTTTACGCCAAGCCGTGCCATTTCCGATAAACGCTTAATGAGAATATCCGCATCGATCAAGCGCGGCTTGTAGCCGACAAAATCATATGCGCAGAACACGCACCGATGGTTGCAGGAACCGCTTGGTGAAATCTCTACATAGATAGGGTATACCGATTCGCCGGACGCGAAGCTGCTCACGCGGGAAACATGATACATCAATTTATGGCTGTCAATTTGAAATCTGTCCATCTATGTTTCCATTAATGCATGCTTCGCGCATTCTGTGCCCTGACACCCTTCTCCCTTGCGGGAGCGCTTCGCAGCCCCCTTCGGGACGCGCTGGTGCGCAGCCCCCTTCGGGACGCGCTGGTGCGCAGCCCCCTTCGGGACGCGCTGGTGCGCAGCCCCCTTCGGGACGCGCTGGTGCGCAGCCCCCTTCGGGAACGCTTCGCAGGCGGTTAGGTTGCGCACGGGGCGCCGCCAAAATTTCTATAGTCTCAGACATTTCGCGCAACGACGGGGTATACCGGAAAAAATGTCATACCTTTTGGTGCAATATGCTTTTAATACAAACGCTGTTTGGAATTTTAACGTTTTTTACTTTCCAATTGCATTTTTCCGGTTAACGCGTCTGCGATTTCATGACAGACGGCCAAATGGACAATCTCTACGTACCCATATGAAGACGAAGGTACATAAAAATTAATCGCCCCGCACGTACGCAAAGGATTGTCCGGCATAAAACCTGAAAAGGTTATCACGTTCGCTCCTTTCTTGCGGGCGCTCGCGGCCGCACCGAGAATATTCGCCGAAGCTCCGGATGAACTGATGGCAAGCAAAACATCGCCTTTTCTGATAAGCGTTTCCAAAGGTTTTGAAAAAACATATTCATAACCGTAATCATTACTCATACAGGTAAGGAAGCTTGGGTCGTTAAGCGCGTAGGCGCTGATGCGGCCGTTTTTCAGAAAATCGACCGCGATATGGCTTGCGATAGAAGCGCTGCCGCCGTTGCCGACCAAAAAAACTTTATTCTTCGATCGGGTATTTTCAAGAAGCCTGACGGCCGCTCGGTGCGCGCGGGAAAACTCAAGGAACAAGCCGTCTTTTTCCGTGGCCTCAATTGCTGAAAATAAACCGGTCAGTGTTTTAAAATATGCGTTCTTCATCGCAGTAATGTTACAATATATTTAGTCAGCGGGATCGGCTCAACCGAGGACCGGTTACCTACGATCAATACTTTTGTGGCACCGACGGCATTGCCGATAAAACCAACCGTTTCCATTGCCGTCTTCTTAAAAACGCAGGGGGAGGTAACGGAAAAGTAAGCATCGCCGGCTCCGATCCGGTCAACGATCTGCGTGGAAAATACCGGTATGTGTGAAAAGCCTTCTTTTCGTGAGTAGGCGAGCGAACCGCGATGTCCGCGCGTAATAATAATCCTCTCGCAGGAAAGCTTCGAGCTTATCCCGGTTATCAGGCCCTCGAGCTTCCCGACGCGGTCATGACAGGCAAGGCGCAACTCCGGCTCATCGATACAAATATAATCCGCGCGCGGGAATTTTGTAATGAGATTAAAACCGAGGTTCGCGCTATTGGTCTGCACGTTGACCGACAGAAACTTTGCTTTTTGCGTTAGAAGCTTAACCATACGCGGCGTGATCATGCCATGGCCGAAGTCGGCAACCAACACCATATCGAAATCTTTCAGGTGAGCCTCAAGGTACGTACAAATTTTCTTCTCGATGACGGCGGGCATCATACCCGGTTCTTCAAGATAACAGATCTCAAAAAGCTTATGCAGGAAATTAGGGTCAAGGAAGCGGCGCTTGACCACCGTATGAGCGTCGGGAAGGTTATAAAATTTTGTTTTTATATTGGCCTTCAGGCGCCGGGCAATAAGATCGCGATAATTATTTTTTCCGCCAACACAGCTGACCAGCGTAACATCCTTACAAAAACCCGCCAGGTGATTTGCCGCGGCAAGCACCCCTCCGGCAAACACTTCCTCGTTTAAGAATTTAGTCGCGATAATGTTATCCTTCTGGGCTTTGCCCACGCCGACGCAATAATGATACTCATCGATAATAATGTCGCCGATCACCAGCACCTTAATATCGTTGACGCTTTTAAGAATATTCGTGATGGACGCGGCGTCATGATTCTTTTTGAACTTTGCGAAGAAATCTTTGGCTTCCGCAGGGTATGGCGCAAGATAGGTATTGATAAGGCTCGACGAGCTGTACGTTGCCTCATCGACAAAATGTATGTCGCCGCCGATCGAGCGTATCGCCCGTTCTTCGTCATGTATTTTCCCGGTAAGGTCCGCGCTTTTATCGGCATAATCGCGGCCCTTCACGTACCAATGAGGCTTAAGTTTCTTAATTGTCTCAACCGCCGTCGGCCACTCATTGACCGCGACGTAATCAACACACTCGATCGCAGCAATGCTTTCGGCGCGCAAGGCATGAGTAAAAATCGGCCTTCCCGGCCCTTTATTCACATACTCATCTCGGGTAACCGTAACAATGAGCACATCTCCCTTTTTGCGGGCGGCCTCAAAATACTTAATATGTCCCGGATGCAGGAGATCGAACACTCCGTGACAAAGGACAATTTTTTTCCCTTTCCGGCGTAATTGCGCGCAGATTTCCCCAAGCGTTTCAATAGTCTTAATTTTTGAATAACTGTCGCGTTTCATAAATATTTAAACCAATCGCCGGTTGCCCTGGCAATCCGCTGCGGCGTCCAAACGGGAGCTGTTTTCCAATAATCAATATGCGCAAGCATCCTGCGTACACCCTCAGAAAAACTTACCTGCGCTTGCCAGCCTAACTCTTTTTTAATTCTACTCGTATCAGCCCAGGTGCAATCAGGTTCACCCGGCCGTTTTGGAATATGCACAAAAGGACCCTGGAGCAATCGCACCAAGGTATTAATGCTCTGGGGGGCACTTGAACCAACATTAAAAATCGTATTGGTAATTTTGGCGACCGCGGCACTATAAAACGCGCCGGCCACATCACTCACATAAATAAAATCACGCTTCTGGGTGCCATCACCGACAACCGTGAAAGGTTTGCCGTGCAGTTTTTGCGCCAGAAACACACCAAATACCGCACCATAGGCGCCGCTGGTGCGTGAGCGCGGCCCGTATACGTTAAAAAGCCGCAAAGAAACAAACGGCATTTTATACACATGCGCCCAGTGCCGCACATATTCCTCACCCAACCATTTCGTCAAGGCATACGGATATTGCGGTGCAATGGGAGCGTCTTCCGGTGTTGGAAGCAGGGTTGCCAGGCCATAGCAAGAACTTGACGCAGCATAGAGAAATTTCTTAACACGCGCCTGCCGGGATGCCTCAAGCACCGCGATCGTTCCGTTAACGTTCGCAGTGTGATAGGTAAGCGGATCGACTACCGAGGGCACAATATCCGCAAGTGCCGCCAAATGGAACACAAAATCAACGCCGCGAAAATATTTCCCTATGCTCCGTCCACCTGAAACATCAACCTTTATAAAAGAAAATTTTTTATTACGCCTGGCCTGGCTAAGATTATGGAGCCTTCCGGTCGCTAAATTATCAATCGCGCACACGCGCATACCTTGCGCGAGCAAGAGCTCTACAAGATGAGAACCGATGAACCCCGCCCCTCCCGTAACCAAGGCCTTCATCATTCCAATCTCCCATAGGAGGGGCGGGGTGAACCAGCCCCTCCGGTAACTAAAGCCTTCATTGTTTCAATCTCCCACAGGAGAAACGGGGCAAACAAGCCCTTCCGGTAACAATCGCTTTTATCACTCGCACAGCGCAGCATCCCTACACGCTTTTCTGTTTAGAACTAAATAAATACCCGAGATAATTTTTTGCGCCGCGTAATTTGCGATACAAATCCGCAGTGCTCCTTGTCTTAAATAAAAACTTCAAAATATAGGAAGGCCTCAAATAAAACTTCCGCAAACCCTCATCGACAAAAGAGTCAATTTTACGTTGTGACAAATGCGGGTAGCTGATAACTCCCTTCTGCTCCCCTCCATCAAGCCAATCCTGCCATTCGGTAGTCGTAAGCCAACCCTCCTCCTGCGCCATCGTAAAAAAGCGTGTCCCCGGAAACGGAACAGCGCCCGAAAATTGAATTGTATCACAGCCAAGAGACAAAGCAAAGTCTATCGTTTTCTGCGCGCTCGCCTGCGTTTCACCGGGAAGGCCAATAACAAAGCAACCGTGAACCTCGAGGCCTGCTTTCTTCGCCTCACGCATAAATTGACGTGACTGTTCTATCGTGATATTTTTATGCGCGGTATCAAGAACCTCTTGTGCTCCTGATTCAAAACCTACCAATAGTTCCCGGCAACCCGCGCGTTTCATTAGAGAAAACATCCTGCTATCGGCGGTATCAACGCGCGCGTTGACCGAAAATGTTATTTTTAGGTTACGCCGCAGAATCTCTTCACACAAGAGCATCGCACGAGCGCGGTCAGCGGTAAACGTATCGTCCTCAAAAAAGAATTCACCGCCGCGCACAACCTGGGGGCAGAGTTTAATATCGTGCTCAATCTCATCGACAACACGAGTGACCCTACGAAAACGATATCGCGTACCATGCATCACCTGCGGCCACAGACAAAAAATACACTGGTTAGGACATCCGCGGCCTGAAATAATATCAATATACGGATACAGTTTTCCACCGTCAAAATATTTCATTAAATCAAGATGCTCCCACGCCGGAAACGGAAGCGTATCAAGATCCTCAAGCAACGGCCGTGCTCCAGTTGTGCTGATTTCTCCGTTCTTATAATATGCAATCCCCGGAACAACATCAAGGTTACTAAAATTTTCTATTACCTCGCGTACCGTACAATCGTACTCGCCAATACAGGCAACATCAACTACGCCACGCGCAGCACGCAGGGTTTCAATCGGCAGGACCGAAATATGCGGCCCGACCATAATGACGCGGGCATTAGAAGCCTCTTTTACAAGTGCGGCACAGCCAATATCTGAATGTATTGAAGGCGTTGTCGAATCCAAAACGACAAAGCGCGGTTTTTCCTGGGTCACCATGCGGCGCAGATCTTCCTTACTCTCTCCTCGTGCCACCATATCAAGAAGCCGAACCTTATGCCCCGCGCGCTCAAGAACCGCCGTGGCGTAGGCAAGCCAATCCGGCGCGCGCAGAACCCTGCCGCGCGTTCGCGCTGCCCAGCGCTGTGTCCGGCAGAAATCCTTCACAAACGGTTCATTAATGACCAGAATCTCGGTACTCATTATTTTTGAGTCTTTGTTTCGTCTACGACAGCAGCATCTTGAGGCATAATATTCTCAGGCCGTATGGCGTAAAAGAAAAAATAATTACCCCAGACCTTATAGATCGCGCGCGGAATAAGCTGAATCTTGGCTGATTCAAGATAGTTTTCAATCGTTTTCCCCTCAACGCCCCTCTCCAGAATAAAATAAACGAGATTATTGGGCTTCTCAATCAAGCCCGCCTCTTTGACCCGATAATTATTTTTAATATACGCGGCAATATCGGGATTATTCCTCTGCAATACGCCGTAGTAATCGGCAGGATAAATACACATCAGGCGTATTCCGTATTGCTTTTCTTTTTCCTGCATCTCGGCAAGCGTTGCCGGCCAACCCATATACCGGCGCGCGTAACGGGCAATGGCATTACCTTGCGCGTAGGTTAAAAGGAAAACGCGCTCCTGTGGTTTTGAAAACTCCTGTAGGGTCGCGCCCGCGGCATCAAGACCGGCAAAAAATGTTACCTGCATCCGCTGCAACGCGCCATAGATTGCCGGTGACGATATCCCGATAGCGGCGATCATTACGACTATAAATAAATTCTTTCCAAAAAAACGCTTCAGTTCCGCGGCAACAAACTGCACCGCGTATACTGCCGCACAACACACCATAACAACAAAAGGCATCTGGGAAAAGTTATTTTGATAAATCTGGGCGCTATAGACCCCTGTGTATACAATAGCTGCGGCCAAAGATCCGATACAATAGCGATCAAAGAGACTCCTACGATTAAAACAAGCAAGACATACACCGGCAACGGCAAGAAAGGCAAACACAAGCGTAAAATTCTCAACTTTAACATACCACAGAATCATGTCGCCGTGGGCCTTCCAATAGGAAAGCATACAGGCGTCAATAATGCTCTCACCCAGTGCCGGCACGCCGGAGAAAAGGTTATGCGCATACGCATACACAATCGCGCCGGCATACGGAATCACAAACGACACGCAGAACAACAATCCTTTTTTCCAGCTCGTAAAAAGACGCCGGTACGGGAGCATAAATAAAAGCGGTACTACTCCGATAAGAAAATTGAATTTATAAAGCCAGCTTATAACCATACAGATGCCGGACAGAAAAAGATTATAATGCTTACCGGACGCGGCAAAGCGCGCGCCAAGCAGCGTTGCGGCAAGCATAAAAAAGAGCGCGGGGCTTTCTGCCTGCAGATTCCGCGAGAAAAAAACCGCAATCGGCATAAGAGCAAGCAACAATGCCGCGGAAAGCGCGCATAACGCGTCTTTATAGAACAGGCGCCCCAGACACCAGAGCAGCACCACGGAAAGTATCCCGAATATGACATTCACGAGGCGCGGTCCCCAAAGATTCTCACCCCATATATTCCAGGCAAACAGTATCTGATAGGGGACAAGGGGTAATTGCCCTCCCGAATTATATCGCGGCGTATCGGAAAGACCGTCGACAAAATAGACCTTCTGATTGGTGTAATCTCCGCTTGCGCGCATCAACTGGGCAATACTCAATGATTCGTTTTCCTTCATGTTATGGTACCCGATGGAAGGAAAATCAAGATTATATATACGCAAGGCAAGCCCCAGAATGAGTATAAGAAGCAGAATAACTAATTGTTTCCAGTTAGACATGTATAATTCGATTATGCGGCGTAGGGCGCGAAGAAACCGGGTACGTTGTTATTGCTTCCGCTCAATAAATAATAAACTGACAAAAAATGATGAAAATATTGTTTGTAAGCCAATGATAAGAAATGTCATCGCGACAATAGACTCGCGCACGCGCGAAAGCGCTCCGAAATGCTTTGCCAACCACTCAATAACGATAAAAAGACTCATACCAAAGCCGACCAGCAGGATAAAACCGCCAAGAATAATCCCCCGTTCAAGATTAAAATGGCGCTGGAAGAATAACGTGAGCCGGTCATATTTCAAGAATCCCTGCCGGATACCGTAGGTATGCGCGTATACGCCAAGATTAATAATCTGATACGAAAAGATACACAGCATACTGGCAAATACCATCATGTGGACATCCCACTGATGGCCTAGAAATAAGAACGGTCCTCGCATCAGGAAAAACATAAAAACAAACCCCACGCACAAACCAACCATGCCCGGCACAAAATAAAGCCACAAAGGACAATACAGGAGCATAAACCGCACATGACGCCAGGCGTCAATTAAGGGACTCAGCTTCGACTCTCCGGTGCGGGGATGATAATTGATCGGGATCTCGTAAATCTTAAGATTATTCGTCAATGCCGAAACAACCATTTCGGTCGCAAACTCCATCCCCAGTGTCATAAGCCCCATTTTCTTATAGGCGCCATAGGTGAACGCGCGCATACCGCAATGGATATCGGATAGCGTTGTGCGAAAAAAAAGCCGGCACAACCCCGAAAGAATAGGATTGCCGATATAGCGATGTGAGAAGCTCATCGCGCCTTGCTGAATAGCTCCCTTAAAACGCGAGCCCATCACAAAATCATAGCCGCCTTTAAGCGCCGCCACAAATTTCGGAATATCATTGAAATCATACGTATTATCACTGTCACTGATAACAACGTAGCTGCCCCGCACCTCGGATAATCCCCGCAGGTAGGCAGCGCCGTACCCTTTGCGCGGCTCACTCACCACGCGCGCACCGGCGGCGTGAGCGACTTCCCGCGACCGATCAGTTGAGCCATTATCGGAAACGATTATCTCTCCGTTGATATGCTCACGGGAAAAAACGTCCTTAATCTTTTCGATGCAGGCGCCAATTGACGCTCCCTCATTCAAACACGGCATCACTACCGAAACTTCAACCGCAACATCCATAGTTCACCATTCAATCTTAAAGCTACCTAAATAATTTTCCCCTTCCTCGGCATCGATGTGGGTTTTAAAATGCGCGAGGCCCTTACCTTTTAAAAAATACAATTTTACAAAGAGGCTGTTGGCTAACTCCCGGTCAAGTAAAACACCCCGGTATTCATTGTTGGCCTTATACACCAAAAAGGAAACCGCCATATTCGCGTTCTGAAACACAACCTCCCGAAACATGTCGCCATCCTGATAAAACACGCTACGTGGTATCTTCCCGTCAATCGTATACGCACTCTTATTTTCCGTATTAAATACCATACCGCCATTAAAAAAAATTGTGTTACCTTGCGGCGTGCCGCGCAGGACTCCGCTATAAAACTGGACCGGCCGCGAAACCCATTTATCAAGATCGCGACCGCTTATCAAAAACGCTTCCTGATACAAGCGCTCCATCTCATCCTTATTCTTTCCCAATTTCACCAGGTAATCAATAATCTCCGCTTTTTCTTTTTTATTGATATTCTGCGCGATATAAACCTTAGAGAAATTCCAGTTTCCCAAATATGAAATAGCGGTAATTTTATAGATCATCGAGTAATCCACAAAGAAGTAAGCGTTGCCCGGCTTATCAAACAGAAGCAAGATCACCTCGTCAACCGCACGTGCCGGCAAGAAATCGGAGAGCATCTGGCGGGCACGCTGGAGATCAACCGGAATCGCAGTCTCAAGAAGAAGAATGGAACGCAACGGATCCTTTAAATACCCGTCAATAACGGTAAACGCTTTGTTGGCGCCGTTATTCAGCATCCGCAAGATCCCTAATGACTCCTGCTCATTATTTGAAAGAATCGCCTTAGCCATCCAGTATGCCTGCGGCCGGTTCTGGCTCTGCCCGTCAAAAATAACTTTTCGCTGGCCAACGACCTTAAACCAATCTCCAAAATCCCACCACGAGTTAATAACCGAATCAGGGGGCGTGGTGTCGCGTATGATCGTCAGCACCTTATACCAGCCATCGTGCATAAGAGGATAACTTCCCTTCGCGGCAGTCTGAGCGCGAGGGACAAAAATTCCACCGACAATCGCCAGAACAAGAAACGCGAATAGGCCCGCGATAATTTTGTTTTTTGTTTTAATGTACCCGTAGAATTCTGAAACACCCCAACCAAACAGAATCCCTACCGGCACACCTAAAAACACCACAAAACGTACACCCTGGAAACACGCAAACAACATTACCAAGAACCACAAACACAGAATCATAGCCGCGCATCGGCGCGCCGCATCATACGAGCGCAAAAAGAAACCGCGAATAAATATCGCGATGATCGAGGCCACGGCGGGAATAAAAATGACCAGGCCCCCCGCGGACTCAACCACCTCACGCATGGTGGCCTTTTTCAATTCACCAACCGTAGAAAAAACATTGGGCCACATCGAGGAGGCCATCGGATTACTTAAAATAATCGCCTCGCGAACCTGATCGTAAATAAACCGAAGCGGCGCGATGCCGCAAAAGAGCAAAAGCCATAAAAGCGTAAAACCAAGATATGCGGCAAGGGTAACATAATGCTGACGACGGCGCACGCTTCGCTGCGGGGCCGGGTCACGCTTGACCACTGACAGAAGAATTATCGAAAGCATCTCATACATAATAACGATCAGGAATATAAACCACCAGTTCTCCCAGGTAAACCCGAATAAACCGGTCGCAAAGCCGGCAATGCATACCCATAGCATTCGTTTTTTTACTGTCTCATGGCCATAGGCGACCGCATACGGCCATATGATCAGAAGCGGGAAAAGAAGATTCAAAACATCCTTGTCAAACCAACCGGCGCAGGAACGGGGAATAAAGTTAGCAGCCAGGCCCACAAAAAGACACGCTATCACCGCGCACAAGGCTTTTCCCAACCGGAATGAAAAAAAGTACAGCGTAACAATAAGCAGGCTGGCAAAAAAAATCGGAAGATAAAAGAGAAAGGTAAAAAGCGGAACAAACTTAAAAAATAAAAAAACCTTATAAAGAAATGCGGATAAATAAAAAAGGAAATTTCCCCAGGGCATCGAAAGCCCCTCGGGAGCAAGCATTAACACATCAAATTGTTTTCCGTCACGGATCTCATCGCCCGGATACCCCTGGTACACGACATTTTCCGTATAGCGTGCCCAATGCCAACAATCAAGCTCCATCAGATATGTCTGGTTATTTTCATCCTGGTAGCGAGCCCGCATTTGCCGCGCAATGTCGGCCGCCTGCTGTTCCATCTGCGCTTTTGCCTGCGCCCGGTATTCATCAATCCGAGCCTTAACGAGTTTTTCTTTGGCGAGCGGGTCATACTGGGGAAACTTCACATAAACTTCCTGAGTAGCTTGCTGACGGATGCGCTCACTAACCATTCCGCGCGCCTGCTCAGTTAATTGCGGAAATGCGATCGGGAAGGTACGAAAATAGATGTTGAGTCCCAAAACGAGCAGCAACGGAATAACAATATATATGTATTTTTTCATCGGGTCAAAATGGGGCAACTAAAAAGAGTTATTTATTTTTTAATTTCTTATGAGTACGCAAGGCTGACTCAAGCAGCGATAATCCTTCAGCAAAATCAGCTCCTTTGTAAAACACACCGGAAATACCGTACGACATGGCTTTTTTCGCTTTCGGATCATCGACGTAAGCGCTGATAATAATGATCGGGACATCTTTATTGAAGGTTCGAATCTTTTTGATGGAGTCCACTCCGTCCATGACCGGCATGCGTAAATCCATAAATATGATATCGGGCTTTTGGTCCCGGACAACCTGCGCCGCCTCTTCACCGTTTGAAGCCGTAAGCACTGCGTAACCTTTAAACTCAAGCCAGAATGTCATAAGCTGCCGAAAATCGGCCTCATCGTCCGCAACCAACACCTGAATTTTGTTTTCCTGCGCTTTTTGCTCTTCCATATACCCCCCATTTTTTGTACAGCCTTAAAGTCTAATGTACCGTTTGTGCGATTAATTCTATCGAGCTACGTCTATCGGTTGCGAGGCTCGTATCCCTGCCTGCCTACAGACCGGGGTTGTATTAAACGTCTATCGTCTTTATTCCCGATGTTTTTGACGCAACCTTTCCATTGCGCACGACGTAACGAGCTGTGCTCCAGCACGTCCCGTAGGGGGCTGCGAAGCGTCCCCGAAAGGGGGCTGTGCTCCAGCACGTCCCGCAGGGGGCTGCGCCTGCCTCGCCGGCAGGCAGGCAACCATTCCACGTATGACGAGACACTATAGGGTAAATACATCTTGTGAATGATACACTTATCCTAATGGTATTGAAAATGTGAACGTTGCTCCCTGATCTTTTTTACTCTCAACCCATATGGCCCCGCCGTGCAATTCAACAATTTCTTTTGTAATCGATAAGCCTAATCCCGTTCCGGCGATATCCGAAGAAACTCGTTCGCCGGTCTGGTAAAATTTATCGAACACTTTCGGCAGATCCTTCTCCGAAATTCCAATCCCGGTGTCTCGGACGCTGACCAAAAGATTATTCTTTTCGCGGTCACGCTTTGCCTCGGTCGTGACCGTGCCTCCGGCGGGAGTAAACTTGATCGCATTGCTGATAAGATTAGTCAGTACCTGGCCTATCTTCAATGGATCGATCGTAACCTCGGGAAGGCCGGGATCAATACTTTTTTCAAGCTTAATCGTCTTTGTATTCGCCCATGCGGTAAGCGTTTCGGTAATATCAACAATCACTCGCTCGATCGGCAGCGTTTCTTTTTTAACTTCCATTCTCCCTGCTTCAAGCTTCGAAAAATCAAGGATATCGTTCACCAGGAGGCTTAGGCGTTTTAAATTCCGATCTGCGATCGTCAGCAGCTGACGCTCCGCTTCCGATGCGCCCTCTTCCTTTCCGGCAAGCATCAACGAGATAGACTTCTCCACCGACACCAGCGGCGTACGCAACTCATGAGAAACGCTGGCCACGAATTTAGACTTGAGCTCATCAAGTTCACGCTGCTTGGTAACGTCACTTAAGACCGAAACCATACCGACGGTTTTTCCGTTTTCGTTCTCAATAACGGCGGTTGAGGCCCGCACGATTTTTTTAGTTTCGGACTGGCCGCTGGAGAGCTCAATATCCTTATCCTCCTGGTCAGCCCCCCCTTGAGCAAACGAAACCAACTGCTCATCCTTAACTCCACCGGTTATTGGCTTACCGATCTTATCTTTCTTTGAAACACCGAGAAGTTTCTCCGCCGCAGGATTCATCATAATTACATTCCCGTCTGCATCAACCACGACAAGACCATCGGCGATACTGCGTATTACCGCCTCAGTCTGTTTTTTATCAATCATAACCTTTTTATATTTCTCCCAGGCAATTTCCTCCGATTTTTCTTTCTGCTCGATAGTAGTTTCGTATTGTTTTGCCAGTTCCTGCGCCTGGCGCGCAACACGCTTCTGGAGCTCTTTGTCCAAAACTGCCGTAACCCGCTGGCTAATCTCTTTACCCTGCTGCTTCGACCCAACCAGATTTTCGATTTCGCCCAATATTTGATCTGCAAGAGATGCCTCTGAAGAAAGAGACGTGACGTGACCTAACGGAAGGTTGTGTTCGAAACGGGATTTATTCTGGGAAGATAACCCTCCCAAGTAGACAAGAAGTAACGCAACGACAACGCTCAAAACTCCCGTGATAATATAAACAATCGTTAAAGATGACATAACATTACAGAAGGCTGAGGACAGAATAAGACCCTGTAAATACAAGGTAAATCTTACTATAAAAGCTCACGATATTCAAGATATTTCCAAACGAGAAAGACGCGGGCAGATATCACTAGACAGAGAAATAATAACCGTAATGCTCCGGCTTAGAAAGAACCGACAGGGTAAAAAACGCGTCGGCGGCGCGCGCGTGAGAAAAAAGCGGCTTATAAACCCCGTTGCTGCCTTGAAATGTAAAGCTAATACCCACGTAAAGGGAACAAGTGTAAAAAATATCGCTTAGAATCAAATGGGCCGCCCGCACTACTTTTTCTTTTTATGCGTTTTATTATTTCTGTAGTTTTTTTTGCTTTCAGTGAAGACGTGGACGGAAAAGACAAAAAAAGCTCCCAAGAGCAGTAAAACCCCCCAGTCCGAAGCGATAGTCCTGTTCACTCTTTGCCTTGCCCGCGTTTTGATCGCGGTGATATCTTGCCTGCGCCATTGTCTCCAAGGCCTTTTCGCAGAATGCGGCTAAAACAAAATATCGCGAGGCTCAAAATACTTCCCCAAGACAATATCAAGAATATCCAACCGCTTGGCGTCATGATGCTCCTTTCTTTTATTCTGCGCACATAAAAACGCGATGCGGACCAACGCAATGAATTCCCGTGCGCCCCTCTGTACTACAAATAGACAACATCGTTTTGGTGATAGAGAGACAGAAATAGCAGCATATACTCTCGTAAGTGGCGGGTCAGCAGGAAATTATTCCGTATATGTTCTTTTCCGCATTCGCCGAGCTTGGTGGCGTACGCAGGGCTGTTTAAAAGCTGTTTTAACGCAAACGCGGCACCATCAATAGAATGACAAAGCAAACCAGAATATTTGTGTTTTATCTGCAACGGTATCCCTCCGACATTCGAGGCAACCACCGGCTTTGATTTCCAGAGAGCCTCGGCGACAGTAAGCCCAAAACCCTCCTTCAACGATTTCTGGATGATGACCGTTGATGCCCGCTGTAGCGCATTAACCTCGATATCATTCTGCGGCAATAATAAAATATGGATATCACGATCGGCGCGCGCCTTTTCCTTCACTTCCTCAAAAACCTGCATGCCTTCGGGGTCATCGGTAGCCCCTCCCCCGGCCAGGATAAGCTGGCAATCAATATACCTCTTGACCTGCCGGTACGCCTCGATTACTCCAAGCGGGTCTTTGAGCCGGTCAAAACGCGATATCTGGGTTACGATCGGCTTGTCGACAGAAATATGATATTTTTCCAACACCGCATCGATGACTGCTTGGGGCAATTCCTTATTCTTATCGCTTAAAGGGTCTATCGAGGGAGAAATTAAAAATTGCCGTATCGGCAGCTTTTGGCAGAAACTGGGAGCGGAAAATACCGCAGAGTCATATTTCACGATATAATTCATTAAAAATTTCCAAACCTGCCGGCTGGGCTTGGAAACATCAATATGGCAGCGCCATATCCATTTATTGGCAGCTCTCTTCTCGATAAGCGCGATAGGCTGGGGGTCGTGCACAAAAACAATATCCCCGTAGGTATCTACTGCCTCAATATTCTGCCGACTCGTTTCAAGAAAAACATCAAAATCACCCTTATTAATTTCTTCGGCTTTTCCATGCAATGCGTTGTGGAACTTTTTGGTCACTTCAAAAAAATGCTCTCCACCCTTGATAACATCCCAGCGCGCGTCAACACCAAGTTCTTTAAGAAGCGGAACCATGCGGGTTAAAATTTCCGCAACCCCGCCGCCGACCGCGGTAGAATTAATATTCTGAACGATTTTCCCTTGCAGCTTCTCACCCAATAGCTGCAGATCATCGATGATGGCTTGCCCTACGATAGGTACATACTGTTCAATGATCGACATAAACGCTACCTTTTTTCTCAATAATCTTTATAATTGCCTTCCGCAAATCCTCAAGCGTATAGGTGTACGGGTCCAGCCGGGCAATTTCATCGGCGCATGCTTTCTTGCCCAATGAGGTCTCCATCCAATACGAAAAGTCATTTGTTTCTTTTTCAAGACGTAACCGGGACTCGAAAACATGAAAATATATCGAATCGATCGTTACTTTTTTTAAAATATCCAAGAATTCTCCCAGGTCGGTAGCGTTGTATTTGGTGGGTAGGGCGAAACTTATTGATTTTATGAAATAAAATTCTTCATCCGAACGCGTAAACTTAAGCTTCGCCGAAGGATATTCTTCCAAGTAGTCGTCAATCGTGCGGGCGATTTTATTCCGCAGGGCGCGGATCGTGGAGAATTGAACCGTATCAATACTCGCAAGCCTCTCTGCCAACTCCTCTTCCCCTAACCCATGGCTGATCCAATACGCAAAATCATTGGGTGGTTCCGGAGAAAGATACTGATGTTGCTGCAAGAAACGATGCGTATGATGATAAATCGAGGCGCCCGGCACTCCCTTGATAAGGCTTACCAGCTGCTCCAGCGTAGCTGCCCGAAAACCGGTTACCTCGGATAGGTGCAACCGTGTATAGAATCTGAAGGGCTCTTGAGCTTTAACGAACTTTGGCATATTGTTGGTCACTCCCCATGACAGCGATAGGTATTAACAATTTTACCACTTCCCGCGGGCTTTTCAAATAATACTGAGCGTACGAGGTACGGGGCTTTCCTATGAAGATCCATACGTTTCTCTTCCTCTTAAACGATGCTGCAGCATTCCAAAAAGCATGGAGATGATCGTCGCGATAATTAAAATTGGCAACAGAAAGAGCAGAATTCTTTTTATGGGCAATATCCTCTTGTATCTATGCCTATCCGGAAAGCCACCTCTAACCCTGCGTGTTACTTGCTGACATGAATGGTTTGTGTTGGGTATGCAAATTCGATATTCCGCTGCTCGAGCGCTTCTTTGATGGCAAAATTAATTTCCTGTTGAACGTCCATATAGATATTGTAATCCTGGCTAAGGACATAATAAACAACTTCAAAGACTAAACTGGAATCGCCGAAAGAAAAAAAATGCACGCGGTCAACGAGAGCATTCTTAACGTTGGCGATGATCGTCCTGATCACCAGGGGGATTTCCTTTACCTGCGCGCTGGTAGTCTGATAGGTAACACCAAGCCGAAAGACAATGCGGCGCTTATCCATGCGCTTATAATTACGCATGCGCGAACCGGTAAGATCACTATTAGAAAAAACGATTTGTTCACCACCCAGGCTGCGAATCCTTGTCGTCTTGATCCCAATGTTCTCAATGGTGCCCATAAAATCACCCACGACGATAAAATCACCAATCTCGAAAGGCCTGTCCATTAATATCGCGACATAGCTAAAAAGGTCCCCTAAAATTGCCTGGGCGGCCAGGGCAACCGCCACACCGCCGATACCAAGGCCCGCGATGATCGTCGATATCTTAAAACCTAAATTATCAAGAAGAAAAATTATTCCAATTCCCCAGACGATAACCTGAATTGCCGAAAGCATACCTTTATAACTACGCGCAGCCGCGCCAAAACTTTCTTTTGCCGACACATAGCTTTGGAAAATATAGTCGACGGTCACGATGACAATGCGGATTATCGAGAAACTCAATACGATAGTTACAATAATACCAATCGCCTTGTCGACCGATACGGGCAACACGAGATAATGCGCGCTTACGTAAAAAGCTGCCAGATATGATACCGGGTGCAGATAGCGTTGCATAAGGGAAATTAAAAAATCATCGAGCGTCGTCGTTGTTTTCTCAGACCATCGTTTTAGTTTCTTGAGAATAATTTTCTTAAACAGGACAACAACCACCACGATTGCTAAAAAAATAAGCAGGCTCACGCCGTAGCTCAGTAAAGAATTATTTAAAATTATGATTTTAGAGAATCTTTCAAACATAGCGCTGTCCTCCTCTAACCATCAGTTTAGGTTGGCGTTTACGGGGTACCGGATGTTTGGCTTTGATCACGCTCAACAACATCAACAATCACTTTAACTTCCGGTCGTTTATTATCCGGAAAACGGATATCCGGGGGAACCACGAATCCGGGCGTAAGTGTCGTATCCGCCGTTATCAGCTTAAGATCAATGGGCTCGGTGACAATAGTAAACGCCTTCTGGGCGAGGGTGCTTGAAATGAGCGCAGTCAATTCCTCAGGCTCCAGGCGTATCGTGGCAATCGTAACGCCTGAAGGCGCCTTGCCTTTTGTCTTAAGTTCTACCGGAACCATCACTGTAAGAATTCTATACACATCAAGCGTAACCGCGGCAGGTTCAATGTTAACCACCGAAAGCCCCGCAAGAGGTCCCAACGAGTCCCTGGTGAGCTCGATCGTGTGCTCACCGTCGCCGACGTTTTCCATGTTAAGTGATATTTTTAACTCCTGAGGCTTAAGAAGATTAAACTCCTGCTGCGTGCCGCTTAAGGTAACGGTCGCTTCTTTCGGCTTAGGCTCTTTAATGACTGCGGCCGGCGCGAGGTTGCGATACTCAAGGGGCACGACAAAATCGCGACGAATAAGCTCGGTGTGATGGGCAAACGTAAACCAGAAACCACAGGCGAGAATAACGGCTATAATTTTTTCTGCGATATGCCTGGTAAGAAAGCTGACAATGATGTTTCCCTTTTTACGCGGGAATTTTCTCTGATAAAAAGCCTCAAGTATCGCATCAAGATGCGCGGCATCGCGCAAATGCCTCATCCGTCCTTCTTGCGCTACGGAGATGCTGCCATCCTCTTCTGAAACAACGAGGCACAATGCGTCCACGCGCTCAGCAAGCCCTAATGCGGCCGCATGACGCGTTCCGGCGCGACCGATAGCCTCACTATTGGTAGAAAGCGGCAGATAGCATCCAAAGCGAGCGATCCGATCTCCCTCGATGATGACCGCGCCGTCGTGAGTCGGTGTATGACGATCAAAAATGCTTTCAAGCAACGGTTGGCTTATCATACCGTCAAGGGCATTCCCCGCCTCAAGATGCCGGTCAAGAGGATCAATCCCCCGTATGATAACGAGCGCTCCTATTCTTTTTCGTGAAAAATTGGTAAAGGAGTTACTTACGCTCATGATGTTCTGGCTGAACGAGGCTGACAGACGTCGCTTAGGCTGAACGCCCACCATAGCAATACTTTCAAAGAAATGGCGAAAATCATCCTGGAATATCACCACAATCATAATAAGGGTAAACGCAAAAAAACCCTGGAGCGCCATGGTGGTCAAATAGAGACCGAAATAGCGCGCTACAAAATAAATACCGCCCACAATTGCCATGCCGATAAACATAAATTTCGCGCGGGCGCGTGTAAACCAAATCAGCAAAATATAAATCAACAACGAAATGATCGCGATATCAACGATATCAACGATCTTCACGCTCCTCAAAAAAATTGAAATATAGTGAAGCATCATAGACGAAACACTCCCTATCACATCATTATATCGCATAAACTTTTTACGTACGTACCGTGCGGTAACGGGTTTCGAAACAAAAAGCCGTCACCATGCATAGCGCTATGCACGATGGCGGCCCGACCATCACCATAACCTCCGAAAATGCATCTGCATTTCCGAACCCTCCTCTACAATTCCTAATAATAGTATTATAGTTTAGCATACCCGGGAAACTTGTCAACACTATCACGAAAACCATTGGCCAAACCAGGCAGAACCCTCTACGCTAACCGGTGCGAAGCCGTGCGTAGCCTCCCCGAAGGGGGGTGCAAAGCCCCTTACGGAACGCACTGGTGTGCAGCCCCTCACCGGGACGCACTGGTGTGCAGCTCGTTACGTCATACGTAAGTAAAAGGTTGCGTAAAAAATATCTTACCAATAAAGCCGATTGACGTTTAACGTAACCGAAACGAGCCTCGCAACCCCAACCGATAGACGTAAATCGCTTCCATGCACTCATGAGCTTATGAGCTATGAGCTTTTTTCTACGCTCTCCCCTTAAGGTACGCCTGCCGCTTTCTCTCGGGAAAACGTTCAATCGCATAGCGCAACATGGTGCGGGGCATGATACGATAATATTTTTTTAAGAAAACTTCCTCTGCCCGCATGTCGCGTTTTCCGATCTCACGCAGCATCCAACCGACTGCCTTTTGGATTAGATCGTGCGTATCGGAAAGCAGCAGCAGAGCAAGAGCAAACGCATCATCAAATTCTTTGCGCTCGATACAATGAAAGGTCGCGAGTATAGCGATCCGGCGCTCCCAAAGCATTTTAGAGCGCGCCAAAACATAGAGAGGTTTTTTATCCTTATCAAAAAGAAACGCACCCACAATATGCTTCGCGGTCAAATCAATCAAATCCCAATTATTAATAAAACGGGTATGCGTACAATATAATTCATAGACATCTTTTTTACCCTGCTCGCCGGCGTTCTTATATTGTTTAACCAGAATAAGAAGGGCACACAAACGCTCCTCATGAATTTTTGACGTAAGCAGCCTTTTTACGCTCTCAAGAGGTACGTCGCAATACTCGTTGACGACCATACGAATCTGGGGCACCATCACCCCGATAAAAACGTCACCTTCGGCATATTCACCGGGGCCGGTTTTAAAAAACCGCGCCAGAATCCGCGCTTTTTCTGGCCGCGCGTAACTTCGTAATTCCTGTTTAATCTTTTGTGTTATCCTCATGAAGTATGTATTCTCGCTTAAACCAGCATCATGACGGCACAACGTACGCCTAAAATCATGAAGAACTGGACGACGCGAGAAAATTCTTGAAAAAACCCGCCATAGCCACACATTATTTTTTTCATGCACCCTCCTTACGCGCCTCGCCCCGGCCGGCGAACCAGGCAAGCCCAATGCTTACGCTATACAACGCTATCATCGGCACTGCCAGAGCCATCATATTAAAAATATCGGTGGTTGGCGTAATAACAGCGGCAATAATAAGCATTCCAACTACCGCAATGGAAAAATACCTGCACAAGGCCCGCGCGGTGACGATCCTGATCTTTGCCAAAAAAAAGATGATAATCGGCATCAGAAACATCGCGCCACAGGCAAGGATAAGCGTAGTGATAAATGAGATATATTTTGAAGCCGAAATAAGCGGCATAAAATCATTCGTACCTATGCTCAGCAAAAACCGCAGCGCCGGCGGGATTAAAATAAAATATGCGAACATACAACCCGCAAAAAACGCAAGCGCGGCTGTGGCAATAAACCAAAACGCATAACGCCTGGTGCGCAAGCCAAGAGCCGGCACGATAAACAACCAGGCCTGGTACAGAATTACCGGGACGCTCGCAACAATACCGCTTACGATACCAATACGCACATAGACCGCCAAAGCCTCTTGGGGGCTGAAGACAGCGAGCTTACCCAGAAGGCTTTGAGCCGGTGCGGTAAGCACACCGAGCAACGCGGAAGAAAAAGGCATAGCGAGAAAAGAGGCAATGACCACCGAGATACAGGCAATGATGATCCGTTTGCGTAATTCGGCCAAATGAACAATAAGAGGCAGGCTTTTTTCGTACATAATCACGAATTAACACAAATCGGGAAACACGAGTTCACACGAATCTATCGTCCATCGTCCCAGCGAACGAAGTGAGCGGTCATCCCTCGTCTCTCATTCCCCTATCTGCAATCTGAGATCTATCATCTGTGATCTTCCCTTTATCCCACATCTCACGGAAGTTTTGCCTCAGAATACCCATTCCCCGAGACGTTCTCATCCTCACCGCTCAAGCCCGCGGCACTGACTGTCTGCTTATACTGACGGGCCAGCCGCGCCAGATACCTGCTTATTTCAGGCAACCGCTTTGGCCCAAAAACAATAAAGGCGATAAAAAAAATGAAAGCTAATTCTTCAGTGCCTATGCCAAACATAAAAGACGTATTGCGTTATGCGTATCGGGTATTGCGCAAAAAGCTATCAATTATAAACTCCTCTAAACCGTGGACTATGGACGGTGGACTATTTTTGCTGAACGCCACTTAACTCTTTCTTCAGCGCCGCAATACGATCATCCACATAGGGATGAGTACGAAAATACCCCGCGATCTTAGAATTGGGGCCTTCGTATTTTTTAAGCTTAGCTAATGCCCCCATTGACGCGTAATGATCAAAACCAGCGGCTCGAGCGTATTTTACCGCCAGCCGATCCGCCTCGTATTCGTCACTTCGACTGTACGCAAGTCCGACGATAGTATACACGGTTGTCGCACCCCGCGCGATATCCTGCGCGTTATCGCCTACCTTCTCACCGTACGCCGCAAACGCAAGACTGAGCAACAATTGATACCCCATATTTGCCTGAATTTTTTTGGCAATGTGCCGGGCCGCAACATGGCCTGTTTCGTGCGCTACGACATACGCAAGCTCATCGTCACCGAGCGCGTTCATCAATCCTTGGTTCACATAAATGCGGCCGCCGGGGAGGGTCACCGCATTAAGTTCGCGATCAGCAAGCACCGTAAAACTATAAGAGATGTCCATGCGGTCAGAGACCGCGGCGACGCGCTTTCCAATGTTTTCAAGGCGCGCGTGTACGATGCGATCGCTACTGGCCGGATGTTCTTTACGCATCTGGGCATCCGCCGTTTTGCCCAATGCCGATTCGGTGGCACTATTAATAAGAATAAATTCATTCCTTCCTGTCGCCGGATTGTGAAGCGTTGCGCAACCGCCAAGACACAGGCTTAGCGCGCACAGGTACGGGAAAAAACGAATTTTTTTTACCATATACATTGCACGTAGATTTTTCCTTGGTTTCGATAGATACGCATCGTAAACATAACATCTTCTTTTTTTACGGCAACGTTATATTCACCGGCTTCCTCGTTCCCCAGCACCATAAAATTATTTTGCGAAAAAAAAGAACTATAAAAACGCACCGCCTCGGCGAATGAAGCCTGCGTTTGATACGTTGCCACCTCACTGGAGCCCACGTGATGGGCACGGGTAACCGGAGAAACAGCCTCGATCATAGGAATCTCAAGGCCCGAAACTGAAAAGTGCGTAGCCGCCGGGCTCAGGAAGGCTCCCATAACAATAAAAATAATTCCTGATAACGCTAGAATTTTTCTCATCGGCCTCCCTACACAAAAAAATTTGTTCGATTGATATACTTAAGGAAGGAACATGGCACGGCGCCTGCTACGGACTATACAACTATTCAAGACGCAATTCCATTTCACGGTTTCCGTCGCTAACGATAACTTTGTCTTGCTGTATCGAAACGATTGTGATAGCGCCGACACGATCGCCGGTTTTAAGAAACTTTCCGGCAACAATGGCTCTGGGGGCGTGCGCATCCCACAAGATTCCCGTAAGCTTAACCGTCTTAACCGTATAGGCCCCCAGAGGCATATGCGTAAACGGGTCACTCCCCAGCGCCATCCCCGCTGTTTGTTGCTCTAATCGCTTATATAACGCCAGCGCAGGCGCGGACCGGGCCGCGGCATCCGCGAGAGGCTTAACCGAAACGTTTCCTGCGGAAGGCGTAGGGCGTGCTGATTCAAGGCGAATCCGCTTAAGCGCGCCCGCAGCCATATATAAAAAAACGCCTACCAGAATAATGGTTACGCCAAGTTTTACCTTTTCACTCTGTATCATAATCTATGCCAACAAATACACATTAAGCTCCATTGCGATATCAAGCCGTTTACCTTCAGGGGGCCTGGTGATACGCAAGCCTTCGATGGTCGTGTATGCCGAGATTTGGGCTCCGAGAGCACTTACAAAATTCAGCAACTCCTGATACGTGCAGGTCATTGCTAATGAAACAGACATTTTCTGACACGTTTTTCCCTCAAGCCCGCATGCTTCCCCATTCATGCCGATAAAAGCTTCCCGCGATTGCGGCCGCAACGACAAAACGGCAATGTTTGCCTCTTTTGCCAGCGAGGATACTACGCGCAACGCTTCTTCTTCCTTGGTAGGAAACATCCCCCCTAATGCCTGGTACTGTTTCTCAAGCATCTGCATGCCTTCATTGAGATTTTTTGCCTCCCGGGTAATTGCCGCGACCTGCGCCAGCTTATGTTCGATGACCGTAATTTCTTCCTGAATTCCTGCAAGCTGCATACGGCTTGGCGCATACACAAAAAACCAAAAGCACGTAAATACCCCTATGATTCCCGCGAATGCAATCAGTATGTTTTTTTGCGCCGATGACATAGCTATAGCCTTCCTAATGGGCGAGGTCGCCTTGTATCTGAAACTGTTGGTTCCCGTCGCCTTTTTCTATCGATACCAGCCGCGCTTCAACAACAAAATGAGTTGATTCAAGCTTCTGTATGAACTCGGTTACGATGCGTTCCGCTTCCCCTTCTCCGGCGGCAACGATGCCGCGTAAAAAGAGCGTATGGCTGTTCTGGTTCATTGACATTTCACCCAATGTTATTTCCCGCGGCTGCAGCACGGTAACCAGCTTCAGAATTCCCTCAAAGGGAGTCCTTCCTTGTTCTATTGTTTCGATAAGACGCTCGCGGGCTACTATTTTCTGATACAGGTCTGCGACTGAAGTCGTAGCCTGCAGATGAAGCCGTAACGCACCAAGCCTGTTACGGTAATTCCCGATCTCAAGTCTTACGAAAGAGAACAAAACAACAAAAACTGCCGCGAGAACAAATGAAATAAGGCGCAAGGAGATTTTCTGCACCGATTCGGCTCTCCTTGACTTTACATCGCCAGGTAAAAAGTCAATCGTATGTTTACCCTGTAATCCCGCACCCAGGAGCGCACACAGCTGGTTACGCCGCGCCCTAAAATCATCGGCGTCTACGCCGCGGGTATCAACACACGCAGGCAATGGAAAAAAATCCGTCGGCACGGCAAGCTCCTCGGTAAGATAGGTATCAAGATTTTTAAGGTTCACACCGCCACCCGCCAGGTACAACACCTGGGGCTTTTCGCCTTCAAGCGTCGAGATAAAATAATCAAATGAAAGCTTCAGCTCGCGCACCAGGGCCTCAAGAGAAGGCCGCATAAGGGCGATTACGTGCGTGGCGGAAATCGAATCGTTGATCATGGCCGATCCGTCGCGCGGAATACCAATGGTATTCTTCACCTCCTCGGTCTGGACAAGAGAAAGAGTAACGGGTCCTTTGTCTGAACCAAGAGTCCCCATCAGCACGCTGGTGAGGCCTGAGGAAGAAAAAACAAGTTTACGCGTAAAGCGCAATTTATCGTGCGCATAGATGCTCAACGTCGTTGCGGTATACCCGATGTCGATCACGGCACAGGACGACGGCGCCGCCGAGACGCCCAAAAGACTGGCGTAGCTTACGCTTGCGCACGTAATACCTGCGACCGAGAGCCCGCAACGGCTCGCGAGGGCGCAGTAACGGTCGATGCTGCTTCGCTCTGCCGCCGCGAACAAAATTTCGTTCTTTTTTGCGCCATCAGCATCACCGTAGGCACGGATCAGATACCAGCTACATACCGCATCGCGTAACGCAAACGGGATCTCATCCTTAAGCTGCCAACCGGCCGCCTGCGCGATCTCCGCAGACGGCATGACCGGCAAGGACAGGCTGCGGAGAAATAAATTGTTCGTTTCAGGAATAACCAGATAGACTTCATGCGTCGGGTGAGCGTGCAGATTTACAAAATCCTTAACAAAGCCTGCAAGGAATGATTCCCGCTCGGCAGGCAGTGAGGGCAGTGTTTTAAGAGCGTAGGCCCGTACGATAAGCGTATTTCTCTGCTTTTCGCACCAGACAAGCTTAGCGGTGCTTTCCCCGAATTCCAACGCTAAAAAATTTTTTTTCGCGCGCATTAAGGAAATTACTCCCTGCGGGTTCTCAGACTGCAATCGTTACTCCGTATTTCTTAAACAGATAATACGCTACAAATAACACAAGCACCGAGGATAGTACTAAAGATACGCCGATACCGATCCGCAAACGGAAAAATTTCTCATCCAAAAGAAGGATCGCCCTGTTCGTCTTTTCGCTTAACGCGCGCAGCGTGCGCGGAGCGCATAAAAATAATATCCCGAATACCAACGCAATTATACCAGAAAAAATCAAAAATAGCATCATCCACCTCCCCCCCCCTGGCGCGCAGATACTGCGCACTCGATATATGAGCATCTCCCCCTACAAGGTTTTCGCTACGAAAGCCGCTTGACTGAAACCGACGAACTCTGATTCGAGCTGCTTTGCCAATCGGCGTAGGAGCCGGTTCCGGTCAAAACCGTAACATCGATCCTTACGCGCCGCACACTCGCAGCAGTCGCTGTCGCAACATCATTAGCATCGTAATAGGTAAACAACGTACCGTTGCGGCCACTGACACCGATCGCGCCCACCTGATACGCCGGAGACAGCGCCGGCGCGCTCGCGTTGATCTGCCGGTAGAGCTTATTGCCAGTCACGGTATAGTTAACCAGCTGATTGTCTTGGTTGGTAAAGATCAATGTATTGGGCTGGCTTGTCGTAATGTTCGCGCTAAAACGAAGGCCCCGGGCAACGGTGTCTCCTTCGATGATCACATTTAACGCATTTTGCGCAAGCATATCGGTGGTAAGCCGGTTGGGGATAAACACCGCGTTTTGAACGACATACATCAGGAGCCACGCTCCGGCGGCGGCAATGATCCCGATAATAAGGATAACCATCACTAATTCAATAAAAGTAAATGCTTTTTTCATGGGGATCCGTAATTCACATTTCTAGCAATATACGTAACTAATTCGGCCAAGACGGTGACATCACCGGCCTTGCGTACCTCGACCTTTATCTGTTTTAAGCTCTCCGACAGTATTACACCGCTCCCTGGAGCGAAATTTACGGTGCGCGTTACGTCAAAAGGATACCCTTCATAACTTGCGAACGTTCCGCTGGCGATACTGTCGTACGCCAGATTATTAACTTTTTCCATTTCAAGGCGCGCCAAGTTAAGCGCGCTCGAATAATCGGACGACCGAAATGTACTCTGCACCTGCTGACTAAGCATGACCGAAAGCGGCAACGCAATAATCGCCACCACCACGATCGTCATGATCAGCTCAATTAAGGTAAACCCCGTTAGAGAACCTCGTTCTTTCACCCCGTTAGAAATAAAGTTTCTAACGGGGCAAGCTCTAGATAGTCCAACAGGACACCCTGTTGGGTAGTCACCACCGACTTTGTCGGTGGCTTTCTCTAACGGGGTAAACGCGCGCCTGGTTGCGCCCTGAAAATTCATACCATACATGTCACACCGCTTCTGTCGAGCCATTACGGAAAAACCTGCACCGTCTGATTCTCGCGCATAACACTGACATTACCGGTTGCCGCATTGTACCGGGCGATGATCGTGCGCCACGCGTTACCGCTTCGGCCCGTTGACTCAAAAGTAAAAAACGTATTATTGTTCGATGCGGGATAAACCTTATAAGCATCCGTGCGCGAAGTATCATTCATACCAAACGTCGCGTTAAAAGCAGTAAGCGTCACCTGGCTATTAAATGTTACGTTAACCGGGTAGATCGTTGAGTCTTTATCAAGCGTAAAATCAGAGATATCGGCGTCGACGGGAGACCCCACGTTACCGCTCCAAACCTCAGTATCGCCGATTGTGATGGTTCGTAACCTTCTGTTATTCGGAGAGCCTGACCAGCTAAGATTCATAAAGGCAAGCCTAATATTACGCGAACGAGCCGCATCCTGGACCCTAAGATCAAGAAGACTTCTTTCGTTAGCGGGCTGATAGGTGGCGTTGCTATCTACCACAAGCAGGTAGGCGTCACGGCCCTCGGTGCTGTTGGGGCCGATGACAAAAGAATTGTTGGCATCGATGGCAGTCTGACCTGTGCTGAAGTTACCGTTTGAAATTGTATCGTTATAGCGAAACGCATAAATAACGTTATGCATGCCTGCCTGAGCGCAATAGAGACTGGCAATGCGGTTGCGTTCAGACGCTACCCCCTGGAGGCGCTGAACGATAAAAACCGTTACCCCCAGAACAGCGATCGAAACAAACACAATGAGCATCAACGAAGCAATAAAGGTGATACCTTTTCTCTTCAGAGCGCTCCTCCTTATTCCGGCAAGCTACGCGTTTTGATTACAGTAACGAGTATGCTGCCGGCAAAAGACGCGCACGCGCACAAGAGTCATCCGCGTTCGCGGCGCCTTGCGCATCAGGAAGCATTCATGTCGCGGGAAAACCGGTACCTACTATCAACTAAACTCACCGCCGGTGCTGTTGTAGGTATAGGTGTTACTCGCCGGCCCGGTATAGGTGGTCCCTGAAGTTTTGCTCCAATCATCAGTAACCCCCCCCTGACCAAGCACATTGGTAAAGCAAGGATTTGCCTTGGTGCAGGCTGCGCTTGAAGCGTTATCAAGCGTCGAAGGAAACGTCTTATTGTTGGCAAAAAAAGTGGAGATACCGGCGCGCACGCCGCCGACGACGCCTTTTTCGGTGGCATTCTTTGCATCGCTTGATAAATCATAATACTTAGGAATAGCCACCGCAGCAAGAATGCCGAGTATCACAATGATCATGATAAGCTCAATGAGCGTAAACCCTTTCTTCCTCATACACCCTCCTTTTTTTATATACTCCCTCCTTACGCAAACCCTAACCCCAAACGCATTTTCACCAGGCTTCATACCCCGACGACTGGCAGGAAACTATCCCAGTACGCGCATTGTAGCCATACCGTTTACCGAAAGGATCAAGCGGATAGCCGTCAGAATCCCGCGCGAGCGTTAATAAGAAATTTTCACGAAAATTCCCTTTGCGCGCATCCACCGCATTGCGCGACGTCTCCATGAGTATTTTTAAATCTCCGGGATTGTTACCGCGTAACGCCTTAAATAATGTTACGCAGAGACGAAAGTCTTTCAGCTCATACACAAGTCTGACTTCTTTCGCCACCCGCGTGACCCGATTACTATATGAAAGAAAAGTTCCGATTAACAATATAATAATCGTTATGGCAACGACAATCTCAAAGAGCGAACTATGGTCGCGCAGAAAGCTTCGCATACGCTACTGCTTAAACAAGCTCATCAGATTCCACATCGGCAAGAATATGCCCAGCGCCATAAAGAGCACGGCGCACCCTAAAAAAATAACCAGTATCGGTTCGATCAATGAAACAAGATTATCAATGATATAATCGACCTCGGAATCATAGTAGTCGGAAATATATAATAAGAGTTCGTCGAGCTTACCGCTATTTTCGCCAACGGTAATCATCTGGACAACGACGGCGGGAAACATTCCGCTGATCCGGATCGGCTCTGACATCCCGCGCCCCGCGTTAACGCTATCATGAACATTGTCAATAACCCGCGCGACGACTACATTGCCTACGCCCTCCTGCGTAAGCTCAAGAATTTCAAGAAGTCTGACGCCGCTGCGTAACAGGATCCCGGTAATACGCGCAAAACGAGAAAGAATAATTTTAAGCAAAAGCGGGCCGAAGATAGGAATTTTGAGAATAAGATCATCCCGCCACAAACGCCCTTTTTTGGTTTTGAAAAATCTCCAAAAAAACACAATAACCGCGATTCCACACGATACTACCAGCCACCAGTAATAGACGACAATATGATTGATCAATAAAAGGATACGGGTCGGAAGCGGAAGCTCGACGGTAAATTGACTATAAATACTGGCGAATCGCGGAATGACAAAGGTAATAAGGGTCAGAAACGCGATGCAAATAGCGACAACGACCATAATCGGGTATCGTATGGCCGCTCTTATACGCTGGCGAACTTTCTCTTCGTGTTCGCCTAAAAAAGCCAGGCGCTCCAATATCTCCTCGAGCCTTCCGGAGGCCTCACCTGCTTTAATCATATTGATATACAAAATGCTAAAAACCTTAGGGTGAGCCGCAAAGGCTCCCGACAAACTCGTACCAGCCTCAATATCCTTGACCACGCGGCTGATAACGTCTTTTAAGACCACGTTCGTCGCCTGTTCCTGGAGCGCAAGAAGTGCGCTTAAAAGAGGTATGCCCGCGCGCTGCAACGTAAAAAGCTGACGCGTAAAAATGTTGAGATCAACGAAACGCACTCCGGAGAACCTTTTGATGAACTTCTGGAAACTGCCCGCCGGCTTGATTTTTAGGATAATGACAGGGGTATATCCGGCCTGCTTCAGTTGCGTTACGACGTCCTCTTCCGAGGAAGCGGTAATAACTCCCCGCGCAACCTTCCCAAATTTATCCCGCGCACGATAATGAAATGAAATCATACCGTCATCCGCTTGTCTCAACAACCTGCAGGACTTCTTCCGGCGTTGTGATGCCCCGCGTTATCTTAACGGCGCCGTCAACACATAACGTTTGCATTCCCTGCTCCATAGCTTTTCCCTTTATCTCGTCAGCCGAAGCTTTCCTGTCGATTAATTTTTTGACCTCTTCGGTGATAATACATAGTTCAAAAATGCCGGTCCGCCCCAAAAAACCGGTATTCTTACAAAAACTACACCCTTTACCGTAATAGAGCTCCGTATCGCGCGCGATCCCTAAAGACCGCAGCGCATCATCCGCCACAACGCGCTTTTCTTTACACTTCGGGCACACAACGCGAACCAACCGCTGCGCCAGGATTCCGACCAGAGAGCTTGAAATAAGAAATGGCTCGACTCCCATATCGATCAAGCGCGTTACGGCGCTGGGAGCGTCATTGGTATGCAATGTTGAGAAAACCAAATGGCCGGTCAACGCGGCCTGTATCGCGATCTCAGCGGTTTCTTTATCGCGAATTTCTCCTACCATAATAATATCGGGGTCTTGGCGCAGGATACTACGTAAGCCGTTGGCAAACGTTAACCCCGCCTTTACGTTAACCTGTGTCTGCCGGATGAGCGGTAATTCATACTCTACCGGATCCTCTATGGTAATGATATTTTTTTCCATGGTGCTGATCGTCGTCAATGCGGCGTATAACGTAGTCGTTTTACCGCTTCCGGTCGGCCCTGCGATCAGCACGATACCGTTAGGCCTGCGGATGATTTTAGCGAAAGCCGCGCCATCGCGCTCAAGGAATCCTACCTGCTCAAGACCCAACACAACCGACGATTTATTAAGCAGACGCATAACCACGTTCTCGCCATGAACCACCGGGAACGTAGAAACTCGTATGTCGAGATCTTTCCCTTCCATGACTAAACGGATCCTCCCGTCTTGCGGCTTTCTGCTCTCGGCGATATCCATATTCGAAAGTATCTTAATGCGCGAAATAACCGAATTTTGAAGTTTCTTGGGCAGGAGGCTTATCTCATGCAGAAGGCCGTCAACACGGTACCGTATCCGCACGCTTGCTTCTTCGGGTTCTACATGAATATCCGAAGCCCGTTCCTTCACCGCCTGCAGCACCATCATGTTAACAAGTTTAATGATGGGCGCCTCGGCCGTCTCGCCGGCACCCAGATTTTTTTCGTTATCGATAAGCTTTACGATCTCGTCGATCGAACCGACAACTCCATAATAAGAATCAAAAACGGTATGCATTCCCCGCTCGGATACAAGCACCGCCTCGATCGTTTCGATCTTCGCGAGCGCGCGCAGCGTATCCCGCGCTACGATATCCTGCGGATTAATCATGCCGACCGTAAGCGTATCGCCGATCTTAAAGAGCGGGACCGCATTGTATTTGCGCGCGACCGGTTCGGGGATAACCTTCATAAGCTCAGCATCCACGATATAATTCTCTAAATTGATATACGGAAGGCCCAGGGCATTAGCTTTTGTTTTCGTGAGATCTTCTTCTTTTATAAACCCGAGCTTCTCCAGTGCCCGCTCAAGCGAGAGGCCCGTACGCTTTACTTCATCGTTTGCTTTGGCAAGCTGCTCAGCGCTGATAATCCCCTGTTTCAGCAATAACTGAATAATATCGACTTTCTGCCACATCATTCCTCCACAGATTCCTGCCGCCGGCATCACCGGGAACGAACATCATACGGCACACCAGACGAAAGGCTGCCGTTATACGGACAAAAACCGTAATACGTACGGTATAGTACCAAAACCAAAAACAGAGGAAAACGTTCTATACAGACGCTGCAATAGCCACGCGCGGACGGGCACCTATTGTAATGCGAGCAGTTCTTTAATCTTATCAAGAAGTACGCTGGGCTCAAATGGTTTTGTAATATAGGAATCGGCGCCTACCTCCTTACCCAGCTGCTTATCGGATTCTTGCGCTTTGGCGCTAAAAAGGATTATCGGAATTTTTTTATACTGCTCGTCAAACTTAAGCATGCGGCACACTTTATAGCCGTCGAGCTTAGGCAGCATTAAATCAAGAATAATAAGGTCGGGTTTTTCTTTACGCGCGCACTCAATTGCCTCTAAGCCGTCATACGCGCACAAAACATCGTAACCGGCATGCTGGAGACGAAAGCGTACGGTATCCGAAAGGTCTTTTTCATCATCAACCAGCAAAATTCTTTTTTTATCCATGGCCGCTCTTCCTCATATCTTTAGGTAATGCTACCGTGAACGCGCTGCCGCGCCCGACCTGGGAGCTGACAAAAATCTCTCCGCCTGAAGCGTCGATAATTTCTTTGGTAATGGCAAGGCCCAATCCGGAACCTTCCCGGTTCTTATGCTCGGCACGCTGCTGAACCCGGTAAAAACGCTCAAAAATACGCTCCAGATCCTGCGCCGGGATACCGATGCCGTTATCGGAGACTACAATCTTAACAAAATCGCCGGAGTCCTCGACCGCTACCTCCACCCGTCCGTGTTCACGATTATATTTGATCGCATTGCCGATAAGATTAATAAAAACCTGGCTGATCTTATCCCGGTCAGCCCAAACTCCGATGACACTGGAGGGAAGCATCTCCAGGAATGTAATCATTCGCTCTTTTGCCAGCGGCTTTAGAAACAAAGCGGCATCCTTGACGACTTCGACAACGTCAAAGAGCTGCCGGCGTACCGTGTGCCTTGACTCACACGCGGCAAGCGCAAGCATCTCGCTGATCAGGCGGCTTAGACGATCAATATTCTGCTGCGCCATGCGCAAGAAACGCTTCTGGTCATCGTTCACCTCTCCGGTAATACCGTCTAACGTCATGCCCACCGCTTCCTTGATAGCCGTAAGCGGGGTACGCAGCTCATGCGAGACGTTGGAAATAAAATCTGATTTAAACTGCTCGCGCGCGGCCGCATCCCTGCGAAAACGAGCGTTCTCAATAGCCACCGCGGCAAGATCAGCGACGATCCTTAATATGTCGAGGTCGTCGCTTGAGAAAACCGTTTTTGAGGTTTTATTGTTAACGTTGATAACACCGATAACTTCGTTGTTCACGGTAAGCGGCACGCTCAATAACGAATTAGTATAATACTTTCCGCCGCAAGAACTGAAACGCTCATCTTTCGTTATATCCTCAACCAGCAGCGCTTCGCCGCTTGAGGCGATCCAGCCGGCAATGCCATCGCCAATCTTTACTTTGGCGCTTTTTGCCGCGTCATTTTCTATACCGCGGGAAATCTCCATCACCAGCTCATCAGTCCCTTTTTCCTTAAGCATCAGGGAAACGATCTCAACAGAAAGAAGATTCGCTATTTTTTCAACAAGGATATCAAGGCAGCGCTTAAACTCAAACGTAGCCGCCACTTCTTTGCCAGCACCATAGGCGGACAATAGATCAAGAACATGTTTTTGCAGAACCGGCTTGGTGCGGCCGCCGATGTCTTCAAACAACCTTCTTACCTCTTCGCTTCTGATAGAACCTAATTGTGCGGGGCTGATTGTTTCGTCCATTTTCCTCAATGTTAATTCTAGCGTAGAGCGTGGAGCGTTTAGCGTAGAGTGGAGAATAAAAAGAACAGTATTTTCTAAACTCTCCGTTTCCTCTACGCTCTGCGCTATCCGCTAAACGCTATCCGCTTTCCCTTTGCCGATCGCCCTCTCTGCCATACGCAGCGCTGATCGCAGGAGCGCTTGTGTGTCGGAATGAGCGCTCACTTTAGGTATATACGCGAGAACATCCAACGTTTCAGCCCCCTTGATAGAATGTTTATCGGGATACGCGGTAAGCATAATAACGGGCACATCCGCATTGGTTTTTCGAATCTCCCGCAAGGCCGCAACACCGTCCATTTCAGGCATCATATAGTCAATGATAACGACATCGGGTTTTTTATCGCGTACCAACCTAACTGCCTCTGCTCCTTCCTCCGCTACGATGACCTCATACCCCCACGCCTTAAGGCGCATAGCCAACATAGTCAGGAAATCTTTTTCATCATCAGCCAGCAATATAGTTAATTTTGGCATATTGTTAAGCATTTACTATCATCATCCGGGATCTAGCGTAGAGTGGGTAGCATAGAGGCGGAAAATAAAGAATGTGAAATTCTATACTCCTTTTTTCTCTCGCTATACGGTGCGAAGCCTCCCCCAAAGGGGACTAACCGCTAAACGCTTTCTTGTAATATTGAGTTATTATACACTCTTTCTCTCAATTATCACGATGTTTTTTGCGTTCGTATTGTGTACGAGTATTGGGTATTGAGTTTATAAATCCTTATTTTTCATTCTCTACTCAATACTCTGTACTCTATACCCAATACTTCCTGCTATCCGCTAATCGCTATACGCTATCCGCTTTCTTAATCGGTAAGGTAAAATAAAACTTCGAGCCTTTGCCGGCTACCGATTCAAGCCAAATTTTTCCGCCGTGCGCGTCGATAATTTGTTTTGAGATCGCAAGGCCAAGCCCGGTGCCGCCGACTTTTCTGCTGACACCGGTCTCCAGTTGAGTAAATTTCTGAAAAAGCTTAGGGATATCCCCCTCGGAAACACCACAACCGGTATCCTCGACGCATACCCGAACATACTCACCCAACAGTTCTGCGCGCAAGATAATGCCGCCGCGTTCGGTAAACTTACATGCGTTGGTAATAAGGTTCATGATCACCTGAATGATTCTATCGCGATCGAAGGTCAATTCAGGCAGATTCCCGGGGAATTCAGAGGCAAAGGTAAGCTTTTTCGCCTTAATCGCCGATTCCATCGTATTCTGAACTTCCCAAAGAACTTCGGTTATGTCATACACCTTCATCGTAAACTCTAATTTACCCGCCTCGAGCTTCTGAAAATCAAGAATGTCGTTAATGAGCCGCGTGAGGCGGTCAACATTGCTTTTGGCTATCGAAAGAAAGTTCTCCTGGTCTTTGTTGAGCTGCCCGGTTGTGCCGTCAAGCACGATCGAAATACCTTCTTTGATCGCGGTCAGGGGCGTGCGTAACTCATGAGAAACCATAGACGTAAAGTCTGACTTAACAATGATCGCTTCCTTAAGATCCTTGGAATACTTGCTTAAATTTCTTTTCGCTTCGGTCAGATCTTCAAGAATATTAAGGCTCGCCTTATTAACACGCTCAAGCTCCCCCGTACGCTCCCGGACCTTATCTTCAAGGCTTTTTGCCAACGCTTCAAGCTCATTTTTTGCGGCAATCAGCTCCCGCTGTTTATTACGTGTCGTTAAAATCATTTTCTTAAACGCTTCGGCAAATTGTTCAACCTCGTCTCCGCTTTTAATCTCAACCGCATAATCCCATACACCTTCGGTAATTTTAGTGATCGCCTTATGGAGAGCGAGGATAGGCCGGGAAAAAACACCCCCCAATAAAAACCCCAAAGGCAGCATCAGAATAAGCGTAACCCCGGCAACAGCCATAAGCTTGATGTTCAGCTCAACAAGCGGTGCAAATACCTCAGACGCGGCCTGCTCAATCACTACATACCACCGCATTTGTTTGTCCGCGAATAACGACGAGATAAAAGGCACGCTAACGAAAAACCTTCGTTCGTTCTGCTCGTGAGACAAGGGCGCTATTGAGAACTTTTGTTGCTCCGCAAGGAAAACGCTGAAATCTTTCCGGTCGGAAAATAACCGGCTTAACGGGGTAATACCCTGATGAAAAATGATCTGCCCGTTTGCGTTGAGCAACGCGGCGTGACCGGTTTTTCCGATCGAAAGGCTTGAGAGGGGTTCAAGGAACGCCTCAAGGTTAAGCACTGCCTTGCAAACCCCTGAGACGTTCCCCTTTTCATCGCGCACCGGCGTTATAAACGGAATACTCAAGGTCTTCGCGGACGCGTCATACTCGACGTCACCGACGCAATCGCGCCCGGCTCCTCCGGCATAGCCGTCCTGCCACCACTGTTCGTCCGCCTGATAAAAATCTGAAGTTCTTCCCGAGGCAGCCACTAGGCCACCGTACGCATCGGTAATAAAGATTTCCGCAATTTTAGGGTCGGCAGCTACCAGGCGCACAAGCTTTTCGCTTGCGGGATTTTGCAAATATTGCCGGATGATTCCATCCTGGCCTTGATCCGCTATCCAATGTTGATCTTTCTCCATAAGCTCGGCAACAATCGATTCCTGCGCGCGACCCTGATACTGCGCATTGACCCGAACCAAGTCGTCGTTCCATGGGTACGTAGCCACCTGTACTCGTATAAACTGCATCTGGTCGTTAAACATTTTCCCTAACGCTTGCGAAAGAATCTGGGCGCTACGGTAATACTGCGCGCTCATAACCTTCTCCTGGAACCGGTACCCAAGAAAGTAATAAAATCCTGCCGTCAGGATAACCGCGGCAAAAACAGAAATAAAAATCATCACGATTACTTTCTGCCTGATTCCGAATTTTAGGTTAAGCATAATTTAGTTATCCATATCCTAGCGTGGAGCGTAGAACGTTTGCTACGATTTAGCGTAGAGCGTGGAGCGTTTAGCGTAGAGTAGAAAATAAAGAAAAATTTCTAAAACTACGCCTCTCACACTTACCCTCTCTTCCTCTACGCTCTACGCTATACGGTGCGAAGCCTCCCCCAAAGGGGACTCTACGCTATGTATATTTTTCTAGTTTCTCCTCAAGCTCGGCAATCCGCGCTTTAAGCTCTTTCATTTTTAACTCACGGTCAATCGTCACGCTCTGGAAACGCTGGAGCGCCTGGACCTTTGTATTAAGATCATCTTGAATACGCTTGTGCTCGGTAATATCGTTAAAAAATTCAAGTACCGCGGGTGCCCCGTTAAAAACAAGACCGACGTGCGTTATCTCAAATATTTTTCCGTCCAAAACACCGCCCACCTCTGAAACCAGGACCTGTCCGACCGCCACACCTTTTATCAGGGGACAGCTGGTGCACTGCTTTTTATCGTCCCGATAAAGAATCCAGCACTTCTTACCGATAATATCATGCCCAAATGCTGCAATAAACTTTTCGCTCGCATACAGGATATTACCGTTATAATCTACAATATCCATCCCGAAAGGAAGCGCTTTGATGATTGAAAGGCTAAGTTCGTGAGCTTTCGCCAGCTCCCTCTCCATTTCTTTGCGCTCGCTGATATCCCGCGCGATACCCGCAATGCCGGTTACGTTCCCGACTTCACGCGTCGGCTGCAGGCTCATCTCAAGATAAATACGCCTGCCGTTTTTATGAAACATCTCCAGCTCAAAAACCGGGGGCTTCTCGCCGGCGCGCAGCGCCTTCTCAATATATTCGATCGCTTTCTGATTACAGATATTATCAGTAAGAAAGGTAGCGTAGTGCGCACGCCACTCCTGTGGCAGGCGGCCGGTAATCCTTTCAATCGAGGCAGAAACATAGCGCGCAATCCCCCGCGTATCGAGGCGGTAAACAAAATGACGCGCCCGCTCGAGCGTAAAACGCTCTTCTTCGGTCACCGCTAAAAGGCGCAACGACTGACTTTGTAATTTTTTACGCTGTCTCAGAATTATAAAAAGGGTGATACATAAAAGGCAGAATACAGAAACAAGAAAGATGGAAAAAAAGATATAGCCGCTTATGGAGTAGAAGAAATTAACCATTCAGGTATTGGTTGAAAAACATCAATGGAAAAGTGTCAGGGTATCAAGTCTAACGTAGAGCAGAAAAATCACTAATTACTAAGCACGAATTACTAAAAGGAAATGGTTCGTCATTAGAATTTAGCAATTAGTAATTTACTCTGACGCGTTGATGCTTTGACACTTTGATGCCTTGGCACATTGTCACGTATTGAACCCTACGACCCTGCGTTACTACAGTTGCGATATTACCGCAGCGAGTAACCCTTCCCGGCTGGTCGCATCATCGGGATAGGTGACACAGCCAAATTTAAGATATATTCTATCAGAAAATCCGTTGCTCGCCAGATAATTGAATAATTGTTGGGCAAGCCGGGACTTAACCACCCCAACACCCTCTTTGTCACAGTCAATCAAAAGCACGAGTATCTCACTCGTTAAATCAAAAACGCTATCCTCGGCACGACGCAGGCTACTTTTAAATATTGCGTGTACCTGCGTCATGATTTGCGTTGCCGATTCCGGCGTCGCAACGTGTTTTAATGTCTCCAGATTAATGCCCGAGACCGCGATCAAAGAAAAAGACACGTTTTTGAGCCCAGCCTGCGCAATGCACGCATCAATGTGCTCCTTGCAGGGCGGCTGCGCCAGATGCTTATGGAGCGTAAACGTAAACGTTGTGCCGGCTCCAATCGCGCTTTCTACGTCGATTGCTTCATCGTGCAACTCAAGAATACCCTTCACGATCGCAAGGCCAAGGCCGGTACCTTTTTCCCCGAAAGCTACTTTACGCGAGAATTGCTGAAATTTATCGAAGATATGCGGCAGGTGTTCCGCAGGAATACCGTAACCGGTATCACGCACCGCGCAGGCGACATAATCCTCTTTCTCAAGAAGCACAATCTCGATGAGGCCCCGTTCGGTAAACTTAAGCGCGTTTCCGATCAGGTTGGTAAACACTTCCACGATCTTATCCCGATCGGCATACACGTTAATGACGCTGCCGGGAAAACGACAACGCAACTCCACGTCACGCCCCTGTACACGAGTTGAAAAAATAGCGCTCATTTCGCGCGCCAGCTCGGTTATATCAAAAATGGACTTATGTAACTTCACCTTTCCCGCATCGAGCTTGGCGACACCTAAAAGATTATCGATAAGCCGCTTGAGCCTGTCGATATTGTGGATTGCCAGCACCAGAAATTCTTTGCTTTTTTCGGATATCTCCCCGTGCAGGCCATCGCAAATCTGGGAAACCCCCTCCCGTACAATACCAAGGGGGATGCGCAACTCATGCGTGATCGTATTCACTAAATCCTCATACGCGGTTTTAAGCTTGTTACGCTCAATCGCATATCGCAATGTCCGCGATATAATGGCAGCGTCGACGTTTCCTTTGATAAGATAATCCTGGGCGCCCTGAGCCAAAACGCTCAAAGCTTGACCATGCATTCCCGTAACAACCACGATCGGCACGCGAGGCGCGGTAGTATAAATACTCCTAAATGTGTCAATACCCTTGCTATCAGGAAGGCCGAGATCAACGACAATGACGTCAATACCCCTTTTTTCAAGGCGCGCTAAAGCCTCGCCGAGCCGGCTGACGCATTCTACGGTAAACGGGGTCTCGGGAATCTCCGATAACAACTCTTTGAACAACCGCACGTCTCCGGGATTATCTTCAATAAGTAAAACATGTATTATTTCGGGTTGCGCGCTTAGACTTTGGGAATCAAACATAGCAGGCTCCTTTCTTTAATAAATAATTATCTCGTCGACCGTCTTCCGTATCCCGTGCCCTGCGGCAGGCTATGCACTCGTTCGTATTCCGTCACGGACGACTAACGAGTGCGGAGCCGTGCGAAGCCTCCCCGTCAGGGGATCCCCGAAGGGAACGGACTACGAAGAATAGACGATGAAAGGACCTAATTACCACTGTGGCGCGCCAACACTCTCTCTATTTCTTTCTCAAGCACCTCGGCGGCAACCGGCTTCACCATATACGACTCATCATACAACCGGGCGGCCATAGCCTTTGCTTCATCGGCCATTACCGCGGTAAGCATAATTACCGGGATCGCGATTGTAGGCATATCTTTCTTAAGTGCACGCAAAAGCTCAAACCCGTCAATCTTAGGCATAAGAATATCGAGTAGTATCACGTCAGGCATATTTTTTTTTGCACTGCTCAAGCCCCGGATTGAATCGTTCTCGACAAAGACATCGTATTTTCCCGTTGCCTCAAGGTTCAGTTTGATGATTTTGGTAAAATTTTCTTCATCGTCAATAATCAAAACTTTTTTCTTGGCATCCATTGATCCTCCTTTTTTCTAGCGTAGAGCGTGGAGCGGATAGCGTAGAGGGGAAAATAAATAATGTAAAATTCTACGCTCCTTCTTTCTCTACGCTCTCCGCTTTCTCCTATTTTCTGGGATTTATCATACAATAAAGCATACTTCCCACTTCTTTTATTAAAAGTTCAATCGTTTCGGTTTTTTTGAGATAACCAAATTCAAGTGCTAATAAATACTGCGTTTCCAGCTCGCACAAGGACCCATAGGCTATAGAGAGAAATTGTGAATATTCCTTACGATACGAACGGCCATATCCTTCAGCGATATTGGACGGTATGGATATTGCGGCACGACACATCTGTTGCCGCAAGCCATACAACTCAACAGCAGGGAAATGACTAGCCACCTTATAAATCTCTATAGTTAAAGCATATGCTTTCTGCCAAACTATCAGATCTTTGAAGCTCTTTGTTACCATTTTCTTTCCTTTTGCGCTATTCCTGTATATTTTTCTTCCTCTACGCTCTACGCTATCCGCTCTACGCTATTTCCCGAGCGCTTCCGCCACATGCTCTATTTCGGTTTTTAAATCGGCGGTTTTATCCATGAAACCGTTAACATTTAATTCCTTGGCAAGCTTCAGTCGCTCCTCATTAGAAAACGCGGTAATGATGAAGATAGGGATATTTTTGTCCTTGGCTCTTATTTTCTTTAAAACTTCCAGGCCGTCCATGTTGGGCATGAGAATATCGAGCATGACTGCGTCCGGCGGGCATTCATCAAATTTTAAGAGCGCATCGACGCCGTCGCAAGCAGTAATAACTTCGTATTTGCTTGACTCAAGCCGTATGCGTATTAAATTAAGAAAATCACGTTCATCATCAACAACTAATATTTTTTTCTTAAGCATATTCCCCCCCTTATTACGTATTGTGCAGTGAGTATTGGGTATTGAGTTTATTAAATACTCATTTTTTATTCCCTGTTCAATGCTCGATGCTCTATACTCGATACTCAATACTTTTTGCTAATCGCTTCCCAACAATTCCTCAATCTTCCCCATCAACGCCTCTTTCTTAAAGGGCTTGGCAAAAAATATAAGGTTGTCGAGTTTTCCCAAAGAGCCAAGCTCATGTTCTTTAAGAACGCTGACGACGATGATAGGTATTTTCTCGTTTTGTATTTTTTTATCCCGCGCTACTTTAAGATACAGATAGGAGCCCGGTATCGGTTCCATGATGATATCAAGCAGTATCAGGTCAATGCGCCGAGTTTTCAATCCCTTCAAAGCCTCCTCGACGCTATAGGCGCGCGCAAGCTGGTACCGGTCTGATTGCCGAAACATATCACCATATACTTCATGCATCGCCGGATCATCATCGACTATGAGGATCGTTTTCTTCATTGCGCAATTACATATCCATCAATAAAAAAAGGCAACCCCTCCCTACAGGAAAAGAATTGCCTCAAGAACCGCATCATCGGCCACGCATGAGTCATATAATATTTCTATTGTATACACGCTTGCGTCAAAAAGAAAGCGAATTTTTGCACTCGCGGGAGCGGTTGGCTACGTGTTACGTTTCCCGTAGGTACTCTAAGGAATCAATCAAGTGTTGGCATTTTTTCTCCGCAGGGCATTCCTTGTCCTGGCGGTCGAAATCAATAGCTTTAAATCTCCCGCCACAAACGCATACCGATATCTGCGGATAGGCAGTAAAGCGTATCTCGCCACATTTTTTACATTGAACTTGTACCATTTTAGTATAATGAATATTGCTCAAGATTACAGCGATTAAAAAAATGATTACAGGTAATCTTTTCCTGATCTCTGGAATCTCTATATAAAGACAGGTGGCGTAAAGCCCAAGCCACGGATTTTTTTGGAATACATGGCGCCTTGCGCGCCACGTTAGCCTTACGCCACAAACTATTCCGCTTTCGTATTGAGCATTGCGTATTGAGTGTTGCGCTTTAGAACTACGTACTTAATGCTCTGTACTCGATACTCAATACTTTCTCCAGTAACCACTATCCGCTACTATAATTAAGTATATAAATATTACTAACTTACCCATAACCGGTAAAGAGGGGTTTTCCACTTTTTATTGACTTTTTTCTACTATCTCTAAGCACTCAGCAGCGAGCTTTTGGGGAGCGTGAGGCGGTAGACACCAAAACGTCAGGATACAAGCTCGTTATCCGACGACGTGCGGCCGCATACGCTCGGACGAGGGGTGTAAAAAATTCCAAATGGCAAGCACCTCCGCCACATTAATTAGTGTATATAGGCGAGATCTCGCCCAAAGGGGCGGAAAAACATAAATAAGTTCCAAACTCCAATTATCCAATAACCCTAAAGGGTAGGCTTCCCTGTTCCGACTAAAGGAAGGGCCTGACAAAAAATGATCCCGTTTAGAACATTGCCCGTCAGCGATAGCTGGCGAGGTCTCGCCTTCGGCGGATAGTTTTGATAATTGGAATTTGTTTTGAGTTTGAGATTTGGGATTTTTTATTTTCGTTCGTGTCCCTGTGTTCGCGGTCATGAGCGCTTAGTTTTTTTGATTTTACTCTTGCGGAACACCGAAGGGGTGGTACCGGTCATTTTCTTGAACTGACGAATAAAAGATTCTACATTTTTATATCCTAGCTTATCGGCAATCTGACTCACGTTACAAGTCGCATGCGCAAGAAGGCGGCGAGCTTCCTTTATCTTTATAGCCAGGCGATACGCGCTAAATCCGGTACCTGCATACTCCTTAAACACGCGGCTTAAATATTTCGGGCTCAAACATACGCTCTCGGCAGCATCCCGTAAAGAAAATTTTTTATAACAGTTTATTTCGGCATACCGTTTTGCTTTTTCGATTTTCGCAGCGAGGCCGTTGCCATGAATGCCCGCGGAAATGCCATGAGCCTCCATAACCCTGGTGATAACCCTCTCTATCTCACTGATGGACATACCCTTCTCGATAAAATCGTCGGCGTGGCTGCGCAGCGCCTCGACCGCTACATCTTTAGAACCATATGCGGTCAGCATGATAACGCTCAACTTTTCGTTTACCTTGCGAATTTCCCGCAACACATCGATCCCCTGCAGGCCGGGCATTACCACATCAAGTATCACCAAATCAATATCGTTGGGTTTCTTTAAGATAGCAAGCGCCGCAGCGCCGCTATCGGTTTCAATAATCCGGTACCCCTCCAGGTATTTTTTAAACACCGACCTGAACTCTTTATCATCATCAACCAAAAGGATCGTATACGACACCTCGGCCCTCCTGTATACCTATAGCCTAAAACGCATTACGCATTGTGTCAAGCGTCAAGGCGCCAAACAAATTACTAATTACTAAATTATAATTACGAAATATTTTTATTTAGTAATTTATGCTCAGTCATTAGTAATTTTCCTGCTTGCGACGAGCGCCTTAAGCTTGCGAAGCATGCGGATGCCCATCTCTCCCCATTAATTCAATATTCTATCAAGATTCTCAAAAAGGTCTTTCGCCTTAAAAGGCTTCTGGATAATTGTAAGGTGATTGATCGTCTGCAACGTTCGCAATATTGCCGGGTTTAAGGCGCTGGCGATAAGGACCGGTATATCTTTAGTCTGGCTGTCTTTTCTTAAGTACACAAGCAGAGAATCTCCCGCCATCGGCTCCATGATAATATCAAGAATGATAAGGTCAAACTTTTTCTGATGCGCGCGGACCAGCGCCTCAGCTGCATCAAACTGGATCTCGATATCATACCGATCTTGGGCCAACGAAAACATGTCCCGATACAACTCATGCATCGCCGGCTCGTCATCAACAATTAGAATATTCTTCATAACGCTCCTTAATGACCCCGGGCCCGTGGCAGCACGAGCGTCACTGTTGTACCCTTATTTTTCCCTGCTGAGGAAACCGCAATGCTTCCACCGTAAAGATCTACGATGTCCTTGCAAATCGCAAGCCCCAATCCTGTCCCCGAAAAGGAAGGATGTGCCTTGAAAAACCGGGTGAATACATTACCCTGCTGCTCACGCGTCATGCCGCAACCGGCATCCCGCACGTAAAGAATGACCTTGTTGCCGGCACCCCGCCCCCGAATTTTTATACTCCCTGCCGTGCTAAATTTAACCGCGTTATCAAGAAGATTGTACAGAAGGGTATGCAGGTGATGCGCCGAAATACCTATTTTATCCGCTGCGGGAGGGATCGTGCAGGAAAAAGAAATACCCTTTTTCGTCAACGGCATTCTATCAATAATTCGGCGTAATTCAATGCGCACAAACGATAACGCGCGCGTTTTACTCTTTTTCATTTTCTCAAGAGCCGAGATTTGCAAAATATTAGAAATATCTTTTTTAAGACGAACAATACACTCATGCATAATGCTGTAGCTTTTTTTAATCTGTTCGATGTCGCCGGCGGCTATTGCGCGCGTAGCCATATCATGCACCATCGAAAGCATCGCGACAGGGGTTTTCAGCTCATGAGAGACATTACGGATAAGCGCTTCACGCATCACTTCTACCCGTTTGCGCTCAGTAATGTCTTGGGCCAGCACCAGACGGGCTTTTTTCCCGGCAAATACGATGGCATGCGAGGCCACATCAACATCAATAACCGTACCGTCTTGTTTCCGGTGGCGCCACTGGCTTGACGTGCGAACAGCATCGTTCTTTTTTGCCTTTAGATACTCGTTAAACCGGGAAACATCTTCCTTGGGACGGATATCCGCAGCGCCCATACGAAGAAATTCCTGGCGTGAATATCCATAGTGACGCAAGGCCGCGTCATTAACCGCGAGAAACCTGAAACTCTTCGCATCGGCCACCCACATTGGATGCGGGTTATTTTCAAAAAGAAGACGGTACTGCTCCTCAGAAATACGTAAAGATTCTTCCATGTTCTTACGATCAGAAATGTCGGTAATAAAACCCTCTAATGCCTGAAGTTCTCCTTTCTCGCCATACACACCACTACCCTGCTCCCATACCCATTTTATCTTTCCGTTTGAGATTTTAATGCGGTAAATAAGCTGGAACGGTTTTCGAAGCTTTAAAGCTTCCTGAACCGTACTCCACACATAATCCCGGTATTGGGGCGCTATAATATCCGCATAGGAAAGAACACTATTTCCCAGTATTGCCTCGGGGCTATATCCGGTCAGCGCCTTGCAACCCCGGCTGACAAATTCCATGGTCCAATTTTTATCGTTACGACAACGATACGCCATACCGGGGAGGTTGCTCATCAACGTTACAAGCTTACGTTGAGCCTCTGCAAGCGCTTCCTGCGTACGGTTACGCTCGCTCGCATCACGAACAACAGCAATCAGCCCCTTGCCGCCAACACAGTCACCCTCAAAACTACCGATGTTGATTTCAACGGGAAATCGCGAACCATCTTTACGCCGATACCACCCCTCAAAAATTACCGGCGCCCCTGACAACGCCTTACGTATGATTCTTTGGATGGTTGTATGATTACGATCAACCTCAATATCAAAAAGAGACATCGATAACAATTCTTTACGGCTATACCCCAAACTCTTAAGCGCGGCCGGGTTAACGTCAACGATTTTCCCTTGCCGAGTATACATGAATATGGCGTCAGTAGCCCGCTCAATCAACGTGCGGTAGCGAGCTTCGCTGCGCTGCAATAACTCATGCGCGAGTTTCTGGACCAAGATATCACGCGCGACAGAAAAAATAACGTTTTCCTCCGGTAAAGGAAACGCATTCCAGGAAATCCATTTAAACGTACCGTCTTTGCAACAAAACCGGCTATCAAAACCAACAACTTCTCTCCCTTGGCGCAGTTGCGCCAGGGCAAGTTTCGTTGCCGCCCGATCAAGCGGATACACAAAATGGATCAGGGGTTTCGCTAATAATTCTTTTTTTGTAAAACCGAGAGTCTTTTGCCAGGCGGGATTAACTTCCTTGAAATAGCCGTCGAAGCCGGTAATAGAAAACATATCGATGGAAAAATTAAAAAGCCGGTCGCGATCCCGCGTTATCTGCACCCGCTCGGTTACATCCTGCGTCAAAAGCAAAATGCCCTCAGTCGCCCCATAGGCGTCAAACACCGGCGCAATACTGGTATCCCACCAGGTTAATTGCTTCTTTCCGTTCTTCTCGACGGAAAGTTCAAAATTATAGCGTACTTCAGGGCACCCCGAATCTCTGACGCGGACAAACCACTCTTCGACCTGCGGCCTGCTGCCGGGCATATAATCAAAATAAGCCATCCCCATGGCCTGCTCCGGAGCATAGAGAGCATAGCGGCGCAGAAAGCTTGCGTAGGCAACGTTATGGCGGCGCAGCACAAAATTATTGTCAAGAAAGGCAACCCCGGCCGGAATATTATTGATAATACTTTCACTTAAAAGCTTTTCGCGGTTGAAGTTCTCTTGGGCATGAATACGTTCTTTTCGTATTTTGGCTTGCTGCAATTCGCGGCTAAGGGCAGGAACCAGGCGGGAAAGTTTTTCTTTTAAAACATAATCGGCAGCGCCTGCTTTCATTACCTCAACCGCTATCTCTTCGCCATAAACACCCGAAACGATAATGGCCGGAAGGTCGATGCCGGTTTCCTTAATTAAGCCAAGCGCATCAATACCGTTTAACTGCGGGAGAGAATAATCAATAATCGCCACATCCCAGGCTTGGGCGAGTGCGGCGCTCATCGCATACACGGTGTCCACGCGCTGCCACTGGGGCTCGTAGCCGCCGGCTTTAAGATGGCGCACAATCAGTAAGGCATCATCTTCAGAATCTTCAACAATGAGCACACGAATGAGATTTGACATCTTCCCTCATCGCCGCCAAAGGAGAGGGCGAACAATAAAACGTTCGAGCCGGCGAGCCCACCATACATCTTCACGCACACCCTTACACTCGTCAGTGTACTCTTCGGGGTCTTTCCCGCCAATGGCTGTTTTCTACTTTCTTCTGACTTTTTACCACACCGCCCCGAGGGGAATAAGCGTAGAGCGGATAGCGGAGAGCGTATAGGAAGAGGGAACGTAGAACTTTAAGTATTTTTTGCTCTACGCTAAACGCTCCACGCTCTACGCTAAATTGTAGCAAACGCTCTACGCTCCACGCTAAATATACGTGTTATTTCTTCTTCTTGAAAAGACTTTTGAAAGAATCGATGGTGTCCGAAGACGTATCATTGCTCGAAGACCCGGAAGAACCACTATTTTTCTTAAGAAGATCATTGACCATGCTTAAACCTTTTTTCTTAAACTCCTCACCGATAGCTTTTGCCGAGGGCGCAACAATCTGCATCAATGACTGCTGAAAACCCTTGAATTCAGGCTTATCAATCGTGCCGGTAATAACAAAATCGAGATTAAGCGGATTTACATCGTTTAAGGCTTTAAAAACAACGTCCGGGGGCAGGAATCCGCCCACGTCAACCCCTGCTTTGGGGCCGAGCTCATGGTCCCGCAGAACGATACTATTGTGTGAATTGATATTTTCGTTCACAAAGGTAGTTTTTGAATCAAGCGTCAAGAACCCCTTGACCAGATTAACCGGCAACGATTCCTGATAGATAAAACGTATCGCCGAAAGGTCAAGATCGCGCGTGGCGATCTCATACGTTTCCTTGATATCCTTGCCGGCTTTTTTTACAAAATGCGCGCGTACGTTTCCAACGGGCTTGCTTTCCCGGGAAACAGCGCCTTCCAGTACAGCTTGGGTAAGCCGCATGCCATCGGCAGGGTCAATACCCAATCCGGAAAGACGTAAAGTCATGCCGGTGACGTCCAGTGCGACACCGTCACTTGTTTTAATGTGGACAACGGCATTTTTTATATTCAGGCGTCCGACCTCAAAGATATAACTATCACGATATTTCTTAAAATACACGCGCTTACCCCGAGGGAACGGACTCACTTCGCGCTTGACCGCGGTGCCTTCTTTTTTCCGAGCCGCCTCTTGTGCGGTTGTTTGTTGTGAAAAACGTTTCGCAAGCGCTCTTCGCGCTTTACCGAACCAATCCTTGTATGTATCGAGACCTTGCGGCACCGATACGGGACCGGACGGTTCAGAAGGACTCGCCGGTTTCATGACCTTCTCAATATTGAAACTTCCGTCAGGAGCTCCTTCTACATTTACATCAACGCCATCAACGTTGGCGCCGGCAATAGCCACGCGACGCGAAAGAAGACCTAAAAAGCTAAGACGCGCTGAAGCATTATTGACACGCACGATGCGCTTTGAAACATCCTGCGGGTCAAAGACACTTAAACCTCGCATTGAAAAAGACAAGGTAAGCGGCCAGACGTTAAAACCTTCAAGCGTTATCTTGGCCTTGGTATGCTGGTTGAGAGCGCTGAGCGCAACACGGCTTACGAGGGGACTGGCTAAAAATCCTACGCCTAGATGCAGGCACAGAGCGATGATCAAAACAATGATAGCATTTCTCGTATTAAGATATTTCATTTGTCTGCGATATTTTTGACCTGCTGGGCCCGACCGATAACCTGAAGCGGAAGTTTACAGCGATTAACCCATTTACCGAAACGCGAACCGGCAATTTTTTTGGCGTACCGGGCCTGCAGGTATCCGGCAGCTCTTTTTGACAGCCAATACACCGGCGCGCATAACAAAAAAGAGAACGCGAACCCTCCGGCAACCAAGGTATTATTGATATCAAGAAGTGCGATAACCGGAAGGCCCAGGAACCATTCCCAAAAATTGGTCAGCACGCCTGCTTTAATAAGCAGGTAACTGCCGAGGGCCTCGGTCACCCGATATATACCGCTAAGATACAAAACTTTAAAAAGCGGCAAGGTTATAATGGTTGATATCCGGTTAAACTTAAAAATAAAGAATACAATAGTAAGCAGGATAGTCATGGGCCCGGCCAGGGGAACAAAACCCAAGAACATGGCAAGACAAACCCCCCAGGCGATCGAACGCCGGGAAATTCCCCCCTCAAGGAACGAAATAACTCGTGCGGTAATGGCAAACCCGGAAAACATATGTGTTTATATGGCCGCTAGTATCACTATAAATCTATTCGTTATTATACGCTTTTCTTTAACGCTGACAAGATATTATCCCGCTGCTAAGTGATGACGACCTACGCGCCTCCTCCATCATCAAAAGAATATTTCTTAGTTGACTCGTTGGCGGCAGGCGCACTAATATGAGAGGATCCGGTTAAACGCCCGGGCAGGTATACTCACGCTGCCGCTAAAAGGATAATCAAACACCAGAACCGTAAAAAGGATAAGGCCGATAAGGGTCGCGAGAAGCAATGCCATCATATGATGCGCGCCGGTATTTTCCGAGCCGAAAAAAACAGTAAAGGTGATGGTCACCAGGGCGCCGGCAATAAGCACAACCCAGAATACCGGATGAACACCATTTCCCGCGGCATACAGGCGTTCGCGCCGCAATTGACAAAGCTCGTTAAATTTTTCAACTGAAAGAGAGAAATAAACAGTATCGGTCGTCCCGGCCGGAAGATAGCCGGCATAGAGCGTTCCGATCTCCTGAACGCATTCTGCCACACGATTGCTCTCTTGCGCTATTGCAAGCATCGGCCACTCCTCATGTGTAACCAGTCGGGCATATTTTTTTAACGCCGCGCGTATCGGCACAGCCGACGAAGGAGCAAACGCTTCAGTATACGCGTAAAGACTGGCAACGCAATTTGCCTCGCGCTCCACGTTTTCACTTGCCTTATTAAAATCACCCCAAACAATGACTGCCACAAACGCAAGTAACACCGCGTAGGCGACGCCCACTGTACCAAACATCGCGCCGGCAACATCATTATGAACCTTGAATTTTTTATGCGGAATGAAGCGGCGTACCAGAAATAAACTTACCGCTGATATCCCGACCGACACCACGACCACAAGCGCGCCAAGAAGCGCTGACGGAACATTAACGATCAACCATTGAGTAAATGACATAGGCCTCCTTGGAATAGATAAAAAGTATGTATGAAAGAAATCATGTAAAAAAACAACGGGTGCACAATAGAGCGTCACGCCTGCCCGCTATCGTTTTATCGTAAATCACGCTCAGCTAAATCCGCCGCATCGAATCCGGACACAAAACAGCCATGTACTCCACAACCCGGCGTAGTCCAGGCCCCCGTGAGGAATAATCCTTTTATCTTGGTGGTTTGAGGTAAACGATTTATGCTTGACTGCGGAACCGTTTCCGCAAATCCGTATATCGCCCCCTCAGGTAGCATCGGATAGCGCTCCATAGTCTTAGGTGTTGCTACCTCTATACATTCTATATGATTACTCAAGCCGGGCAAATAGCGCTCAAGCTGCCTAACGATACGTCTGGCAGCTTCGCTTTTTTTACGGTCGTACGCCTCTTGAGAAAGGCCTTCCCATTGCTTATATTCAGCAAACACCATTGCGCATAACGTTGATTTTCCGGCAGGCGCTAAATCAGGATCGAACTGGGAATGATCAACAACCGCCATGGGAAGCTCTTCGGCATCGCCCGCACGACTATGCTGGTAGCCTGCGGTATGGTCATAACTCGGATGAATAGATAACAAAGGTTGCTGCATACCGATTTCTTTTGCGGGCACGCTCAAGCCTAGATAGACCGTGACCGCTGACAGGGATTTTTCCATTTGCTTCAATTTTTTCGCATAATCAGCTTTTCTTGTGTCATCATCAATAAGTTTCGTCAAGGTATCGATACTATTAGCGTTTGAAATGATTACGCGTGCTTTAACCTCTTCTCCCTTATCGGTGACAACACCGATAACGCGCCTGCCGCAATCGGTTATAATCTTGGTAACGGTCCTGCTATATATGACCTGCGAACCACACTCGCGTATCCGCTCTACCATCGCGCTAAATAACCTGCTGTATCCGCCCTTGACAAACATGGTGCTTTCAAACCAGCAGCCCCGCAAAATAATTAAATAATAAAACGATGAGAGTTCCTGAGGCGGCAGGCCGACAAAACCCCAAATCGAGCCTAGAATGGCGCGCGCTTTTTTATCTTTGATTTTTTTCGTCATGTATTGCTCAAGCGTCATGCATGAAGTTTTTACGATTTGTGGATATAGAACCAAAGAGACAGCCAACTTAAACCATAAAGGAAGCTTTGCGTTACTGAAATGATCTAATTGCCGGTAAAATCTATTAATCTGGTGAAAAAAGACTTCAAGACCATCTTTTTCTTGAGGAAACGTTTCGATGAGCCATTTTTTTAAATCGTCAAAACCATAGCGTATCACAAAATCATGTTCAGGATACACCACACGGCCGAATTCTTTAATATCGATAAACGTAAGGGCGGGACTGACACCATGCTCATCAAGAAATGTTCTTACCTCCTGGCCTACCGATAACGAGTCAACGTAGTGTAAAACCGACTCAAAGGTAAACCCTTTTCTTTTAAAACTTGTAGCGACCCCGCCGGGGCCGGCTTGGCGCTCAAACACAAGAACGCGCTTGCCTCCTTTTGCAAGCTTTAACGCTGCCGTTAATCCTCCAACGCCGGCGCCGATTACGATTGCATCATATTCCATACATCATAAACTTCGTTATAAAAGTATACGTACGCAACGCACTCAAGAGAGCATTGTACTCAGAACGAACACATAAGTAAATACCGTTATAAAGAAATGTCTAGGATAAAATATGCTGCAGAAAATTAAAAAGATAACCGGTCAGAATAATCGCCAGCGTGGTAACCCCGAAAAAGATAGCGATAAGGGTAAGTTTCATCGCCCGGCGCAACATGACCGCTTCAGGAAGGCTAAGAGCGGCAGTTGCCATCATAAAGGAAAGCGCGGTGCCCAGAGGCACACCCTTGGAAAAGAGCACTACGGCGACCGGAACAATGGCGGCGCAGCTGGCGTACATCGGTACCCCCAGGAGGGTTGCGATTGGAACGGAAAACAAGCCTGTCTTGGCAATAATAGCTTGAATGGCGTCTTGAGGGACATAGTTATGAATAAAAGCGCCCAACGCAACCCCTGCAAGCACCCAAAGCCACAATTTTTTGACAATTGAAATAGCTTCATTCAAACCAAAAATCGCACGCGCGCTAAAACCACGGTAATCTCTTTCGCGAATGTTGGCGTGTGCATATTCAGCGATATCGGCAACCAGATATTTTTCAAGATTCATTTTTCCAAGAATAATCCCAAGTATTGTTCCCATGAGAAGACCGCTTGCGACATAGGCGGCGGTGATCTTCCGGCCAAAAAAACTCACCATCAAAATCACCAGGTACTCATTAATGAGCGGCGAGGTTATCAAAAACGAAAAGGAAACACCCAAGGGTACCCCCGCCTCAAGGAAACTTAGAAAAATAGGAATTGAGGAACAGGAACAAAACGGCGTTACCGCGCCAAAAGCCGACGCAAGAAAATTTGCAACACCCCTGCCGCGCACCAGCCATGCTTTCACAACACGCGCGGGTAGAAAGCTGCGAAAAAATCCTATAACTGCGATCAACACAAAAAGAAGCGCAAGGATTTTTACCGAATCGTAGATAAAAAAATTAAACGCCTGCGCCAGGCGCGATGCCGGGTTAAACCCCAATAATGAATAGGTCAGCCGGTCAACCGCTACTTGCAGCATGAATCCTTTCCGGTCCGGTCATCCCCGCAACAGCAGGAATTTTTTTTCGCTTTCTCGAGAAGTTTTTTATCCATTTTTTCAATCAAGCGTCCAAGAAACCCTTTACACTTACCGGCGCTCTTTTCACTTTTTTTCTCTCCCATGACTCCTCCTTTCGAATTATTCCTTTTCTTAAGTATTTTCGCGCGTAAACCCCGTTAGAAAGCTCACACGGGCTTTAAACCCCGTGTGAGCTCTGAATATCTTACCCCTCCCACAGGGGGCGGGGCCTTCTTTCTAACGGGGTAAACCAATTCTGTGTTTGTAAGCAGAATTTAACAAGCATCAACATAACCGGTACTTCAATGAGAACGCCGACAACGGTAGCCAGCGCCGCTCCTGATGAAATCCCGAAAAGCATAGTCGCGGTGGCAATAGCAACTTCAAAGTGATTGCTTGCGCCGATCATTGCCGATGGAGCCGCGTCCTCGTAGCGTAACTTTAATTTCTTTGCCGTCCAGTAGGTAATTGCGAAGATTAAACACGTTTGGATAAAAAGCGGGATCGCTATCCAGAAAATCGTTAACGGCTGCACAAGAATAATTTCTCCCTTAAAAGAAAACAGCAACACCAGAGTAAATAAAAGTGCAATAATTGAAACGGGTGACAATATATGAAGGAACTTCTCGTTAAACCACACTATGCCTTTACGTGATACTATCAGCTTGCGCGAAAAGTATCCTGCCACAAGGGGCAACGCTACATAGATAACGATCGATAATAATAACGCCTGCCAGGGAACCGGCATTTTTCCAACGCCTAAAAGGAATCCGCCCAAAACTCCATACAATAAAAGCATGGTCAGCGAATTAATCGCAACCATAATGAGCGTGTGGCCGTCATTACCTTTGGCAAGAAACCCCCATACCAAAACCATAGCGGTACAGGGAGCAATACCGAGCAGAATACACCCGGCAAAATAACTGCGCCAGAGCGGCACTTGAAGCATTTTTAAACCTTCGTGCATAACAACCATTCCTGCGCCGTGTATGGAGCCCAACAACCAGTCAGCTCCCGGAGGAAGCTTCACAAAATCAACCGCCTCTACTCCGATGAACCCTTTAAATAGGACCCCCAAAAACAGAAACGCAATACCGTACATGGTAAAAGGTTTTATTGCCCAATTTACAAAAAGCGTCAACCATACCGGTTTGGGGGATTTTCCTGCTTTTATAACTTCTGCAAAATCAATCTTTACCATTATGGGATACATCATAAAAAAAAGACAAATAGCTATAGGGATAGAAACAACCGGCGCACCACTTACATAAATCGAAAGACCGTCAAGAAATTTCGCCGCCGGCGGAGCAATCGTACCGATCAATACACCTAACGCGATACATACAAAAACCCACAGCGTAAGATATCTCTCAAAGAAACTTAAGCTTCTTTTTTTATACATAGCTCTCTCCACGTGTGCCTCCTCATTAAAATAACCGTACTATATACATTCCTATATAATACAAACCCACAATAATAAATATGGCTCCGGTAATTTTACGAGTGTAGTATTCAAGCCGTGCAATTTTTTTAAACCAATGGCTCAAGGATGTCACCCCCAAGGCAATGGCAACAGCAAATACAAGAACCGGTAACCCGGTGCCTATCCCATAAATAAACGGCAGAACAATGCCGCCTTTACAGTTAATCGCTAAGGGGATAATGCTCCCGAAGTATAACGCGGCAGAAATAGGACAAAAAGCCAGAGCAAAAATAAAGCCGAGTAAAAAGGCACCCAAAGCGCCGGACTCCGCAAGTTTATTCTGATGCCCCTGCGATAGTGACACTTTCGGCAAACGGATAGTAATTAACCCAAATAGAATGAAACCGGTAAGAATTAAAAGCGGCCCCAGGACTTTCCCCATATACTTCTGCAAAAACTGGGCAATGAGGGGAACACTTAAAAAAGAATTGATAATAATCCATCCTAAAACTGCATACGAGAGCATTCTACCGAGCGTGTAGGCAAGACCGGAAATAAACACAAGCGCCGGATGAGTTATTTTCTTAGAGAGAAATGAAATTGCAGCCACATTGCTGGCCAAAGGACACGGACTAATGGATGTCAGAATTCCTAGCCATAACGCTGATACAAAACCTATTAATATCTCTGTCATTTAGCTTCCTTCAGGAAATCGGTTACTCCGCCCTTAACATAATCAATAAATCTTTGTTTGTTACCGACGTATTCCCAAATCTTATTAAGGTTTTTCCACTTTACTTCCCTACCGTCTTTAAATAATGACAGAATGAGCGATTTAGTATAAAGCTGGTAATCGTTTCCGTAGTGTTCATTGCCTTTATCTTCTATGTTTACGACTTTAAACTCCAACGTGCCGGAAGAAAGCGCATCTTTGAAGTTAGATTCTATGGCTTCCTTTGAATACTGCTCAAGCTTGTGGCATGTCGGACAACGAAATATCCCGTGAAAATAATACGCAACCACGTGAGTACCTTCTGCAACATCTGCTGCGTGCGCTAACGGTGAAAATAGTATGCCGCCGCTACTTAGTGCGACAGACACCAGAAAAGCGAAAAATAGTTTCTTCAATTTCCCCCCCCTGTAATTAAGGTAATCGCGGCCTAAGTCCTGCCTTTTTTTATATAGATACCTGCTAAGAATACTCCCCGAATATTCAAAAAAACCTTCTCTCCTTCATCGTATGTCTTTTCTCTTACGCTTAATCTTGCAACAGCCTCCCTCGATACATATAACTTTGATATTAACTAAACCATCGGCGACTTTTTTACGCGCCGCGCTAACGATACGGGAAAAAGTCGGTCGGGAAACATGCATCGCGGCCGCCGCATTGACCTGATCCAAGCCCTCTAAGTCTGCAAGCCGCAAAGCTTCAAACTCATCAAGGCTTACGTATACCTTGCCGGCGCGGCGCAACGACTTACACAGGGGCTTAAAACAACGAACCTGCGGCACGCATTTGATCCAACGCGTTTTTTTAGGCCTCATGCACGCTCCTTGGTTATGAACATGCGTTCATAATACCAGACACCCTGGCGTTGTCAAGCCCATCGCATGCCCCATTTGCGCTTGGCGGGTTTGTATGTTAGGATATCCAGTATAAAATGTAAGCGTGGAACGTCAGCGTACGCTGGGACGTGTGGGAATGTGGGACGTAGGACGTGGGACGTTCGTTCGCACGGCGCAGGAGCGCCAGGCTCACTTGGACGTAGGACAATTTATTCGCGAGAATTCGCGTTTGATTCGCGTAAATTAGCGTTTCCAATTAGCGTTAATTAGCGTTAACTACTATACTATGAAAATAAACATCGCCAAATCAAGCGGGTTTTGTTTCGGGGTACAGCGCGCGATTGATATCGCGTTAAAAGCTGCCGGTCAGAAAAAAAATATCTATATGCTCGGTGATATCGTCCACAATGAAGATGTGGTCGCGCAAATCCGTAACGCCGGCATAAAAAAAGTAAAAAAACTCAGGGTCGGTACAGGAAAAACCCTCCTTATCCGCGCCCATGGTATTGACAAAAAAACTCTCACCACCATGCAAACGTTGGACTATGACGTTATCGACGCGACCTGCCCGATGGTTAAAGAAATACACACCATAGCCGCAACGATGGAAAAAAAGGGTCATGATATCATTGTCGTCGGGGACAAAAATCATGATGAAGTTAGGGGGATCATCGGCCAACTTAAAGGTAAAGCTATTGTCCTCGATGGCCCGGATCGCATACCGGTAGCCGCGCTTAAAAATTTAAAAAAAGCGTGCGCGATAGTACAATCAACACAAAACCTTAAAGAAACACTAGCGCTCATTGAAACACTCAAGCGCTTTATGCCAAACCTGCAATTTATTAACACCATATGCCGCCCAACACGTTTAAAGCAGGAAGAAATACGAATCATGCCGCTGGCTAACGACGTGATGATCATCATCGGCTCAAAAACCAGCGCTAATACCCGACGCCTTCATGAGATCTCAAAATCTTTAAATAAACGTAGTTACTGGGTAAATTCAAAACTCCAGTTGCGCAAAGCGTGGTTTACACATGCCGCAAGCGTCGGCATCACCTCCGGCTCCTCCACCCCCCAAGCTACCACCAAAGAAGTTATCGACCACATCAGACGATTCGCAAAAGCGTCCTAACGTCTAATTAAAATTACGTACCCAGCCTTTTATCACTACAAATCAATTTATTTTATTTAAATAAAGGACCATCCGAAGAAAAAATCACAACCCATTTTTTTGACGGGCTGGACACAACCCCTTAAAAAAAGCGGTTTTTCTGATGGGATTCGGAGTAACGATTTGTTAATGAGACGACGAACCGGGACGCCTGTGGAAATTCTGACGTGGGTTCCGGTTGTGGGAAGAAAAACGCCGTGCAGGGTGCACGCGTGGTACTTCGCTGAATTGTTCGGGCGCAGATCCAGGATTACGGGAAATAGGCAGGTTTGCCCTGATAACATTCTCTATCGCTCGCACCTCATCGCTCTGTTCAGGTGTAGCAAAAGAAATCGCATGCCCCTTACAGCCTGCCCGTCCGGTGCGTCCGATTCGATGCACGTAATTTTGCGCATCGTCGGGGAGATCGTAATTAATCACCAGCTCAATCCCGGTTACATCAATGCCCCGGGCAGCGATATCGGTAGCAACCAGTATCCGGTATTTACCTGTCTTAAAACCCTCAAGCGCCTGTCTGCGCTGCCCCAGAGTTCTGTCGGAATGTATTTCAGCGGCGCTGTGGCGCATATCCCTGATACTACGGGCAATTTTAGTGGCGCCGTGTTTGGTGCGGGAAAATAAAAGAACGGAACCATGATAGTGCGCCAACACGCTATGCAACAATTTAAGCTTAGCTTCCCTACGCACGATAAAGAGCTCCTGGGTAACGCGCTCCGCGGTAGTTCCTGAGGGAGCTACTTCAACACTTATGGGAAGCTTCATGTGCTGCGTCGCGATAATCATGATTTCCTTAGGGATCGTCGCGGAAAAAAGCATAGTCTGTCGCTCACGCGGCAGAAAACGTAAAATCTGTTCAATTTGAGGAGCAAAACCCATATCAAGCATCCGATCCGCTTCATCGAGCACAAGCATTACCACATCATCTGTCAACACCTTCCCCCGCCAAATATGATCAATAAGCCTTCCGGGCGTCGCGATAATTACACGCGGTTTTTTATGGAGCGCTGCAATTTGGGATTCCATGGGAGCTCCTCCGATGAGACAGGCCGTATACATACCAAATGCCTGTGCCAGAGGCTTGAACGCTTCATCAATTTGAATCGCAAGCTCACGCGTAGGAGCAAGCACAAGCCCCTTGCCTTTTCCCTGTGCTAAGTGCTGCACCATAGGGATTGCGAAGGCATGGGTCTTACCAGTACCTGTTTGCGCGATACCAACGATATCTTGCCCCTGAATTGCCAAAGGAATTGCTTTGGTTTGAATAGGCGTGGGGATCGTAAACTTGATACGTTCAAGAATATCAAGAATTTTAGGCGCGATACCGAGGCCATAGAACGTTGCCGTTGGCTGAGGGGAGGCCGCGGAAGGATGATTATGTGGAGTAACGTGATGGGTCATGGGTACATTGCATCGTTAGATAACCTGACGAGCGAAAGAATTATAGCACTCCGGCAGGAAAAGTCAAAGGAATCTATCATCCGTATCCCCGATTTAGCGCATAGTATAAAAACCATATTGAGTATTGAGTGCTGAGTCCCATCCGCCTTCGGGCGAGACCTCGCCAACTATTGCTGGCGGGCGTTCTACGATGGCTTCTCTTCTTCCATATCGTCAAAAACAGAATCAAAGTTCTCGGGCTTGAAGAAGTGGCTGAAGAAGCCAAAGAAAAAATTGATGAACCGGTTGCGGTGCTTCATGTAAAAATACAGGCGGATAAAATCAAAACCAAGGCGACGCTTAGGCTCATACGTTGTCACGCCCATCTCATAATAAGCAATACCGTTTCGAATACACCACCGAAGCAAGTCACGAAACCGGATAAAATACAAATTGTATTCGTGAGCCACGCCGTAATCAAACCCAAGATAATAATCAATAAAATAATCTCCCGAAACCAAACCAAGCGCAAAGGTCACAAGCTTACCGTCTATCCTCCAAAGAAAATATTTTACCTCGCGCGGCATATTCACGGAAACGTGTCTGAAAAATTCCGGCGTCAATTTCTCAAACCCCATATCAAGCTTGATAAACGTTTGCATATAAAGGCCGTACACTTCGCTGACGGTAGACTCATCAAGCGCGCCAAGCTCTTCGCACTCAATTTTTACTGCGGCATCGGTTTTCTTATATTTTCTTTTTAAGCCATCACGTGAGACGCGACTGAGTGACTTCAAATATTCATCAAAACTCTTCCAGGATATCTTCATTCCCGTTGACGGAAGGCTCTCAATCTTTGAAAAACCCCGCTTGGTCAGAGGTGCGAGTAAAGAATCATAGGCGGCGACAAAATCCTTAAAAATGATCAACGAAGCTTTTTCTCTCGAAGCAATCTCATCGAGGGCGACACGGATCACCTCAATAACGCGAGCCGGCTCGCCGCGGACACCGATCCTGCCTTGGCCCATCGGAAGCCCGCACATCAATACCCGCGGGGTTAAAAGATCGTGAAAAATTTTATTGAGGCCCTCATAGAACTTTCGTAGAAAGCCCGTAACCGTTATGTGCAGGGGGAAACGCATCAGGAAGCATGAGGTGGCTCCTATCGGCGTATCGCCGTCATAAACCATAATATAGGATAAAGAAAACTGATCAATGCTTGACTCATCGAGGGTTTTAAAGAAATAATAATTTTCAAGTACGTGCGGAAATACAGCCAGCCAGTCTTTGGGGGGAATTTCTTCAATTTTTCGTACAACAATGGTGCGAAGATTCAAGGGCTCTCCTGGTGCAATTTTTAAGTAGTAAGTAGCTAAACGCGAATTGCCGCTAATTGAGGAACGCGAATTTCCGCGAATTAGCTTACGCCACAGTTAATTAAAAGTATCGAGTATTGGGTATTGAGTTTACTAAATATTATTTCTATTCCCTGCACAATACTCAATACTCTGTACTCAATACGCCTTCTCTATCTGTAATCGTCCAACATCCGAGCGTACGCGGACGTCCCCAATCGCTACCCCACAGCAACAAGCGTGATCCCCGAGACAACGCAAAAAATACCGACCCAGCGCAAGGGATCAATCCTTTCTCTAAGGATTGCGGCGGAAGCGAAGGCAATTAAAATATAGCGCATGCTGTCAAGGGAAAACGAAAGATTAAGGTCTGCGCGGGAGAGAACAACGAGCCAGAGCATAAGCGAAATAGTGCTGAATAAAAACCCAAGCCAAACCCGCGGGATACACATAAGCCTACCGATAAAGATACATGCAGATTTGAAACTATTAACATGAATACCGAGCCTGTTGATGCTTGATTTAAGGATCAACTGACAGGTGGTATCGAAAAGATCCGTAGCAAAAATAAGACCGATTATTAAAAAAATATTGTGGCTCATGCCAAAACCTTCTTACTTCGGGCGCTTACCGAAACCAGCACAACGCCGACCAGTATAAGCACAATACCTGCCCAGCGCACCGGCGATATTACCTCATGCAAAAATACCATCGACACCAGAGGTACACCGATATAGCTGAAGCTTGCCACCGGAGTTGCCACGCTTAAATCAATCTTGGTCAGGACATACGACCAGACAAGAAAAGTAACCAACACGAGGGTTAGCGCCAGCCACAAAAAAGGCGAAACGATAACCGTTGCGATAAAGGCGGCGAGGTCACCGCTAGAGGTAATCGTTACGCCTTGAGCAGACACGGCGCTCTTTTTGAAACAAAACTGCAAAGATGTTTCAAGCACATCTGTCAGTATCAGAAGCAGAAAAATCTTAAAGGTTAATTTTTTCATTATATAGAATTCAAATCTGAGGCTTGAAGCCTGTCCCGTTTCCTAAATATTTTATTTAGGTGCGGGACGCCCCGAACCTTGATAAACAATTAAAGAAAACGGGTGCTGTCCCGTTTCCTATAGTAATATAATTAGGTGCGGGACGCCCCGAAGCTTAATAATATTATTATGAGTAACGGGGCTGCGGCCTGTAGCTTGAAGCAAATCAATTTCTTATTTACATGAATCAAGAATATTCTCATACACATCCAGCATCTCCTCTTTTTCCAAATGCAGGAAATGCCCGACGTCTTTGATGATCCTTAATTCTGCATGAGGGATCTGGGCAGCGAGGTATTTTACGTCCTCTAAATCAATAATGGTGTCTTTTTCGCCGTTTAAAAGTATGGTTCTGCAGGCGATAGCGCCCACGTTGACCGCTTTGTTTATCTCTTTCGTCGAGATAACAAAAAGACCGTGTTCGTAAAACGCCCTCAATGATTCCTGGCTCATGCGCTCAAATTGGCCGATGATCCGGTTTTTCATCGCATCAGGAAGATTTCCGCCGAAACTTTTTATCAGGGTTTCAGCCATTTCCCGGCGATTTTCACCGGCAATCAGCGCTCCCCTCCTGATGGTTTCAACCATATTCTTGTTGGGCCGCGTTCCAAGGCTTGCCAGGACCAATGTTTTGACGCGCGCCGGATGCCGCACCGCATAGGCCGCTGCGACCACCCCGCCCCAGGAAGCGGAACACATAATCAGGTGCCCGTGAGGAAACGTCTTCTTGATGACGGCATCGAGAATTTCAATTTGTTCATCGAGCGATACCGAATGCGAACCGGAAATAATCTCTCCCTTGCCTTGATTGGGAAAATCAAAAATGGTGATTGCGTATGTGTCGCCAAACCGGTGAACAAACGTCTGCCACATGGCCATCGATTGTTGAACACCGTTTAAGCAAATAATGCGCGGACCGGCATTGTCATAAAGCCGGTACGGTATAGTGAATCGTCCTGTTTGAATTGTTCCTTTTAACACACGCATAGCATAAAGCGTTCTGAATTAACTCCTCATCCTACGTGCCAGAAACACGCCACCGCTCGTATAATACTCGGTAACGCCCGTTGAAGGATTATAAACGGAAAGTCCCCACTTACCCTCATCAGCGATCCGTTCGTTTTCCAAAACAATAACAGTAACGGCCGGTGTATCCGCGGGCCGCTGCGCTGCGCGAACCGCTCGATCCTCTTTCGCGGAATTGCCCGTGATCGTAGCTGCCGCGGAGTGAATACCCGCGCGTTCCGGCTGCGCGCACCCGATAATTCCCGCTAATAAAAAAAACACAAAAAAAATCTTCTTCAAGCGCCCCCCTTTTCATTTCAACGCGTAATGCGTACCTGGTCACGTTCACTTATTATAAGCCCAATATCACAAGAGGCAAGGAAATTTAAGCGGGAACTGCCGGTGGGGTATTTTTTTTCGCAGGATAGTACTTTTTCAGAAATAAGGTATACCGATACCCGCCTAATCCCTTTATTTTTAAAGGGATCCGATATTGATCGGCACTGATCCAAATTTCAAATTTCGCCGGTACACTCGTAAAATGATACGCCTGGAATGTTCCGGCAGGGACAATAACCTCATCCATCGAGGAAAGTGTAACCGTGAATTGAACGGGAAGCCGCGCGCGAAACGACCACCCAAGAGCCAGATCCGGGACCGTGCGCAAATAAAAAGGGAGCATGATCGCGTTATACATCGGTCCTTGGGCCTTATAACGATATTCTTTGACCTTCTTTTTTCCGACAAACTTGTTTATAACCAGCGTGTTTTCGTCCGGGGTATATTCCTCAACCAGATATTCTGCTCCGATCGGAAAGGCAACAAACCGCTCTACGCGCAACGGCAACAAGCTTTGCGCATCCGAATAGATCTTTTCTAAATCAGAGAATCCGGTCAGGCGCGTTTCAAAGGTAGTGAAGCGCACCGCTTTACCTTCAAGCTCTATGATCCCTTTATCGTTATATTCAGCGGTTCCAAAGGGAGAAATTACGTAAATAATTCTCTCACCCGTACCGTCATAAGCAAAAACCTGTTGCCCGGTGCAGTATCCTACCGCAATACTGCAGATAACACCTAATAAAACATTCAGTACGCTGCGCATATCAGGTACTCCGTATATATTATTTCTTCAATAAGGGCTCTTTTCGTACTCCCAAAGAAAACCAGTATACCATACAATAACACCCGCGCGATAGAAAGTAAAACCGCTATCAGCCGGCAAAAATTTCTTTATCGTGACTGCGTCAATAACGAACGGCTGTTACGCAATTGTCGCGACCGCGCATCAAGCGCTCGTAGTACCCACAAGAATAAAAAGGGTATTATTCATACCGCAAAGCCTCTATAGGGTCAAGCCGCGAGGCTTTTTGCGCCGGCATAAGGCCAAAAATTACGCCAATCATTAACGAAAAAGTTGTGGCAAGAATAATTGAAGACGAAGAAACACTCACGGTCCAGCCGGCAAAAAGAGTTATAAGAAACGATATCCCTGTCCCCAAGACGATGCCGCCGGCGCCGCCGATAAGCGACATAAGAATCGCCTCAATAAGAAATTGCACCATCACATCTTTATTGGTGGCGCCGATCGCCTTACGTAAACCGATTTCGCGCGTGCGTTCGGTAACCGATACCAGCATGATATTCATAATGCCGATGCCTCCGACTAAAAGCGAAATAGCGGCAATTGACCCCAGGAGCAACGACATTGTTTTAGTGGTAGCCTCAAGCGTATCTTTAATGTCTGACATGTTACGGATCTGGAACGAATCTTCTGCGTCCTTACTGCTTAAACGGTGCTCTTTTATGATAAGTCCGGATATGGCGGCCTGCGCAGCATCAATGAGATCAGCACTTTTTGCCTCTACATTGATAGAGTCAACGTATTCCTTACCGAAAACCCTGAACATGGCGGTCGTGATGGGGATGATTGCCGTGTCGTCCTGGTCGTGAAACGTATTCGCTCCTTTTGAAGGCAGTATCCCGATGACCCTAAAATTACCCAAGTTCAATTTTATTGTTTCGCCCAGAGGATTCGCATCTCCAAAAAGCTCCCGAGCCACCGTGGTCCCGAGCAAAATAACCTTTTCCCTCGTTTTAACCTCGTCGTCGGTAAAAAATCTTCCTATTTCCGGCTTTGCGGCGCGCATCTGGGCATAATCAACTCCTACTCCCTCAACCCGCGTATTCCAGTTTTTATTTCCATATACCATCTGGCCTCTGCCGGCTACCGAGGGGCTCGCCCTCTTTACCACATCGCTCAGTTTAGCGATAGACGCAACATCCTGTAAGGTAAAACGTGTTACTGCCCCGGACTCCATGGCTACCCCGTGGACCCTTGCAGAGCCGGGCCTGACCACTAAAAGATTAGAGCCAAGCCCCGCCAACTGTTTCTCGATCGATTCTTTCGCTCCCTGGCCGACCGCAAGCATAGCGATAACCGCAGCTACCCCGATGAGTATGCCCAGGATAGATAAAAACGAACGCATTTTATGCGATACCATGGCGCCTGCTGCCTGGTGCAGATAATCCCAGAACTCAGTTTGCCTGGCCTTTCTTTCAGACTTCGATAAAACCACATCGATGATCGCATCTGCCTGATTTTCTTCGGGCGATTGAGAAGAGGTGTACGATTTCTCATCAGAAGTAATACGCCCATCGCGCATATGTATGATGCGCCTCGCGTGCGCCGCGACTTCCTTTTCGTGCGTAACCATAATAATGGTCTTTCCTTTTTGATTTAAATTTTCAAGGATGGCCATAATCTCTTCCTGGCTTTTTGAGTCAAGGTTTCCTGTCGGCTCATCAGCCATAATAATTAACGGGTCATTGACAAGTGACCGGGCGATCGCAACCCGCTGCTGCTGGCCTCCGGAAAGCTCATTCGGCCGGTGATCCATTCGTGTGGCGAGCCCGACCTCTTGGATCCTCCGCTCTGCTTTTTCTTTTAAATGCCGTTTACCCGCATAAATAAGCGGTAACTCGGCGTTCTCTAAAGCCGTCATCCGGGGTAATAAATGAAATTGCTGGAAGACAAACCCAACCAGCCGATTGCGGATCGCGGATAATTCCTCATCAGAAAGATCGTTAATCTTCCTTTGTCCCAGATAGAACTCACCGGCGTCAGGCCTATCAAGAAGACCAAGAATATGCATTAATGTCGACTTCCCCGACCCTGAAGGACCCATGATCGCCACAAATTCTCCGGTTGCAATCTCAAGCGACACACCCTGCAAGGCGCGGACCTCGACAACCCCCATATGATATGTTTTATGTATCGTATCTACTTTAATCATCATCGCGACCGGCCAGGCATAAACGGATTCTTTCCGGCAGCATTCTGAGGAAGCGCGTACCGTTTCGACTTAACCATAATCCGGCTATCCTCAGTAATTCCGGAGATTACTTCTACATTCTTATCATCGGAGACTCCTAATGCTACCTTCGTTTTTACGGGCCCTGTATTGTTTTTCTGCTTTGATAAAACATACGATTCGCCATTATCCGTATGCACTGCCTCAACCGGAATGACTAAGATATTTTTTTTGTCATGGTGTACAAAATCAACGGAAGCATTCATTCCCGAACGGAAAAATTGAGGTACATTTTCCGGAACCAGGTCCACTTCATACATAGTTACGTTGTTTACTGTTTTCGATTCGTAATACATATGTTCAACGGATGCTTTTATTTTTACATCCGGATAGGCATCAAGCGTGATAATCGCCTTCATTCCCAATACAATCTTTCCGATATCGGTCTCATCAACCTGCGCTCGGACGATGAGATGATCAGACAATACCACCGCCGCATCAGCGGTTGTCACGGTTTGACCTGGTTGCGTAGTCGCTACGATCACTTCACCGTCAATAGGTGCCGGCAACGGTATTGGTTTATACGTCTCCTCCCAATACGCAAAAGCAGCTTCGCCCTTACCACGCGCGGCATCCAGGAGCGCTGCCCTTTCAGTCGAGCTCATCAAAACAAGAACCTGCCCTATGGTTACCTTCTCACCTTCCTTAACCAAAATACGTTCTATTCTTCCGTTTACCGGTGGTTTTATTTCCAAACGATTCTTAGGCAACACGGTCCCGGTACATGATATAAACGTTTTAATAGAACTCATAACCGGTTGTATTTCCTTAATAATGTCACCGGATGCTTTCTTCTGCATAGCCTTAGCTATCGATACCACCGCAATAATCACCACCACCGCCATGATAAACAATAACCGCATTTTTTTATTCAACATATTCCAACGTCTCTCCTTTCGCCTGGATCCAATTCGCCTGGGCCAACAAGGCATTCGTCTGGGCATTTAGAAAACTCTTTTTGGCGCTGACCAGAGTATCCTCGATAATCGTCCAGTTATCAAATTGCAGCAATCCTAACGAATATTGTTCCTCGGCGATTTTAGCGCGTGCCTCGGCGGCAACAAGAAATTTATTTTGCACTTCTACCGTCTCGGCGGCATCCCGAAACGCCGCCCATTGCTGCGCAAGCGTAAGGATAATCCCTGCCTTTGCGCTTCGTTCGTCAGCTTTTGCCTGATTAAAAACGGCTCGAGCGCCCGCAAGTTCCGCAAGGCGCAGGCCTCCTTCAAATAAGGGTAATGACAAAGTAAGCCCCGCAGACCATTCCCTGCTTGTTGTGGGCCACCGGTTGCCGCTCCTTGCGATGCCTCCTTGCGCGCTTAATTCGGGTAAAAAATTTGCCTGCGCACTTCGTATTCCGTAGCGAGCGGCAATACGCTGGGCAATCAATTTTCGCAATGTGGGCGTATTGTCCGCCAAAGCTTCAAAGTCAGGCTTCTGGCAGTCTTTGCTTGAAACACTCAATTCCCCAATTGCGCGAAGCGCTGAAAACTTTTCTCTACCGATTTCTTTAAGAAGCTCCCGCTGTGCCACTTCAAGCGCTCGGCGCGCTTGACTAATTTCGAATTCTGCTTCGGCAAGATTCGCCTGGGCGGTCAATAATGCTCCTTTATGTTCAATACCGGAGTCGTAACGCAAAGAAATTAAGTCCAGGTTACTCTTTCGTATTTTATAGATTTCCTGGGCAATCGTGACTGCCTCCTGGGCTTTCAGAAGATCGACAAACGCGGTACGTAAACGAAAACGCACCTGCGATGAGGTAAAACGGTAATTATACCGAGCCGCTTTTACATTTTCGCGGGCGGCCTTAACATGAGAGCTGGTTTTGAAACTGTCAAAAATAAGCTGCGTTACCGTTCCGCCATATTTATAGGTATCAGCCACCGTGTGGGTTTTATTGCCTGCCGAGTAAGCATTGGTATCTTTGATAGTAGCGCTGATGGAGCTTGAAACCTGCGGGAAAAGACCGCTTGCGGCAATATTTTTATTTGCCTGCGATTGCTTGACGTTTTCTTCTGCGGAAATCAGATCAGGATGGTACTTCTGCGCTTCCTTAATGCAATCCTGCCAGGTCATGGCCTCATCACAATGCCCAGTCAAAGGAATCCCGACGCACAAAAATACAAATAATAAAGAAGAACGCGTAATTCGAGGCATACCGATATGATTATCGTTTTTTTAACACGCCTTTTTCCAGTTTATCGATTACTTTAGCCGCTTTTTTTATAAATTGGCTGAAGTCTCGCTCCGGCATAAGGCTAATTACTCTTCGATCAGGCTTGGCAAAAACCATGAGCCGATCCCCTGATCTTATCTTTAACTCATTCCGCAACTGGGCCGGAATCACAATCTGTCCTCGCTCGCCAACCGATATGGCACCGTATGTTTTACCTCTAAAAATCGCTTGCATGTTTCCTCCTTACAGTTTGTATGAAATATATGAATAGTATGATATCGCTTCTGGAGACTTTGTCAAATTTATACGCTGTTGCATATGATGAGTATACATCGGGCGATATCCTGATAATGCAGAAAGACGATGATGACGATTAACGCAATGCGGTAAGACGAAACTGGTAATTACGCAAACACACAGAGGGCTCAACGCGTATAAAGCTTAACGGTGGACGCGTCGCGCAATAAACTTAAACCCTTCAAACCACACCAGGCTTAACGTGCCTGCGGCAAACGCGATGCCGATATCCTCTAGCGACAACGTTGAAAAATGGAATAGCCTGCGCAAAAACGGTACATATAAGACTGCCGCCAGGGCTGCGAGCGTTCCTAAAAGGACAAGCCATAAAGCCTTATTCTTTGTTTTAAGAATCGAGACCAGGCCCTTTGACCAGGAAAGATTGGTTAAAATAAGCATCATATTGGAGAACACCAGTGTCGCGAATGCCAAGGTCCGCGACTCACCTTCTGTCTGGTGGATTCGTAACGAAACGATATATACAACAAACACAACCGCTAAAATGCTTACCCCCTGCAAGAAACTGATAATAAACGCTCGCCTATTAAATAACGATTCGCGCAAAGACCGCGGGGGCCGGCTCATAATGCCTTGTTCTTCCGGGACCGACTCAAACACCGTTGAGCAGGCAGGGTCGATGATTAATTCTAAGAACGCGATATGCGCCGGAAGTAACACCAGCGGCAGCCCGAATACGACCGGCAAAAAAGACATTCCCGCAATCGGGATATGCACGGAAAAAATATAGGCGATCGCTTTTTTAAGATTATCAAAAATTCTCCTGCCCAGGCGCACGGCCTCGACAATTGAAGAAAAATCATCGCCAAGCAACACCAGCGCCGATGATTCACGCGCCACGTCTGTTCCATGCTGGCCCATGGCAACGCCGATATGCGCGGCTTTCAGCGCCGGTGCATCGTTAACCCCGTCACCGGTCATCGCCACAACTTCAGCGTTTGCCTTAAGCGCATTAACGATCGCGAGCTTCTGTTCCGGCACAACCCGGGCGAATACATTCACCATTTTCAATCGCACTCGAAGCTCCTGATGCCCCACCTTCTCTATTTCAGGCCCCGTAATGTATTCTGCAGGATTTTCAATTCCGATCTGCCGGGCAATATGCACGGCGGTTGCCGGATAATCTCCGGTGATCATCACCACACGAACGCCGGCCTTTTGCGCCTCCCGAATTGATGCCGGCACTGATTCCCTGATCGGGTCAAGAAAGCCAAGCAAACCCACAAACTCAAACGCAAAATCATGCTGCAGGCCGGGAAGATTCTCTTTTTTCCATAGAGCTTTTGCCACACCCAGAACGCGAAGCCCCTGCTTTGCCATACGCTCAATGGTATCGATAAGCTCCCGGTGCTGTTGTGCATTAAAATGACAAAGGTCAACAATTGCTTCAGGAGAACCCTTGGCCGCAATAACATACTGTGTCTTATCCGGAGATTCCCAGACATGGCTAATCGCTAAAAGCTGCTTTGACAAAGGGTATTCTTTAAGTATCTGCCAATTTTTATGGATGTGCTCGGTCGCCGCCAGATAAAACTCTCCGATTTCTTTTATCCCTTTCTCAATAGGGTCAAACGGGTCCTTCTGGCTGGCTAAAATACCATATTCGATAAGACCGTGCGTTTCCTCAGGCAAACTGGCAATTGTGGCGGCATCAACTACGTAATCTTTCCCGGCAATATGCAAGCTTGATAATTGCATGCGATTTTCCGTAAGCGTCCCGGTTTTATCCGTGCAGAGCACCGTGGCAGCGCCCAATGCTTCAATAGCATAAGCCCGGCGCGTTAAAACTTTACTTTTTGAAATGCGCCAGGCCCCCAGCGCCATAAAAATCATGAGTACCACCGGAAACTCTTCGGGAAGCATGGCCATACCAAGCGTCAAACCCGAAAGAATTCCTCCAAGCCAGCTGGCGCGGCTTAAGCCATAGACAACAACCACGCATACGCACAGTACAAGGCCGATCGCGGCAAAATTCCTGACCAGACGACGGGTTTCTTTTGTTAGAAGCGTTTCTTCTTCGCGGATATTCTCGAGAGCCTTGCCGATTTTACCCATCTCGGTATGCACACCTATTGCCGAGACACACGCAAACCCATGGCCCTGGGTAACCAGGGTTCCTGAGAAAACAAAAGGCAGATCATCGCCTCCCGGCCGAGCAACCGGCACGGCATCGCTACCTTCAGCTTTGCGTACCGGCGCGGATTCTCCGGTCAACAGAGACTCATCAATCGAAAGATTAGCACACGAAATAACCCTCGCATCAGCCGGAACGCGATCGCCTTCACATAGGACAATAATATCATCGCGTACCACACATCTTCCGGCAATACGCTTTTGTTCCCCGTCGCGGATAACCAGCGCGCGGGGGCTGGAAAGATCACGTAACGCCTCAAGGGCACGCTCTGTCTTACGCTCCTGGTAGAGCGTGATACCCACCACCACAATGACAAACGACAAAAGCATCAGCGCATCTTGCGCCTCACCCAAGAATAAATACACCAGGCCGCTGCCGACGAGAAGCAGCAGCATCGGCTCCCTGAGAATCCCCCATAAGATTAAAAGAATATTCTTCTTCTTTTGAGCGGGGAGCTCGTTATAGCCGTCTTTTTTTAATCGTTCAAGGGCCTGGCGCTCTGAGAGCCCTTGAATATTAGCGATGCTCTTACCTACAGGCATTTGTCTCCTTCTTGAACATTACAAGATTGAAATCACTGGTGAAGACTTTATTATCTTATTCAAATCAGTGTAATCAGTGTTTAATAATCTGTGTAATCATTTCCTAATCAGTGTAATCATTTTTTGTGTTTACACAAAACAAAAAAGGAAAACCATGTTTTTATAGTTCCCGGTCAATCCCTTGCCTGGAAGTCCCGCAGTATTACTGCTGCCGACCGGCCCGGTATAAAAACCTGATCTTCCTTTTGTGTTAGTTTACTGTATGAGCATTTTTTGTCAATATGCCGGTAAGAAAGCGTTCATGCGCCGGGGAAACTTCTCGCTCTTTACGAAGAAAGTCGGCCGCTCTTCTTTAAGTATCGCACGAAGGAATACAAGAGGACGAGAAAAACAACGGGTGCAACCGCAAAAAATACCGTGTGCCTGCTAAAGGTGGCGCCGTAAAAAGAATACATCTTACGCAGCCACATGACATAGCATCCCAGGAGCACCCCAAAGGTCGTTCCATACTCTTTACGCAGCGCCTTGGTCCAATCATAGGAGAATTTCCCAAGGGTTTGTTTGATACCGGAAAAATTGGGGATGAAACGGTTCACCGCCTTGCAGTATGTTTCGAATTCCGCGCCAAAGCGCTTGTGCAGATAATTTTCTTCCGTGGTAACGATCGCGAGATACACATAGGTAAAAAACGGGATGACAAGCACGTAGACCCAGAACGAACCGTAAATCAACGCGATACCCACGATATTAAAGAAATTAGCCACATACATCGGGTTACGCACATGCGCGTACACTCCTTCAATAACAAGGTTGTCGGCATACACCCGGCCATCCTTGCCGCCGCGCTTAATATAGGCAAACCCGATCACAAAGAGCCGAAAGAATATGCCAAGCATAGCAACAAGAAACCCGAACGTAACGATGATGGCATCAAGATCACGCCGACCCAGGAATAGCGCCGGCTTGGTAAACACCAGCAGAATAATGACAAAAGCGGGAAATAAAAAGTTGCGGAAGCGGAAGAAAAACGCTCCGGTAGTCAGTAATAATGTACGCCACGCGGCAACTATCATATTATTTTAAGGCGAGCATTCCGCAGAAGTTATACCACTTAAAAAACATATCGCATTCTTTAAAACCGCTTTCAAGCAGCAGCTGGCGGTTCTCCTCCGGCCGGTAGGGAATCAACACGTTCTCAAGCGCTTCGCGCTTCTGCGCGATCTCAAGCCGGCTGTATCCCTGCCGCTTCTTAAACTCATAGTAATAGTTAATAAAAAGCCTGTTAAGCTTGGAATCAAGGCTCAAAACTTTCTCAATCAAAATGAGGCATCCCCCCTTATTGATTCCCCGGGCGATCTCCTCGATAACTTTCTGGCGCACCAGGGGGCGCACAAACTGCAGCGTAAGCGTAAAAATCACCACTGAGGCGTTCTCAACCGGAACCCCGTTATTTAAATCGCGGCAGAAAAGTTTATACGGCCGCTTAACCTTATGAGCTTTTATTTTCTCCTCTGCCTTATTGAGCATATCCTGAGAGTAATCGAACCCGATATACGAAACATCCTCCGGTAATTTCTTATCCAGCGCAAGCAGCGTAGTCCCTGTCGAACAACCCAAATCATACACATTAGTCCCGGGTAAGGCAAAATCAGCGGCGATCTCGGTCGTCATGCGCTGGATCTCCCGATAAAACGGGACCGAGCGGTTAAGCATATCATCAAAGACCGCTGCCGTCTTCTTTTTAAAATTAAAGTCAATCGCTGACTGCTTTTTGCTGAAAATCTTATCTTTGGCCATAAATCCTCATTCTCTCAAGCGCTCCTATGCTCCGTAAATAAATAAATTCCCTATACGAAACTGTATTATAGCCCAAGTACGGGTGGAAACAAGCAAATTATATCTCGAACTAGCAAGTAAAATCACGGCTATACCAAAGCAGCATGGGGGGCGCGTGCTTATTTGTGCTGCATAAAAAATGCCCAAGCCTCTAACTGTATACGTACGCGCGCAACGCATTAAAAAATCGCTCAAGAATAAGAAGGCACGGCACACAGCGCGAGCCGGTCACCCGTTCGATGAACCAAAGAGCCCGTGTCGCCCGCCGAACATACTTTCCGCTACCCTCAACTTTTAAGGTTTTCGCTGGAACAGAATTGGTACCCGCACGACGCGGACGGCTTAAATCATACAGGTAGGCTGATGCATCATTACATTTAAAAGCCCTCAGGCGCGGCCCCTTACGATCCAGATAACCGAGGTAGAAGCTTTCTTCCTCTATCTGCCGAGCTTCAGAAATACCCGAGGCAATCACCCAAACTTTTTTTGTGCCTACCAATCGATTCATATCCTTTTTAAATTCCGCGCGCGATGGTTTATACGGCATCACAATACATCTATTCTTATCAAGCCCATAGCGCGGGGCATAGTATTGAAACGCGGATACCGCACGGTTCGAAAGATAGACCGTTGGATTAGTCCTTGGAAAAGAGCGAGCATACGAACTAACATACGAAAGGACCGGCTTCAGAGACTCAGCCCCATACGGAAAGAAACCGGATATCATGGCCTTAACAACAGGAACAAAGAGCAGAAAACACATGCATAAGATGATAAGTATCGATTTTACTTTGTTACTTGGAAGAAATCGAAGCAATTCTGAGAAACCTTTTGATAATATAATGAGTACTGATGGAATCAGGAACAAGAGCATCCTCTGATAAAACGGATATTTATGGAATACTGATGCCACGAAAACAAAAAACACCGGCAGCCCGAGAATTAAAAAATCTCGTCTTCTCTCACGGAACATCGAGTAACTACCGATTACAAGAAGCCCCAGGCTCACCCATGCGGGGCGAACGTCTATCAAAAAACCAAGACTGTCATTACCCTGAAACCATTGTGTAAGCGATTGTAAGCTACGTAGGGAAAAAGAAAGGTGCGGCACAAACCCCCTGCTCCAGCCCACGAGCGGTTGTGTCATCGTCAAAGAACGCAGCGAAACAAAATAAGCGATCACAAAACTTATCAATCCAAACACAAAAACAGACAACAAACCGGCCATCGTAAGCCACTTTTTCTCTCGTATGCACGAACCAACGTTAACCACCGCTATACCAAGCAAAACAAAAAATATCGGATGCGAAATGAAAATAAATACCGCACACATAAGCCCCAAGGCTAACGCGCGAACGACTGATATCATAGGCCGGTACGGGCGCAAAAAAATATTTAGGACTATCAAAGCTAAAAAAACATCTGAGGAATACTGCTTACACTCGGAGGAATAATAAATGAGGACACCCGAAAAACTCATTAAAGTCATTGCGAGAACAAGCGCATCGCGATCAAGCAGAAAACGCGCAACATTAAAAAAAAGAAAAAGTGCTGCAAGAGCGCTTATGAAAGGGAAGAGCCGCAACACATACTCGCCACTACCGAAGAGGTAGATAAAGAACTTTTCTATGAGTAAAAATCCGACAGGGGCACCCTGAAGATAATCAAGAGGTTTAAAAAGTTGCCACCACGGCCTGTGTATGATGTTGAGCGCCAAAGAAGCTTCATCAAGCCATAGCGACTTGTTATAGAAATATTGACGAAAACGCAACAGAAAACCAGCGGCGATGATAAGCCCGATGACTACACTATGTTTCGAAATTTTTCTTTTGAGGATATTCATGATACCTCGGGGACGATCGCAATCCTGCGGCTCACCGCATACCGGCCTCGAAAGCCCGCCGCAAAAAAGCCTTCACGATACCGGGAACGCGCTATGATTCCATAAAATCACGATCCGTATCAAATTGCCATAAATCATGTTTTTCCTGGTATAAAAAATTACGAGCGGCATAGACCCCCGAAAGTAACGCGCGGTCAGAGTTATCGTATCGAAAAAGACCGGCGCGGCCTATGGTCTGCATATTTGAAAACTGCGCCACGTACGCGCGCAACACGGAAAGATGCTCGCGATAGTCGAGCGTATAGCGGGGGTACGCGTTGGCGGAACGCACCACGAAACTATCGAGAAGGTGGTGACGTAACGTAAATCCTATTTTGCTCAATTCCTTCAAAGCAAAATTCCTGAGTTCAATATCATCCATACTCCACAAATAATCACCTTTATTACAAAAATATTCCAACCCAAGTGATGTTTTCTTGGTATCGGTAACCATATAGTGGCTCCAGTTTTTAAAATTCTGGATGCGCCCTAATTTTACGTTCGGTTCATGGATATATAGCCACTGATCGGGAAACACATCTTCTTTGTCCAGAATAATATTAACAACAATCAGGCTTCTAAACTGGAGGCACGCAACGGCAGCAATGACTTCATCCGGCGGCCGGGGCTGCAACGCCTGTATCAATTCAGGAAGCGGAATACTGGAAAAGAGATACTCAACATCCTGCACCCTTTTCTCCCCTGAGCTTTTTGAAATCGTTTCGATCGCGGTAATTTTATTGTTATCGTGGCGTATCGCACGCACGGTGGTGTTAAGAGAAAAATCACCGCCCATGGTAACACAGGCGTCCCGTAAACTCTGATAGAATTGACCGGGGCCTCTTTTAGGATAGCTGAATTGCGTAATTAACGTTTTTGGCGTTTCGCGCGAGCCTGCGAATATGGAATTCTTTAACGCAACCCGTAAGGAGAGCCCTCTGATCCTCTGGCGCGCCCAATCAGAAGAAAGACTGCTGCACGGTATTTCCCAGACTTTTTCCGAATAACTTTTAAAAAAAATATTATAGAGTCGCCGGCCGAAATGATTGATAATCCAACCCTCGAAACTGTCATTGTTCTGACAAGGAAAAAACCGCGCACGCAGATAACTAAAAAGACAGAAAAGGCTTTCTAGAGGGCCTAAATGCCAGACAACATCGAAAAACTGAAGCGGGTAGCTAAAAAACCTTTGACGATAATAAATTCTCGATAAGCGCTTGACCAAAAGAAACTCGCTTCCGAGAACCTCTTCCCATATTTTTTTTACTTCGTCTGATTTTGTAATAAACCGGTGCCCACCGATGTCAAAAAGATATCCTAAATGATCAATCGTCCGGCAGAGCCCGCCAACGTCAGCCTCCTGTTCTACCAGCACGGAAGGAACGCCTCCGTGAGCCAATGTGTACGCGCACCCCATACCCGCGGGCCCGGCTCCAATAATAACTATCTTAGGATTATCCATGCGGCAATAACCTCATCCTGTGCGTACCTATACGTCCAGAATCATTCCGACGCACTACGGTGTGCACCACAGTAGTTTAACGTAAGAAAAAATTCTATACATTTCTTCTATTATTGTATATACTTTAGATATCATTATAGACGAAAAGGACTCTAATTAAAGAAAAATATGCACCACGTTCATTTAAATTTTTATGGAGTTGGGGTATGCTTTAAGAGCGACAATCAAGAGCTAACCCGCGACATTCAAAGGGATTTTTCTTTTTTCGCATCAAAAGAAGATACGACAAAAATTATTATCAGCGCCTCGTTCGTGCGCCCCCCTTACGCGAGCCTTCCCCCTATGGTGGCTCGTTATGTCTCACCGCGCAACATCTGCTATTACAATAACCACATAAAATACATCGATTATTCCGGCAAAGCCTTAGTTATTTTTAACCAGGATAAACTACGCTGCGATATGCATAGCATCGACTACCCGCTCCTCCATGAAATCTGCTACATGACGATCATGTCTCTGGTCGCAAGCGAGCTCGACGCAATGGGTCTACACCGCGTGCACGCCCTGGGGTTTACAATTGGACAAAAAGCTGTTCTTCTGCTCATGGATATGGGCGGCGGAAAAACTACCATGGCTTTAAAGATACTTTCCTTAAGCAATACAATAAAGTTACTTTCTGAAGATTCTCCACTCATAAATCCTCACGGAGATATACTCCCCTTTCCTCTACGAATAGGCGTCAATGAACAAGAAGTACCGGACGGCATCCCACACGAATACCTGCGCCGTTTCCAAAGGCAGGAATTCTGGCCGAAAACACTCATCGACGTAGAGTATTTTAAGGAAAAAATCTCTACTGTCCCCGCGCGGCCGCACCTGATAATTCTCGGCAAGCGCGTTTTAGGGAGAAACCCAAGCATAGAGCCTGTTTCAAAGTATGCCGCGCTTGGTGAATTCATAAAAAACTCCGTTGTCGGGGTCGGCCTGTACCAGGGAATAGAATATATTTTTCAGAAAGGCCCCCGGGAGATATTATTGAAGATCCCACTCGGGCTCTCACGCCTGAGAAATTCTTTAAAAGTCATCAAAGGATCAAAAACATTCGTTTTCTATCTTGGGCAAGATAAAGAAGAAAATACCTCAACGCTACTCTCCTTTCTCGAACAATACAAGCCTCATAACGATTAAAAAACGACAGGCGTTCAACGGTCACCATAAAAATTCAGGAAAAGAGCCTCACCCTACCGAAAGCCTGTGCGAGAGCAGCGCTCTACTGCATCTTTCGTTCTATCTCATGTATCAACTCATGGCCCCCCTGATACCTTCGCCTAAGTGATATCCATGATAGTGCTTTTCTTTTTGCACTCAAAATGTATAATTACATCTATCGACATACTATAAACAAGAATTATCTGGTGAAAAAATGGTGCTTAAAAGATTTATACAGAGAACTGCCCTGGTGTTCCCTTATAACAAGCTCTATGCGCTCATCTATCGATTGGCGTTATATATATTTTTATGTCTCGCCAAGGCAATGCTCCCGGCGCGGGCGATTTATCTCAAATGGGGGCTGGACAACAAGGACTTTATAGCCGGCCTCAGCGATCTCGACATGATTATAACAATCGATGATGTCGACGCGCCAACAGAGTTCCGAAGAATACGGAGATTTTTTAAGTTTCATTCCTTATTAAAAAACATTATTCCTCTTTTTGACGAATTCAACCTCATAGCGACTGGACAAACAATCCAGGGATGGCTTGCCTACGGGGACATGGGAGCATGCGAGCTTCCTTTTGTGTATAAACCGCTCTACGGCGATCCATTGCCGAAAGAAAGGTATCAACACCGAAATGAAAAATTCGCTTTGGACTGCGTATCACGTGCATACTGTAACTACAGAAACATGCTCCAATTCTATCTCACCCACCCGCATGGCAGCCCGATAGAAAAAATATCTGCCCGCAATATATTCAAATTCTTTACCGATACCTTACGGGATAGCTACCGTATCACACAGAATAAATACACTCACTTCGAAACACGCTTTGAGTTTTTTGATTTTTTCTGCAGCGCTCATCCTATGCCTCAAGCGTTACGGGATGGTTTTTATGATACCTACCAATCAGGCTTTACACTCAAAAGCGCCGACCTCATTCCTTTATCTTTGGCCTACCTTATTGAATACATGGAAACTGCGCTTCGAATATACGGCCCCCTCACGATGGATACCAATACTGCCGGGGACCCCGACACAAACACCGAAAGCCTCTTTAAAAGTACAACGGCCACGCATCAAAAGTTTAGAGATTTCGATACCATTGCGCGGGCTTTGCGTGCGGAAACAAAACCGGCCATTCAGTCAATTTTTTTCTACCCTTATTGTTTTTATGTAATGCTGGGTGAAGCAACCACTCTGGAAGAAAAACATTCATTTCTCATACACTTAAAAGATATCGTATCTCGATATTGGGCTACCAGCAATAGGTTATCTATCGGGATCACAACAAACATCATCTACCATTACCTGAACCATTCGCTGCAATTTCACTTATATGCGTACGGCGATAGATACATCACATACCTCGGAAACATCGACAAAAGCGTTTCATTGCCGATTTTAAAAATGACCATGGCGGAACATGCCTATTACATACGTATGCTCCTGGGCAGGAAACAAATATTGAATAATGAAAAACATTTACCCCTCTTCTGCAATAAAATCCTACCGGCACTGCTGCTTGCTCTTGAAAAGGGGCACATAGTAGATGATAAAAATGATATTGCAAACCGCTTCCGCGATAATTATCCGGACCTGTCGCGCGAACTAACACGCCTTCAATCTTTCGCTACCAACGGTAAACTAGCACAATCAAGCACGGCAAGATCACATTACTATATTTTTGCCCGGAAGTTGCTCGATAAGATTTTTGTTGTAACTGAAAAGAATGGGTTTCATCGAGCTCTCAATTAGCGGCTACGCTATTTAAAAACAACATCCCAATGAGCACAAGCTACGCTGCGACTTTATAATCTTAAAAACATTCCGCATTATTTTCATATTGCTATGCTTACGAACAACCGAAGCTAACATTTCAATATATTCCCGTATCGCATCAGTTATAATACTCACCGGATACCGAGAAAGCTCGAGGGTTATTTTCTTCTTTCTTTGACAATAAAATCTAAACCTTCATAAGGGCAACTGCAGGCTTCATAGGTGCAGTGGGTTGGTTCTTGAGCAAAGAAATAGTTACCGTTAAAAATATTACCATGGATTTTTTTTCTAAGGCGCGTGGGGAATAACGCGGAGGTGCAACGAAACAAGTTTCCTTCTTCATCCATAGCAAAAAATCGCTGTCCCGCTGAACACTTTTTTCCCATAAAACTATAGTTCTGAGATAAAATATCTAACTCATGTTGATCGATTGCCAGTTCTTCAATGAGACTTCTTTCTTGAATACTATATGAATCGGGATACATCTTACCTTCAAATTTTCCTCTGAACACTTTTACGTATATCCTTTCGACCCCCCCCTCTTTCAAAAATTGAATATCTTTTTTAATCCGACTAAAAAAAGGCGGGTAGGTCACATAGTCGACGCGCACCGGGAATCCCTTCTTTTGAAGATGAAGGATTCTACCGATAAATAGCTTAGTACCATTCTCAGTTTTTTCCCGCTCAAGAAGGTGCCAAGAGGCGCGAAAAGCATAAACTCTTAAAGGGTCTATGGATTCTGCGAACTCATAAATATTAGTCGTCGATACATTCGTATTTACTGCAATCAGATGCTTTTTTGCTAATAATCCGCACATTTCTATGAATCGCGGATACAAGAAAGGCTCTCCGCCTGTAAGCTTGATCTTCCATATTTTTCCTGTATCATCAAATGCTTGCGCGATATGTTTAACCGAATATTTTTTGTATGCTGCGGCCTGATCAGAAGCAGAGCTTCGGGCATTAAAACAGTAATCACACTTAAAATTACATAGAGTGCCGAGGAGCCACGTAATAACATAATCATTGTTATCTACAGGATTTAAGTACGGCACCACTTTATCCATCGTTTGACCTCGCTTTTTTCATCCATAGAAGCATTGCTTTATCTGTTGGAATCATTATTGTATAAAGTTTACGTATAACTTGGGCAACTTTATACGTACGGGAAAATTTTAAAGCAGAAAGTTCTTTTTGCACTATATCGAGATTATCTTTTGTTTTATGTAACTCGCTACTGATAAAAGAACCAAAAAAACCACCCTGCTCCTCACCTCGAAATCGGAAGTATTCCTTAACGGCCCCATGAAGTTTGGGCTTATCTGACGCCCATTCTAAGAAACCATCTTCCGATACCCGCACATCTTCTTCAGGGTCATACTCGAGAACGCGAAGCAGCAGATCCCTGCATTTATACAGCCTCTCTGCTGTATCGCCATGCCATAGCTGCATAATAACGCCACCGGCATACCAATAGCTCCCTTGTATATCGCTATACATTTCTTCAGCCCAACGCAGATAATGGGCGTACGTTTGAGGATTATAATGCGACCGCACCTGTTCATTGTTGCGAAAATCACCGCAAAAAGCATGTGCCATGCCAGCGTCGGCGCCACCCAATATGAATCGGTCGTAGAAGGGGTGTTTTACGAGGAATGACCTTCTAAGAGCCCAGGCGCCTCCGGGGCGGCCGGCCAGAGGAATTGATACACGCTTGGCAAAAGAAAAACTAGGTAAGTTCCCTCCTCCCCCGGGAATATAGCCTTGCGGCAGATTCTTAATTTCTTCATCGCTGAAGCTATAGACTCCTTTTGGTAACCGAACTGCAAAAGAAAATGATTGCACCGCTACATACGCCTCAAGCAGGCATGATGTCTCTGCAATCCAAGCATTATTATTAAAAATAATATCACAGTCAAGGCAAACTACCTTGTCGCAATCACTCGGTAGATGTTGCACCCCTACATTAAGAATACTTTCTTTCTGCCATAAAATATTATTCTCATCGGTCCGCCGCTGTATCAGAATGTCAGCGTCATCGCAGGTTAACTCAAAAGGCCTGTCCCCGAAGGCAAGCTCAACGCTCAAGAGCTTTAAGCCTTGTTTCTTGCTTGAT